>QXWW01000017.1 GCA_009911185.1 Lachnospiraceae bacterium
TATATATGTAGTCGGGAAACAGGGCGTAAGCCCGGTTATATACAGGCTTTAGAGCCATTTTAACTGTGTGGTTCGGCATGAGAACCGTACATTGACTGAGAGTGGCCTGACGCCATGTAAAATAGCCAAAGAAAAGCAGGTTTAAGGAGCGGGCGGCTCGGTGAGTTCGATGTGGGAAGTATGCCTTCCCACAAATGCAGAAGCAGCGTTGTTCATGCTGCCTGCAATTACCCCGTCGGTTTTCCCGAAAGCGGTAAACTGGTGTTCTTTGGTCGTGGAGAATACCGGACTAAGTTGGTAAATCGTGGTAGCTTTTATCGTTGATTTATGCTATAATGATAAAAATTAATCAGGAGGTATGGCTATGACTAGGATGTATAAGGAATATATCTACTATTGCCCCAAATGCGGAAACGCATGTTTTAGACAATATGATGATACGGAAGACAAGTGTTATATCTGCGGACATGCGATGATTGAATCGCCTCATGAATATGAGCTGTCTTTGGAAGAGCATGATGCGTATGCCACAGGAAAGAAGGGCGGCACCAGGGAAGAGTTTGAACGTTTTTGGGATGGAAGAATGCAGCGGTTGCATGATGAGGTAGTCAGCAAGTCGCCTATCTTTGATCTCGACCTGTATAACAGGAGGGACGAGATCAGGGATGAAAAATTTCGGAAATTTCAGGAAATGTTACATGGTGTTTCCAAAGAGAATCCCTATGGCGTGAAGTGCCCTTACTGCAAATCCACACAAGTCAAACGAATTTCCGGTTTTGCGAAAGCCGGGCTTTTTACATTATTTGGAATCTTTGCCATGGGAAAAAACAGCAAACAGTGGCATTGTAAAAATTGTGGAAGCGACTTCTAATACGGAAAGTATGCATTCATATATTCACTGGAATCTAATTGTCATAACCATAAGCGGGAGCCGTTAAGACTCCTGTTTTTGCCGTTTTTCCTACTTTGGCAAAGGGTGTTTCTCTGTATGAAGGCGGGGCAGATTCCGGCCCATAATTTCCGTCATACCTGTGAATAGTACAACGAATCATAAGTAACACTCTGAATTGCCGGATGGCTTATCTTTTGCGTTGACATCTGTCGCTGCAGCCACCGCTGCGCTTTTTTTCCCCGCTTTGTATTTGAAGCAATTATTCTGCGTCCATGTAGCAGAAGCTTATTTTTTGTTGAAATTGTCCTGGATGTTTGCTTCTTTTCATGCTGAGCGGACAGCCAGTGGAGATTCACTGATGTTGGAGCGGGACTTCAGGAACTGCTGGAGGAGGATTCTTGACGAGCCATATCAATAATATTTTGATAAAAATTTTCCTGAAAGGCGGGCTGCTTCATTTCCGTCAGTAATTGAGAGATCTTTTCCATATAATTGGACATTTCTTCTGTGGAGAATGCGCGGTTGATCTGTGATACGGCCTCCAGCGCTTCCGTTTCGGTCTTTGTGCGTATCAGTTCGGCGTCCAGAAGCCGTTCTATTTTGCCTGTTACGGAGGCGGAAAGTTTCATCATCGCGGTATGGTATTCTCGTTTGGTTTTAAAATAATCTGCTATCTTTTTTATCATAATCGGTTTCTTCCTTTTCAAAAATTTTTTGTATGGCCTCCCGGATATGTGGGACAAAAGTATGAAGCTGCGAGAGGTCGCAGTTTTTAAGTTGTTTTTGCGCGTCGGCGTTGTGAATATAGCCTTTATTGCAGCCGTTCAGAATCAAAAAAATCTTGTAACAGGCACGGGTATCTGTAATCGTCCGCCAGGGCTGGAAGCTGCGGATGTTTTCACAACTGCTGCAGGCATAATAAGTTTTGCCGCAGATTGCGCAGGTATGGTTTTTGTATTGATTCATAAATTACCTCTTGTCGGGGTGTGCACTATCATTTTAGAAAACAGAGCGGATAGCCCCCATAGAAGAAAAGGAGCGGCAGAAGCCGCTCCGGAAATGTCGGTACAGCGAATGATATGTATAACATTTGGGCTTGTCTGATTTTTCGCTGTACCGATAAGATACAGTTTTTTACCAGCCTTTATGCGGCACTGTCGTTAGATACGATAATGTCAAAGAGTTTTGCATTCTCGTCACAGTAGGATTTCTGCAGCTTGTAGCTTGCCGCGTGTTTTCCTTCTGAGGTCAGGGTAAGCTCTACGGCGGAAGGGTCAATCTGTGCTCTCGGGATGGAAATTACGCCGGCGTATACCAGGTTGGTATTGCAGGGATCATGGAAGAGCGCGTGTACCAAAAGGGAACGTACCTCTGGAATGCTGTCAGAAGTTTTAGTAATCTTTACCGTATCTCCTGTGACGGCATCATATCGGACAAAGACGCGTCCAGTTACATCTTCCGGGAAATGAAGCGTCTTTGCCTGTGCATCCAGGACAAAAGCTCCTTCTGGGACAGCGCCGGTTGTAGTGGATAATTCATAAGACGCGCCGAAGGTATTATCATCGTTAATGACCTTTACAGAAGTGATTTCTGCGCCTTCTGTTCCGATGGGAACGTATTTCAGTACGGCCTGATGTTCATTGTTGATGGTGATTGTTTCGCTTACAGGGCGCGCATTTGTGGAAGAAATCTCTTTTGTGGCGCCGAATTGTGAAGCGGCAAGGTCCAGTGAAAATAAACTGTTGGTGAAATCAAAAGTTCCGGTCTGAGCATTGTAGAAAGTAGTGATTTCTGCGCCCATGGCGTCAGTAACCGCCGTTCCGGTTGCAGCGGTTTTTAAGCTGGGGCTTTCGATTTGCGTGTATCTGCCCACCAGCGCGTTGGTTGCCAGGTCGTATTCCTCTACGGACCTGATTTTTTCAAGAATTAATTCGTTTGGATTAAAAGTCATAAGATTGTTCCTCCTTAAAATTGGTGTTGGGAACCGCATGGTTTGCCGTATCACAATGATACTGGACGCCTGGGTTCCGAAGCGGGAGCGTTAATCCAGTTCTCCCAGCCAGTTTAATTGTTTATCAGGGATTTCCTTTAAATTGATGCCAAAGCCAGAATAACCGCTTTGTAAAAGCAGGTTTGCATTGGTGATTTTGGAAATCCGTTTTACAGAATCCAGAAAGGCGTTGATTTTCATGTTCCACACCTGGGTATGGTCATACTTGAAGCCAGGACAGTTAATCATGGCAGAAACCAGGTTTTTCAGTTGAGAAACGTAAGGCGTTTCTTTCTGGAGTTCATATTCCTCTCTGGCGTCTTCGATAAGAATCTGTTTGGTGGCTTCATTGGCGGGAAGCTGGCTGTTTCGTTTTAGTCCATGCATACGCCGTAAAATTTCTGCAAATTTCAGATATAGCTGTTCGTCTATTACAAGGTCTTTCTCGAAATCATACATTACAATCTCTTCGGAGCCGTTTCTCTTTGCTAAATCATATTTTGTTAAATCTAAATCTCCGGTTATAATGCTGGTTTTCGGCTGGCTGCAGGAAGGAGCCAGTAGATTGGAGAACAGCGTAAAATCACTGATTTTGGTGTAATCCATACCCATGTCGTAAAGCTGGAATTTCAGGTCGGCGCTGGTGGAGGTTAATGTATAAATCGTGCTCCAGTAGGCGCGTTCTCCGTAATCACAGATTTCGTCCAGTGTGGGTTGATGGATGGTGATGCCCGGGGCAAGAAAGTAATCTTGGCCGCGGTAAATCTGCAATTCATCCTCAGTAAATACTTCCAAGTATTTCACCGCCTTTCTGTTTATGCGGATGTTGTCCTGATAGCTGCTATGCAGTACTTACAGGAGCAAATCCTATCACGTATATATGTAGTCACGAAAATGCGCGCAAACCCGCATTCTATAAGGCTTTCCCCCAAATTTAACCGTGTGGTAATATGGCATGAGGAGGGACCCGCGAAGCGGGAGGAGACCTGATGCCCAGAGGAACAGCCAAAGAGAACAAGGCATGAGGAGGGGCCCGCGAAGCGGGAGGAGACCTGATGCCCAGAGGAACAGCCAAAGAGAACAAGGCATGAGGAGGGGTCCGCGAAGCGGGAGGAGAGTTGATGCCATTATCGACTCTGCGGAGTGGTAGCATGTGCAGATGGAGATACAGCGCAGGAAGAATCTGAGACGGAGCCACAACTGTTGCAGCCCGTTCTCGGAAAAGCTGAAATGCGGTGACTGCGGGGAATACTTCGGCTTCAAGGTCTGGCATTCCAACAGCAAATATAAGCGGACGATATGGAAGTGCAACGCCAGGTTCAAGGGGGAGAGCAGGTGTGCCACCCTCAATTTGTACGAGCAGCGGATGAAGGAGCTGTTATTTGAAGCGCTCGGCATTCGGATGGAAAACCAGGAGACGGTTGTCGGGGACTGTAGGGCGGTCATGGAGGAACTGGCGGACTGCAGCGCCATTGACGCAGAGCTGAAGGCGGTCAGAAGGAAAAAAGAAATGACGGGCGGGTGATCCAGAGGCTGGTCGATGAGAACGCCACCCGGAAACTTGACCAGCACGACTACCGCAGGAAGTACGACGGGTATGCCAGCCGGTACGCCGCACTGGAGAGCCGGGAGGACAGCCTGGAAAAAGAGCGGGAGAGGAAGGAAATCCAGTATGACATTTTCAGCGGTTTCATTGTAGGGCTTAGCGAAACGGCGGAGCTGCCGGTGGATTTCAATGAGAAGCTGTTCCACAGGCTTGTGGATTTCGCAACGGTCTATTCGGACGGCAGGGTGGTGTTCACTTTCCGTAACGGGGCAGAAGTCAGCACAGAGATTTAAAGCGGGTAGCGGCCAGATGCATCGGGGTTATACCAGATGCCTCCGGCCGCTTTTTCTGTGTTTGGAAATAGGGTATTATTGCGTATGGAAATTTGCACGGAATTGAGGTATAATTTTGATACTCAAAATATTCAGTAGATTGAAATTTGATAAAATGTTAAATTTATATTTTTCTAAGAAAGAGGGGTGAATTTTTAATGAATGAGATACCAATAGTTATAGTACAGGAACAAAACGACACAAAAGAAGAACAACAATTAAAAAATATAAATAGCAAAAAATATAGAAATACAAAGAAAAATGCTGATTTAGATAATAAACGCGGAAAAGCGTATTTAGAAAGGGCAAGAAAAACGAAAGAAGATGAAAAGAAACGAGAAAAAGAGGAAGATACGAAGTCTGCGGCAAAGGATTTGATTGATAGTGCTGAAAAATATGCTAAAGCTAATGCTATAATGCATGGTGAAGAGAATCACCGGTATGAGAAAAATAGTAAAAGTTCTAAAAGAAAGAAAAAATCATATAAAGAATCCGTTTTAAAATCACATTCTTTTGATGTTATTAGACAAGCTCCTTCAAACTCAAATGTATTATCAAAAGAAGATGCAGAAATTTTAGATAAATATGCTGATCCAACACAAGGCTTTTTTTCATCGCATACGGCATTAGCTTATGGAGATGCTCAACCTGAATTAGCTGATGTAGAAAAAATTGATAGTATTACCACTAAACTAAAAGATCATGTTGAAAAGCAGGAGAAAGAAATAAAAGACAAAAAAAATATAGAAAAATTGGTAGATGATTTGATAGAAAACATTTATGAATAGTAAGTTTCATAAAACTTATTTATTGAACTGGAAAAACGATTATAATTCCTTGGGTGCAAAATATAACAATAGCTTTGCCGAAAAACAGGCTATCGTTATATTTTACACTCCCAAATATCAAAAACACGGCAAACCCAACTAATAAAACGATAGCCGCCCACGCACGGATGCATCTGCCATTCCCAAAAGTGTTAATTTTCGGGCGTTTGCCGTAAATGTAAATACGATAGCACCCATTCATAAATTGTATCAATCTCGGCACGCAATATGGTGTGAGAGGACGGCGGTTCGTCACCGCCGCCTACTCGATTTAAGGCATATTCAGCATAATTTCAGAATAAAATTCTGAATCCGAATGATAGAACCGGGCAACGCCATGATATTTTTCAACGGTAATTGAAATGGATAAAAGCCCCATTCCATTGCCGTCTTTTTTAGTAGAAAGATATTGGTGCCTTGATTTCTTCACAATGCCGTCAAAGCTGTTCACACAAATGAGATAGAGTTCTCTGTTTTTATTCAGATCCATCGACAGGTTTATGTAACGCTGGGACGGAGGAATTTTTATGCAGCCGTGAATGGCATTTTCCAAAAGATTTCCCAGAATGGAGCACAGGTCTACATCTGAGATACTGATTTGTTCCGGCAGGTCAACGCGCCAGTCAATTTCAATATTCTGAGACTGGGAAAAACCTGCATAATGGGCAAGAATGGCATTGGCAGCCGAATGTCTGCAGAAAAACCAGGGATGATAAGAATCCAATTCCAGGTTATATTCTTTCAGGTATAGCAGCAGATCTTGCCAATTTTCTTCTCTTGCAAGAGCATAAAGAGTGCGGGCAGTGTGGCGGAAATCATGGCGCAGTTTGCCGGTTTCATTTATATAGTCCAGCAGAAGCTGATATTGCCGGGACTGTATTTCAAAAAGCTGCACTTTTTGTTCCTGTTCACTTTTATCCGTCAGATTTCTGGCAATTCGGTAAAACATCAGTTGAAACAGCAGAAAAAGCAGCAGGAGCGTAAAATCAATCAGCAGATAAAGTTCAAAGATGCGTCCAACAGTTGCATTTTTATGATTTACGGGAATCATCATATAATTGCAGAAGGTAATTAAGGCGGGAACAATCCAGACGATATTCCATACAGATTTTGTATGAAAATGATCCACGATCCAGTGATTTTTTTTATTCAGGAAAGGCAGAAAGATAAAGCAAATGAAAAGTATGGTTATGCCCCATTGGGCAGTCAGGCTGGCAATATAAAAAGGGTTGTTCAGATGATGATTTTCCATGTATGCTTCTGCCATAAAATAAGCAAGACCGCCGAAGGAAAACAGCGCCATAGTGTTTATGGTCAGGTAAAACAGTTTGATCTTCTCAAGATCTACCGCCAGGCAGTAGAAGACAAAACAAACAGGAACTGTCAGGGTGAAAGGAATATTATGGTTTTTGATTGGTATCTGCAGTTCCGCTAAGGACATCAGTAAGCTGTAAAGTACAAAGCTGGGAAATAGTATGAGAACCAGTTTTTTTCCGGAAATGCGCAGGTGGCTGCGTACTGGCAGCAGACACATCAAGGAGGCTGGAATAAAAAGGAGATAGGATGCAATTTTACTCATATATAACATATAGTCCATGTTAACGTCTCCTTGATAATTGTTTTCTTCGTATGTTGAAACGGTAGTTAATTAAAATCTGCTTTAATTCCGTTTTCTTTTTCGTATTCAGAGGAAAAGACACGCCGCTTTTCATCCAGCAGACAAGGTCCTCCATGGAATCTACATAATCCAGATTTACGAGGATTCCCCGGTTTATGGTGCAGAAACGCTCGTCTTTCTCCAGCATGGATTTTATTTTATTGAAGGGAATGCGGCAGCGGTACTGTTCCTGCGCCTGTACGATACAGTAATTGGAGTCGGTAAAAATATATTCTAAATGAGAATAGAGCACGGGAATGACCTGTTTTCCCACCGAGAGGTCCAGATATTGCTGTTTTTCTGGGAAAATACGCAGAAAATCGGACAGTGTACGCGTAAGCCGTTCCTGGTCCAGAGGTTTCATGAGATAGTCGAAGGCATGACAGGGAAAGGCCTGCGCCATATGTTCCTGACTGGAAGTAAGGAACATATGGCAGCAGTCCGGACAAAGGCGGCGCATTTTAAGGGCTGTCTGGATGCCGTCGGTGCCTTTCATATAAATATCCATGAATACCATATCGTATTTACCAGGAATGCCAGCAGCCAGAAAAGTATCTCCGTCCAGAAAGCAGTCACAGCAGATATCCAGACGCTGGCTGGCTGCAAAGTGCGTTAACATTTTTTTCAAGTCACGAATTTCCAGTTCTTCGTCGTCTACAATGGCGATTCTCATTGCAGTGTACCTCCTACTGTTATCATAAACAAATCCGTACGCTAAATCAACTTTTTTTTCTTCTGTTTATCCCCAAAAGAAGCCGTTTATCACAGAAATGTTGTCGAAAACCTTTAAATAACGGTATGATAAAGTAAATTTAAGGGAACAGGAGTGAAACGTATAGTGAAAAATAACAATATAAAATGGAAAAAGATGCTTGTGATAATATTGGCGGCAGTATTTTTCTGCAGTTCTGACAATGTTTCCATGGTAACAAAGGCAGTTCAGGAACAAGGAGAACAGACGCAAAATGCCTCTGAAATGTCCAGACAGGTGAAGGAACTTTGGGTACATTGCCGCGCCGGAGGAAAAAACTGGGAGCCGAATATGGATGTGTCGGATGAATATATGCGTTCCGTTATCAATTTTAATGTGGTTTCTGGGGGCAGCGCAGATGAACTGGTGCAGGATTCCTATCAAATCCAATGGATTGAGGAAGATGGAACCGTGCTTTCTGGTATTCCCCAAAATGCCGGCAAATATACGGTCAAGGTGATTTTGGATGAAAACCTGGCAGAAACGGCAAAGATGGCGGAAGGGCGGGATTCCTTTTCTTTTACCATCCGTAAAATGAACATTGCAAATATAATTATAGGATTGTACGGGACGATACCGGAATGGACTGGAGAGCCTGTGCTGCCGGTAAATGCGTATGTGGCTAACAGCAGTTATCGTTTGCCGGAAGATTGCTATGAGCTTCAGTTTACAGAGGGCAAAAATTGTGTGGAGCCAGGAATGGGGTATGTAAAAGCCATAGGAAAAGGACCAAATGTGGAAGGAGAGAAAGAATTTTCCTATCAAATCAGTAAGGCGCATATGGACCTGACGCCCTTTCAGGAGGCGGTTCAGGCAGAATTTTCCTATGATGGTACAGGAAAAAGCCCCATATTGGAAGGTTCTCTTGAGGGAATACAGGAGGTGGAATATGGGGACTATTATGACAGCAATTTTACCAGACTGACAGCGATGCCCGAAGATACCGGAGATTATAAATGTTATATCAAGCTCATTTCCGAAGATGCTGTCCATTATTACAATGGCGCTTGGTATCAGGACTATACCATTGCGCCCAGGAAATTGGAGGTGGACGTGCAGGTTGAAAAGAGTAAAATATATGATACCAGCACGGCGGTAAAAACCCCACAGACTACGGTTAAGAATCTGGTGACAGGCGATGAGGTCACACTGTCATCATTTGCACAATATGATACAAAACAGGCAGGAAAAAATAAGACAATTACGGTATCTTTTGCAGTGCAGGGAAAAGATGCCGGAAATTATACGGCGCCAGATGGGTTTACGCTTACGGACGGAGAGATTGTTCCCAAAGAAGTGCAGGCACAAAATATTGTCCTGCAGTCTTATTATTACAATGGCAGCCGGGAAGTGCCTCTGGATAACCTGTCTGTCACGGATAAAAATCACTGGGTGGCTGCCGGGGTGTACAGCAGTGTGGACGATGTGGCATTGGATACGTCGCAGGCGAGGGCGTTTATGGAAGATGCAGATGTGGGAGAGGGAAAACCTGTTACATTTACAGGCTTAAAGCTAACGGGAGCAGACAGCGGCAACTATGATCTGGAACAGCCGCAAACGGCAGTGACCATCAGAAAAATTCCATTTTCCAATGCAGTGTGGGTAGAGATGCCGGATTATCAATATGGAAGCACAGTTTCAGAACCCTCCCTGCTGAACTATAAAGGCAGCGGAGAAATTACTTATAAGTTCAGAAAAGGGGACAGCGAGGATGAGTATCAGGAATGGAAAGAAATCGGTCCCCAGACATTAATGCCGGGGAAGTATGAAATCATTGCTGAGGTAGCGGACACAATCAATTTTGAAGGAGGGACCACAGTTTATCCTCAGGAGTTTTACGTAAATAGTATGCATCCGGAGCTTAGCGGAACGCAAAATTGGGAGAAAACGTATGGCGATAAACCATTTTATCTGGATGTCGAACATAAGGGCGACGGACAGCTTCGGTATCAGGTGTCCCAGGGAGAAGAGATACTTTCTGTAGACGCTGACGGTAAAGTGACCATCAAAAAAGCAGGAGAGGCAGTCGTTCAGGTAATCTTTGATAAGACAGAGCTTTACCGGGCAGACAGTATTTCCGTTAAAATTTCTGTGGCAAAGGCAAAGGGCAGCGCCTCTGTTTCACAGGAAGGATGGGTATATGATCCCGAAAACAGTCACGCGAACTTGCCGGTTCCTGTATCAGAAACCAATGGGACGGCTCATGTTACGTATCAATATAAAGCAAAAGATGGAGCAGACAATGCTTATACAGACGAAATTCCGGTAAACGCGGGAACGTATACCGTGAAAGCTATTTTTGCAGAGACGGAAAACTATCTTGAAATCAGCGCAGAAGCGGATTTTACCATCGCCAAAGCTCAGGCACAGATTACAGGAATGAATTATTATTTGATGCGTTATGGCGATCAGGCATTTACACTGGATCTGCATAAGACCGGGGACGGAGATTTGATGTATGAGGTGACTTCCGGCATGGAGGTTGTGGAAATCAAAGAAGGAGGCGTGGTAAGTATTCGCAAAACGGGGACAGCGCATGTAACGGTATCCATGGCAGCTACCAATAATTATGAAGCTGCAGTAAAGAAAGAAATTCAAATCATTGTCTCTCGTGGGCAGGGGACAGGAAGCGTGACGCTTAAGGATTGGGTGTACAGTCCCGACAATAAGAATGCTAATATTCCTTCGCCAATTTCAGATACAAACGGAACAGACTGCGTTTCTTATCTGTATAAACCAAGAGGCGAGAAGGACGAAGCATACACGTCATTAATTCCCGTGAATGCAGGAGCATATACCGTGAAGGCTGTGTTTGCAGAGACAGAAAATTATCTGGAAGCAGAAGCAACGGCAGATTTCCAGATTCTTAAAGAAAAAAATCCGGAAAATATGCCGGTAGGTGAAGGTGTAAAAATCAGCGCTGCAGGCACTATGAATCGAGTGAAGGACATACTGCTTCCGGCGGGATGGTCCTGGAAAGAGACGGATGCAGAGTTAATTCCAGGCGGGATTGTCACGGCAGAAGCAGTGTATGAGGATCGTGTCAATTATGAACAGTATCAGGTGCAGATAGCTATAAGCAAGGCTGCGGAGCTTATTATATCCGCCACGGACAAAGAGTATATCATCGGCAAAAGTACCAGGGCGGTGATTACGTGTACCGGGGCGCTGTCGGAATTTAAGGGGGTGGAGGTCGATAATCTAAGGCTTGACGCTTCAAACTATTTACTGGAGGAAGGTTCGACGGTTCTTATCTTCCAGAAAACGTATCTGAATACGCTTTCTATAGGAAAACATAAGATCAGGCTGTGTTACACGGCGGGAGATGTGGAAAGTACGCTTACCGTAAAAAAACAGAATGACGATGATGAAAAAGAAGAGCAAAAACCAGGGAAAAAGAATCCGGGAGATCATAAACCAGATAGCCGTACACCGGATAAAAAGCCCAATACCCAGATACCTGTCAGCCAGAACAGTCAAAAGCCAGACAATCAGCAGAAGAATACTTCTGGCACAACAGATCATACCGACAGACCTGTAACTGGAGACAGTGCGCCTTGGAATTTGTATATCCTGCTGTTGTTATTCTCAGCAGCAGTCATGGCAGCAGCATGTGCAGGAAAGCGCCGGAGGTGAAAAGAAAGAAGACTGTTTATGGTAAATCATATCAGACAGTTGATCATTCAGGGAGAAAATGATGAAAGAAGTAAATCAGGTTTGTGGGAAATTAAATGAAGCGCTGGGCATTTCTGTTACACTTTTCAATCTTGGGAACAAAGTGGGCAAGTCGCCGCGCTAACATAGATCACAAAATTTAAGTTCGTTCCAAAGGCTTTTTCGTTTGAGCGGCAAGGCCTTTAGAACGAGCGGCATATTCGTACGACAGCCCCTTTTTACTGGCAGTGTTTCAAATTGTTCTCAATATTTAATATTTCTTTTTAAATTTATGTAGTGGAAAGTCTAATCTCTCTCGTGTTTAAATCCCCATTTCATAATTTCATAAAATATAGGCATTAAATCTTTTCCACGTTCTGTAAAAGAATATTCTACATGAGGCGGTATTTCATTAAACTGCTCCCTGTGAATAAAACCGTCCGCTTCCAGTTCACGCAAAGCATTGGTAAGCATGGTGTTTGTAATTCCCTGTAAATCTTTTTTTAGTTTACCAAAACGGACAGTGTCATAAATACACAGTTCATATAAAATCTGTGTTTTCCACTTTCCCTGAAGCATAATCAGCAATGGCGTAACAGGGCAATTTCCAAGTTCGGTTATAATTCCTTTTTTAACATTTTGCAAATATTCCTCATAAGTCATAAATTCCTGCATAATAAAATCTTTCCTTTCATCATTAAGTGTACAAAGTACGTTTTACCATACTATGTATCAAATTTCTGCGTACTTGATTTTTATTTTTGATATAGTATAATTTTTGAACAAAGAAAAGTCAATAAGGAAGTGGTGATAAAAATGGAACGTGATATTTGCCGCAGACAATTATTTTATATAGAAGACAAAAAAATTGAAGTTTATCTAAGTTCTGGAGATGACAGCCCTGTTATTTATCTGAATACTTTTGCGGGAGAAGGAAAACAAGTATATCAATTATTAAGGAATGCGAATTGTCAGGATTTTACATTCGTTGCCATAAGCGGTCTTACATGGGATCACGATATGGCTCCCTGGGATATTCCGCCGATATCGAAAAATGATACTCCCTGTACGGGCGGTGCAGACAGGTATGTACAGCTTTTAACGGACGAAATTGTACCAAAGGCGGAAAGCTTTGTGCAAGGGCGTGTTCTATGGAGAGGACTTGCCGGATATTCTCTTGCGGGGTTATTTGCGCTATATTCGCTTTATCATACGGGAATTTTTTCAAGGATTGCGAGTATGTCCGGCTCTCTCTGGTTTCCGGATTTTAAGGAGTATGTTTTTTCGCACGATATGGTACGAAAACCGGAGTATTTATATCTGTCTTTAGGCGACAGTGAAAGTAACACTCAGAATCCATATTTGAAAACCGTACAGAAACATACAGAGGAGCTCTATGCCTTTTACGTACAAAAAGGCATCGGCACAGAATTTCAATTAAATCCGGGCAGCCATTATCAAAACACCGTTCAAAGAACAGCATTGGGTATGGAATGGATATTGAAGAAATAAATTATGTATTTTTCCTTTGGTATGGTAAGATGTAACTTACGAAATGATAACGGAGGTAAAAATGATTATTTACGCGGGAGGACGGACAGATACTGTCCAATATTACACGGAATGGCTCTTAACCGTTTTTCAGAGGGGGATGTGTTGTCGGAAAAATGGGCATTAGCCGATTTCCCCTCCCTGTTTAGGACTGACTATTAACCGACAGCCCCGACACGCTATGAACTGACCCCAGATATGCAGACGGCATTGTGTTTTGTTCCAAGAATTACAAACACATACTGCCGCGTCTGCATGAAATCACGGACCGTTTCAATACCAACTTCCATTAAACGATTACTGCTTATGGAAAGGATATTGAACCGGGGGTTCCGGATATAGAGAAAAGCCTGGAAACCTTGATAAAATTGTCTGAACTGGTTGGAAAACAGTGAATTGCATGGCGGTATGCTCCTGCTCTGCTGACGAAAGCATATACCATTGAGCGGCATTTGGAAACTTTTGAATGCATGGCAAAAGTGCTTTCCCCTTATATTGACCGCTGCATTTTCAATTTTGTGGAGAGGTATAAAAAACTGGAGAGCAATATGCCGGAGCATATTCCCCTGTCCGGGCAGGATATACAGATACTGGCGCGGGGGCCGGGAACGATTGCAAAAACCGTGGTTATTGGATTATGCTTGACAAAGAATGAAAAGATTTTGCTGTCGAACCCGGGTCTGATGATATAAGCAATGATGACAGTATAAATCGGGATTTTAACGCCCCGCTCCTGATTGTCAGTTATTTTTACCATGAACAGATAAAAAATCTGCAAAAAACAACAAAGATGTAGAAGCATAGAAAACGGAGGATTTTATGAGTACGGTTTATTCACTTTTTCAAAAAACAGTTACAGAAAACAGTAATAAAACAGCGATTATTGAAAATGACAGGACAATGACTTTCGGGGAGCTTTCCAATTTGGTGGATTTGATAGCGGGGAGTTTTCCAGCTGGGATAACCAGTGTGGGAATTGTTATGAGCCACCGTGCGGAAATGATTGCCGCAATACTGGCAGTATTAAAATGCGGCGCAAGGTACGTTCCGGCAGAGCCGAATTTTCCCACAGGCAGAATACGTTATATGATGGAGGAAGCAAATGTAGATTTTATCCTTACCGAGATGTGCTTTACGGATAAACTGGGCGGCTTTGATGTGCGGCTGACAGATTGTGAAATCTGTGGACTGGATACTCCTGTTTCGGAAAAAACGGACACGGGAAATCCTGAACTTCCCGCCTATGTGCTTTACACTTCCGGCACAACGGGGCGGCCAAAGGGAATTTGCGTCACAAATCGTAATGTCTGTCATTATGTTAAGGCGTTTGCTAATGAATTTAAGCCGAACACAAACGATATTATGCTGCAATATTCCGTGTGTTCCTTTGATATATTTGTGGAGGAAGTTTTTGCAAGCCTGCTGAATGGCGCTGCACTTGCCATTCCGTCCGCAGAAGATAAGGAAGATGTAAAATCTTTGATGAAATTCGTGAAGCGGCATCAAGTGACAATGATCAGCGGTTTTCCTTATCTTTTTGCTGAAATGAACCACCTGCCCAATATTCCTGCCTGTCTGCGGCTTTTGATCAGCGGAGGTGATGTGCTCCGCGGGGCTTATGTTGATCGTCTGCTGGAACAGGCGGAAGTGTATAATACATATGGACCTTCCGAAACTACGGTATGCGCCTCTTATTACCGTTGTAATGGTGGTACGGTTTTAAAAGACGGTACATATCCCATTGGCAGGCCCGTCAGGGGTGCAAAAATTTGTATCCTGGATGCAAAGGGCAACAAATTAGCAGACGGTGAAACTGGCGAAATCTGTATTTATGGGGACGGCGTTTCGGACGGATATATCGGGGAACACGCCGAGGAAAACAAAGCGTTTGAACGTACACAGGATGGCGGCACACTCTACCGCAGCGGCGATTTAGGCTATTTTCTTCCGAACGGTGATCTTGCTTTTCTTCATCGCAAGGACACACAGATTATGATATACGGAAAACGTGTTGAAGTTATGGAGGTGGAAGCAAGGCTTTACCAGTGCAGCGGTATAGAACAGGCTGTTGTGAGGGCGTTTACGGACGAGAACGGGCTATCTTATATGACTGCTTATATTGTTCCGTCTGTACAGGATATGAGGGTGTCCGAAGTCCGGAAAGAACTTTCGGAACACCTTGCCGCTTTTATGATACCAGAGTTTATTGTTAAAATGCCGCAGATTCCGCTTAACAGCAACGGAAAACCTGATACGGCAAGACTGCCGGTCGTTATGAAAGCAGGTGTTTAATTATGGACATTGAAATACGGAAAGCGGAGCTTAGAGATATTGATCTGCTGATGAAATGGCGTATGAGGGTATTGCATGAAGTTTTTGCTATTCCAGACAATCAGCCTGCAAAAGATTTAGAAAAGGCAAACAGGATTTATTATCAGTCCGCACTACAGGCAGGCGGACATATCGCCTGTTTTGCCTATAAGGAAAATGAAATTGTCGGCTGCGGCGGTATCTGCTTATATCAGGAAATGCCGTCCCCAGACAACCTTTCCGGGCAATGTGCGTATTTGATGAATATTTATACCTGTCCGGAGTTTCGGAGGCACGGTGTTGGAGAAACGGTTGTGAGGTGGCTGGTCGGGCAGGCTGCTCAAAGAAGCATCACAAAGATTTATTTAGAAACTTCAGAACCTGGCAAAAAGTTATACGGAAAAACAGGTTTTGTTGATATGCCGGATATGATGAAGCTGCAGACTGTCAAAAGTTATAGCAGATGAAGTATGTAAAATTTAGCACTCACCTATTGACAGTGCTTAAAATCGTAAAAAGCAGCATTTTATAATGGTTTGACGGTTAAAAAATGTTTTTACTTCAAATCCTCCTGTTTGCATGATCCCCAAAAAGAAAAAAGATGGCTAACGACAACCATCTTTTCCCCGTTCCATGTTATAATGGAACTAAGAAACCGTCAAATTTGTTCTATCCAGACGGAGGGACACTTTGGGGGTATCAGGGAAAACGAGAACTTCCGGCGCTTCCATTACCGGAGCACAGAAAAAGTATATAAAGAAATTCTGCTGTAAGCAATCGGTCGGAATATCAATAAATACCATCGTTTTCTGTAGCAGAGAATCGAGAAATTCACAGGAAAAACCGAACAGAAGACAGCTTAGATAAGCATGCGAATCCTCAATCATGAACAAGGGGATATTGCGCCCTGAAATAGGGATGAAAAAAGAGAATCCCACGGAATGTCAGGATTTGAAAAAGCCTGAATTTCAAAGGATTCTCTTTTTCTTAAGAATTAGCTACCAAATCGGTATTAACCGCCAGCCCCCGTTTCTGATTATAGCATTGATAGGATTGTCGGCGTGCATTTTTCCGGCAATTGTCACAAAGTTTGCGGTTGCGCTTCTTATTCTGCAGAAAAAGATTTCCACAGGAGCAGCGTTCGTAGGAAATGCCCCGGCGGCTGTTTACATTGTACAAACCATAATATTTTTTTTGATAATTCCGGAAATAACCTTCTAATCCATGACAGAAATAACGGATGCAGAAGTTATCCTCGAGCCAGTCCCCGGCATAGACGGTAATCTTCTGCCTGTTCTGAAATTCATCTAAAGGCTGATAATGTTCGAACAGTTTACGAAAATAGCTCTCCGCAACCACTTGAAAGTCTTCCCAGCTCAGCGACATGGTTTGGCGTGCACAGGTTTCTTTTATAAGCTGCGCCTGTGTCATGGCATCCTCCAGTGTGCGGGATAATTCCTGCGGCGAAAAAGTCCATGACTGATCGTTTTTCTGCACAGCGGACAGCCATTGGAAATACAGTTTTTTGGGAAGCATTAGCATCTTGATATAGTCTTTGTTCCTGCAGATTGTCTCGTCAAAATAATGGGTATAAATATTGTTGACTTTTTGGCGGATCAAGCTGGCAAAATCCTGTTCCCTGGTTACAGATGGGCAGACGGTCCGGGGCAGGGAAGCGTAGGCGGAAAAGATCCGTCCAATTTCAGTGGCAAGCAAATCCGCGCGTATGCGAAACGTCACAGGACGATTGACAATCGTTCTCTGATTGGGATTTTCCCAGATCAGGCGGCAGAAGGAAGAAAAGATTTCTTCCCGTTCTTCATCCGTTTCAGAAAATTGATAGTCCTCTAAAATTTCATACATGTATAGGTCCATAGAGCATCCTCCTTGTATTGATTGTGTTGTACTGTTAAGAGTAATGATGACGGGTATCTGTATTTGTGCAAAGTATATAATATTTTCCCAGATATTCCATACCCTCTTCTTTTGAGGAAACCTCCTGAATGGAAAAAGATTCTGTCTGGGGAGAATTTTCCCTGAGATTTTGCAGGATATAATCCCCGAATACGGACCAGGCGAGCAGCTTGCCGATGGAGGTGTTGGAATAACAAACCTTGATGACATAATTTGCCAGTTCTTCTTCTGAAACGATATCGCGGAAAACCAGGAGTTTTTGCCGGTAAGCTTCCGTCAGGAGATGCAATTCTGAAAAATCGTTTTCTGTCCGTTCTTCTGCAAATCTAAAGAACAGCGCTCTTAAAGCGGCGTTGTAATCGTTAACCATATGGCGCACTTGCCGCAAAAGTCTGCGGTCGGCAAGGGCATATTTGTGATTCAGCAAAATATCACGGTTATCCTCTGCCGTATTGTCCCAAAGAAGACGGTGTTTTTCCCAGGTACAGATATAGTCGCACAGCTCGTTCATAGGAGAGGGAGAAAAATATACCGGAGAGGGCAGGCGCTGCGACGGGTCAGAAATATTCCTGTTTTTCTGCTGGAGCTGTTCATAGGACTTCCGTTTTTTGGGATAGTTATAGATCAGAAACCAGGGCAGTTTTTTTAAATGCCAGCGCAGGCCGTTATTTAAATGCCAGCGGATTCCGGTTTTGATACTGTCAATTTCTTTTCCCTGAATGACGCGCAGAAGCGAGGACATATTCTGAAAATTTTGGGCTGTTTTTTCATCTTTGGGCAGTTTGTTTTCAATGCTGGTGGCGCAGTTGGTAATCTCACCGATTCGGGAATCACGGGTAGCAATCTCGTAGGAGATAAGATTTTCCAGGGTATAGGGTTTGCGTTCTGCGGTCGTTTTGTCTGCAATGTCGATGATAATGGGTTTGTTAATGCGGGTGCCGGTAAGCGCGGGGTCGCAGCAGAGGAATACGGCGTCTCCGTCACAATCCGCGCCGCCTTGCTGGGGCAGGCTCAGGTCATACATATTTATCATGGCGATGTCCTGATCTTTAAAATGAGAAAACCACTGCAGCAGCGTTTGAGAACGGACCAGGCGCACCTGATTTACCTCCGAGGGATCCATTAACGGGGAGCGGAAGGAGAGAACTTCTCCGTCGGGAAGCGTGGGCGCATAAAATTCTCCCGCGCCCAGACAGCCGACAGGCTTTTTTCCGGCCGCAAATTCCAGGTAGCCGATCATATCTCCCACCAGGGTGTGATAGAAGCCGTCGGCGTAAATTTTTCCCAGTTTAGCGTCGTTGATCCTCTTTTTTAATTTCCGGTACAAAGATTGGCGGATGGCCGGATCTTTTAACATGCGGCGGTTAATCTGTATGGCCTGCATATACTTGCTGTATGGCGGTGTTATCTGTGGATATCCTAAAAACATCAGGGAATACAGTTCTTCTCCGTTGATGATTTTTTCAAATAGGTCTGTGGTATATTCTGCCAGCTTTGTAATTTTTCTTTTTGTTTCCGGGGCCAGAATGTCATAGGGGGTTTTCTGTTCCACATGATTTTTGTAGGCGTCATTCCATAAATTCAGACATTGCAGATATTGAAAGTTCATTCTGGATTTTAAGGGAAAATCCTTTTTATGATGACTGTATTTGCTGATCCCCAATTTAAAACCGTATTTTTTCAGAACAGACAGATAGGTATTAAAGGCTTCTTTACCGTATGCTTCAAAGAACATGGAATGTCCTTTAAACATAGAGATATTCCAGATACAGTCAATGTCCTCAAGCCGATGGAAGTTCCCGTAGATATCCTGTATTTGGCTGATTCCCATTTCCTTTAGGATTTCACGGAAAGGAACGTAAACAGAGAATCCCTTCAGAAAGGGAAGCCGCACCTGATTTCCAACGGCAGTATAATCCAGTCCCAAAGCCTGGCTGGTTTTTTGGGCAAATTCCAGTTCGTGGCAGCCGCAGCCGTCGAACGGGGATAGAGGAACGTCCTGTTTTCCTTCTGCAACTTCCCGCATGGTGACAGTCCTTCGCTCTCCTGTTTTGGTATCCACGATTTCTTTTTGCTGATTCACGATATAACGGATATATTGCTCCTTTAAAATTTTCTGATATTCTCCGATAATGATGATTCTTGGCATGTAATCTCTGACGAGCGTGCAGGCGCTGAATAAGAGGCAGCGCTGGGATTCATATTTGGATATAACGCATTCTTTGACGGGCAGATCCATTTGACTGATCCGGTACAGAGACTCAAAAATATCTTCCGACACGAATGCGGTAATCCCGTCTTTGCTTTGAGAGGCAGATTTTCCAAAGCGCAGGAAGCGTTTGTTATTATAAGAAAATCCATGTGTCAGAATATGCTTTAATGCTTCGGAGGTTTTGGGAGATTTTTTGGCAGTAACCAATATCAGTTCCGGAATATGCGTTTGCTCACTTCCGCGCAGACGCCGGATCTGGTCAAACAGCAGGGAATCGCCCTGGGCAACCAGGTATTCCGCTTCCTGTTCCGGGGACAGGAAGACCTGGTAGTTTGATTCCATGAGTATTTGCACAGGAAGTTTTACCAGGGTGAACTGGTGATTGTTATTGATTTCATCAGATGTCTGAAATTGAGATAATGATGCAGTTTCTTTCATAGTATGTATCTCCTTTATTTGAATGTTTGAAGTTTGCAGAACATAAACATTTCCTTTACAGAAGGAGATTACAGTATGATTTTAAATGCATTACTTAAAATGAGCATATCACGTATGGAAAAAAATGTCAATAGTTTTAAATGCATTAGTATATAGGCGTTGACTTTCCTAAAAACCTGTGCTACAGTGATTGGTAAAGAGTGATGCATTTAAAACGGCGGGCGGAAAGAGGTATTTCATGGAAGCATTAATGCGGCTGGAGGAGTTTCAGGCAGTATCCCCAGACTGCCAGAAGATCGGGGCTTATATTCGAAGGCAGGAGCCTTTTCGTTATGAAGACGCATACGGCAGAGGGTTTGTTCATTATACAGATGAAGACCTTATGGATTTGTTTATCTGTAAATTCAGGCATTACAAGCCTTCGGTCATGTCTGTGGTGTTTGGAAAGTACAGGAGATTTTATGACTGGTGCGTGGAAAAGAAATATATTATGTCCAATCCTTTTGAACATTCTAAATATCTCAGTTATGAGTATTTGGTGAGGATGGCTGCGGCAAATGGAAACGTGCCGTATTATTCCAGAGAGTATGTGGTTGGTCTTTGCCAGGAGCAGACCGGGGACGAGGCTTATTATAAAGCGATGGCGTTATCGCTGTTTGAAGGGGTGAAGTCATATTCACAGCTTGCAAGGCTGACTTGGAAGGATGTGGATACAGGATCGGGGACGGTTGCGATTGGAGGCCGTCAGATAAAGATTTCAGACGAGTTGCAAGAGGCGTACGAAGAGCTCAGAAAACGCGAGTATTTTCAGGCGGGAGAGAGAAGACAGGCATTGGATAAAGCGAGCGGTGCGCTGATTCCCCCCCTGATTCGCTTTGGACAGCAAAAATCTCTGAGCAGCGGCAATTACCGTTATCTGTCCAACGCTATATCCAGGAAGATGGCGGCGCTGGGGCTGTCTGCTTCCGGTCTGTATGAGTCCGGGATTATGCACCGGCTTTTGCAGCAGTTTGGAAAAAATGAGATTCTCGAATATCTTGTCCCGGATCAGCCATTGGAAAAAAGCGTCATGAGCCGCAAGAACCGGGAGTTGGAAGCATTTTTCCGGGATAATGCCATTTCCTTGTCGGGAAGGGATTTCTCTTTCGATTTCAAGGGTTACGGCTTGATTTTAAAATTTGGAGGCATTTCTTAAAAAAGAGATTGACAAACAAACGTTCACAATATATAATAGCATTATAGCAGAACAGACGTTCCTTTAAGGAGGAGAGTATTGTGGAGTTTGAAGCAATTATTTTAGAACATATGGGGAAGGATATCTATATCGGTATCGAGGTGCCTAAGGAGCACAGGCGGCAGGAGGCGGTATTTCAGAACTACCGGGTATTGTCGCCCCAGGGCCGGGAGTACCGGGGAAGCGGGGCAGCCATTGTCTGTTCTCTGGAAACCAGGAAGGAAGTCTTGCATCTGGAATTAAAGGCTAGGATTGAGCGTAAGGCATGCCTTTTTGACATGATTGATATTGAAGCCAGGTATAAGAAGTATTTTTATCATATTTATATCACGAATTGTATCAATGTCAGTAACAGCCGCCGGTTCGTACGACAGCAGAAGTAAACAAGTGATTTACAGATTTTATGGGATATGCTATGATAGTTACGAGAAAATAATTGGAAGATGGCGGCGTTGCAGAAGACTGTTTCAACGGCGCTGACTGAGAAACAGGAAGTGAGAGGAAAGCTATGTTAGTTTTTATAATTGGCGGAGTGGTTCTGGTTGCTGTGATTATTGCCGTGGTAGCATCCGTGGCTGGGGCAGTAGCCGGGGTGACAGACGAAGAAAATGAGGAATAGAGAAGGCCGGTGATGCCTGGATTTGTGTACTGCAGGAGTTGAAAGTCAAAAAATCCCGGATATGCGGAGCCGTAGTGAGAACCTGCAGAAAGCGGGAGTTGGAAGTCGGAAGTTTGATGCCGGAAGTGTAAGGGTCACAGTTGAAACTGGCAGAAGTCTGGAGTGGAAGTCGGAAGTTTGATGCCGGAAAACCCGGATATAATAAGAAGCCGCAGCGAAAACCCGGAGGAAACGGGAAGTTTGAAGCCAGGAGTTAAGTGTCTTCCTGCAATACACAGAAATGGAGCGTTTGTTTTGAAAGAACATGTGATAGACAGGATTCTGCCGGGCAGCATTGCAGAAGAATTGGAAGTAGAGCCGGGGGATGTGCTGCTGTCAGTAAATGGACATGAGATTGAGGATGTTTTTGATTATCACTTTTATACCAATGAAGAATATCTGACAGCAGTTGTTCGTAAGCGCAACGGAGAGGAATGGGAACTGGATATTGAGAAGGAGTATGAGGAGGATCTGGGGATAGAGTTTGAAAATGGGCTGATGGATGATTATAAGTCCTGTCATAACAAATGCATTTTCTGTTTTATTGACCAGATGCCGGAGGGAATGCGTGACACCCTGTATTTTAAGGACGATGATTCCAGGCTTTCTTTTTTACAGGGGAATTATGTGACCCTTACGAATATGAAGGATCATGATTTGGAGCGGATCATTGCTTATAAACTGGGACCTATCAATGTATCGGTGCAGACGACCAATCCGGAACTGCGCTGCCGGATGCTGAACAATCGTTTTGCCGGGGAGGCGCTGCAGAAGCTGGAACGTCTTTATGAAGCCCGGATTCCTATGAACGGGCAGATTGTGCTTTGCAAGGGCGTCAACGACGGGAAAGAACTGGAACGGAGTATTACGGATCTTATGCGCTATATGCCGGTAATGGAAAGTGTGTCTGTGGTACCGGTGGGTTTAAGCCGTTTTCGCGAAGGTTTATTTCCGTTAGAACCGTTTACCAAAGCACAGGCCAGAGAAGTCCTTGACATGATTCATCATTTCCAGATGCTTTGTATGGAAGCGTGCGGCTTACATTTTGTCCATGCCAGTGATGAATGGTATTTGCTGGCGGAACGGGATCTGCCAGCAGAAGAATGCTATGACGGCTATCCGCAATTGGAAAATGGCGTTGGAATGCTGAGGCTTTTAAAAACAGAGTTTGATGAGAGCCTGCAGGAAGCGGTAATTTGCAGAGAACAGGGCGGCAGCCTGCAATCACGCTATAATATGGAAGAAATGCCTTCAGATTATCGGCTTACCATTGCTACAGGCTGTTTGGCTGCCCCGGTAATACAGGAGCTTACGCAGAAATTTATGAGAAGTTTTCCCAAGGTGCGTGTAGAGGTTATCCCAATTGTTAATCATTTTTTTGGAGAACAGATTACGGTTTCAGGTCTTTTGACAGGACGTGATTTAATGGAGCAGTTGAAGAACAGAGAGCTGGGGAACCGGCTGCTTTTGCCCTGTAACCTTCTGCGCAGCGGGGAGGAAGTGTTTCTGGACGATGTGACACTTTCCCAGTTGGAAGATACTTTACAGGTGAAGATAGATATTGTAAAATCAGGCGGACAGGATCTGGTATCCTGTCTTTTAAAAGATTTTGACGAATGAGAGCGTAGAATAGGAGATTTAGAATGAGTAAACCGGTAGTTGCAATTGTAGGGCGCCCGAATGTAGGGAAATCCACCTTATTTAATGCATTGGCAGGAGAGCGTATTTCGATTGTGCAGGATACGCCCGGGGTGACAAGAGACAGAATTTATACGGACGTGGAATGGCTGAATATGGTGTTTACCCTGATTGATACTGGCGGCATAGAACCAGAGAGCAGCGACATTATTCTGTCCCAGATGCGGGAACAGGCGCAGATTGCCATTGATACGGCGGACGTGATCATTTTTATTACAGACGTCAGGCAGGGGCTGGTCGACGCGGATTCAAAGGTTGCCGACATGCTGCGCCGTTCCCGGAAACCGGTAGTGCTGGTAGTAAATAAAGTGGACAGTTTTGACAAATTTCTGCCGGACGTGTATGAATTTTACAATTTGGGGATTGGCGATCCGGTTCCGGTTTCGGCTGCTTCCAAGCTGGGGATTGGCGATATGTTGGACGAGGTGGCAAAACATTTCCCGGAAAATCTGGAAGAGGAATCGGAGGATGACAGGCCCAGAGTGGCGATTGTAGGGAAACCCAATGTAGGGAAATCTTCTCTGATTAATCGCTTGGTGGGAGAAGAACGCGTCATTGTATCAGACATTGCCGGAACGACCAGGGACGCGATTGATACGGAAATTATCTGGAATGGCAGGGAATATATCTTTATTGACACAGCAGGGCTTCGCCGTAAGAATAAGATTAAAGAGGAACTGGAACGGTTCAGTATTATCCGCGCTGTGACGGCTGTGGAGCGCGCGGACGTGGTGATAATTATGATTGACGCCACAGAGGGCGTTACGGAGCAGGATGCCAAGATTGCGGGCATCGCCCATGACAGAGGCAAGGGGATTATTATTGCGGTCAATAAATGGGATGCCATTGAAAAGGATGATAAGACGGTTTACCGGTATACAGAGCGGATTCGTGAGATTTTAAGTTTTATGCCGTATGCAGAAATTATGTTTATTTCTGCAAAGACCGGACAGCGTACTCAGAAATTATTTGACAGGATTGATATTGTGCTGGAAAATAATGCCATGCGTGTGGCAACGGGCGTCCTCAATGAGATTATGTCAGAGGCAGTGGCTATGCAGCAGCCTCCTTCTGATAAAGGCAAACGTCTGAAGTTGTATTATATTACCCAGGTGGCAGTGAAACCACCCACCTTTGTGATTTTTGTCAACGATAAGGAGCTGATGCATTTTTCTTATACCAGGTATCTGGAGAACCGCATCCGTGATGCATTTGGTTTCCAGGGAACGTCATTAAAGTTTGTTATACGGGAAAGGAAGGAGAAATGACAATGATCGTAGCGCGGATAGTTTGTATTGCGATAGGTTATGTGCTGGGGATGTTCCAGACCGGGTATATTTATGGAAAGCTGCACAATATAGACATTCGGCAGCACGGCAGCGGCAATGCCGGGGCTACCAACACGTTGCGCACCCTGGGCTGGAAGGCAGGATTGCTTACCTTTGCCGGAGATTTGGGAAAGGCGATGCTGGCAATGTTGATTAGCTGGCTTTTATTCCGGGATAAGTACTCGGACGGAGTAAAACTTTTGGAAATGTATGCCGGGTTCGGCGCTGTTTTGGGGCATAATTTTCCATTTTATCTGAAATTTAAAGGAGGTAAGGGAATTGCCTGTACGGCGGGATTTATTCTGGCATTTTATCCGCCGATGGCGCCTTTGTGCCTTCTTCTGTTTATTGTAATAGTAGCCGTTACCAGATATGTGTCCCTGGGTTCTATTCTGGTCATGCTCTGTTTCTGGATCCAATTGCTTATTTTTGGCCAGCTCGGACATTTGGGGGTAAATCCGGGACTTCTGCTGGAAACGTATGTGGTAGGGGCGCTGTTTTCTATTATGGGTATTTGGCGTCACAGAGAGAATATAAAACGTCTCATTGCCGGCGAAGAGAATAAATTTTCCATGGGTAAATCATCGAAAACAGATAAGAAAGATGGAGGGAATTGATGGCTAAGGTAAGTATAATCGGGGCAGGAAGCTGGGGAACGGCGCTTGCCGTAGTTTTGAGTAATAACGGGCATGAGGTTACCATATGGTCTGCTATTGAAGAAGAGATTCAAATGCTGAAGGAAAAAAGAGAGCATGTAATGAAGCTTCCGGGGGTCAGGCTGGCAGAAGATATACAGATGACGGATAATCTTGCGCAGGCGGTTGCAGACAGAGAGCTTCTGGTTCTTGCAGTGCCTTCCGTATTTACCAGGAATACAGCCAAGAGTATGAGTAGTTTGGTGGCGAATCAGCAGTTGATTGTTAATGTGGCGAAAGGAATTGAAGAAAAGACGCTGATGACGCTGACGGATATTATAGAAGAAGAGATTCCTCAGGCAAGGGTTGCGGTACTGTCAGGTCCCAGCCATGCGGAAGAGGTAGGCAAAGGACTTCCAACTACTTGTGTGGCAGGCGCAAAAACCAGGGAGGCGGCGGAGTATGTTCAGAATATTTTTATGAACGATGTGTTCCGGGTTTATACTAGTCCGGATATGATTGGAATTGAATTGGGCGGAGCTTTGAAAAATGTGATTGCGCTGGCCGCCGGCATGGCGGATGGACTGGGTTATGGCGATAACACAAAAGCTGCCCTGATTACCAGAGGAATTACAGAGATCGGCAGGCTTGCGCTTGCGATGGGAGCAAAATATGAGACGCTGAGCGGCTTAACCGGGATTGGTGACCTGATTGTAACCTGCGCCAGTATACACAGCCGGAACCGTAAAGCGGGAATGCTGATTGGACAGGGAATGACCATGGAGGAAGCCACCAAAGAGGTGCATATGGTCGTGGAAGGCATCTATTCTGCGAAGGCTGCGATTGGCTTGTCTGAAAAATATCAGGTGCCAATGCCGATCATCGAGCAGGTTAATCAGGTTTTATTCTATGATAAGCCGGTAAAAGACGCCGTTCAGGAGCTAATGCTCCGAGACAAAAAAGCAGAACACGAAGAGATGTGGGCCTTGGCATGAGGAGGGACCCGCGAAGCGGGAGGAGACCTGATGCCGTTTGCCGGAGCCAAAAAAGTAGCTGCATGAGGAGGGACCCGCGAAGCGGGAGGAGACCTGATACCGTTTGCCGGAGCCGAAAACAAATTAAACAGGCAGTAAGGAGATATTAATGCTGGAAACTGGATATGTGCTGGCGCAGCGTTATGAGATTCGAAAGAAACTTGGACAGGGAGGAAGCGCTCTGGTATATCTTGCCTATGACAGGGTTAGTGAAAGGAACCGCGCATTGAAGGAGGTATCAGCTTCTGGTAACAGGCAGATGCAGAATATAGTCCGGCGGGAAGCGGAATTTATATGTAATCTGAATTATCCGTATTTTCCAGAAATATTCGAGACTTTGGCAACGCGGCAGGCCAATTATATTGTTATGGAGTATCTGGAAGGGGAAACGCTGGCAAACCGTTTGCAGCGTCTGGGTCCCCAGCCCTGGCAGGAGGTGCGCCGCTGGGGAAAGGATTTGTGCCTGATGCTGGATTATCTGCACCGTTGTACGCCGGCAGTGATTTATCAGGATATGAAGCCGGATAATATTATGTTGCAGCCGCAGGGCAATCTGCGTTTGATAGATTTTGGGGCAGTGTTAAAAATACAGGAACAGGAAGGCGGACTGCGTCTGGGAACCAGAGGCTATGCGGCGCCGGAACAGTTTGACGGCGAAAAAAGCGTAGATGCAAGGACCGACATTTATGGTTTGGGTAAGACGCTTTCTCAGCTTCTTACTGGAGAAAGTCCAGGCGGGTATGCAGACAAAGGCGTGCGGAAGCGGAACATAAAGAGGTATCCCCGGAAAATGGAGAGAATTATTTGGAAGTGTATCAGAGAAAATCCAAAAGACAGATATCAGAACTGTCAGGAATTGCGAAAAGCTTTGTGCGGGATTTGATACAATCGTTTTTATATGATATAATTTGACAGAACGAAAGGAAGACAAAAAATGGCAGAGAATCAGGAATACAGTGCGGGAAATATCACGGTACTGGAGGGGTTGGAAGCCGTAAGAAAAAGGCCGGGAATGTATATTGGGAGCGTATCCCGTAAAGGCCTGAATCACTTGATATATGAAATTGTAGATAATTCTGTGGACGAACATCTGGCAGGCTTTTGTGATACCATAAAAGTCACTTTGGAACAAAACGGTTCCTGTACGGTGGAGGATAATGGAAGAGGTATCCCGGTGGGGATGCATGAAAAAGGAGTATCTGCGGCACGTCTGGTATTTACCACACTTCATGCCGGAGGAAAATTTGACAACGACGCCTATAAGACCAGCGGAGGCCTGCACGGGGTAGGTTCTTCTGTAGTGAACGCGTTGTCTGAATGGCTGGATCTGGAGGTTTATCTGGAAGGAAAAGTACATCATGACCGTTACGAGCGGGGCACTCCTGTGGTGGAACTGGAAAAGGGGCTGCTTCCGGTGACGGGAAAGACGCATAAAAGCGGAACAAAAATTAATTTTCTGCCGGATTCGGAAATTTTTGAAAAAACCCGGTTTAAGGAAGAAGACGTTAAGAGCCGTCTTCATGAAACGGCATACTTAAATCCAAAACTCACGATTATTTATGAAGATAAGCGGGGAGAAGAGACAGAGCATGTTGAATTTCATGAGGAGGAAGGCATTATCGGTTTTGTGAAGGATTTGAATAAGAAGGCGGAGACTGTCCACGACGTAGTATATTTTCAGGGGGAAAATGAAGGTATTAATGTGGAGGCTGCTTTCCAGTATACCAATGAGTTTCACGAAAATGTGCTGGGATTCTGCAATAATATTTATAATGCAGAGGGAGGGACGCATCTTACGGGTTTTAAGACGGTCTTTACCACTGTGATAAATAATTATGCCAGGGAATTAGGGATATTAAAAGAAAAGGATTCTAATTTTACGGGCGCGGATGTCCGCAACGGCCTTACAGCCATTATATCTGTGAAACATCCGCAGCCGCGGTTTGAGGGTCAGACCAAGACGAAACTGGATAATCAGGATGCGGCGCGGGTTACCAGCAAGGTTACTGGAGAGGAAATTCAGTTGTATTTTGATAAGAATCTGGATAATCTCAAAAAAGTGATTGCCTGTGCAGAAAAAGCGGCTAAGATACGTAAGACGGAAGAGAAAGCCAGGACAAATCTTCTGACGAAACAAAAATTTTCATTTGATTCGAATGGAAAACTGGCAAATTGTGAGAGCAGGGACGCTTCTAAATGTGAGATATTTATTGTGGAGGGAGATTCGGCAGGAGGTTCCGCCAAGACGGCGAGGGACCGGAATTATCAGGCGATTCTGCCTATTCGGGGGAAGATTTTGAATGTGGAAAAAGCCAGTATTGATAAAGTGCTTGCGAATGTAGAGATTAAAACAATGATCAATGCGTTTGGATGTGGTTTTTCCGAAGGATACGGAAATGATTTTGACATTTCTAAATTAAGATATGATAAAATAATTATTATGGCGGATGCGGATGTGGACGGCGCCCATATTTCTACATTGCTGTTGACGCTGTTTTACCGGTTTATGCCGGAGTTAATTTTTGAAGGGCATATTTATATCGCAATGCCTCCGTTGTATAAAGCGGTACCCATAAGAGGAGAGGAAGAATACCTGTACGATGACCTTGCGTTAAAGAAATACAGGAAAAGCCATAAGGGAAGCTTTACGCTGCAGCGATATAAGGGGCTGGGTGAAATGGATGCAGACCAGCTTTGGGAGACGACGCTGAATCCGGAAACACGTATTTTAAAACAAGTGGAAATTGAGGATGCCAGGATGGCCTCAGACGTGACGGAGATGCTGATGGGCACAGAAGTGCCACCCAGGAGAGTGTTTATTCATGAACACGCCCATGACGCAGAGTTAGATATATAAGCTGGACAGTAAGTGAGACAGAATGTTTGCAGAAAGGAATGTATCATGCAGCAGAAGGAACAGATCATCCGGACAGAGTATTCTGAAGTGATGCAGAAATCATACATTGACTACGCCATGAGTGTTATTATCGCCAGGGCCTTGCCAGACGTCCGTGATGGGCTAAAACCGGTGCAGCGCAGGACGCTTTACGACATGCACGAGCTGGGAATCCGTCATGACAGACCCTACCGGAAATGCGCCCGTATCGTAGGAGATACTATGGGTAAATATCATCCCCATGGAGACAGTTCTATCTATGAAGCGCTGGTGGTTATGGCGCAGGATTTTAAAAAGGGGCTGCCTTTGGTAGACGGACATGGCAACTTCGGTTCCATTGAAGGCGACGGTGCGGCGGCAATGCGTTATACGGAAGCGCGTCTTGAAAAGATTACCCAGGAGGCGTATCTTGCAGACTTAGACAAGGATGTGGTGGATTTTGTTCCCAATTTTGATGAGACGGAAAAGGAGCCGTTGGTGCTTCCGGTAAAAGTGCCCAATCTTCTGATCAATGGCGCGGAGGGAATTGCAGTGGGGATGGCAACCAGCATTCCGCCTCATAATTTTTCTGAGGTTATTGAAGGCGTCAAGGCATATATGAAGAATCCGGATATCACTACCAGAGAATTGATGCAATGCATTCAGGGACCTGATTTTCCTACCGGGGGAATTGTGGTAAATAAGGATGAACTTTTGAATATTTATGAGACTGGAAGCGGAAAGATTAAGATCCGCGGCAAGGTGGAAATAGAACAGGCAAAAGGCGGCAGACAGCGGCTGGTAATTACGGAAATTCCTTATACCATGGTAGGAGCTAATATCGGGAAATTTCTGATGGATGTGGTAAATCTTGTGGAGACCAAGAAGACAGGAGATATCGTGGATATATCCAATCAGTCTTCCAAAGAGGGAATCCGCATTGTGTTGGATTTGAAAAAGGGGGCGGATACAGAGAATCTTTGTAATATGCTCTATAAGAAAACGCGGCTGGAGGATACATTCGGGGTAAATATGCTGGCCGTGGCGGACGGCAGGCCGGAGACCATGGGGCTTGTTCCTGTTTTAAAACATCATGTAAATTTTCAGTATGAGCTTGCAACCAGAAAATATAAAACGCTGCTTGCCAAAGAGCTGGATAAGAAAGAAATCCAGGAAGGGCTGATTCGGGCATGTGATGTGATTGACCTGATCATAGAAATTCTGCGGGGGGCTAAAAATATTAAGGATGCTAAAGACTGCCTGATGAATGGCAATACAGAGAAAATTAAATTCCGGTATAAAGGCTCTGTGGCGGATGCCAGACAGCTCCATTTTACAGAACGGCAGGCGACGGCAATTTTAGAGATGCGTTTATATAAGCTTATTGGCCTGGAGATCGAGGCGCTCATGAAAGAACATGAGGCAACGCTTTCCAATATCGCAAAGTATGAAGAAATTTTGGGAAGCCGCAGCGCAATGGCGAAAGTGATTGTAAAAGAACTTACAAAGTTCCAGAAAGAATACGGCCAGCCAAGAAAGACGCGGATTGAGAATGTAGCAGAGGCTGTCTATCAGGAGAAGAAAATAGAAGAGATGCCTGTGGTGCTTTTGATGGATCGTTTTGGCTATGCCAGGACAATCGACATATCGGCTTATGAGCGCAACCGCGAGGCGGCGCTCAGTGAGAATAAATATGTGATTCCATGTAGAAATACGGATAAGCTCTGCATATTTACAGATAAGGGGCAGCTTCATACCGTGAAGATTTTGGAGCTGCCGTATGGAAAATTCAGGGATAAGGGGACTCCGCTTGATAATGTCAGTAAGTATGACAGCAGTGAGGAGAACATTCTATATATTAATTGTATGGATGGTCTGCGGGGGAAAAAACTTTTGTTTGTCAACAGCCAGGGAATGATGAAAGTAGTGGAGGGCGATGAATTTGATGTTTCCAAACGTACCACAGCAGCGACCAGGCTGAATGAGGCGGAGACGGTGCTTGCAATAGAGATGCTGGCGGAGACAGAGGCAGAGACGGTTGTGATGCAGACAGAGAAAAATATGTTTTTACGTTTTTTTGCATCAGATGTTCCGCAAAAAAAGAAGGGCGCCATAGGCGTACGGGGAATGAAAATAGATTCACGGGATAAGCTGAAGGCAGTATTTCTTTTGGGAGAAGAAGAAAAAACCATTGAAGAAAAAGATAAGCGGATTATGCTGCACAGGCTGAGAATCGCGTACCGTGACGGCAAGGGCGTTAAGAAATAGAAGAGGACAGCAGGAAATAGGAGGAACATATGAAGGATAAGAAGATTATAGCTTTTTTAAGAAACAGTCTGATTGTGGTGATTTTTGTCTGTATCCTGGTGTTTTCTGTCATGACTGCGCTTATGGCGCGCTGGACGCAGCAGGCAGTCAGGGATATCAGCAATGTTTATATGGAGGAGATGAGCGTACAGCTTCAGCAGAAGTTCAGTTCCATCATAGAGCTTCGTCTTCAGCAGGTGTCTGGAGTTATTATGACAAATCCACCTGAGGAAAGCAGGTATGAGCCCGTTTTTCTGGAAGATCTGCGAAAGAGGGCGGAGGTGCGGAATTTTTCCTATTTGGGATTTCTGACAGAAGAAGGGGAGTTGGTAGATGTTTATGGATGCGAGCTTCAGTTAGAGAACAGTGAAAATGTGAAAATGTCACTGGCTGAAACGGGAGATTGTGTTTCCCAGGGGTGGAACGAGAAGCATGAGAAAATTTTAGTGCTGGCGGAGAGCGCGGCATACAAGCTGGCGGACGGGAGCAGGAGCATCGCATTGGTGGCGGGGCTGCCAATGGAATACCTGAATGAAGTGTTGTTTTCTGACGAGAAAAACGATCAGGTGTATACGCACGTGATAGATTTGCAGGGAAATTTTGTGATTCGAAACGGCGGCATTTATCAGGAGAATTATTTCCAGCGGATGTGGGACGCTTATGGCGAAGAGGAGAAGAACCATATTGAGAAACATGTCCAGGGACTGCAGACTGCCATGAAACAGGGGCGGAACTATTCTATGAGAGTTTATAGCGAAGGGGAGAAGAAAACGGTTTACTGTGTCCCGCTTCCTGGAAACGCTTTTTGGTATCTGGTCACGACTATACCGGAGGGAAAGATAGATATCTTTGTCACAAGGCTGGACGCCATGCGGCTGGGAATCATGATGGGTTCCATGGCTATGATTCTTATCACCATGGGCAGCATTTTTATTTTGTATCTGCGCTGGTCGAAACAGCAGATTACGGAATTGGAGAAAGCCCGGAAAGAGGCGGTGATGGCAAATGCGGCCAAGAGTGAATTTCTGGCAAGTATGAGCCACGATATCCGCACACCCATGAATGCCATTGTGGGAATGACGGAAATAGCTTTAAAGAATATTCAGAGTGAAGAACGCGTCGCAGATTGTCTGCACAAAGTGAAGCTTTCCAGTAAGCATCTGCTGGGACTGATTAACGACGTACTGGACATGTCAAAAATAGAGAGCGGAAAGATGGCCTTGAATATCGAGGTTATGTCTTTGCAGGAAGTCATGAACGATATAGTTAATATTATCCAGCCCCAGATAAAGGCGCAGAACCAGCATTTTGACATTTTTATTGAACGTATTTTGTGTGAAGATATATATTGTGACGGCGTGCGTCTGAATCAGGTTTTGCTGAATCTCCTGTCCAATGCGGTTAAATACACGCCGGAAGGAGGCAGGATTAATATTCATCTCTGCCAGGAACCGTCTCCCAAGGGAGAAGAGTACATAAGGACCAGTTTTGTAGTGGCGGATAACGGAATGGGAATGTCGGAAGAATTTCAGCAGAAAATATGGGAAACTTTTTCAAGAGAGCAGAACGAGCAGGTGAACCGTATCGTAGGCACAGGACTGGGCACGGCAATAATAAAGAGCATTGTAACGCTTATGGGCGGGACGATTTCTGTGGAAAGCAAACTGGGAAAAGGAAGTCGTTTTACAGTAATTCTGGATTTGAAAAAAGCGGATCCGGATGCAGAACATATGAAACTTCCGGAGTGGAGTGTCCTTGTAGTGGATGATAACGAACAGCTTTGCCTTACGGCAGCGGCCAATTTGGAAGAGCTTGGAGTTCATGCAGAATGGATTCAAAGTGGAAAGGATGCTGTTGATCTTATTGAAGAACGCCATAAAGAAGGAAGGGATTTTGATTTTGTCCTGATTGATTGGAGAATGCCCGATATGGACGGTATGGAAACGATTCTTGAGATCAGGAGAAGGGTTCTCAAGAGGATTCCGCTGTTTTTAATTTCTGCATACGATTGGAGCGATATTGAAAAAGATGCCGATGAGCTGGACATTGAGGGCTTTATTTCCAAACCGCTGTTTAAATCGACCTTATATGTTTGTCTGAAAAAGTATATGGAAGGGGAAGAGGGTGCTGACAGCGATCAGGAAAGCCAGGAAATAGATTTTACAGGAAAGAAGGTTCTTCTTGCTGAGGATATTGACTTAAACTGGGAAATAGCCAATGAAATTCTTTCCGCCACAGGAATGGAACTGGATCATGCATGTAATGGAAAGGAATGCCTGGAGATGTTCGAAGCTTCCGAGCCAGGTTATTATGCCGCGGTTCTCATGGATATTCGTATGCCGGTGATGAACGGCTATGAAGCTACGCAGGCGATACGCGAGCTGAAACGTAAGGACAGCGTCCTTCCAATTATAGCAATGACTGCGGATGCGTTTTCGGATGACGCCCAAAGGTGTCTGGAGATTGGTATGAACGCCCATATTCCGAAACCGTTGGACATCAAGCAGTGTATGACAGTGCTGCAGAAATTTTTAAAATAACAGGGAGGCACCATGGAAAGAGAAACAGAGGTTGTAATCGTTGGCAGCGGAGCAGCAGGACTGTTTTGTGCTCTGCAGATTCCGGAAAACAAAAAGATAACAATCATAACCAAAGATGCTGCAGAAAACAGTGATTCTTTTTTGGCGCAGGGGGGAATCTGTATGCTCCGTTCAGAAGAAGATTTTGCATCCTATTATGAGGATACCATGAAGGCGGGGCATTACAAGAACAATCCCAAAGCAGTGGAGCTGATGATCCGCAGCTCCAGAGAGATTGTGGAACTTCTCACGGAATATGGAGTGGAATTTGAATACCGGGAAGGTGAGTTTGCATTTACCCGCGAAGGAGGACATTCCAGACCGAGAATTTTATTCCATGAAGATGTAGTTGGAAAAGAGATAACCGGTAAGCTGCTGGACCTGGTAAAGACGCGCAGGAATATCAACGTCTATGAACATACGGAAATGATTGACATTTTATGTGAGGAAGATAGCTGCTGCGGCATTGTGGCCGCAGATGCCCAGGGACAGATTCTTCCCATCAGAGCGGGACATACAGTGCTGGCCAGCGGCGGTATCGGTGGTTTGTATCAGTATTCCACGAATTTTCCCCATTTGACAGGGGATGCCATTGCCATTGCTTTGCGGCATAACATACAATTAAAAGATATGAATTATGTGCAGATCCATCCTACCACTCTGTATTCTGAGAAACCGGGAAGAAAATTTCTGATTTCAGAATCTGTGCGGGGAGAAGGCGCCGTACTTTATAATTGGAAGATGGAACGTTTTGTAGATGAACTTTTACCCAGGGATCTTGTGACCTCTGCGATTGAAGAGCAGATGGAAAAGGAGGGAAAGCCGTATGTGTGGCTATCCATGGAGCATATACCCAAAGAGGATATTTTGGGGCATTTTCCCAATATCTTTCAACGCTGTCTGGAAGAAGGGTATGACGTTACCAGGGAATGTATCCCGGTAGTTCCGGGACAGCATTATTTCATGGGAGGGATCCTGTCCGATCTGTCCGGGCGGACTTCTATGAAACAATTGTATGCAATAGGCGAGACGAGCTGTAACGGCGTTCACGGCGCCAACCGGCTTGCCAGCAATTCTTTATTGGAGAGTCTGGTGTTCGCAAAAAGGGCGGCGCAGGATATTATGGAAGATAAAACCCCAATAAAGCTTCCGCAGGAGAATAAGGTATTCTGCCAGGAAAATTATGCAGATTTAGAACGTATGCATCTGGAGAACCGCAAACTGGTGCTACAGGAAATAGAGAGGATGAAGGAAGAACATGAATAATAATATAACCATGACTTTAAACGTGGACGATTTGATTCTTTTAGCGTTACGGGAGGATATTTCCAGTGAGGATGTAACCACGAATGCCGTTATGCCTCAAATGCAGAAAGGGGAGGCGCAGTTAATCTGCAAGCAGGACGGTGTTCTTGCAGGGCTGTTTGTCTTTCGGCGGGTGTTTGAGCTTTTAGATCAGGACATTCAGGTAGAATTTTACTTTACGGATGGAGACGAGGTAAAGCAGGGAGAATTAATCGGAACTGTAACGGGAGATATCCGGGCAATTTTATCAGGAGAGCGGACGGCGTTGAATTATCTGCAGCGTATGAGCGGAATTGCCACCTATACGCATACCATCGCCTCTTTATTAAAGGGCAGTAAGGTAAAATTACTGGATACCAGAAAAACGACGCCCAATAACCGGATTTTTGAAAAATATGCGGTAAAGACGGGCGGCGGTTTTAATCATCGTTACAACCTTTCAGACGGAGTGTTGTTGAAAGATAATCATATCGGAGCGGCAGGCGGAGTACGGGAAGCGGTGCAGATGGCAAAGGATTATGCACCCTTTGTCCGCAAGATTGAAATTGAATGTGAAACAGTGGAAATGGTACGAGAGGCAGTGGAAGCCGGAGCGGATATTATTATGCTGGATAACATGAGCGTGGAAGAGATGCAGAAAGCGATTGCATGTATTGCAGGCAGGGCTGAAATTGAGATTTCCGGCAATGTAACCAGAGAAAATATTGAACATTATATTTCTTTGGGGGTAGACTATATTTCCAGCGGAGCCTTGACCCATTCGGCGCCTATTATGGATATTTCCCTGAAAAACCTCCATATTTTATAATACGGCGAAAGTGAGAGAAAGGAGGTCTCCCGTGATAGATTACGAAGAAAGTAAATTTGGAAAAGCGGCAGAAGCAAATTTCCGTAAAGGCTACAACTGTGCCCAGGCAGTGTTCCTTGCGTTTCAGGAATTGTATGATATGGACGAGGTGACAGCGGCCAGACTCAGTTCTTCCTTTGGGGGAGGTATGGGGAGACTCAGAGAGGTCTGCGGCGCAGTCAGCGGCATGTTTATGGCGGCAGGCGTCCTGTACGGTTATGATACTCCTGGAGCGAATCAGGAGAAATCAGAGCATTATAAACGGATTCAGGAATTAGCCAGGGCGTACGAATCAGAAAATGGTTCTATCGTTTGCAGAGAACTGCTGGGATTGGAGCAGAAGCGGCAGGAGCCTGTACCGGAGAAGCGAACAGAGGAGTATTATAAAAAACGTCCCTGTCCCAAATTGGTGTGTATGGCGGCGGCGATTATGGAAGAATACATTTCAGAGCACCCTCTGCCGCAGGATTCATGATATACGAAGGGAACAAAAAAGGAAACCAACATGACGGTATTGGTTTCCTTTTATCATATTAAGAAATCCCGGATTCCCGATATGATAATTGACTTTGCGAACAATCCTGCAGAGCAGAATTAATTCTTATATTGAAAATAACTAAGCAAGCTGGTTGACCGTTTTCGTTAAACGGGAAATCTTTCTTCCGGCAGTGTTCTTATGATAGACACCCTTGGAAGTAGCTTTACTGATCTCAGAAACAGCAGCCTTTAATGCTGTCTGCGCCGCTTCCTTATCGTTTGCCGTAACGGCAGCTTCTACCTTCTTGATAGAAGTCTTAACAGCAGATTTGATCGATTTGTTGCGGGCTGTTCTCACCTGAGTTACTAAAATTCTCTTTTTTGCAGATTTAATGTTAGCCAATCCGTACACCTCCAATATACAATAATAAATTCACGGCAATCCAATTGACTGTTGTGCGGAAAAGGACTGCGCTGCGTTCTCTGGTTGTTTCATTAAAGCCGGACACGGACGATCTAATGGAAACATACTAATATAGTTTAGTCCCAATTTTTGTTTCTGTCAATACATATTTTGCTTTTTTTTGCAGAAAATAGAGTAAAGGAGCTGCTGCGAGCGGAAAGAACAGCAGTATAAAAGACGCTTTTGGAGGGATAAACATGAGTCAGTTTCAGGTGAGGACCGATCTGGCGCTGGAAACCAGAGAGAAATTTGAAGAAGATAATGTAGAAGTAAAAGGAGTTCGGGTAGAAGAAGAATTTCTGAAAGAAAATGAGATAAAAATTACCACGATGGTAATTGAAACGGAAAATGGAGCGAAAGCAATGGGCAAGCCCAGGGGCACGTATATTACTATGGAGGCAGAAAATATGGATTGTCAGGATGAAGACTATCATCGGGAAATTTCACTGGAGCTGGCTAAGCTGATAAGGAAATTGCTGCCGCATAAAAAAGAACCGCTGTCTGTCCTGGTAGCTGGGCTGGGTAACCGGGAAGTGACGCCCGACGCGCTGGGTCCCAGGGTAGTGGATAATCTGATGATTACCCGCCATATTTTGAAGGAATTTGGAAAATACGCATTTGGCGAGGAAGAAGTGAATGCGGTCAGCGGCATTGTCCCTGGTGTTATGGCGCAGACTGGCATGGAGAGCCAGGAGATTATCCGGGGAGTCATTGAGCAGACGAAGCCGGACGTGATGATTGCCATAGACGCGCTGGCAGCCCGGAGTACCAGGCGTCTCAGCCGGACCATACAGATAACGGACACCGGAATTAATCCGGGTTCCGGCGTGGGAAACCATCGTCATGGCCTATCCAGGGAAACCATAGGTATTCCCGTGATTGCCATAGGGGTTCCTACTGTGGTGGACGCGGCTACGATCGTCAGCGATACGATGCAGACGCTGATTCAGGCAATGGAAGAAAACAGCCATCTGAAAACCCTGAGCACAGGTCTTAACGCACTGAATGATATGGAAAAATATGAATTAATCCGGGAACTTTTATCGCCCCAGTTAAATACAATGTTTGTGACGCCTAAAGATATTGACGAGTCTGTCAAGCGTTTGAGCTATACCCTGTCAGAAGGATTAAATATTGCTTTTGCATAAAATTTTTAGTACAGGCATATACTTAACTGTCCGCATGGATATAAGTAAAGTGTTTGCGCAGATTAAGATGGGAATGGGGAAAGCTTTGATTAGGAAAAAAAAGAGAGCGGGAAGATATATACAATGGATATTAGGCGGGGTCAGCGTGCTTTTTGTCATTGTCTGTTATCAGAGTATGGCATTTACCAAAAACGCTCCGGCAATGAGTCAGATATTGAACTATCTCAAAGAGGAGACCGCGGTGTCAGCATGGAGAAATTGTATGCCGGTAATGCTTCGGGAAGAGGAGGGAAGCCAGCTTACCCTGGAGCATTTTTTGCAGAGTAAGCTGGAGGAATTTTACCCGATATATGCGTTCAGCGGAACACTGACGGAGTACAGCACGCAGATTGAAAGTGACCTTACCTGCGGTATGCTCGAAGAAAATAAACAGGAAAGCCAGAAAGAACAGCAAGAGCAGGAAGAGGAAAAAGAGAAGGAAGCAAAACAGCATAAAAAGCCTGAGAAGAAAAAACAAAGTGAGGAAAAACAGGAAGTGGCTGCAAAAGATAGCGCGGCAAAAACGGAGACTGGAAAAGCAGTGGAAATTTCCAGAGAAAAATTAAATGATTTCGATTATCTGGTACAGAATTTTTACCAGATTGACCGCACGACTACCGTCGACCGCAGCGAATTAAACGCCCAGGAAATGCTGGCAAAAGATATGACGCTTAAGACGGGCAGCGATCAGGTGCAGATCTTGATTTACCATACCCATTCACAGGAGGGGTACGCGGACTCTGCGCCGGGAGATCCTAATAGCAGCGTGGTAGCGTTGGGAGAACGTCTGACACAGCTTTTAAGGGATCAATATGGGTTTCATGTGATGCATCATATGGGACAATATGATGTAAAGGACCGGGATAATGCGTATTCTTATTCAGGGCCGGCCCTGGAACAGATTTTGGCGGAGAATCCCAGTATTGAGGTTGTGATCGATCTGCACCGGGATGGAGTTCCGGAAACTACGCATCTGGTTTCAGAAGTAAACGGAAAACAGACCGCGCAGATTATGTTTTTTAACGGCCTGAGCCGTACTACCGCCAATGGAGATATCGCCTATCTGGCAAATCCTAACCGCGCGGATAATCTTGCCTTTTCTTTTCAGATGAAATTAGCGGCGGAGGAATATTATCCGGGTTTTGCCCGCGCTACTTATCTGAAAGGGTATCGTTATAATCTTCATTACCGTGCCAAAAGTCTTCTGGTAGAAGTGGGAGCGCAGACCAATACATTGGAAGAAGCGATGAACGCTATGGAGCCGCTGGCCGATATTTTACATAAGGTGTTGTCACCCTGACGAAGGAAGGTGTCTGAAATGGAGCAGAACAAAGGAAGAAGTACCCGGATTTTGGAGTGGGAGGAATTGCAGAAGAAAAACCGCAGCCCCAAAGAAGAGCTGCTGATGCAGTCCGTCTATCGGCTGGAACCCGCCTACTGGGTGGGAGTAAAGCTGTTAGAAGAATGTCTGTACGGAGCTTTTTGTTTCCACAGGGGAGCGGACGTAAAGAGGAGAGTGGCAAGCGCGGCATTTTTGCTGGATGAGCAGGAATTTCTGCTGGTAATACTCAAGGATGAAAATGATGTGCTTCATCGTCTGAGCGGAGGTTCGGGGGAGGGCGCAGAGATGGAAGAAAAACTGGAAACAGTTTTCGAGGGGCTTCTAAAGCAGGCCAAACAAAAAGTTGAGGAAATGGAAAAATATCTGATTGATATGGAGCAGGAGATTGTGGGAGGCAGAATCAGCCGTAACCGTAACCGCTCCATTTTTGAGTGCAAGCGTCTTCTTACGGTGTGGAAAAACGATTATATGCAGTTTTTGAATATGATAGAGGGCATCAATGGACTGGAAGAGAAGAAAAAAGATACGTCAAAGAAAATTTTAAATGAAGAGGCGGCCTGTTATTTTCGTATTTATGAAAATAAACTCCGGCATCTGACGGAGGAAAACCAGTTTCTTTACGAGGAGCTTGTCCATATCAGGGAGGCTTTGGACGCCGCTTTGTCTTATGAACAGAACCGGATTATGAAATTGTTTACCACGGTGACTACTATTTTTATGCCCCTGTCTCTGATCGCAGGCTGGTACGGCATGAATTTTGAAGGGATGCCGGAGCTGCACTGGAGGTATGGATATGGATTCGTGTCGGCGCTCAGCGTTTTGGTGGTATTGGCATGTTTTTGGTTTTTCCGCAAAAAGAAACTGTTTTAAAGCGGGGATGTTTATAAACTTTTTATTAAATCTGAAATTGTGTATTGACAAAGAAAAAAAGGAGTGCTACATTTATGTACATAAGTTGTTAGCACTCGACAAAAAGGAGTGCTAATAGCAGCCGGGTTCATAATAGAGATTTAAAAAAATCGGGCTGCGTACAACAAGAAGATTGCAGAACTAAAACAGAATATTCGGCAAGGAGGAATAGGAATGAAATTAGTACCATTAGGAGACAGAGTTGTTTTAAAGCAGTTCGAAGCAGAGGAGACTACCAAGTCCGGCATCATTCTGGCCGGAAGCGCACAGGAGAAGCCCCAGGAGGCTGAAGTAGTAGCCGTAGGGCCTGGCGGGAATGTAGATGGAAAGGAAGTAACCATGCAGGTAAAAGAAGGCGATAAGGTTATCTACTCCAAATATGCAGGCAATGAAGTGAAACTGGATGGAGAAGAATATATTATCGTAAAACAGAATGATATTCTGGCAGTGGTAACAGATTAATAGAAAGCAAAAAGGAGACGAATTATCATGGCAAAGGAATTAAAATATGGCACAGAAGCCAGAGCAGCATTGGAGACTGGTGTAGATAAGTTAGCAGATACCGTAAGAGTGACTTTAGGGCCGAAGGGAAGAAACGTTGTATTGGATAAATCCTTTGGCGCTCCCCTGATTACAAACGATGGCGTTACCATTGCAAAAGAGATTGAATTAGAGGATGCGTTTGAGAATATGGGAGCGCAGCTTGTAAAAGAGGTTGCAACCAAGACAAATGATGTTGCCGGAGACGGAACCACGACGGCAACCGTTCTCGCACAGGCGATGATCAAAGAGGGCATGAAGAACCTGGAAGCAGGAGCGAATCCAATTGTATTGAGACGGGGAATGAAGAAAGCTACCGACAAGGCGGTCGAAACCATTGCGGCTATGAGCCAGAAGGTAAACGGGAAAGACCAGATTGCCAAGGTGGCGGCAATCTCAGCGGGAGATGAAGAAGTGGGAAATCTGGTGGCAGACGCTATGGAGAAGGTTTCTAACGACGGCGTAATTACCATTGAGGAATCCAAGACCATGCAGACGGAGCTGGATCTGGTAGAAGGTATGCAGTTTGACCGCGGATATGTGTCTGCTTACATGGCAACCGATATGGATAAAATGGAAGCAAATCTGGATGAGCCGTATATCCTGATTACAGATAAGAAAATTAGCAACATTCAGGAAATTCTTCCTCTGTTAGAGCAGGTTGTACAGTCTGGCGCAAGACTTCTTATTATCGCAGAGGATATCGAAGGCGAGGCGCTGACAACGTTGATTGTGAATAAACTTCGTGGAACCTTTAATGTGGTTGCCGTGAAGGCTCCGGGCTATGGCGACAGAAGGAAGGCAATGCTGGAAGACATTGCGATTCTTACTGGCGGCCAGGTGATTTCCGAAGAAGTGGGACTGGATCTGAAAGAGACGACCATGGAGCAGTTGGGACGCGCGAAATCTGTAAAGGTACAGAAGGAAAATACCATAATCGTAGACGGCGAAGGCGATAAAGACAAAATTGCCGCAAGAGTTGCACAGATCAGAACCCAGATTGACGAGACTACTTCTGAATTTGACAAAGAGAAGCTTCAGGAAAGACTTGCAAAACTGGCGGGCGGCGTAGCGGTAATTCGTGTGGGCGCTGCGACCGAGACAGAGATGAAGGAGAGCAAGCTTCGTATGGAAGACGCATTAAATTCTACCAGGGCAGCCGTAGAAGAGGGAATTATTGCAGGCGGCGGTTCTGCATATATCCATGCGGCCAAGGAAGTGGCAGCCCTTGCAGAATCCTTAGACGGAGATGAGAAGACGGGCGCTAAGGTAATTTTAAAAGCATTGGAATCTCCCTTATTCTACATTGCTGCAAATGCAGGTCTCGAAGGCGCTGTAATTATCAATAAAGTAAAAGAGTCAGAGCCAGGCGTTGGATTTGATGCGGCTAAAGAAGAATATGTAGATATGGTTTCCGCCGGCATTCTGGACCCGGTAAAAGTAACCAGAAGCGCACTGCAGAACGCAACTTCTGTGGCGTCTACTTTACTGACAACAGAGTCTGTTGTTGCAAATATCAAAGAAGATGCACCGGCAATGCCAGCAGGCGGCGCAGGCGGAATGGGAATGATGTAATTCAGTTTTTCACCTTTTATAACAATCGTGGCAGCAAAAGCGTTGCCGCGATTGTTTTTTATCTTATAGTGGGAGCCTTTGTCACGCGAAAGCGTGAAAGTGTCTCCCTATAAGATAAAAAACAGAACCTAACTGTCCTAAGGAACCCCCGTGCAAGCACGGTACCCCATAGGACAAAACCGCACTCGTGCAAAAGGAAATATGTCGCAAAGCGACTGCATTCGGCGCAGCAAATCGTCCAAGTCCCTCATGAATGAGGGATTTAGGGAGTTATGCGGACTTGTCCGCTTTTTTATTCTTGACAGTTTCGGGTTTATACCATAAAATTAATAAGTAAAACGGTTGGGAGTTTTGAAAAATTATAGTATGCGGCAGGTTTGAAAATGAGATAATAATGAATACATGATTAAGGGAGGGCTTACAGGTATGAATCAGGAAATAAAAGAGCAAATGAGAGCGGCCGGAGTAAACATTGAGGGAGCCTTGGAGCGTCTGATGAACAATGAGGGATTGTATGAACGTCTTTTAGGAAAATTTAAAGCGGATCAGAATTACCAGGGACTGGTGGACGCGATAGGCGAGAAGCGTTATGAAGATGCATTTAACTGCGCTCATGCACTGAAAGGAGTTGCCGGAAATCTTGGTTTGGACAGTTTGATGGACGCAGACGTGGTGATTGTGGAGAAGCTGCGCGCCAATACCACAGAGGGTTTGGAGGAGGATGTGAAGGCGCTGACTGAGACATATGATAAAATTATGCGCGCAATAGAAACATTAGGCTGAAACAAGCGGAAGGAGGTTTGATCTGGTGGGAAAGATTGCAGTAGTAACGGACAGTAACAGCGGAATTACACAGGATCAGGCGAGGGAATGTGGAGTGCATGTGCTGCCGATGCCTTTTTTCATAGACGACGAAACGTATTTTGAAGATATTGACCTGACGCAGGAACAATTCTACGAGAAGCTGGAAGGCAAGTCCAATATCTCAACTTCTATGCCGGCGGTGGGTTCGGTGACGGAATTATGGGATAATTTGTTGAAGGAATATGACGAAATTGTCCATATTCCGATGTCCAGCGGGCTTAGCAGTTCCTGTGAGACGGCGGTTATGCTGTCCAGAGAATATGAAGGCAGAGTACAGGTGGTGAATAACCAGAGGATTTCTGTAACGCAGAAGCAGAGTGTCCTAGATGCCGTTCATCTGGTAAAGCAGGGGAAGGATGCCGGACAGATCAGAGAATATCTGGAACGAGTGAAATACGATTCCAGTATTTATATCATGGTGGATACGTTGTATTATCTGAAAAAGGGCGGCCGTATTACAGCGGCAGCGGCAGCGCTGGGAACGCTGCTGAAGTTAAAGCCGGTCCTCCAGATTCAGGGAGAGAAGCTGGACGCTTATGCCAAAGCAAGAACGGTGAAACAGGCGAGAACCATTATGATTGATGCAATGAAAGATGATTTTGCAAAGCGTTTTGGAGATGCGTCCGGCGAAAATATGCATCTTTTTGTGGCATATACTAAGGACCAGGAGACGGCTCTGGACTTTAAGCAGCAGATTGAGGAAGCTTTTCCGGGACAGGCCGTTGAGTTCACAGACCCCTTATCCTTAAGCGTGGCATGTCATATTGGTCCGGGAGCGCTTGCCGTTGCCTGTTCTAAAAGGATTGATGAGCCAGACCAGGCGGCGTACGGGCAGAGTGTCTTATAAAACTGCGCAGTGATGAAAGAGAAACGATGCAATGTGTAACGTATATGTATAGAACAGCGGCTGCCGCGCCATTAAAATACTTCGCGCGGCAGTCCTTTCTATGAGATTGTCGGAAAGATAAAGGAGGAACTGCTGAGATGGTAAAGGCAATAGTCGGGGCGAACTGGGGCGATGAGGGAAAAGGTAAGATTACTGATATGATGGCGAAGGAAGCGGATATTATTGTACGTTTCCAGGGAGGCGCCAATGCAGGACATACCATTGTAAACGATTATGGAAAGTTTGCGCTGCATACGCTTCCCAGCGGTGTGTTTTATGGACATACCACCAGTATTATTGGGAACGGCGTAGCTTTGAATATCCCGGTTCTCTTTGAAGAGATCCAGTCAATCGTGGAGAGAGGGGTTCCAGCGCCGAAGATTTTGGTGTCGGACCGCGCGCAGATGGTTATGTCCTATCACATCCTGCTGGATCAGTATGAGGAAGAACGGCTGGGAGGAAAATCTTTTGGCTCCACCAAATCCGGGATTGCGCCATTTTATTCGGATAAATATGCAAAAATTGGTTTCCAGGTCAGCGAACTGTTTGACGAAGAGGCTCTGGAAGAAAAAACGAAAAGAATCTGCGAAACGAAAAATGTGCTGTTAGAGCATTTGTATCATAAACCGCTTTTACATCCGCAGGATCTTATGAAAGAATTGAGAGAGTACCGTAAAATGGTGGAACCGTATGTCTGCGACACTTCTTCCTATTTGTGGAATGCGGTTCAGGAGGGGAAAAGTATTCTCTTGGAGGGCCAGTTAGGCTCACTCAAAGATCCGGATCATGGCATCTATCCAATGGTAACGTCTTCTTCCACGCTTGCCGCTTACGGCGCCATTGGCGCCGGGATACCGCCGTATGAAATCGGCAGAATTATCACGGTCTGCAAAGCGTATTCTTCTGCGGTCGGAGCGGGAGCTTTTGTCAGTGAGATTTTTGGCGAGGAGGCGGATGAGCTGAGACGCAGAGGAGGAGACGGAGGGGAATATGGCGTGACGACAGGGCGTCCCAGGCGTATGGGGTGGTTTGATACGGTGGCAAGTAAATACGGATGCCGGATTCAGGGAACTACGGATGTGGCGTTTACGGTTTTGGATGTGCTGGGATATCTGGAAGAGATTCCCGTATGCGTGGGTTATGAGATTGACGGGAAAGTTACCACAGAATTTCCTCCTACCGTAAAACTTGAAAAGGCGAAGCCAGTGCTTGAAGTTCTTCCAGGCTGGAAGTCTGATATCAGGGGGATTAAAAAATATGATGAACTGCCGGAAAATTGCCGCAGGTACATTGAGTTTGTAGAGGAAAAAATCGGATTCCCAATTACCATGATTTCCAACGGACCGGGAAGAGACGATATTATCTATCGGTAAGAGAGAAGGAGCAGGATAACAGAAAAATGATAAAAAATGTGATTTTTGATGTGGGAAAGGTTCTGGTGGATTTTGACTGGCAGGGGATGTTTGACCAGCTTGGATATTCGCCGGAGGTATCCGATAAGGTGGCGAATGCAACGGTCCTGTCAGAGTTGTGGGGAGAATTTGACCGAAGCAGGATAACGGACGAAGAGATACTTGAGGGATTCCTCAAAAAAGCGCCTGACTGTGAAGCGGAGATCATGAAATTCTGGAACAATATTGGAAATTGTATCAGACGTTATGATTATGCGTTTGACTGGATTCGCGGCCTGCAGAAGAAGGGATATCGTGTCTATCTTTTATCCAATTATCCGAGAAGAATTTATTCTCAGACGATTCATGAGCTTGCTTTTGTGGAGGAAGTAGACGGAGCTGTCTTTTCTTATGAGGTACATTCCGTAAAACCGGAACCGGAGATTTTTGAAGAACTGATGAAAAAGTACTGCTTAAATCCTACGGAATGTGTCTTTATCGATGATAACCGCGGGAATATCATCGCAGCAAATAAACTGGGAATGGCTACCATACATTTTCATACGAAATCTCAGGCGGAGGAAGAATTAAAGAGTCTGGGCGTGGAATAGCATTTACTGATTTACATATTCATTCCGTCCCAATGCAGTATGGAAAAGCCCGGAACACTTGCAGTACAGCAGGGATTCCGGGTTTTTGAGAGAATTAGATCTTTTCCATGTCAGAAGTTTCCTGCGCCTTCTTCTTTACCAGCTTATATACAAAGCCGTAGATCCAAAGAAGTACGGGAAGCGCCATGCTGGCGAAGAGTGCGGCCATGAACATGGGAAAGAAGTTTTTTCCCAGGATGGCAAGAATCAATGTAGTCAGATAAAGTCCCACCAGCAGAACGATTCCCAGGATGGCAAGGATTTGTTGTACTTTTTTCATAGACTGCTCCTTTTCTAGTACATCGTTGCGTAATGAACGATTATCGCGTTTGATAGTTCTGTTTTCCTGACGGCATTACTATAAAAGTCTCGATGCCGCTGATTCTGCGTTTGCGAGGCAGCTTCTCAGAAAAAATATTTTGCGGATTTACCAGATCTCCATGAGAGCTGCTTAATTAAAAGTTCGCAAATTCTTTCTCTCCTATCATATCTTGTCAGAGACGGTTTGACAAGGGGATTCTATATGATTTTTAACAACAGTTTCGACTTTGAGAATGGCGGGGGTATCAAGAACGGTCACAGAAAGGAAAATGAATGAAACAATTTATACAGGGTTTGAAAGATGGAAGCGCGATCGGAATCGGATATTTATCCGTGTCTTTTACCTTTGGGCTGGCCGCTGTGGCTTCCGGCCTGTGCTGGTGGGAGGCGCTGTTGGTGTCAATGATGAATCTGACTTCTGCCGGACAGTTTGCGGGGATTACCATTATGGCGGCGGCAGGTTCTTATCTTGAGATGGCGGTCTCCCAGCTTGTGATTAACCTGCGGTATGCTTTGATGAGTATTTCACTCTCTCAAAAGGTTGACCACAGGTTTCATGCAGGAAGAAAGATGATTCTGGGCTTTGCAGTTACCGATGAAATATTTGCGGTTGCCATGAGCCGGGAACAGGAGATAAGCACGCTGTATTTTGCAGGTTTGGCCGTACTGCCTTATCTGGGATGGACATGCGGTACGCTGGCGGGGGCGGTTTGCGGGAATATTCTGCCAGGGAATGTCAGTGATGCCTTAGGGCTTGCCATCTACGGCATGTTCATTGCTATTATAGTGCCTGCGATGAAGAGGGACAGCCGTATCTTAAAGATAACGCTGCTGGCTGTGATATTGAGTTTTGGCATGTATTATCTGCCGGGAATTTCTAAAATTTCCAGCGGTTTTGCAGTCATTATCTGCGCAGTGGCAGCTTCGGCAGCGGGGGCAGTCTGCTTTCCGATGGAAGAAGAAACACAGGAGGAAGCCTGATGAAGACAGGAATATTTTGGATTTATTTATTGGTAATGTTTGCGGTAACTTATCTGGTCAGGGTCTTGCCCTTTGTGGCGTTTCATAAGAAAATTGAGAATAAATTTGTGCGCTCGTTTCTTGCTTATATTCCTTATACGGTTTTGGGAGCAATGACGTTTCCTGCGGTTTTTTATGCCACGGGTTCTGCCGTCACGGCAGCCGCAGGAGTTGCGGCGGCCTTGTTTGCAGCCTATCGGGGAAAAGGACTGTTTACAGTTGCAGTCTGCGCCAGCCTTGCGGCGCTGCTGGCAGGCGTGTTTTTGCAGGCAATTGAGATGGTATAATAACAGTTTGTAAAGATCATTTTTATATTTTATGAATCGTCTGGTTGCAATTCAGTCTGGAATGATGTATTCTAATAGAAAATGTATAGACTTAAAATAATGGGGGTATATAAAATGGTGACCATGAGTATTTTTATGGAGGGACCATGTACAATGAATTCGTGGACAGTCTATATTAAGGAATTTGGAAAAATAGAAGAAGCATCTATCCGGCCTGCACCGCTGACATTGTTTATCGGAGATAATAACAGTGGGAAAAGTTATATTATGACGTTGATCTATGGCTTATGGACGGTTGATTTTATAGCAGACAACTTTCATTTCCCTGAACATTCACAGGTTTACGAAAGTTGTCTGAAAATATCAGAAAAGCTAATAAAACAATGTACAAAAAATCTAAAATTAACGTATACATTGCATGGAAAAGAGCTTCTGTTATTCCAGCAATTGATAAATGAGCTGTTTTCCGAAAATAAAAAACTGTTTTTGAAAAAATTGTTTAACAAAAAAATGGATATCGAAGAACTGCGAATAGAGTTTCCATCAACGGCAAGTTTCTGCTTTGAGATAGGCATGGAAAAATCTTTTGATGAAGAAACATCTTATCGTATCATGGGCAACAACTATGGCTGGGGATTGACGGGAGCAGATAGAAAACCAGATCATAAATTGGCAGAACGCCAATTGGCTTGTATGTTACAGAGGATGCTGCAATGGGATACTGTCCGGCCGGTGTATTTTCCGACAGCGCGAACAGGGTTTCTACTGACATATAAAGAACTGACACGTAGTGCGCTTCACGAACGTTTTTCTGTTGGAGAGAACGCTAAAAATTTACTGACAAAACCAACGACAGATTTTCTTATGTCCCTGAGCAGCATAGAAGCAGATCATTATTATAGAAGATGCCCGGAAATACTTTCGTTTATAGAACAGCATATTATATCCGGTCATGTTTCGGTATCCGCTTATCCTGTTGACGTGAAATATCAGCCGGCTGAAACGGAAGAATCTCTGCCTATGTATGTTGCGTCCTCAGTCGTAACCGAAGTTGTTCCATTGCTTCTTTTTTTACAACATCGAAGTTTATTAGGCGCTATTATGATTGAAGAACCGGAGATTTCTCTGCATCCGCAGTTGCAATGGGAAATGGCGCGTGTATTAATTCGGCTGATGAATAAGGGGATGCCGGTTATTGTGACTACGCACAGCGATATTATTTTGCAGCATATAAACAATATGATAAAGGCAGAGCAAATGCATCAGAAAGACCGTTTTTTTGAAGAGACAGGTTATGAAAAAGAAGATCTGCTTGCGAAAGGGCAGGTAACTGTTTATCAGTTTGAAGAACAAAAAAATGGAAAGACACATTTGACGAAATTGCCCTGTGGCGATGATGGCTTTGAGGCAATGACATTTTACAATACATTAAAAAAACTCAATGAACAGATTGATTTGATTGAGCATGAGAGGGAGCAGTGAATGTTTCAGGAAGATGTACAAAAACGGCTGGAACTGCTGGATGGTGGGGCAATTGATGTTTCTGGTAAGCAGATGCATCTAACAGAAAAAACGGATGCAGGCTATGCAGACCTGCAGTTGGAATTATATAGTCCATGTATTTTGTTTCGAAATTTAGAAAAGAAAAAGCTCCAATACTTTAAAAATCAAAAATGTTCGGATTATGTAATGTTTGAATATACAAAAGAACAATGGTTTCTGCATATTTTTGAGCTGAAACGTTCTATTGGAAAAAATGAATGGATACAGGTAAAAAAGCAGTTTATGGGAGCACTGCAAAATGCGCTTGCGCTTGCCGGCGTATTGAATATAAAAATAAAGCTTGAACATGTATATGTATATACTGTGTTTCGGAATGATAAATTTAAAAACATGGCTAATACAGCCAAAGAACGATTAAAGATGTACGAAAGAGATAAAAAACACTGCGAAGATTATGACGATTGGAACGGAAAAACAATAATGATGAATTTTCTGGGCGAGAATAAATTTATACATCAAAAAGTAAAGTTGGATATTGAAAGTGGGAAAGGATATTTTCCAATACGAACTTTTTTTCATTCCGATGAAAAGCGGAAAGAGTAGGGGCTGTTGCCGTAATCAGGGAGTATATCCAAACATATCATAATACAGAAAGAATTCATGAATTTTATGAGAAAGCAGGATTCTGGGAAGTGAAGGAAAATAGTTTGCCGATAACATTCAGTCATAGTTGTATGGATTGTGATTTTTTAACTTGAGTGGTAAATTCCAATTGATTGGGATGGTTGAATAAGGAGTGCGAAAGTCTTTGGGTGCAAAAATAACGATAGCCACATAAAAACGGGTTATCGTTATTTTTTACATCATGGAATATTGAAAGTGCGGCAAATCCAGTTCAAAAAATAACCATCTGTGTGTGGGTGCATCTGTCTTCTCAAAAGTGTTGATTTCAGGGCGTTTGCTGTAAATGTAAAAACGATAGCGCCAATTCAAGGATTGTATTAATCTGGACACACAATCTGGTGTGAGAGGACGGCGGTAAGTCACTGCCTTCTGCTCAGTTGTGACGAGATAGAAACAGGTTTTTCGTGCCAATTCAATCAAAACCGATCATCCGTTAAGAAAAAACGTTTGATTGACTTTGGTTGAATATGGCGTTATACTGTGGCTGCAAAGTTAGAAATATGCAAATAAAAGCAAAAATGTTGGGAGGTGGCAGTATGATATATACGGTGACATTTAACCCGTCACTGGATTACATTGTGACAGTGGACGATTTTAAATTGGGCCTTACGAACCGCGCAAGCTCGGAATCTCTGCTTCCAGGCGGTAAGGGAATTAATGTTTCGATTGTTCTCAGGAATCTGGGCATTAAGAGTACTGCGCTGGGATTTATTGCAGGATTTACCGGGGAAGAAGTAGTAAGGCGACTGGAGAGCATGGGCGTTGAGAATGGTTTTATACCGCTTGACGAAGGGTTTACGAGAATTAATTTGAAGCTTAAGTCCATGGAGGGGATGGAGATTAACGGTATGGGGCCAAGAATTGGCAAAGAAAAGGTTCAGATGCTGATGGATAAGCTGAATACTTTGGGCGATGGAGACGTACTTTTTCTGTCAGGAAGCATTCCGGCGTCTATGCCGGATGACGCGTATCAGAACATTATGGAGCTGCTGCAGGGCAGAGGGGTACGAATTGCAGTGGATGCGACAAAGGATTTATTGCAGAACGTGCTGCCGTATCACCCATTTTTGATCAAACCAAACAATCACGAATTGGGAGAAATATTCGGGACAGAATTAAAGACAAGAGCATCGGTTGTGCCGTATGCAAAAAAATTGCAGGAAAAGGGTGCGCAGAATGTTCTGGTATCTATGGCAGGAGAGGGTGCGGTGCTGGCTGCGGCAGATCAGAACATATATGATATGCCGGCTCCAGAGGGAAAACTCGTCAACGGCGTAGGAGCTGGAGATTCCATGGCGGCAGGGTTTATGGCCGGCTACATGGAAAAACAGGATTATAAATATGCGTTTTATATGGGGGTGGCGGCAGGAAGCGCCAGCGCGTTTTCGGAAAATCTTGCAACGAAACAGGAAATAGAAACTGTGTACCGGAAGCTGCGGAAATCTACAATGTAACAGTTCCGGGAAAATATGGGGGAAGCGGTATGAGGGTTATAGCGATTCAGAGCAAAGCCCTTTCTTGAAAAAGTAAAACGGTGCGTACGGCAGCCCTTAATTGAAAGTATGAAACAAGGAGTGCGGCACCTCTTTGTATAGGAGGCAGATTATGAAGATCTACGAAGGCAAAGGTGTATTTCCTGGAATTGCCATTGGCAGGCTCAGCGTCTATAAAAAAGGCGGGCAGCAGGTGAAACGTTTGAAAATTACGGATGCAGAAACAGAGGTTGCACGGTTTGAGGAGGCGAAAGTCCGGGCGGTAAAGCAGCTTCAGGTATTATATGACAAGGCACTTTGTGAAGTGGGGGAGGCGAAAGCAGCTATCTTTGCAGTACATCAGATGATGATGGAAGATGACGAATATAATGGTTCCGTAAAGAATATGATACGTACGCAGGAAATGAACGCTGAGTATGCGGTGGCGGCAACAGGCGACAATTTTGCGCAGATGTTTGCGTCATTGGACGATGATTATATGAAGGAAAGAGCGGCGGATGTGAGAGATATTTCTGAGCGTATCATTACAGCCTTAAGCGGAACAGACAAAGGAATGGAAGCGGCAAAAGAACCTTCTATCATAGTGGCAGAAGACCTTGCACCCTCGGAGACCGTACAGCTTGATAAAGATATGGTATTATCATTTGTTACGGTTCAGGGGTCTTTGCATTCTCATACGGCGATTCTTGCAAGAACCATGGCGATTCCGGCGCTTGTAGGGACGCCGTTGCCGTTAGACGAGACGACTGACGGAAAGCTTGGGATTGTGGACGGCTCCAGTGGCAAAATTTATGTGGATCCAGATGGGCAGACTTTGGCCGAGATGAAAATAAAGCAGCAAAAGGATTCTGAGAGGAAAGAACTTCTAAAGACCCAAAAAGGCAGGGAAAATGTCACCCGTGACGGTAAGAAAGTCATGTTGTATGCAAATATAGGGAATATAAAAGATCTTGAGGCAGTGTTACAGAATGACGCTGGTGGAATCGGGCTTTTCCGAAGTGAATTTATTTATTTGGAGAGGGAGAGTTCTCCCACAGAGGAAGAACAGTTTCAGATATATAAACATGCGGCAGAAACGATGGCGGGCAAGCGTGTCATTATCCGTACACTTGATATCGGCGCGGACAAGCAGTGCGGCTATTTTAAGATGGAGCGGGAAGAAAATCCGGCTCTGGGCTGCCGTGCAGTCCGTTTCTGCCTGACGAGGCCGGAAATATTCAAGACACAGCTTCGCGCATTGTTCCGTGCCAGCGTCTATGGGAATATTGCTGTCATGTATCCGATGATTACCAGTGTAAAGGAAGTAAAGAGAATCCAGGAAATTGTTGCTCTGGTAAAGGCGGAGCTTACGGAACAGGGCATTGATTACGCTGAGCCGGAACAGGGAATTATGATTGAAACTCCGGCGGCAGTGATGGTGAGCGATGAACTGGCAAAAGAGGTGGATTTTTTCAGTATTGGAACCAACGATCTGACACAGTACAGTCTTGCCATTGATCGTCAGAATACGAAACTGGATGAATTTTATGATGCGCATCATCCGGCAATTCTGCGCATGATTTCCATGGTAGTAGAACATGCGCACAGGGCAGGAATCTGGGCGGGAATCTGCGGTGAGCTTGGAGCCGACCAGTCCCTGACACAGGAATTTCTTGCCATGGGTGTGGATGAATTATCTGTTTCGCCGGAGAGCATCCTCCCCCTTCGCAAAATTGTACGGGAGACAAATGTGGAAGAGTACAAGGCTGCTTACAGAATATAAGCAATGGTCTTGATAGGATTGATAATATCCCCAATGTATGATAGGATGAAGATACGAAAACTGGAAAAGACGGAGAAATGAAAAGGAGGAAATCATATGGCGCATATACCGACGCCTCATATTGAGGCGAAAGCAGGAGACTTTGCAGAAACAGTTTTAATGCCGGGGGATCCGCTGCGGGCAAAATTTATCGCTGAGACTTATTTGGAGCAGGCTCGCTGCATCAATCAGGTACGGGGAATGCTTGCCTTTACAGGAACTTACAAAGGAAAAGAAGTCTCTGTTATGGGTTCTGGCATGGGAATGCCCTCGATTGGAATTTATTCTTATGAATTATTTCATTTTTACGATGTGGAACAGATTATCCGGGTAGGGTCAGCAGGTGCGATTCAGGACGATGTGAATGTAATGGATATTGTAATTGGAATGGGGGCTTCTGTAGTTTCCAGTTTTCCAGACCAATTTGGCTGTCCAGGGCATTTGGCGCCTCTTGCAGATTACCATCTGCTGAGTACGGCAGTTGAATGTGCAAAGACACTTGGAACGGAAGCAAAAGTGGGAAATATCCTGTCAGAAGACGCCTTCTATTCAGAACGGCCGAAAGACTGCTTTAAAAAAATGGGCGTGCTGGCCGTAGAGATGGAGAGCGGCGCACTTTATCTGAATGCGGCGAGAGCAGGGAAAAAGGCGCTTTGTATTTTAACAATTTCAGACCATCTATACCGTTCGGAAGAACTTTCTTCCAAACAGCGGCAGGAGGGATTTGGGAAGATGATTGAAATTGCCCTGGAAACGGCGGTAAAGTCTTAATCGTGTTCTGCAAAATGCAGGAATTGGAGGAAGGATATGAAAAAAAGTGCAAAGTGCAGAATGTTAAGTTTTTTTCTGGCTCTTGTATTACTGGTGTCTATGGAATGTATCCCAGTTCACGCGGCAAAACTTCCGGCGCTGAAAGTCAAGGGAACTCAGTTGGTGAATGCCAAAGGCAAAACTGTCCAGCTAAAAGGGGTCAGTACCCATGGATTGTCCTGGTTTCCGCAATATGTGAACCAGAAAGGGTTTTCCTATATGAAAAAAAAGTGGGGCGTCAATGCCGTGCGTCTTGCCATGTACACGGCAGAATATAACGGATATTGTACGGCAGATGCAAAAAACCGCAGGGCGTTGGAAAAGACCATTGATAATGGCGTAAAGTATGCGACGAAAGCGGGGCTTTATGTCATTATAGACTGGCATGTTTTAAGTGACGCCAACCCTAAGACTTATGAGAAACAGGCCGTTTCATTCTTTAAGAAAATGGCTTCAAAGTATAAGAACCATACCAATGTGATCTATGAAATCTGCAACGAGCCGAATGGAGGAACCTCCTGGAGTGATATCAGAAGCTATGCAAAGAAAGTAGTAAAAGCCATACGTTCTAAGGATAAGAAGGCAGTGATTCTTATTGGAACGCCTTCCTGGTCCCAGGATGTGGATCTTGCGGCGGACAGCCCCCTGACAGGATATAAAAATCTTATGTACAGTCTTCATTTTTATGCGGGGACGCATGGAGAGCAGTTACGGCAGAAGGCTCAGGCTGCTCTTGATAAAGGGCTGCCCTTATTTGTCTCAGAGTTTGGAATTTCAGACGCTTCCGGCAATGGCAATTTAAATAAGGAAGAGGGCGTAAGATGGATGGAATTTTTAAATAAGAATAAAATCAGTTATATGGGCTGGAGCCTGTCGAATAAAGACGAAAGCTCCGCGCTTTTGAAAGCTTCCACGAAAAAAGTCAGCGGCTGGAAAAATAAGGATCTTACCCCCTGGGGAACATGGCTGGTGAAACAGTTTAAATAGAAACCGTAAGAAAATTCTGGAAGACGGGTTGTTTTTTTGCCTGGTTTGCAGTATATTAGTAGTAAGGAATAAGAACAGTCCGGCGCTTTTTCAGGCTGCCGGAATAATATACAATAAGAGGGCAGGTGAAGAGGATGAAGTATAAGAGAAACTCTTTTGAAGTAGAAGCAGAAGTATATGAACCGGGAAAGGGAATGGAAGATGGATTTATGGCATGGACTTCCGTTTTGACTACCGGATGGGTTCCCACAGACAAGCTTCTGAAAATAACCAGAGAGGACGGAACGGTGGTGTGCCCATTTATTCAGAACCGCAGAGGGTTGATTTTTCTGAGAGAAGGCGATTATATTATTACGGAACCGGGGCAGGAACGTCATGTCTGTGGAGCGGATAAATTTGCCGGGCGTTTTATTCCAGTGGAATAGAAGAACCTGAACCGCAGCATAATTTGGGATGAAAACGAATTATGTGAAATAGTGCTAATGAGAAAAGCTGACTTATGCAGGCGCATAGGTCAGCTTTTCTGCAGTATGCTGCGGATTGTTTCTAACAACAGCGGAATGTCAATGGGCTTGGTGAGATGTTCGTTCATTCCACTCTCTAAAGAGAGCCGCTTGTCGCTCTCGAAAGCATTTGCGGATAGCGCAATAATCGGGATATGTGCCAGACGGGGATCTTTTAAGCTGCGTATTTTTCTCGCCGCCTGGCGTCCGTCCATCACGGGCATTTGGATATCCATGAGAATTAAATCGAATTCTCCCGGTTCGGAGTTTGCTACTCTTTCTACGGCAATACTCCCATTTGCGGCGATATCTATGGAAAAACCAAGATCCTGAAGTATTTCCGTCTCAATTTCCAGATTAATCATGTTGTCTTCCACCAACAGAATCCTGTAATTCAGTTTCTGAAAATCGGTATATTCCGGCTTGCCGGGGGAGGCGACAGGTTCAACTTGTGTGCGGAGACGCAAAGTAACGGTAAAAGTACTGCCGACACCCACAGTACTGTCCACTTCAATGTTTCCGCCCATCATGCCGGCAATATTTTTGGCAATGGTCAGGCTCAGGCCAGTGCCATGTATGCCGCTGAACGTAGTATTTTTCTCACGTTCAAAAGGTTCAAAAATATGTTTGATAAACTCTTTTCCAATACCGATACCATTGTCTTTAACCTGGAATTGGTAGACAATAGTATCGTTTGGCAGTTGTTTTTGTTCTATGACGGCCAGTTCCACGCGTCCATTGGCTTTCGTGTATGTGATGGCATTGGTGGTAAGGTATGATAAAAGCTGCTTGAGTTTTTCCGAATCTCCCCAAATATCAGAATGGGTAAGTCTGGTAAAATTCAGGGAAAATGCTATATTTTTCTCCTCGGCCTGTGGAAGAAGATTTCTATGCACCTCTTCGAAAATATCGCGCAGATTACAGGCGCATTCTGTCAGGGCCGCGTCCTGAGACTCTGTCCAGGACAGCGCCAGTACCCGATCGATCAGCTCTAAGAGCTGTCTGCTGGAACGTTCAATTTTGTTAAGGTCTTCTAAGACGGTTTTAGGCTCCCGGATATGCTTTTTCGCCAAAGCAGTAAAGCCGAAAATAGCGTTCAGCGGCGTCCGCATATCGTGGGACATATTAGAAAGAAAGGTGTCTCTGGCAACGATCGCAAGATTTGCATTGTTCAGGGCATTTTCCAACATTTGATTTTGTTCCATTTCGCGCCGGACTTCAAGATCCACCCGTCGGTACCCCAAAACAATCTGGGAGACATGTTCTTTTTTTCCCACGTTTACAATGCGAAGCTGCAGATACTGCGTCTTTTTGTTTTTCAGGACCCGGTAATTCACGTAGTAAGTCTTGCTGTGTTTTAACTTTTCACGTATATAGCGGGGGGCGGTCATTTTGGCTACCAGTTCACGGTCTTCCGGGTGGACCCAGGTAATTACGTAATTAGAAATATACCATGGAAACTCAAGTATTTGATACTTGTCGTCAAATTGCTGTCTTGTGCGGCTGCTCAGTCTGTATGGAAAGACTTTGCCGGAATCCAGGTCGGCATAGAGGATAGACTCATAATTGATACTGAGCCCTTCAATGACTTCTAATCGTCTCAGATGTTCTCCGTCGTATTTTTCCGTCAGGTTCTGGATTTTCTGCTCCTGTTCCTCCAAGAGAGATTTGCGCCATTGCTGCAATTGTTCTTTTTTATCCGTGGCGTCTACCATGAATACATAGAATATATCTCCCGCTGATTTCGTATGAACAAAATGCCCGTAATCTTCAATCCAGCGGATTTCTCCGTCTTTGCGGACAATTCGGTATTCCACATAATCCAAATCATACTGGTTATGGGAAAGTTGCTCCCAAATACTTTGTTCTACGGCTTCCAAATCTTCTGTATGTACAATTCCTTTAAAAGAATTGCCTGTGAATTCCTGAAATTCTTCTAGTGAACTGCATTGGAAAATCCTAAGCAGCGCTTTGTTTGCGTAAATAATTTCTTCCTCATCATCGGCGCGGTAGATTAAGAAACCACCTGGCATCTCGTCCATAAATTTGATGATTTCATGTGCAATTTGAAGATTTTGCGGGTCCGGTTTCGACGGAAGCGCGGAAACATGGTTTATTTTTCCCTGACTCACGGTATCTTTGGCATGATATTCCGGCAAGTTTAGTAAAGTTAATATATTTTCAATTAAATTATGGTTTATTGTTTGCGTTTTCATGATGATAGTTTAACATAAATTACCGGTTTTGGCAAAATATTATTAGTACAAATTTATTCAAAAGGTGCGGCAGGCATGTAATTTATTGGTAAATATAAAAAAGTAAGGATATACCGGTAATTTTTTTGCGGGATTCTTTGACGAGTTCCTGCTGTCTGCACAAAATTTTGGGAAATACTTTAAAACAGAAAAATCACGTCATTTAGCAAGTTATATGGCAGAAGGGAACTGGTTAAAGTAAATAGCTATGCTGAAATTGGTGAATCTGGTAAAATTTGTTATACAACAGTATTGACAGCAGACAACGTACGGAGTATAATATCAGTAAATCAATTTCAGTAGTAAAACAATAGTTCAGGAAAGAGGTAATAAGATGAGAAGTGATAATGTGAAAAAGGGGATGCAGCAGGCGCCCCACCGTTCCCTGTTCCATGCGCTTGGGTTTACCAGCGAGGAAATGGATAAGCCGCTGGTCGGTATCGTAAGTTCTTACAATGAGATTGTACCGGGGCATATGAATCTGGATAAAATTGTAAATGCCGTGAAAATGGGAGTTGCAGAAGCGGGAGGAGTTCCGGTGGTATTTCCGGCAATTGCAGTCTGCGACGGAATCGCTATGGGACATACTGGTATGAAGTATTCTCTGGTTACACGCGACCTGATTGCCGACTCCACGGAATGTATGGCGCTGGCACACCAGTTTGACGCGCTGGTTATGGTGCCGAACTGTGATAAAAACGTGCCGGGACTGCTGATGGCAGCGGCCAGGGTAAATGTACCGACCGTATTTGTATCTGGCGGACCTATGCTTGCAGGGCATGTGAAGGGGCACAAGACCAGCCTGTCCTCTATGTTTGAGGCAGTCGGCTCCTATGCGGCAGGCACTATGACGCAGGAGGATGTGCGCGAGTTTGAAGAAAAGGCGTGTCCCACCTGCGGCTCCTGTTCCGGCATGTATACGGCAAATTCCATGAACTGTTTAACAGAAGCTCTCGGTATGGGGCTGCGGGGAAATGGAACGATTCCAGCCGTATATTCCGACCGTCTCCGTCTTGCCAAACATGCGGGAATGGCAGTAATGGAAATGTACCGCAAGAATATCTGCCCAAGGGATATTATGACGAAGGAAGCCGTGCTTAACGCCCTGACGGTGGATATGGCGCTGGGATGCTCTACGAACAGTATGCTGCATCTTCCGGCAATCGCCCATGAAATCGGTTTTGACTTTGATATCGGCTTTGCAAATGAAATCAGTGAGAAGACGCCGAATCTCTGTCATCTGGCTCCGGCGGGACCTACCTATATGGAAGATTTGAACGAGGCGGGCGGCGTGTATGCCGTGATGAATGAGCTTGCAGAACTGGGGCTTTTAAATCTGGACTGCATGACGGTAACGGGAAAGACTATCGGGGAAAACATCAAAGGCTGCGCCAATAAGAACCCGGAGGTAATCCGTCCTCTGGATAATCCATACAGCGCTACCGGCGGGCTGGCCGTGCTTAAAGGGAACCTGGCTTTGGAAGGAAGCGTGGTAAAACGTTCCGCCGTAGCGCCGGAAATGATGGTGCATGAAGGACCGGCAAGGGTATTCGACTGTGAGGAGGATGCAATTGCGGCCATCAAGGGCGGCAAGATTGTCGCCGGCGACGTTGTGGTAATCCGCTATGAGGGACCCAAAGGCGGGCCAGGTATGCGGGAAATGCTCAATCCGACCTCGGCGATCGCTGGAATGGGGCTTGGCTCAACCGTTGCCCTGATTACAGACGGCCGTTTTTCAGGGGCCAGCCGCGGGGCTTCTATCGGTCATGTTTCCCCGGAAGCGGCCGTAGGAGGCGCTATCGCTCTGGTAGAAGAGGGAGATACGATTAAAATCGATATTCCAGGCATGAAGCTGGAACTGGACGTGCCGGATGACGTGCTTGCCAGGAGGAGAGCGCAATGGCAGCCGCGGGAACCCAAGGTAACGGAGGGCTATCTGGCGCGCTATGCGCAGATGGTAACCTCAGGCGCTACGGGAGCCGTTATGAAAAGAGATCTGAACAGTTAATCATGAATTTTTTATCTGTTGTCTTGACGTAGTGTTTTCTTTCGTGTTATTCTTTTTGCTAAAGGTAACAGATGTCAATGAGAGCAGCAAGTGAATGCCGCGGCGGTAATGCCTGCGGCATTCTTAGATTTTATGGAAAGGAAACGGCGATGTTGAGAATCGGATGTCATTTGTCTTCCTCAAAAGGTTATCTTGCCATGGGGAAGGAAGCAGTGAAAATTGGAGCGAATACCTTTCAGTTTTTTACCAGGAATCCCAGAGGGGGAAAAGCGAAGGAACTCGATATTTCTGATATAGAAGCATATCTGGAATTTGCACAGGAAAATGGGATAGCCAGGATTTTGGCGCATGCCCCCTATACCCTGAATGCCTGTGCCAAAGATCCGGATTTGCGTCAGTTCGCCTATGATACGATGTGCGATGATTTAAGGCGTTTGCAGTATATACCGGAGGCGATGTATAATTTTCATCCGGGCAGCCATGTAAAACAGGGGGTGGAACAAGGTATTTTCTATATCTGTGATCTGCTGAACCGGATACATGCACAGAGCGGCCAGACAACTGTTCTTCTGGAAACCATGGCGGGGAAAGGTACGGAACTGGGGAGAAATTTTGAGGAATTGTCTATGATTATAGACAGGGTGGAAGACAAAAGCCGCCTGGGCGTATGTCTGGATACCTGTCATGTATTTGACGGCGGGTATGATATTGTCCATAGCCTTGACAAAGTCCTGGAAGAATTTGACCAGACCATTGGCCTGCACCGCCTGAAAGCCGTTCATCTGAATGATAGCAAACACGGTCTTGACAGTCATAAAGACCGGCATGAAAAGATTGGAGAAGGGCAGATCGGACTGGAAACGTTTGTGAAGATTGTCACACATCCAAAGTTAAGAGAACTTCCATTTTATCTGGAAACGCCAAACGACCTGGCGGGATATCAAAGGGAGATTGCATTGTTGAGAGAGAAGGCAGAAGGTGAAAGAATATAAAACGTTAAGCCGCCGCGAACACTCCCATGGACCAGTGAGTATTGATTTTTATGCCAGTCAGTCGGGCATTCGCCAATGGAACGGCTGTTATAAGGTCTTTGCAGCGGTATTCGTGCTAATTTTATGTCTTATTCTGGATACCCCTCTGGTTTCTGGTTTCATTATCCTTACCATGGGCATACTCAATGTAACGGGAAACAGAGTGGAGCTGGTAAACTATATGAAACTGCTAAAAATTCCGGTTATATTTCTGGTAATGGGAAGCGTGGCGATTGCAGCAGGATTTGCGGCAGAACCGGCAGGGGACTTTTCTATTTCCCTGCACTGGTTTTATATATATCTAACAAAAAAAGGTCTGATACGCGCGCTGCAATTGTTTTTAAAGGCAATGGCGGCAGTCAGCGCCATGTATGTTATGACGTTGTCCACGCCGGCAGGCGAGCTGGCATTTGTGCTGCAAAAGGCGCGTCTGCCAGGGGTTTTGACCGAGCTGATGTATATATTGTATCGCTTTATTTTTATTCTCACAGAAGTCCACAGAAACATGAAAACAGCAGCTTCTTCCAGGCTGGGACATGTGGATTTTAAGACTTCATGCGCGACGTTTGGAAAAATTGGCGGCAATCTGCTGATTTTGTCTATGAAAAAGGCAAATACATATTATGACGCTATGGTGTCCAGAGGATATGCGGGGGAGTTTTCTTTGTGGGAAGAAGAGAAACCTGTAAAAGCATGGCAGGTCCTGGCATTGGCATGTTATAGTTCTGTGCTGGTATGCCTGCGTTTGGCGGAGGGACTATGAGAGAAGAATTAATACGCGCGCAGCATTTAACTTATAGATACCAGACGGGACACGCGGCGCTTGAGGATGTGAGCCTGTCTGTCGGCAGAGGAGAGAAGATCGCGGTAATGGGTGCCAATGGCGCCGGGAAATCTACTTTTTTCCTCAATTTAAACGGTGTATTGAATGCGCAGGAGGGAGATATTTTTTTTCGGGGAAAACGGATTGGAAAGAGAGATTACAAGGAACTGTGCCGTCATGTGGGAGTTGTATTTCAGGATGCCGATAATCAAATGATCGCCTCCACCGTGGAAGCGGAGGTGGCGTTTGGGCCTGTGAATCTCAAGCTGCCCCAGGAGGAAATAAAAAAGCGTTTGGAGCAGGCGTTAACTTATATGGATCTGCAGTCTTTTCGAAAACGCCCGCCCCATTATCTCAGCGGCGGGGAGAAAAAGAGAGTCAGCATTGCCGATATCATTGCTATGAAACCAGAGATAATCCTTTTTGACGAACCTGCGGCAGCGCTGGACCCTGTGAGTGCAAAAATGTTGGAGCGGGTATTGTCGGAGCTGTCTAAGGAGGGGAAGACGCTGCTGATTTCTACCCATGATGTGGATTTCGCATATCGCTGGGCACAGCGGATTGTGGTATTTCATCAGGGAAAAATTCTTGCAGACGGAGAGACGCTGAAGATTTTTTCACAGGAGCGGCTGCTTGAGCAGGCGCATTTAAAGAAACCGGAAATGCTTAAAATATATGAAGTTCTTCTGGAGCGGGGATTGGTCCGCGCGGGAAGTTATCCCAGGCAGGCAGATGAACTTGCAGATTGTATGGAGGGTATCGCGAATAATGAACGAAACATATAGAAAGTATTTAATTTATGTAAAGGAATATCTGACGCAGCATGAGGGACTTCAGTCTCCGAATCCGCTGCATCCGTTCCGCTCCAGATTTCAGCATACGATCCGGGTGCTGCACTGGTGCCTCAGGTTGTCGCAGGGGCTTAAAAATGTCGATTGCGATCTGCTCTGTACAGCGGCTATTTTTCACGATATCGGATATAGCAGCCGGGATAATGAACGCCATGCCGTCCGCAGTGTACAGGCGTTTCATGCGTATGCCGCTGCGCAGGGAATGGAAGAGGAGTTTGCCCGTAAGGTGGAGCGGCTTATCGCGCGCCATTCGGATAAAAGCCTGTTAAAGGAGCCGGATACGGAGCTGGAAATGATTTTACTGCTGGAGGCAGACCTTTTGGATGAAGAAGGTGCCATGGGGATTGTATGGGACTGCATGACTATGGGAAATCTACATGCTTCCAGTTACGCCAGGGCATATTATCATATCATGGAAAGTTCCAATAAGGAAGAACCGAATCCTATGGTGACGGAGCGGGCAAAGGCAATTTGGGAGGAAAAGAAAGAGATTGTGGCAAAGTTCGTGAAGCTGCTGGAGGATGATTTGATGATTGGCAGTGAATATTTTAAGATTTGAATTTGCGAAGTAAGATAAATCCATATGGGAAGGAGAAAACCATGTCGCTGATCTTGCTGTTATTTTTCATTATATTTCTGACAGGCGCCAAACTGGCAAAAAGAGGAGAATTTTTTTCAGATTACCTATCTCTGGAAAAATCTAATTCTGTAAAGGGAATATTTGTGATTTTTGTTTTTTTCCGTCATTATGCTCAATATGTTGAGCTGGACAGTATATGGGATAAGGGGTTTTCCTATATTAATTATATGCTGGGCCAGATGATTGTGGTAGCGTTTCTTTTTTATTCCGGTTATGGAGTACTGTGTTCTATGGAAAAAAAGGGGATATCCTATGTAAAATCATTGCCTTTTCAGCGCGCGTTCCGGGTCTGGATTCATTATGCCATAGCCGTAGGATTCTTTTGGATCGTAAATCTTGCGCTGGGCAGAGAACTTCCCGCCAGGAAGATTATAGGGACGCTGCTGTGCTGGGATGCAATTGGAAACAGCACCTGGTATATTATGGCAATTGTTATTTCCTATTTGCTGGCGTATTTCAGTTTTCGCTTCTGTTTTGATCGAAAGAAGCTGGGGGCAGCGCTGCTTACGGGACTGACAATATGCGCGATTATAATTTTAGCGCCGGTAAGGCCGGGCAGATATTATAACACGCTGCTGTGTTTTCCTTTGGGGGTATGGTGGGCGATTTATAAAAAGGAAATAGATGCATTTTTGAAAAAGGGCGTAAATTATGGTGTGTCTCTTAGTCTGTGCATTATAATTACGGTTGTCGCTAACGGGGTACGGAATTATAACGTGTGGATCTATGAGCTGGCGTCTGTGAGTTTCGTCTGCACCGGTATTCTGATTACCATGAAGCTGAGCCTTAAAAATCCCCTGATACAGTATGCCGGAAATCATGTGTTCAGCCTTTTTATTTTGCAGAGGCTGCCGATGCTGTATTTATCCAAAGCCACAGACCTGGAAAAAAGCCCGTATGTGTTCTTTGCAGTAACTTTTCTCATTACGGCCGTTATATCCTGGGTATTTGACTGGTGTATGGACAAGTTTGATAAACAGACTTTTGGCAGACTGCAGGCATGTTCCAGGGGGCAGTGAAGCGGGCGTGTCTGAAAGTTTTGCAACCCTTTGTAAAGAGCGCGTGTCTGGAAAGGTTTTTCTGCCGACGGGGCGTGTTATCCTTCAAGGCGTTCACACACTTTACGCGGAAGGGAGAGCCGTTTTGAAAAAGATGAAAGAATATGCCTTTCCCGGCGGGAAACATCAAATTGTTAAGACTGGACATTTTTCCCGGATTGTGCTATTCTGAAAAATACAATGAAAAAAGTTTCATCGAGATAATTTAATTACAGAAGGTGCCTGTGCGCCGCACAGGATAATAGGGAAATGAGTGAGATTCTCATACGGTCCCGCCGCTGTAAGAGTGGAGTTCTCTTCTAGGGCTTATAAGCCTGTGCCACTGGGAAACCGGGAAGGGGGAAGAGAATGAGGAAGCTTGAGTCAGAAGACCTGCCTTTTGTAAGGAAGTGCAACAAGTTACGAGAGATAACTGGCTGCATAAAGACCTGTCTGAAAACGAGCCAACGGGAATGGTTTCAGGGCAGGTTTATTATGGATGCCGGTTTACTGTTTGAAAAGCAGTGGACGCGGCATTTTTTCTATAAGAAAGACCCTGTCACGCAAGCGCAAAAATTCTTTCCTGTAGAAGAACTATAAAATGCGCACGAGAGCCATTGTGCGGCGAAGCGCGCGGTCCTTCCTGCCTGAGGGGCTAAAGAAGTTGAAGCGGGACTGCCCGCTTTGTGAAAGGAGAGTCGTTATGACGAAAGGCCAAAAGAAAATTTTGATTGCAAGCGTTGCTTTTGCGGCGGCGTTTGGGATTGCTCCAACTGCCACTGCCATGCACATTATGGAGGGCTATCTTCCTTTGGGATTTTGCATTGCCTGGGGGATTGTCAGTCTGCCGTTTCTGGTAAACGGATTTTTTTCCATTCAAAAGAAGCTTAAGGAAAATGGAAAGAATATCACGATACTTGCCATGTCGGGAGCGTTTATTTTTGTGATTTCTTCTTTGAAGATTCCCTCTGTAACTGGAAGCTGTTCTCATATGACGGGGACAGGTCTGGGGGCGATTTTGTTCGGTCCGGGCGCCGTCAGTATTCTGGGAATGATTGTGCTGATTTTTCAGGCGGTCTTGCTGGCGCACGGAGGTTTGACAACTCTGGGTGCAAATACGTTTTCCATGGCGGTTGCAGGTCCTTTTCTGTCTTATGCAATTTATGTACTCTGCAAAAAGTGCAAAGTGAACCGGAGAGCAGGAGTATTTCTTGCAGCAGCACTGGGAGATTTATTTACATATTGCATCACCAGTTTCCAACTTGCCATTGCCTATCCGGCGGAAGGTGGCGTAATGGCGTCTATGGCAAAATTTTTAACAGTGTTTGCGCCAACGCAGATACCCCTTGCCGTTGTGGAGGGACTGCTGACGGTGGTTGTCATAATCACTTTGGAAAATTATGCGCAGCCGGAACTGAGTAACGCAGGCTATCTGGAAAATGAAAAGATGTAAAGGAGGGCGCGCAAAATGAAGCGAACAGATAAGAAAGTGATAACGGCAATATTAGCGGCAGTGATATTGATTTCAGCCTTGCCGCTGTTTGTCTTAAAAGGGGCGGAGTTCGGCGGTTCCGACGATGCCGGAAGCCAGGTGATCGAGGAGATTGAAACAGGTTATGAACCCTGGTTTACGCCAGTGCTGGAAGCTATGATTGGCGGCGAGATTCCAGGAGAAGTCGAGAGCCTGCTGTTCTGTGTTCAGACAGGAATCGGCGTTGGGATTATTGCTTTTTTATTAGGAAGATTTGTGGAACGCAAAAAATGGGAGAACGCGGAAAATAGCAAAAGCGTAAAAGAGAAAGAAGCAGTCATGATTTTGAAAGATTTGCAGTAGCGAACAAGTGCCAGAAACGGTCATAGCTGAGCATTTCAGCGAAGACAGGATTCTGGCATTTCGTATTGTAAAGGAGAAAGTCATATTTTTATCTTATAGGAAATACTTTGTTGCTTTAAATCGTAAAAGTATCTTTCCTATAAGATACATAATATGCGCACTCACACAAGAGGAAATATGCCGCTAACGTGGCTGTGCTCGGCGCGCAAAGTGTGTAAGCCCTTCATGAGTGAGTGGTGAGGGGAGTTGTAGTGGGCTTGCCCACTTTGTACTACAGGGGTTAATGAATAAAAAAGCATTAAATATGAATAAATATGCATAAATTTTAAAAAAGGTCTTTACGGATAGGAAAAATTGTATTATTATACCTTATGGACAAGGAATTGTATAACAGACGCCAGAGACGCTCTCTTTTTTAACGCCGCATAGGAAGCGCGGCATTTGGAGCATGGCTTTTGTACAGGTTAGAGGATAAGCAGAAAAGAGAAAGTGAGGAAACAGATATGATTAAGGCAGGAATTATCGGTGCGACCGGATATGCGGGCGCCGAACTGGTAAGGCTGCTGCTTGGACATAGGGAAGTAGAAATTAAATGGTATGGTTCCAGAAGCTATATCGATGAAAAATATGCGAGCGTGTATGGGAACATGTTTCAGCTTGTAGAAGATACCTGCCTGGATGATAATATAGAAGAGCTGTCCAGACAAGTGGACGTGATTTTTACGGCAACGCCCCAGGGATTTCTCGCGGGCGTACTGAACGAAACGATTTTAGAAAATGCCAGGGTAGTGGATTTAAGCGCAGATTACCGTCTTAAGGATGTGAATGTTTATGAGCAATGGTATAAAATCAAGCACAGGAGTCCTCAGTTTTTAGAGGAAGCTGTCTACGGCTTATGCGAGGTAAACCGTGAGAAGATACGGCGGGCAAGACTGGTGGCAAATCCGGGCTGCTATACGACTTGTTCTATCCTGACGGCGTATCCGCTGGTAAAAGAAGGTCTGGTTGCTCCCAATACATTGATTGTGGATGCAAAATCGGGAACTTCCGGCGCTGGAAGGGGGGCAAAACTGCCCAACCTGTTCTGTGAAGTCAATGAGAATATGAAAGCCTATGGCGTGGCGAGCCACAGGCATACGCCGGAGATTGAGGAGCAGTTAGGGTATGCGGCAGGAGAAGAAATAATTATCAGTTTTACCCCTCACCTGGCGCCTATGAACCGTGGAATTTTGGCGACAGAATACGCTTCCTTAAAGAAAATAGAACAAAGGGACGGGACTTATGCTTATCCTTCGTATGAACAGGTGAAAGCTGTTTATGATAAATATTATCAGAAGGAATATTTTGTTCGTGTGTTAGAACAGGGTGGATATCCGCAGACAAAGTGGGTGGAAGGCAGTAATTTTGCAGATATCGGATTCCAGATTGACGAACGTGCCGGCAGGATTGTGATGATGGGAGCTATTGATAATCTGGTAAAGGGCGCCGCGGGCCAGGCGGTGCAGAATATGAATCTGATGTTTGGATTTGAGGAGACAGAAGGGCTTAAAATGACGCCGATATTTCCCTGAGATTGTGCCGGCGCGCTGCCATCTCCCGAAAGGAAGGGCTGCGGCAAAATTCGTATGGATAATATACGATATGCTGTTTGATATGGCGCGGGGTTCACTATGCCGTAGTCTGGTTTGCAGAAAATGCGTTCTCGGCGGACGCGAAAGAGGGAAGGAGAGGCGAAAGAAAAACAGAGGAAAATGTATGGAGACAGGAAAGGACAAAGCGATTGTTCCGGCGACAGTACGGACAATGACAGAGCAGGATTATAATCAGGTATTTTCTTTGTGGAAGACCATCAAGGGGTTCGGCATCCGCAGTGTGGACGATTCCAGGGAAGGAATCATTCGCTTTCTGCGCAGAAACCCCGCCACCAGCATGGTGGCAGAGGCAGAGGGAGAGCTTGTGGGAGCCATTCTCTGCGGGCATGACGGCAGGAGAGGATGCTTTTACCATGTGTGCGTGCGGGAAGATTACAGGCAGCAGGGGATCGGGAAGGCCATGGCTGTTTCTGCGATGCGCGCCCTGCAGAAGGAACAAATCAATAAGGTCTGCCTCATCGCTTTTAAGAAAAATGAAGTGGGAAACTCTTTTTGGAAGAGCGTGGGCTGGACCTTTCGGGAGGATTTGAATTATTACGATTTTGTGCTCAATGATACGAATATTACAACATTTCAATAACGGGAGGAAGGCATGAATAGAATTACAGGCGGCGTTACCGCAGCCAAAGGTTTTCAGGCGGCTGCCGCAGCGGCAGGGATAAAATATAAAGACCGGACGGATATGGCAATGATAGTCAGCGAAGTTCCGGCAGTTTGCGCAGGGACGTTTACTCAGAATGTGGTGAAAGCGGCCCCGGTGAAATGGGATATGAAGCTGGTAGACCGGGAAGAGTGTGCAAAGGCGGTGGTAATTAATGCGGGAATCGCCAATGCCTGCACCGGAGCAGAAGGCATGAAATACTGCCGAAAGACGGCAGAAACAGTAGAACAGGAGCTGGGGATCCCGGCGAATCAGGTACTGGTGGCGTCCACTGGCGTTATAGGTATGCAGCTGCCTATGGAAAAACTGGCGGCGGGCATAAAGACTCTGGTTTCTGGCTTGGGCGGCGCTATAGAGAATGGACATCAGGCGGCGTGCGCGATTATGACGACCGATACGAAATCCAAGGAGGCGGCTGTGACCTTTGAAGTGGAGGGCAAAACGGTGACCGTGGGGGGTATGTGCAAAGGCTCCGGCATGATTCATCCCAATATGTGTACGATGCTGGGATTTGTAACGACAGACCTTGCTATTTCCAAAGAATTGTTGGCAGAAGCGCTGCAGGAAGACGTCAAAGAAACCTATAATATGATTTCTGTGGATGGAGATACTTCTACCAATGATACGGTGCTGCTGCTTGCCAACGGCATGGCGGGGAATCCAAAGATTACAGAGAAAGACGAGAATTATCAGAAATTTGTTCAGGCTTTAAACGTTGTCAATACCACGCTGGCAAAGAAGATGGCGGGGGACGGAGAAGGGGCGACGGCGCTTTTTGAGACGAAGGTGGTTCACGCCCGTACCAAAGAAGACGCCAGACTCCTGGCGAAAGCTGTGATTTGCTCGTCACTGACGAAAGCGGCAATTTTTGGACATGACGCGAACTGGGGAAGGATTTTATGCGCCCTGGGTTATTCCGGCGCAGATTTTGATCCGGAAAAAATCGAGTTGTTTTTCCAGAGTAAATCCGGGCGGATACAGATTTATAAGGAGGGGACGGCGGCGGATTACAGTGAGGAGCAGGCGACAAAGATTTTGTCGGAGGAAGAAGTGACCGTTATCGTCGACATGAAAATGGGAGAAGAAGAAGCTGCGGCATGGGGCTGTGACCTGACCTATGATTATGTGAGAATTAATGCGGATTACCGTTCGTAGCATTCGATTGTAAATTAGAAAGAGTTCCAAAGGTTTTGCCAGTAAGAGAAGTGGAAAGAGGAAAAAGAGATGCAGGAAAAAGAAATGCAGAAGATTCTGCAGAAAGCAGAGGTTCTAATCGAGGCTTTGCCATATATTCAGCGTTTCAACCGTAAGATTATTGTGGTAAAGTATGGCGGAAGCGCTATGGTGGATGAGGAATTAAAGAAAAATGTGATAGAAGACGTGACGCTGTTAAAGTTGGTGGGCTTTAAACCGATTATAGTCCACGGCGGCGGCAAAGAAATCAGCAGATGGGTTACGAAAGCAGGTATGAAACCGGAATTTGTCAACGGCCTGCGGAAAACGGACGCGCCAACCATGGAGGTGGCAGAGATGGTGCTGGGCAAGGTAAATAAATCTCTGGTGCAGTTAGTGCAGCAGCTTGGGGTCAATGCCATCGGTATCAGCGGAAAAGACGGCGGTCTTTTGAAAGTAGACAAAAAGTATTCCCAGGGTCAGGATATCGGTTATGTGGGGGATATTAAGGAAGTGAATGCCAGGGTGCTCTACGATCTTTTGGAGAAGGATTTCCTTCCTATCGTGTGCCCGGTAGGGCTTGACGATTCCTTCGAGACGTATAATATCAATGCAGACGATGCGGCGTGCGCCATTGCGCGGGCAGTGAAAGCGGAAAAACTTGCTTTTCTGACAGATGTGAAAGGAGTGTACCAGGATCCGGAGGATAGTAATTCTTTGATTTCCGAGCTGTCTGTATCCGAGGCGCAGCAATTGATTGGCACTGGAAATATCGGCGGAGGGATGCTGCCCAAATTAAACAATTGTATCGAAGCGATTGAGGACGGTGTGTCCAGAGTGCATATTTTGGACGGAAGGATTCCTCATTGTCTGCTTTTGGAAATTTTCACAAATAAAGGTATTGGAACGGCGATTCTGGGAGACGGAGAGGAACGGTTTTTTACCGTATAGAACGTCCTTTGAATTTCTGGTTCCGTAAGTAAAATTGTCTGGAAATTTCAAGGATGTGAGGGTTAATAAGTTAACGCAAACTTGTTCGTTTTGGGAAAGGAAGAACTGGGATATGGAAGCAAATCTTTTAATGGAACAGGCAGAAAGCCATATGCTACATACGTATAACCGCTATCCGGTGATATTTGACCATGGAGAAGGCGTTTATCTTTATGATACAGAGGGAAAAAAATACCTTGATTTCGCGGCTGGGATTGCCGTGCAGGCGTTAGGGTATGCAGATCAAGAATATAACCAGGCGTTAAAAGAGCAGGTGGATAAGCTGATTCACACTTCGAATTTATATTACAATCAGCCTACCATTGAGGCGGCTAAGAAGCTCTGTGCTGCTTCCGGCCTGGACCGGGCATTTTTTACCAACAGTGGAACAGAGGCGATTGAGGGAGCTATCAAGGCGGCGAAAAAATATGCTTATCAAAAAGACGGCTGCACAGACCATGAAATCATCGCCATGAACCATTCTTTTCATGGCAGGAGCCTGGGGGCCCTTGCGGTAACTGGAAATGCCCATTACCGGGAGCCGTTTGAACCTCTGCCTGGGATTGTGAAATTTGCGGATTACAACAATCTGGACAGTGTAAAAGCGTTGGTGAGCGATAAGACCTGCGCTGTTATCTTAGAGACGATACAGGGAGAAGGCGGTATCTATCCTGCCGAGGAAGGATTTTTGAAAGGAATCCGGCAGCTTTGCGATGAACAGGATATACTGCTGATTTTAGATGAAATCCAATGCGGCATGGGCAGATGTAAAACAATGTTTGCGTGGCAGGGGTACGGAGTCAAACCGGATATTATGACCTGCGCCAAAGCTTTGGGGTGCGGGGTTCCGGTAGGGGCTTTTGTAATGACCAAACGGGTGGCGGAGGCGTCTTTAAAGCCTGGCGACCATGGTACGACCTACGGGGGGAATCCCTTTGTGGGAGCCGCAGTCAGCAAAGTTTTTGATATATTTAAGGAACGGAAGCTGACAGAACATGTTACAGAAATCAGCGTTTATCTGGAGGAGGCGCTGGAACAGCTAAAGTCCGGTTATGATTGTATTGCCGCGAGAAGGGGCAGAGGGCTGATGCAGGGGCTTGCGCTTACCATACCGGCAGGAGAGGTCAGCAGCAAAGCGCTTGCGCAGGGGCTTTTGGTGATAACAGCAGGGAATAATGTGCTGCGGTTTGTCCCTCCTTTGGTGATTGAAAAAAAGCATGTTGACGAGATGATAGAAAAATTGAAAATAGTTCTGGATAGTTTTTAGAGAATACATAAAAATTCCAACATTGGATATCCTATTGAGAAAGAATGTATTTAGGAGGGATCGAATGATTGGAATTTTTATTGCGCTTTTATCAGGAGCACTTATGAGTATCCAGGGCGTATTTAATACAGAGGTGACAAAAGGGAGCAGTATGTGGGTCAGTACAAGCTGGGTGCAGTTTTCAGCGTTGGTAGTCTGCCTTGGGGCATGGCTGCTTCAGGATCGCAGCAGTTTTGCCGCCCTTTGGCAGATCCAGCCCAAATATATGCTGCTGGGCGGGGCGATTGGAGCCTTTATTACTTATACAGTGATCAAAGCCATGGCGTCGCTGGGTCCTGCACGGGCTGTTATGCTGATCGTAGTGGCACAGTTGCTCGTGGCTTATCTGATTGAACTTTTTGGCATGTTCGGCGTGGATAAACAGCCTTTTGCGTGGCGCAGAATTATAGGAATGGCTGTCTGCATCGGCGGTATCATTTTATTTAAATGGGAATAGAAAAAACTGGCGGTTCTTTGGCCTGCCCAGTACAACCTGCTCATGGTAATAAAATTTAAGAGAAGTTTTTGAAATACTCTTGTAATAAATAAGGAATTTCGTTACAATAGAATGGATTCGTGAATAGGGCTTTTCTCATCCTCTGGTCAAAGAGAAAGGTGGGAAAGGTATGAAAAGAATAAAAAAAATGATATTCATTCTGCTGCTTATGGCTCTGCTGCCGGCCTGCGGGGAAAGCTCCCGGAAGGCAGAAGAGATACTTTTGCCAGGTGAAAGTGAGGAAACGGATGCTGATAGTAAGCCTGAGGAAGAAGCACAGCGGGGGACAGAGGAAGCGTCCCGTATTTATGTGCAGGTGTGCGGCGCTGTGGAGCATCCGGGCGTTTATGAACTGCCGGAGGGCAGCCGCGTATTTCATGCGCTTGCACTTGCCGGAGGCGTTACCCAGGAGGCAGATTCCGCAAGCCTGAATCAGGCAGAGTGTGTAACGGATGGGCAGATGATACAGGTATTGACAGCCGAAGAGACGGCGGCCCAGGGAGAGAAGCGCGCAGAAGCACAGGCGGAGGATGACGGGAAAGTGAATCTGAACACTGCGGCCAAAGAAGAATTGATGACGCTGGCAGGAATCGGAGAAGCTAAGGCCAAAAGCATCCTCTCGTGGCGCGAAGAGCATGGAAGCTTTGCACAGATTGAAGATCTGATGAAAATAGAAGGAATCAAAGAAGGCGTGTTTTCCAAAATAAAGGACAGCGTCAAGGTTCAATGAGGTGAAATGATGGCAAAAAAGGTTCTTGTAGTCGATGATGAGAAATTAATAGTAAAAGGAATCCGTTTCAGCCTGGAGCAGGATGGCATGGAAGTGGACTGTGCCTATGACGGCGAGGAAGCTTTAAAGCTTGCAAAGGAAAATACTTATGATATGATACTGCTTGATCTTATGCTGCCCAAAATGGACGGCTTTGAAGTGTGCCAGCAGATCCGTGAGTTTTCCATGACGCCCGTCATTATGCTGACTGCAAAGGGAGATGATATGGATAAGATTCTGGGCCTGGAATACGGGGCGGATGACTACATAACAAAACCCTTTAATATTCTGGAAGTAAAAGCGCGGATTAAAGCGATTATGCGCAGAACTTCTCCGATGCAGCGCAAAGGCGAAGAGAATAAAGTGGTAGAGAACGGTGATTTGAGTCTGGACTGCGAGAGCCGCCGTCTGTTCATCCTCGAGAAAGAAATTAATGTTACGGCAAGAGAATTTGACCTTCTGGCTCTTTTGGTGCTCAATCCCAATAAAGTGTATAGCAGGGAAAAGCTGTTGAAACTGGTATGGGGCAGTGATTATCCCGGAGACGTGCGTACCGTTGACGTACATGTGCGCCGTCTTCGCGAGAAGATTGAGGCGAATCCCAGCGATCCCAAATATGTGCAGACGAAATGGGGCGTGGGATATTATTATCAGGGGTAGGCAGCGGAGACGAAGATGAAGAGATTCAAGATCATACATAGCCTGAAATTCCGTTTGTTCCTGCTCATTGTGCTGATTGGGATGCTGCCCAATCTTGTGCTGCGGTTTGGACTTTTGTCCAGCTACGAGAGCCGGTCAGTCACAAACCGCAGCATCGATATTTTAAGCCAGGCAAAGATGCTGGGAAATCAGGTTCTTACTTATAACTATATGACAGATACTTCCGTCGAAATTGTCAACGCCCAGTTAGAGCAGTTATCTAATATTTATGACGGAAGAGTGCTGATTATCAATAACCGTTTTCAGATTGTGAAAGACACATATGGACTGGATACGGGCAAGACGATTATTTCAGAGGAAGTGGTAAAAAGCTTTCAGGGGGATGAAATCAGTAAATACGATGCAAAGAACCGTTATATTGAGCTGGCGTTTCCTCTGAAAAATGCAGATACCCAGGAGACCATGGGGGTGATGCTGGTCAGCGTGTCCACCGACAGCATTATGATGAATTATGATTATCTGAAAAAAAATGCCCAGGTAATCGAAATGGCAAGCGCAGTACTGATCATTGCCCTGGCCTTATTCTGGTCCAGGCATCTGGTTTTGCCGTTCCGTAAACTGACAAAGTCTCTGGAAGAGATTCAGACAGAGGATGAAGAGGATAAGCTGATGATCTCTGACTATACAGAGACCGAGGCCATTTCCGACGCCTTTAATGAAATGCTGGGAAGAATCCGGATTATTGATGAATCCAGGCAGGAGTTTGTGTCAAACGTCTCCCATGAACTGAAAACGCCTCTGACCTCTATGAAGGTTCTTGCAGATTCTCTGTTGGGACAGGAGGACGTTCCCGCAGAATTGTATAAGGAATTTATGAGTGATATTGCGGAGGAGATTGAACGGGAAAATAAAATTATCAACGATCTTCTTTCTCTGGTGAAAATGGATAAATCAGCCGGGAGCCTGAATATTTCAGCAGTCAACGTGAATGAGCTGCTGGAACTGATTATGAAGCGTGTCAGGCCGATCGCTGAGAGACAGAATATTGAACTGGTGCTTGAGAGTTTTCGTCCGGTTACGGCGGAGATCGACGAGGTGAAACTATCTCTTGCCTTAACTAATTTGGTAGAAAATGCCATTAAGTATAATAAAAAAGAGGGATGGGTTCACGTATCCTTAAACGCGGACCACAAATATTTCTTTGTGCGGGTTGAAGACTCAGGAATCGGTATTCCAGAGGAATCCCTGGAACATATTTATGAAAGATTTTTCCGCGTAGATAAATCGCATTCCAGAGAGATTGGCGGAACCGGACTGGGGCTTGCGATTACGAGAAATGCAGTGCTGATGCACCGGGGCGCGATTAAGGCGCACAGCAAAGAAGGGGAAGGAACGACCTTTACCGTTCGTATTCCTCTTACGTATATTGCCTGAATTTAAGGGATTAAGAATGTGCCGGGGCACATGCACCAGGGAGGGTTTGCATGAAAAGAATGAAACAGGCATTGCTTCTGATGCTGGCAGTTCTCATGGTGGGCGCTGCAGGCTGTGGAACTGCGCAGGAAGAGGTTTCCGAATATTACATTTACTATATAAATAAAGAAAAAACGAAGACCGTTGCCGTAGGCTATGAGCCAGAGGAGACGGGCACCGAGAACATGATACAGGAATTTCTGGAAGAGCTGTTTCGGGATACGGAGGTTTTGGATTACCGCAGGCCAATCCCCAGCGGGGTAGAACTGGCGTCGTGGGAAATAAAGGACGGCCAGTTGTCGCTGTATTTTAACAGCGCTTATCTGGAAATGAAAAATGTCGAGGAGGTGCTGTGCCGCGCCGCTATTGTAAGGACGCTTATACAGGCCAAAGGCGTGGAATGTATCTCTTTTTATGTGGGGGACGCCCCATTGGTGGATCAGGAAGGCACTCCCGTGGGACTTATGACGGCAGAGAGTTTTATTGAGAATCCGGGCGAGCAGATCAATACCATTCAGACGGCAAGCATTACCCTGTATTTTTCCAATAAAGCGGGGGACGGTCTGGTGAAAGAAGTACAGGAGATCCATTACAGCAGCAATATTTCACTGGAAAAACTGGTGATGGAGCAGCTATTGAAAGGGCCACAGGGAAAAGAAGGACGGACTGCGATTCCAGATGGAACCAAGCTGGTCGGGGTATCCGTATTGGATGGGGTATGTTTTGTAAATTTCAGCGAGGGTTTTCTGAACCAGAATTATGAAGTTGCAGAACAGGTCGTTATTTATTCTATTACCAATTCGCTGGCGGAGTTGCCTGATATCAATAAAGTACAGATTTCTGTGAATGGAGACAGTAATCTTGTCTACCGGGAAAAAATGGATCTGAATGTGATGTATGAAAGGAATCTGGATTACATGGATAGCACACAAGAATCACAGAAGCAGCATATTAAAAGAAATATAAATAATAAATAAGTAAAAATAGAATAGAAAACAGGAGGAGATAATGGCAAGACGGACAGTCTGCAGTCTGTGTTTGTCCCTGATTTTGGGGATTTTGTACCAAAGTTCCGGGCAAATCTGGTATTTCCTGGCGCTTATACTACTACAATTTGTTGCAGGCGCAGGATTGGTGAAACAAAAGGAAAGGGGCAAAAGAATTTTTCTGGCGAGGGGCATTTGCTGCCTGTGTCTGTTTGGTGCTGGAGCAGCGCATATGCAGACGCAGCAAGCGGTCCGGATCAGGCTGGAGAAAGAGCTTTCCCCAGGGCAGGAAATTATCGTTCAGGGAAAGGTTTCCGCAAAAGAAGAAAAAAATAAGCAATTCATTTATTATCTTAAGGATGTCCGGGTAGTAGCAGAGGGCACCGTTTTTCCCAGCTATGGGATTCTGATTTATCATTCTAAAGGGCAGTATCAGCCAGGGAATATTATTTACGTCCAGGGAAGATACCAGCCGTTCCAAATATCCCGCAATGAAGGCAATTTTAATGAAAAACAATATCAGCAGAGCAGGAAATGGGAATTTCGTGTTTTTTCGGAGTCCATATCACTGATAGCGGCAAACGAAAACAGATATCTTTTATTTTTGAAAAAGGTTCGCCAGAGAATCCGGGAAGTATTCGTATCTTCTATGAGTGCAGAGGACGCGGGAGTGATGGCGAATCTGACCCTGGGAGATAAATCTCTGCTTGACCGGGAAATCAAAGAATTATACCAGAGGGCGGGCATTTCTCATATTCTTGCGATTTCCGGACTGCATGTATCTCTTTTTGGCATGGGCATATTCCGCCTTTTGAAGCTTATGGGCTGTACTCAGAAATTAGGGACCTTTTTTGCCATGGGAACAATGATAAGTTTTGGGATGCTCTCTGGTATGGAGGTTTCTGCCCAACGCGCCCTGGGAATGTTCCTGCTGTTGATGGCGGCGCAGGCGGGCGGTTACAGTTATGATTCGCTGACTGCTCTGTCTTTGGCGGCAATGGTTCAGCTTTGGGAAAATCCCTTTTTGCTGGCGAACCCTGCATTTTTATTTTCTTACAGCGCTGTCCTGGGAGTGAGCCTGGCAGCCAGGATTTATAAAGACGCCGCCAGAGAACGAAAACAGGCAAAAAAGGAGAGAAGGGAGTGTTTGGGAATTGTGACAAAAATGGCGGCAACAATCAAAGAAACCATGTTTGTAAGCCTTTGCATTCAATTGTTTACGCTGCCGTTGAACATGTATTTTTATTATGAAATATCTCCTTACAGTGTTTTGGTAAATGGGTGTATTCTGCCTTTTCTGGGGCTTCTTCTATTTCTGGGAATTACAGGAGGCGTTCTGGGAAGTTTTCTGCCTTTTGGAGGAGCGGCGTTATTAAAGCCGGCAGGATGGATGTTAGGAATCAACCGCGGGCTCTGCCAGGCGTTTTTGCGTCTTCCGGCAGCGGAGTATATCACCGGGAAACCGGCAGCGGGCTGGCTGGCCGTCTATTACAGTCTGCTGCTGCTTAGTCTGTATCTGGTCTGGCGCTGTAAAGAGAGGAGATGGTCCGCCGTGGCGGTCATTGCCATGTTTTGCCTGATATTGATCCGGCAGCATCCCCGGTTTGAAATCAGTGTGCTGGATGTGGGACAGGGGGACGGAAGCTTTATCCAGACGGAGTCTGGAGAGTGTTTTTTTGTAGATGGAGGCAGCAGCGATGTCAAGAAAGTGGGAGAATACCGGATACTTCCGTTTTTGAAGTCCAGAGGGGTTTCTTCCATCAAAGGCTGGGTGGTAAGCCATGCAGACGAGGATCATATCAGCGGTTTGAAAGAGGCGCTGCAGCAGGGCTTTTCCGTGGAATATCTGATTCTGGCAAAAGGAATGGTGAGAGACGGGGCAATGGAGGAATTACAAGAGCTGGCCGGGGAAGCGGGCTGCCAATTGCTCTATGTCACTCCGGGTATGCGGTTCGGAACGAAGGATACGGTGTTTACGGTGCTGTGGCCGCAATCTTTACCGCAAGTCTCAGAGAATATGGAAAAGGATAGAAATGCAGCGTCTTTGTCGGTTCTGCTTGAGCATCGGGAATTTACCGGGATATTCACAGGAGATATTGGGAGTGAACAGGAACAGGAGCTGCTGGAGGAGGATGTTACGGCAAGGCATGAAATCTCCTCCGTAGATTTCTACAAGGCGGCGCACCATGGAGCGAATGGTTCGAACAGCCAAAAATTTTTGGAAACAATTTCACCGAAAATGACGCTCATTTCCTGTGGAGAAAAAAATTCTTATGGGCATCCGGGCACGGAAGCCTTAGAGCGGATAAAAAAGACGCAAAGCAGGATCTTTTGCACGATGGATAAGGGGCAGATCCGGGTGATTCCCGGAAAGGAAGGCATACAGGTATGGACATTTTTGCCATGAATAGTGTATGATAGAAAAAACGGCGGTTTGTCCGTAAGAAGGAGCAGACAATGAAGAGTATTCTTGAGGATATTGAAACGGGGAATTTTCGTTCAGTATATCTGTTGTATGGAGAAGAAGCTTACTTGAAACGCCAGTACAGACAGAAACTGCGCAAGGCTTTGGCGGCGGCGGATGATACGATGAATGTAACTTTGTTTCAGGGAAAGAACATGAACCCCGGCAAGGTCATTGATTTAGCGGAGACGCTTCCTTTTTTTGCAGAGCGCAGGCTGATTATGATAGAAGACAGCGGAGTTTTTAAGACTTCCTGTGAAGAGCTTGCAGACTATATGAAACAGATTGCAGAGACAACTTGTTTTGTGTTTGTAGAAGAGGAAGTGGACAAGCGCAGTAAAATGTACAAGGCGGTAAAGAAAGCGGGACGGGCAGTGGAATTTGCCCGTCAGACAGAGCAGGTGCTGACACGGTGGATTCTGTCCAGACTGAAACGGGAAAAGAAGAAGATTACGCAGGCGGATATGCGTCTGTTGCTGGAGAAAACCGGAAACGATATGGAAAATATAGACAGGGAGCTGGAAAAGCTTTTTTGCTATACTCTGGGACGGGAAGCGATTACGGCGGAAGATGTGGAAGCTGTCTGCGTGACACAGACTACCGGAAGAATTTTTGAAATGGTGAATAAAATCGCCGAAAAACAGCAAAAACAGGCATTGAATTTGTATTATGACCTGCTTGCCATGAAGGAACCCCCTATGCGGATTCTGTTCTTGATCGCACGTCAGTTTAAAATTTTACTGTTGGTGAAAAGCCTTAGAGATCAGGGCTACGATCATAAATTTATTGCTTCTAAGGCCGGGATCCCGGAATTTGCTGTCAGGAAGAATATTTCCCAGGCAGGAGGTTTTTCCGTACAACAGCTTCGGGAAGCGTTGGAGGAATGCGTACAGACAGAAGAGGACGTAAAGACGGGGAACCTCAACGACAGGATGGCTGTAGAGCTGTTGATTGTGCGATACAGCAGTCAGGCGGAGTTATCGAAAAATTCCGTCTTTCAGAGCTGAGAATAAACTCACCGGTCGGTGAAATCAAGGTC
>QXWW01000018.1 GCA_009911185.1 Lachnospiraceae bacterium
AAGGTCCTGTCCGCTCTCTTGCGCGACAACTTCTATAGTCTATCACAGTTCTCTCTCGCTGTCAAGCTGTTTTTTCATTTTCTGTAAATCTTTGATTCAACCACTTCTTACTATGTGACAATGACTTACAATTTTCGACCGCCGTTCCCGGCGACGAATGTTATCTTATCATGTTTGTTCTTGATTGTCAACAAATTTTCCCCAAAAAACAAAAGTAAGTTTTTAAATAGTTTTTCCAGTTATTGTGAGAATATTCTGTTTTTTTAATTGTTCCTTAATTTTTAATCGTATTACCCCGCAAACGTAAAATGCAGGTAATGCCTGTTATAGTAAATTTGATAATCTCTCGGAATCATGAGTGATTATAGTCAGCATAGCTGACAACGAACATTGAAAAGTGAATATTATCCAAAAGAGATAAAAATGGATATGAGAAATGAACATAACTGTCACTATGTTTCAAAAAATAAGATATAATAGTAAGAGGATTATGCCGTTTGTAGAATCAACTTTCTCAGGGCAGATTCATAGGGCAAATCCCATGCATCAAGATGCTGCAGCATCATGATGTGATAGAGGCGGCAGTACCACATTTTCGTAGAACGGTGCCTGCCGTCTTCTAATTTAAAGTCTAATTTCTCACGTTTATTGGAACGTTCCGCAGAGGTTCTTGCGTTAAATTCTGATTTCCATTCCCCACTGTCACGAGGCGGTATATTAACAATCTTGGATTGTCTTTCATGGCAAGATGCACCGTTCTTTCATACTTTGAATCAGAACAGGGATGTTCACAGGAACAGCCGTATTTTCTGCTGGCAAGCGGACATCTGAACTTTACTCTGTGCCTGGTTGGCTCACAGCCGTCATGATTCATGCGACGCCCTTCTTTGCAGACAGGAACGCCATCTTTTCCGATGATACAGTCATTTTTGTATTTGACTTTAATGCCGCGCTTTTCATTCAGGTCAATGAAAGGCACAATATTATCCCGTCTGCAGTATTCATAGACAGGCATTGCATCATGGGCGGAATCCAGGAGCAGCTTTGTAACATTAAAATCGGGAAGAAAGGATTTCATTCTGAAAAAGGTTTCTAAAAAGCCGTGGGAATCGTGTTTTGAAGCAGGATTTAACAAAGGAAAAACGGGAAGGTCACTTTCGGAATCAGATGCAGCCAGTATGTATAAATCATATCCATGAAACCAGCAGTCTCTGGAAGAATCCCATCCGACATCGCAGTCAGGCTGGGAAAAGTATCTGTCACAGCTACAGTCAGAGATTCCTTTCCCTGCACAGTCGCAGATACGATGGCATCTCATCCTGTGGGAGGTAACAACGGGAGTTCCATCACCAGCTACCGATAAAGTTTCCTTGTTGATAAGCCCTTTGAAACGAACACATCAAGAAACTGCTTTTTATAGATTTGAAGCAGAGACTGATAAGGCTGTTTTTCAAGAGAAAATGTGGTGTCTTCAAGCTGGGGAAGTAATTATGCAACAGTAATCTTTTCAACCGGTTCGGCTTTTGCACCCTTGGTTTTCGGTTTTTTGACCTTAGCTTTTACAGGATGGATATGAGGAGAAAGATTGTCATTCCCAGAATCCCATAAGCGGTCAAAGAAGTCATAAAAAGTACCGGGTGTGTTTCCAACTTCAAAGCCACTGAGGATGGCGTACAAAGGATTGATTTTAAGCTGTGCAGCCCAATCGGTTATGGAAGCAACCTTAAAATCAATGGATAAAAGATAAGAACGCTGCATACAGGAAGGAGTTCTTGGAGCAGGACCGAATTTAGAGTATTTATCACGCAAAAGTTGATCTGTGTAGGATAAATCCAATGACCAAAAACGTTCCATGATGTCCGATGTCCCATGTCGAGCGTGCAATCGCATCAGGATTAGGATAATATTTACGAAGATTTTCAATAACAAAGTTTTGCTAGTCGGTATGACTGCCACAGTTAACAGGTAACAATAAAATCGCCTCCAATTGAAAAATATGCCTTATTAAAAAGGGCGCGAAGCGCCGCATTTTTCGAAGGATTTGTCAAGCGTTTTTGACAAAAAAGTGGGGGATTTTAATAAAAAAGGAATCTCAAAGCCTTATATTTACTGGCTTAAAGATTCCGAGAGATTATTTGTATATATGGGGCAAAAATATTTACATTATATATTGACATCTCCTGCTCATTGTGATTTAATATACATATGAACAATTATTCATATGTGCATTTATCATATTACTACTGCTAAACATAATTTTGATGAGGAGGTATTCTTTATGCATAAGCCTGAACAACAACACATAATTCATCAACATAGCAACAATCACAAACATGATGATTCCTGCTCCTGCGAACATGCGCATACGCATGAACACAATCACAAACATGATGATTCCTGCTCCTGCGAACATGCGCATACACATAATCACCATCATGAGCATGGTGATTCCTGCTCCTGTGAACATGCGCATACACACCAAGAACCGATACAACATACGGACGCCTTCCTCGCCGAAGGGATAAAATTGACCTGCCTGGTAGAAAATCTCGGCTGTGCCAATTGTGCCGCTAAAATGGAAAATCGAATCAATCAGATTCCCGGCGTAAATGCAGCCACTCTCACCTTTGCCACCAAACAGCTCCGGGTTTGTATAACACCGGAAGCAGCGCAGCGTGAGACTGCATTGATTGCAGAATTTCAAAACATATGTTCTTCCATTGAATCCGGCGTTATTGTTCAGAAACAGCGCCCCTCCCAAAAGGGAAAACAAACGCTGCAGGACACAGAGAAACGCTCACATAAGTTAAGCAAACAGAAAATAGGCCTGATTTCTATTATAGCAGGCGCTTTATTTTTTATTGCGGGAGAAGTTTTGGAACACCTGGGCGTTGAAAAAGCCATTTTTTCCACCATACTTTATGTCATTGCTTATCTTATTCTTGGCGGACAAATTTTACTTACCGCCTTAAAAAATCTCACCAAAGGACAGATCTTTGACGAAAATTTTCTGATGAGCCTTGCCACCCTGGGCGCTTTTGCGATCGGCGAATTTGCGGAAGCCGTCGGCGTTATGCTGTTTTACCGAATCGGAGAATATTTTGAAGAGACCGCCGTTTCCCGCAGCCGTTCTCAGATTATGGACGCAGTAGATTTACGTCCTGAAACTGTAAATCTCGTCTCAGGCGCTTCCATAAGAGAGATAGCCGCAGAGGACGCGCATCCAGGAGATCTGCTGATTGTCCGTCCCGGGGACCGTATTCCTCTGGACAGTATTGTAGTGGAAGGTGAAAGCCGTCTAGACACTTCGCCAATTACGGGAGAACCTGTCCCTGTAAAGGTCTGCGCCGGTGACGCCGCGACTTCCGGCTGTATTAATACGACCGGGCAGCTGAAAATACGGGTAGAAAAATCACTTGAGCACTCCATGGTCACCAGGATTCTGGATTCTGTAGAAAATGCCGCTGCAAGCAAACCCAGGATTGACCGTTTTATCACACGTTTTTCCAAAGTATACACACCCTTTGTAGTGGCAGCTGCAATTGCAACTGCCATCCTGCCTTCTCTGATCACCGGAAATTGGAGCCATTGGCTCTATACGGCGCTGACTTTTCTGGTCATAAGCTGCCCCTGCGCACTGGTTTTAAGCGTTCCTCTTTCCTTTTTTTCCGGAATCGGCGCCGGTTCTAAGAAGGGCATCCTTTTCAAAGGAGGACTTTCCATCGAAGCTTTGAACAACATTTCCACCGTTGTCATGGACAAAACCGGAACGATTACCCAGGGAAACTTTGCCCTGCAGCACATTATCCCCGCCGGAAACTTCAGCCAAAAGGAAATTCTCACCCTTTGCGCAAGCTGTGAACAGCATTCCACGCATCCTATTGGCAGCAGCATTACCGCCGCCGCCCAAAGTCAGGCTCTGACACTGGAAAACCCTGCGGCACTTCAGGAAATTCCGGGCCACGGCATTCAGGCCCGTCTTACTGCCGGAGAAATTCTTATCGGCAACCGGAAACTCATGGACAAATTCCATGTTGATTGTTCTTCTTACGTCCAGACATTTCACGGTACGGAACTGTTTCTTGCAGTAAACGGACTCCTTGCCGGCACACTGATTATTTCAGACACAATCAAACCGGAAGCTTGCGACGCTGTCGCTACACTGAAAAGACTGCACATTTCTACCGCAATGCTGACGGGAGATACGCCAGAGAATGCCCGGGCTGTAGCGTCTGAAACAGGAATTGATGAAGTTCACGCCCGTCTGCTTCCAGAGGACAAATTGTCGCGTCTTCAGGAAATCCGCAGCAAAAACGGTTCAGTCATGTTTGTAGGCGACGGTATTAATGACGCCCCTGTGCTCGCGGGCGCTGATGTGGGAGCCGCTATGGGAAGCGGGGCGGACGCCGCTATCGAGGCCGCCGACGTAGTCTTTATGACTTCAAACATGCAGGCTGTCCCTCAGTCCATTTCCATTGCCAGAAATACTACCAAGATTGCATGGCAAAATGTAATATTTGCCCTGGCCATTAAAGCGCTCGTCCTGGTGCTGGGCGTATCTGGATACGCATCCATGTGGATGGCAGTATTTGCAGACAGTGGCGTTGCCATGCTTTGTGTGTTAAATTCTATCCGCATACTATACAAAAAGTAAGGATTCTATGTACAGGCTATTGACATGAAATTAATTTGCCAATAGCTTGTACTTTATTTCCTCAGCCTATGCAGCGAATGGCCTCCTGTATGTTCTCCACGCCAATTATTTTAATCCCTTGTGTATCTGACAGCCCCGGAACACTTACCTTGGGCAGAATACAAACGGTAAATCCCAGCTTTTTTGCCTCTGAAACCCGCTGCTGTACCATGTTCACTGCCCGTACTTCACCGCTTAACCCCACTTCCCCAAAACAGATAATTGTTTCATCAATTGCCTTATCGCGAAAACTTGACGCAAGCGCCATGACGATTCCCAGATCCATGGCCGGCTCATTCATCCTTATGCCCCCGGCTATATTGACATAGGCATCGCAATTAGACAGCGAAAGTCCTCCTCTTTTCTCCAAAACCGCCATCAATAAATTCACACGATTCAAATCTGTTCCCGCTGCAGTTCTTCTTGGCAAGCCAAAATTACTATGGCAGACGAGCGCCTGGATTTCCACCAAAATCGGACGCGTCCCCTCCATAGAACAGGCCACGATGGAACCGGAGGCTCCCTGCGGTTTTCCATTCAGCATATATTCAGAAGGGTTTTCCACCTCCTGCAGCCCTTCTTCTCTCATCTCAAAGACCCCAATCTCATTGGTGGAGCCAAACCTGTTTTTAACTCCCCGCAAAATCCGGTAAGACGCGTGACGGTCGCCCTCAAAATACAGGACGGTGTCTACCATATGTTCCAGCACTCTGGGACCTGCCACCACGCCTTCTTTCGTTACATGACCCACAATAAATACCGTAGTTTCTGACCCTTTTGCAATCTGCAGAAGCCGCGCCGTAGCTTCCCGAACCTGGGATACGCTTCCCGGCGCTGCGCCTACTTGTTCACTGTACACGGTCTGAATTGAATCTACAATTACTACCTGGGATTTTTCCCTCTCCACGACCTGTTCCATACGTTCCAGACCGGTATCACAAAACAACCTGAGCCGGTCGGAAAACTCGCCTATCCTCTGGGCGCGCATCTTAATTTGCTGAAGAGATTCTTCTCCCGATATGTACAGCACGTCCCTGTCCTTCGTAAGATTCCTGCAGACTTGCAAGAGCAAGGTGGATTTTCCGATTCCCGGATCCCCTCCCACCAATACCAGGGAACCGGGAACAATTCCGCCGCCCAGCACCCGGTCCAGTTCCCCGAATCCCGTCTGCATCCGTTCTCTGGTCTGCATATCAATTTCCGAGATTTTTGTGGGCCGCAGTTCGGCATTGCCTCCTGAAACGCTCCTGATTTTCCCCGACGAATTTTTTTCCACAATCTCTTCCACAAATGAATTCCATTCCCGGCACCCGGGACACTGTCCCAGCCACTTGGAGGATTCATATCCGCAAGACTGGCAGAAGTACGACGTTACTTTCTTACCTTTTGCCATATACAACTCCTTTCACAGCCGCTAAACCCAATTAGAAAAAACTGCTGCAGGCTTTCCAACACTACAGCAGTTCCATTATCCCTATTTAAATATTCCTTATCCGATCTTCTCAATCTCAACTGTTACTGGCGTTTCTTCATTCAATTCCACTGAAAGACTCAGCTTTCCGCCCAGATTCGTTTTCATCTGTCCGGAATCTGCCTGGTTCACTCTCACCTTATACTCCGTCTGTTCCTCCAATTCCAGCGTAATCTGTGCGTCCTCCGGACCCTCTACCTGAAATTCCACCCCACTGTCTGTTACCTTAAGATGGCTCACTGCAGTTCCTGGTACAGACTCATATACAAACATACCGTTACGCTCCAGTTTGGTAATTTCCTTAAACGTCTTGACTTTGTACAAATCCCCTCCAAATTCGAAATTGTCCAGTTTCGACTTTTTATCGAGTTTATAATTTCCAAAACTAAGAGTCTCATTATTGTCGTTACGAATCAGTTCTTCTACTACAGCCATTTTATTATCCTCCTGTTGATATCTTCATGGTACAGTCCTATTATACTATATTCTACTCTTCTTTGCCAGACTATTTTTCTTTCTTCACTACAAATGCTACTTCTTTTTTCCGCATGGTGGCCTCCACCAGATCGCCTGTTTTTATCCTGCCTGCAAGCACCTCTTCTGCAAGGCTGTCTTCCAGTTCGTTCTGGATCTTCCTGCGCAGAGGGCGGGCACCATATTTGGGATCATATGCCGTCTCCACAATATGGTTCTTAACGCTTCCGTTAATTTGCAGGGTAATGCCCATTTGATCCTGGCACCGCTGAATCAGTGTTCTGGACAGAAGCGTTACAATTTTCTTCATATCCTCCTTGCTGAGCGTATGGAATACAATCGTCTCGTCGATACGGTTTAAAAACTCCGGCTTAAAAATTCTCCGCACTTCTTCCATCACACTGCTCTTCATACGGTCGTAATTATGCTTCTCATCTTCCACCGAGGCAAATCCCAATGCCTTAGGTTCAATAATAGACTGTGCGCCTGCATTGGAAGTCATGATGATAATTGTATTTTTAAAGTCCACTTTTCTGCCCTGAGCGTCAGTAATATGCCCGTCATCCAACACCTGCAGCAAAATATTGAACACATCCGGATGTGCTTTCTCAATTTCGTCAAATAAAATTACAGAATAGGGATTGCGCCGCACTTTCTCGCTGAGCTGTCCGCCTTCGTCATATCCCACATAGCCGGGCGGCGAACCGATCATCTTAGATACGCTGTGCTTTTCCATATACTCTGACATGTCTATCCGTACCATAGCATCCTCGCTGCCGAACATAGCTTCTGCCAGCGCCTTGGAAATCTCCGTCTTGCCCACGCCCGTCGGTCCCAGAAAGAGGAACGAACCTATAGGGCGTCCTGGATCCTTCAGCCCTACCCTTCCCCGGCGGACAGCCTTGGCAACTGCGCTAACTGCTTCTTCCTGGCCGATCACCCGCTTATGCAGCACATTTTCCAGCTTGCGAAGCCTGGCCGTCTCTTCCTCGGCAAGCTTTTTCACCGGAATCTTCGTCCACTGTGACACCACCTCTGCGATCTCGCTTTCTCCCACTTCTGTCTTCTTTTGCTTGAAAGATTTCTTTGCTTTTTTCTGCAATTTCTCATATTCACTTTGCAGTTCTTCTTTCCTTTGGCGAAGCTCAGAGGCAAACTCCAGCTCCATATTCTGGATTGCTTCCTCCAATTCTTCCGTCACGCTGTTAATCTCTATCATCATTTCCTGTAACTGCGCATAGGATTTCACGCCCTCTAAACGCACTCGTGCAGCCGCTTCATCCATAAGATCAATCGCCTTGTCCGGCAGAAAACGGTCCGAAACATAGCGCTCGGAGAGCCGCGCCGCCGCTTCCACTCCTTCATCCGTGATTGTCACCTGATGATGCTTTTCATAGAATTTGCGAAGCCCTTTTAAGATCTCTATGGTATCCTCAACCGAAGGCTCCTCGACCATAACCGGCTGAAAACGCCGCTCCAACGCCGCATCCTTTTCAATATATTTCCTGTATTCCTCCACCGTAGTGGCGCCAATCATCTGCAGCTGTCCTCTGGCAAGATATGGTTTTAAAATATTGGAAGCATCCATAGCGCCCTCCGCCCCTCCGGCGCCGATAATGGTATGCAGCTCATCCATAAACAAAAGAATGTTCCCGGCGCTTATTACTTCCCGTATCACCTTCTTGATGCGTTCTTCAAATTCGCCCCGGTATTTTGAACCGGCAATCATACTGGAAAGATCCAGCGTAATCACTCGTTTTCCGGACACGGCTTCCGGCACCAGCCCCAGGGAAATCTGCTGCGCCAAACCTTCCGCAATTGCTGTCTTTCCTACTCCAGGTTCTCCAATCAGACAGGGATTATTCTTGCCGCGGCGGCTTAAGATCTGGATCACACGCCGGATTTCCTCCTCTCTGCCTATCACGGGATCCAGCTTTCCCTCCAATGCAAGTTTGGTCAAATCTCTGGAATATTGATCCAGTACAGGAGTTGCTTCCAGATTCCTTTTTCTGCCCCGGGCCGATTTTAACTCCTCCCGGGAAAAATTGCCTTCCTCTCCCATTGCTACCAAAAGGTCAATATACAATTTCTGTAAATTAACCCCCATGGTATTCAAAAGGCGGACAGCGGCTGATTCACTTTCCTTGAGAATAGAAAGCAGAACATGCTCCGTGCCTATTTTGTCACTATTGTAATGAGCCGCTTCCTTCTCTGCCGTATCCAGTACTTTCTGAGTCCTGGGCGAATATCCGTCCCTGTCAAGAAGCAGTGCTCCCTCTCCCGGAGCAATCAGTTCCTCAATTAACTCCAGAAGTTTCTTCTCCTCCACCTGGTTATCCGCAAGCACCTGGGCCGCTACTCCGTGCCTTTCCTGTATCATGCCTGCCAGAATATGCTCTGTGCCTACATAATTATGCGAAAGCTTTTTGGATAATTTCCCGGCAAGCTCCAATGCTTTTTTTGCCTGACCTGTGTATTGTCTATGCATTTGTCCCTCCTGTCAATCTGTCATATATCTCGTCTACCAGCTCATGCACTTCTCCCCTGGTAACGTTTTTGCACACTGCTTTTGCCAAAAGCATCTGTAATGTCTCCTGCATCTCCAAAACAGCATGGCTTTTATCCTCTTCCAGGAAAATGACAGCGCCATTCCTGCGGTCGAGGCGGATAAATCCTTCCTGCCGCAGTACATGATATGCTTTATTTACTGTATGCATGTTAATACCGATACTTTCCGCAAGCTGCCGAACCGACGGAAGAGACTCGCCTTCCCGATACTGGTTCGTGGCAATTCCCAGCACAATCTGATTGCGCAGCTGCAAATAGATTGCCTCATCACTTTCAAAATCAATCTCAATATACATAATTCACCTGATTGTCTGTTTTTATAAATCTTCCAGATCAATTACCTCAAAATCATCGTCAAAATCTTCCAGTTTCGTCACAGGTTTGGATTTCACTTCTTCTCTGTCCCCGCTCTCCCAGCGGGTTTTCCTGTAATTTTTCGGTTCTTTCCTAACTTCCTCTTCCCGTCGGGTTCTCTTATATTCTAAAGGTTCTTTCCTAAGCTCATCTTCCCGGCGCATTTTCCTGCTATTTACAGATTCCTCCTTAAGCTCGTCCTCCCGGCGTATTCTCCTGTTATTTACAGGTTCCTCTCTAAACTTGTCCTCCCGGTGCATTTTTCGGTAATCTTTGGAACCTTCCCTGAACTCGTCCTCCCGGTGTACGCTTCTATGGGTTTTTATATCTTCTGCTTCTTTCTCCTCACGATTCTTTTTTCTTAGGGATGTTAAAGGCTCTTTGATAAGTTCCTGCTTCCTGTGGGGTTGTCTGCGCAGTCCCTCTTCCGGCTCTTCGTATTCCTCAAAATCATCCCCGCCCCTTCTGCCTCTTAAAAGAAGGTTTATAATTACAATCAACAGCGCTGCAATCATAAAGATTAATACCGCCGTCGTTTTTCTGGAAACATCCGTTTTCTTATTATAGTTTTCTTCCAAATCCTTATAGGCATTCTGCAGTCCCTGCATTTCCACGCTCGGTCCCTCCTCTGGTTCCTCTTCTCCTCCTGTCTGCACCGTATTAGCCGCCTGCTGATAACGCTGAAAAGTAGCCTCTGCCGCGTCATACTGATACCATCCCGTATTGCCAAAACTGCTTACCGCATAGACCAGGGCAAATTCACTGCCGTCTGCAGCGCCCTGCCCCTCTTCCGCCCCCGGCAGTCCTTCTGCGCTTTCTCCACTTTCAGAGGCAGTTCCTGCTCTGGTAAAAACCGGCACATCTTCATAAACGTCTATTTTCTTTATTCCCTGATTATATTCCTGAGACAATCCTGTCTCAGCCGGCGGATTCAACAGAATCAGGTAATTACTTTCTCCCTGCGTAATTTTACGGAAAGGATAAAACGTACCGCTGGCTTCCTCATATACTGCAAGCGTATTTTTTACTTCCGTACTGGGCGTTGTAAGATAAACCAAAGACAACGCCCCTTTCTCGTATTGAAGCCCCTCAACCTGCTGTCCCTGGCAGGTAATTGTAGTTTTGGTAAAATCCTGGGGAATTACATCGTCCGGAATAGCGGCGGCCAGGTTAAAGGGATGCCCATTGACAGTAATTCCCTCCTCCTGGTTTCCCTGCTGCGTCCCGTCTTCTGTCAAAGGGGCGTCTGTTCCTTCATCCCGGACTTCCCCTGCTCCCTCGTCCTGATTTCCTTCTGCCCCCTGCGCTCTTGTGACTACAATTTTATAAGTAGCTGTCACCCCGTTTTCTGCTTTTACTACCACACTGATGGTATTCTGCCCTGGCTGCAGATCTGTATTTCCAGACACAGATTCCACGGTGGCATTGGCATTTGAGGTCTGCGCATTCACTTCCACGCTGCTGACTTCCGCTCCCACAGACGCCGTATAATCCGTGACATTATATTGAAATGCCGGCGACAGGCTTCCGGCAGAAAGGCTTAAGGAAGATAAACTGTTATCTCCACTGGCTGCGCCCGTCTGTGCATCCCCTGCCGCCGCTGCCAAAACCGGCATCGCCGGAACAAGTCCTATCAATAATATGAATGACAGCAAAATTGCTGATATTTCTTTTGTTCTTTTCATATCAATCACCCTTCCTCTTCGATTAGTATCATTATAGATTTCTCTTTGGCATATTGTCAAGCCTTGTTCCACTCTTATCCCAATGCCACATCCAAAATCATCATAATCAAAAATCCTGTCATGACGCCAATCGTTCCCGCATTGCTCCGTTCGTCCGGCTGTGCCTGGGGAATCAGCTCATCCGCCACCACATAGATCATGGCTCCCGCCGCAAAAGCAAGAAGCCAGGGCATCAATTGAGACACTACGGCAGCCGTAAAAAATACCAGCACGCCTGCGGCAGGCTCTACTATTCCAGAAATGCAACCGGTAAAAAAGGCTTTCCAAACACTCGCCCCGCTCTGGCGGACTGGAAGGGAAATCGCCGCTCCCTCCGGAAAGTTCTGAATGCCAATTCCTATAGCGAGGCCAATGGCCGCCGCCAGATATCCAGGCTCCTCTAAATGTTGGCCTGCCAGCACAAAACCAAGCCCCACCGCCATTCCCTCCGGGATATTGTGTACTGTAACCGCCAGTACCAGCAGTTTTGTTCCCGCTTCCTTTCCTTTATAGTCTGCATGGAACCAGGGCAGCAGCTTATCCACCATATACAAAAACACGCCGCCTAAAGCAAATCCCGCCGCCGGAGGCAGCCAGGGCAGCATCCCCTGCTCACGGCTCTGTTCTATGGAAGGAATAAGCAGAGACCAGACGGAAGCCGCCATCATAACACCGGAAGCAAAACCGAGAAACGCACGGTTCATCCGCTCCCCAATGGCTCCCCGGAAACAAAAAACCACCGCTGCCCCTAATACCGTCATTAAAAATGTAAATCCTGTTCCTCCAAGTACCTGCAAAAATGTATATAACATAAAAAGCTCCTGCATGCATTTTCTATTACACTATGCAGCAGGAACTTTTTCGTTATTTGCCATTTCCTGTAACTACCTCAAAATATCTCCCCACTTCCTTCCAGGCACGTACAGACTCCGGCATCATCTTCATTCCCATCTGAAATACATGAAACATGCCTTCGTAAATACTAAGCCTCACCTTCGCCCCCTGCCGCTTGGCCTTGTATGCAACCCCAATCGAATCACTCAGAAGCATTTCCAACGAGCCTGCCTGAAGCAACATTGGAGGAAATCCCCAATAGTCCCCAAATAAGGGGGAAATATACGGATCCTTCAAATCATGCCGCCCGGCATAATCCCGATTGTAAATCAGACTGTCCGTGCTTCTGCCAAACAAAGGATCCCGTTCAAAATTATCGAAATAAGAAGGACCGCTCGCAGTCTGATCGGTCCAGGGAGACATCAGAACCAGCCCCCCCGGCAGCCTGCGGTTATGGTCTTTCAGATACATACACAAAGCAAGGGCAAGCCCGCCTCCCGCTGAATCCCCCGCTACAATAATCTGTCTGCTGTGCCAGCCAGAGCTCCGCAGCCAGCAGAACGCTTCCACGGCATCTTCCAGCGCCGCCGGATATGGATTTTCCGGCGCTACCCGGTAATCAATCGTCAAGACGTCCATGCCCTTGCTGACTTCACAATACAGTCCTGCAAACGAACGGTAGGCATTGCGCATCGCTCCTATATAACCTCCGCCGTGAAGCTGCAAAATCACATAATCCCGTCTCGGATGTTCCCTTCTGCTCAGATATTCCATGTGAAATCCGGGCATTTCTATTTCTTCCATAACAAAACAATCCGGACATTTCCATTTTGACTCCACCAATTTCCTGCGCAGCTCTCCGGACTGAATTTTTCTTCCGATTAAATTATCATTGGCAAAGTGAGTAATCATGTCCCCGATTACTCTTCCCCGAACACTCACCTTTGACATGGCTTCCTCCTTTGTTATTCCGCCTACACATGGAACCTTCGTTTCAACTCTGTTTTTGCCTTCCGTTCTCCAAAAATCAATGTTCCCAGCAACATACACAAAGAGACTGCCAGGGCTAAAAAGGTGAGAATTGGATCTTTTATCACACGGAATTTCCAGAGAAGCACACAGGCACAGGATACCAGAACGGTCAAAATCTGCATCAGCATATAACTTTGCCAATTTGACGCATTAACAATCATCAATATGGCAATCGTTGCCTCTAAAAGCAATATCGCGCCCGGCAGAACATAATTTACAGACCATCCCCGGTAGCCTACAATATAATCCGCAGCAATCATCAAAAGTACGGCTCCTACCACCTGTACGACAATCACTGTCTTATATCCTTTATTTTTCTGCAAAGAATAGTTCAGGGTAATAAAACAGTACAAAATACTGATTCCACTAATTGCAGACCACCAGATTCCGGAAAAAAACAGATAATTCAAAATAATCAAAACGGTTTCTGTAACGATTGCCACAAAGCTATACAGACGTACTACAAAGCCCAGCTTCCGGGAAACGGCTTTCACGTCCGGGTATCCGGCGCATTGCGGATGTTCTCCCGCAACCTCCAGCACACTGCTGCAAAGAGGACAGATACTGCTGTCATCCAGGATCTCCACCCGGCATTTTTTACATTCTCTCATTCTCCATACACTCCGTTCGTTTCAATTTGCACTGGAATGCCATCCTCAGAAAGCCTTCGGAAAAATCCGCGCTGGATAGATGTATCTGCAAGATTGCTGCTAATCGTAAATACCAGGGTATCTTTGTAAGAACAGATGGTTCCCTTGATATTCTGTCCCTCCGACATCGACAAAAAGGAGCTAAACCCCTTAATATAGCTCTCATATTCCTTTCGCACCTGAATATTTCCAATGTTGGTAACCGTCGTGGTATTTGCAAGCGCACTGGTATGGTATACATAGCGGATTGCTATATTTTTAATAAACAACGGGACTGCGCGCAGAATAAAGTTCTTCTGATTTGCCACATTATAGGCGAAAAGATTTTCCAAATGTTCCCGGTTAATCTGGCTGCGCAGACTTTCCGACACAATCTGCACCACTTCCGCAAAGGTATAGGATTCCTTTCTGGGATGAAACACGGCCGAGACAATCACAAAAAAATTCTTCATTGTGATGGAATCAAAAAAGGGGCGCAGATTCACAGGCACACAGGAGCTGAGCGGACGCTTTGCCGGCATTCCATGCAGACACTCCTGGTAAATGCTCCACAAAAAAGCCGCCACCAGATACTCATTAATGGAAACTTCATATTTCCTGCACACATTCTTTAATATAGACACAGGCATATAGCCATGCATAATCCCCAGCTCTGTAGGCGCCAGCTTTTCTCCCGTAACGCGAAACGCCCGCTCTGTCTTATAGCCCTTTTTGTGGCTTTTTTTATAATTTTTCAGATAACTGTCTTCCCGGTTCAAAGAAGTATCGCTGCACAGACCGTCTCCCAGCTTCTCCTGAAGCTGCGGATGCGCCAGACGCAAATACTGATACGTCAGTTCTTTGAGGAACGTAATCCCTCCCATACCGTCTGTCAGTACATGGAATACCTCCAGATTGATCCTGTTTTTATAATAATTCACCCGGAAGAGGTAATTCCGGTTCCGGTTAGGAGAGATAAACTGACAGGGATAGCGGTATTCCTCTTTCACCTCGGGCGCCGGCTTCTGGTTCGTTTCAAAATAATACCAGAACACGCCGTAACGGATCCGCACACAAAATACCTCAAACCAGGGAAGCACTTTTTCCAGTGCCTGCTGCAGCAGCTCCTGTCTGACTTCCTCCTGCAGTATCACAGAAATCCTGTATACATTACTCATGCTCTCTCCAGCAATCACAGGAAAGATATTTGCTGTATTGTCAAGCTTATCCCACTTGATTTCCTGCCGTTTTTTCCGTCGGGACTTCCGGTTATCCTCTGTTTTATGATTCTTCTCTGCCATTACTGTCAGCTCCCGCCTGTCATTCCTATGGTTTCATTTTATATTATATCTGTGTGACCACAAAAATATCATAAATTGCCCGGATCGCCGTTTCAAAATCACAGCTCTTCACGCCAATAATAATATTTAACTCACTGGAACCCTGGTCAATCATTTTTACATTCACGTTGGCATGGGCCAGCGCGGAAAAAATGCGCCCGGCCGTTCCTCTCGTAGAACGCATACCGCGTCCCACTACAGCAATCAGCGCAATGTCGCCTTCCAGTTCAATGCTGTCTGGCTGCGCCAGACGGTGAATCGCAGATAACACCTGCTGTTCTTTGCCCTCAAATTCTTCCTGGTGCACAAATACGGTCATTGTATCAATTCCCGACGGCAGATGCTCGAAGGAAATCCCATTCTCTTCAAAAGCGGCCAGCACTTTACGCCCAAAACCCACTTCTGAGTTCATCATATCCTTGTCAATATTCACGGCAACAAAGCCCTTCTTGCCGGCAATTCCTGTAATCGTATATTCTGACGTCCGGCAGGTACTCTCCACAATCAGCGTACCTTCCTCCTCCGGCGCGTTGGTATTGCGTATATTGATAGGTATCCCCGCTTTACGCACTGGAAAGACGGCGTCCTCATGCAGTACGGTGGCTCCCATATAGGAAAGCTCCCGCAGCTCCCGGTAAGTAATTACCTTTATCACCTGTGATTTTGCAATGATCCTTGGATCTGCAATTAAAAAACCAGACACATCCGTCCAATTTTCATAAATGTCTGCACGAACTGCTTTCGCCACAATGGAACCGGTAATATCGGAACCGCCTCGAGAAAAAGTTTTTACTCTTCCATCCTCTTTCGCCCCGTAGAAACCGGGAATAACCGCGCACTTGCATTCTCTGAGGCGCGCAGACAAAACTGCGTCCGTCTTTTCCGCGTTAAATTCTCCATTCTGGTCAAACAAGATTACTTCCGCAGCGTCAATAAATTCAAATCCCAGATAATTTGCCATAATAATGCCGTTTAAGTACTCTCCTCTGGACGCAGCATAATCTTCTCCGGCTTTTCCCCTGAAATTTTCCGCGATCAATGCAAATTCTTTATTCAAAGACAAGTTAAGGTTTAAGCCATTAATAATTGATTCATAACGCTCCTGAATCTTTTTCAGTGCAACAGTAAAATCCTTCTCTGCCTCCGCCAGTGCATAACACTGATATAACATATCTGTTACCTTTGTATCTTTGGCATTCCGCTTTCCCGGCGCACTTGGAACCACATACCTGCGGCTCTCATCTGCACGGATAATTTTCCCAACCTTTGCAAACTGTCCGGCATTCGCCAGAGAGCTTCCGCCAAACTTTACTACTTTCGTCATATTTTTACTCCATTCATAAGCTTCTATTAATAAATCAGATGATATTTTACCATAAAGTGTGATAGATGGGAACCAATTTTTTAATTTTTTTATTCTGCTGCTATCGCGCGGCCAGTCGCAAGTATGGAAAACAATCATGACCACATAATTTTTTTACTTCCTTTCTGCCGGGAAACGCTTCCAAACCATTAACCGCGTCTGCTTTGACAGCGAACAGCCCGCATTACAGGCAGTACGCAGCCTATTTTCAGGGAAGCGGCACAAGCTGTTGGATTTTTTACGCCGTGCCGGCTTTGTTTCGGAAATACAAGGCCAATGCAACTGCCGCCGTCAAAAATTCGGCCGCGGAAAAGGCCAGCCACAGTCCGCTCAGACCAAATAGTCCAGACAGTAAAAACGCCAGCGGCACAATGAGAACGACGCCTCTGAGTATGGAGATAACATTTCCGGGCCTGGCTCTGTCTATAGAAGTAAAATAAACCGCCGTGATAATATTAAAGCCCGCAAAGCCTGCGCCTGTAAAATACAGGCGCAGCCCTTCCACAGCAATAACCTGAAGCCGCGCATTCCCTTCACTGTTGAAAACGGCGACTATCTGCTCTGTCCCTAAAAACATCCCCGTATAAATCAGGACTGATAAAACCGTCACCGTTACCACAGCATAGCGAAATACAGCCAATATCTTCGCGGATTCGCCCGCGCCGTAATACCTGCTGACGACAGGCTGAATGCCCTGGGCCAGCCCTGTAAACACAGCAATCACCACTAAAGACAAATTTGCTATAACCCCATAAGCCGCCACCCCGGTATTTCCCTCCAGAGACAACATAATGCCATTAAAAACTACGATCACAATCCCGGAAGACAATTCAGATACCAAAGACGGCACGCCTCCTGACATAATGCGCAGCGCCTGGCTTACAGAAATTGCCGTCTTCACCAGATGAAACGTATTTTTCCTGCGGATAAAATACGTTGACTGAATGCCTATTCCAACGACAGGAGCCAGCCCTGTTGCGAATACTGCGCCGAAAATCCCCATGTTACACGGGAAAATGAAAATATAATCTAAGACAATATTAGAAAAACTTCCCGCCAGCATTGCCGTCATTGCAAGCTGCGGATTCCCATCGTTTCTCACGAAACACAATAGCAAATCATTCATCAGAAACGCCGGAGAAAACAACAACAATACTTTCAAATATATTCTGCACATATCGTACACCGCTTCATCCGCGCCCAAAATATCAGTGAGCCACCCTGCGCCAAATATTCCCGCCAGCACAAACAAAAGAGCACATCCTCCCGCCAGCATTGCCGTCTGAGAAAATATCTGATTCTTCTTTTCCTCTGCCTTTTGGCTCTTTAAGATAGAAAAGCGCGTGGCTCCTCCCATCGCCAGCATCAAGCCCGTTCCATGAATGAGGCTGTATACCGGAATGGCAAGGTTTAACGCCGCCAGCCCTTTGCTGCCCAGGCCCTTTGCCACAAAAAAAGTATCGGCAAGTATATAGCAGGACAAGCCCAGCATTCCCAATACATTCATGCTGGTATATTTTGCGTATTCTTTAAATGTATTCATAATTTCCATGCCTCCTTTTTGTTCCTTTCAAATCTGTGTTTGTTTCCTCATCTTTCTTTGCGCGTATCTGAAATTTTAGAAACACTTTCACACAAAAAGCACCAGAACTTCATATCTTCTATGGCCTAATGATATGAATCCTGGTGCACATTCCCCTACCCGGCGGCAGAGGATTGCTTTTATATTATTGTATTTATTTTTACATAACCTGCTCACCATAAATGGAAAGCTTTTATGTTTTAAAAGATTTTACTCTTTTCTTAATTACATGTCAAGATTTTTCTATCAATTTTTGTCAATCTTCTCCGTATCTCCTGTTCTGACCCGTACAGCTCCTCCCCCAGATACCGTCATAATCAGTCTTCACATTCGTCATAAATGCTCATGGTACCAGGCATTTTCATCATTTCGATTTCCAACGAACCATTGTGTTTTTTGCGTGTGTATCCCGGGAAATTTACGCCTCCAGGTTCGTGTATCCCATGAGGCTGAAATCCACTTCCCTTGCTGCCTCCCTGCCTTCGCGGATCGCCCATACCACCAGTGACTGGCCTCTGCGCATATCCCCTGCTGCAAAAACATTCTTCACACTGGTATGGTAGCGCCCCTGCTCTGTCTGTACATTTGTGCGCTCATCCAAAGGCACACGAAAGGCGTCTGCAATATAGTGCTCTGCGCCCAGAAAACCAGCGGCAATCAGAACCAGATCCGCATCCATTTTACGCTCCGTCCCAGGAACCTCCGCCATACTTATGCGTCCGGTTTTCTCATCCTTTTTGCTCTCCAGCTTCACGGCAGTAAGACCGCAGAGATTTCCATTTTTATCTTTCAAAAATTCCTTTACCGTCGTCTGGTAGATTCTGGGGTCGCTGCCAAACACGGCAATCGCTTCCTGCTGACCATAATCTGTCTTGCAGACCTTAGGCCATTGGGGCCAGGGATTGTTCTCGCTGCGCTCATCCGGCGCTTTGGGCATCATTTCAAGCTGTACCACCGAAGCGGCCCCGTGGCGGATTGCCGTTCCCACGCAGTCATTTCCCGTATCGCCTCCGCCGATTACCACCACTTTTTTGCCCCTGGCAGATATATACTTGTTATCCTTTAATTCCGAATCCAGCAGGCTTCTTGTAGTCGCCGCCAGAAAATCGACTGCAAAATAAATGTTTTTGGCGTCTCTGCCGGGAACCTTGATATCCCGCGGATTTTTAGCCCCGCAGGCAAGAATCACCCGGTCATACTCTTTCAGCAATTTGGACGCCTTCACATCCTTGCCCACATTTACTCCCGTGACAAATTCCACGCCCTCTTCCTTCATTATATTAATTTTCCGTTCGATGATGTGCTTTTCCAGTTTCATATTAGGAATGCCATACATTAGAAGCCCTCCCAGGCGGTCGTCCCGCTCATACACAGTCACCATATGCCCCCGCTTGTTGAGCTGGTCCGCCGCCGCCAGACCTGCCGGGCCGGAACCAACGACCGCCACCTTTTTTCCGGTACGCACTTTTGGGGGATTTGCCCTAGCATATCCCTGTTCGTAGGCATTTTCAATAATGCCAAATTCATTTTCCTTGACAGAAACAGCGTCGCCGTAATGACTGCAGGTGCAGGCCGCCTCGCAGAGAGCCGGACATACCCTTGCCGTAAACTCCGGAAAATTATTGGTCTTCTTCAGGCGGCTGTACGCCTGCCGCCAGTTTCCCGTATAAATCAGGTCATTCCACTCGGGCACCAGATTGTGCAGAGGACACCCGGAGGTCATTCCCATAATGTCCATGCCTGACTGACAGAAGGGAACGCCGCATGCCATGCAGCGGGCGCCCTGTCTACGCTGTTCTTCCTGGCTAAGAGGAGTGTGAAATTCATTATAATTCTTAATACGCTCTTTGGGAGCCGCTGCCTCTGCTGTCTTTCTGTCATATTCCATAAATCCTGTTGGTTTTCCCATGACAAATTCCTCCTTAAATTCTCACTTTACTGCCTTATCGATCTTAGCGGCATCAGGGCTTCTTACGGCTCTGCCGGGCCCTTCCATGCAAATCTTATTTCATTGGCTTTTCTTAGCTGCATCCGAACTTCTCACGCCAAATTTGTATTGGCATAAAATGCCTCAATCTGCGCCTGTTCGGAACTCAGCCCTTTTTCTTCCATCTGCACGATGGCCATCATCATGCGGTTATAGTCATGAGGTACAATCTTTTTGAATTTTGGAAGATACTGGCTGAAATGGTCCAGAATTTCCTTCCCTTTGCAGGAATTGGTCAACGCCACATGTTCTTTTATCATATCTTTCAATTCCATTACGTCATATTTAGAGGTAATCTCCTGGGAAAATACCATTTCCTTATTGATTCTGGTGTACAAATCGCTGTCTTCATCCAGTACATAGGCAATTCCGCCGCTCATACCCGCCGCAAAGTTTTTCCCGGTTTTTCCAAGAACTACCACCCGGCCGCCGGTCATATATTCACAGCCGTGATCGCCTACGCCCTCGACCACCGCATTTGCCCCGGAATTGCGTACGCAGAACCGTTCTCCGGCAACGCCGTTGATGAACGCCTTTCCACTGGTGGCCCCATAAAGCGCTACGTTTCCGATAATAATGTTTTCATCCTGACGGTATTTGACTCCTGCCGGCGGGTAGACTACCAGTTTGCCGCCGGACAATCCTTTTCCAAAATAATCGTTACTGTCTCCCACCAGCTCCAGGGTCAGTCCTTTGGGAATAAACGCCCCAAAACTCTGACCTCCCGCCCCGGTACATTTCACCAGGAACGTGTCTTCTTCCAGACTGTTCACATAACGCCTGGTAATCTCGGAACCGAAAATTGTTCCGAACGCCCGGTCCGTATTGGTAACTTCCACATCAATACTGCGTTTCTGTCCGCTTTCCAGAGCAGATTTCAACTGCTTTAAGAGAATTTTCTCATCCTTGGTCTTTTCCAGTTCAAAGTCATAGACTTGTTTCGGATCAAAGATGACCTTTTCCTTAGGCCCGGCAAACGGATTGTGCAGGATTGCAGACAAATCCAGCTCTTTTTCCCTGCCGCTTAAATCCTCACGTACTTTCAGCAGATCGCTGCGTCCCACCAGCTCGTCTACCGTACGCACGCCCAATTTCGCCATATACTCCCGCAGCTCCTCGGCGATAAAACGCATAAAGTTCACCACATATTCCGGCTTTCCCGCAAAGCGTTTGCGCAATTCCGGATTCTGGGTTGCAATCCCTGCCGGACAGGTATCGAGATTGCAGACGCGCATCATCACGCAGCCCATGGTTACCAGAGGAGCCGTGGCAAAACCAAATTCTTCCGCTCCCAGCATGGCGGCAATCGCCACGTCGCGTCCGGTCATCAGTTTTCCGTCTGTTTCAATCCGCACCTTATTGCGCAGACCATTGAGAATCAGTGTCTGGTGCGTCTCGGAAAGCCCCAGTTCCCAGGGAAGTCCGGCATTATGGATGGAACTGCTGGGCGCCGCCCCGGTTCCGCCGTCATAACCGGAAATCAAAACGACTTGCGCTCCCGCCTTTGCCACACCCGCGGCAACGGTACCCACACCGGCCTCTGATACCAGTTTTACCGTAATCCTTGCCTGGCGGTTGGAGTTCTTCAGGTCATATATCAACTGCTCTAAATCCTCTATGGAATAAATGTCATGGTGCGGCGGCGGAGAAATCAAGGACACGCCCGGCGTAGACAGCCTGGTCTTGGCAATCCAGGGATATACCTTCTGTCCCGGAAGATGTCCGCCCTCTCCCGGCTTGGCTCCCTGCGCCATTTTGATCTGTATCTCCTTGGCGCTCACCAGATACTGACTGGTAACGCCAAACCTTCCGGACGCCACCTGCTTGATGGCAGAGCAGCGGTTAAGGCCATCCCTGCCTGCCGTCAGACGCTCCGGGCTTTCTCCGCCTTCTCCGCTGTTTGATTTTCCATGGAGGCGGTTCATGGCAATTGCCAGCGTTTCATGCGCTTCCTGAGAAATAGAACCGTAGGACATGGCTCCCGTTTTAAAACGCGTCACAATGGACTCCACACTCTCCACTTCCTCCAGAGGAACCCCTTTTTTCGGATAATGAAAAGCCATCATGCCGCGGATATTCGCATTTCTTTCCTGCGCATCCGCCGCCTGGGTATATTGTTTAAAGAGCTGGTAATCGCCTCTTTTCGTAGATTCCTGTAAAAGATGAATGGTCACTGGATTATAGAGATGGCTGTCCGCGCCGCTGCGCATCTTATGGCGTCCGCGGCTCTCTAACGTTAAATCCGTTTCCAAACCCAGAGGATCATAGGCGCTGGAATGCAGAGCGTCCACATCTTCTTCAATATCCTTTAAGGTAATGCCACCGATACGGCTTACCGTATTCGTAAAATATTTCTCAATCACATCCGCACTGATCCCAATCGCCTCAAAAATCTTGGCCCCCTGATAGGATTGAATCGTGGAAATTCCCATTTTTGCAGCAATTTTTACAATACCGTGAAGAATGGCGTTATTGTAGTCCGCTACCGCCGCATAGTAATCCTTATCCAGCATGTGTTCGTCAATCAACTGCCTGACCGTATCCTGCGCCAGATAGGGGTTAATGGCACAGGCGCCATACCCTAAAAGCGTCGCAAAATGATGAACTTCCCTGGGCTCCCCGGACTCCAGTATCATAGCCAGGGCCGTGCGCTTTTTCGTCTTAATCAGATACTGCTGCAAAGCCGACACTGCAAGGAGTGAGGGAATCGGCACATGGTTTTCATCCACACTCCGGTCTGATAAAATCAAAATGTTGGCTCCGTCCCGGTACGCCCGGTCAGCTTCTACAAACAAGCGGTCAATGGCTTTTTCCAGACTGGTATTCTTATAATAGGTAATGGGAATTTCTACTACATGAAATCCCTCCACGTTCATGGCCTTGATTTTCATGAGATCCGTGTTCGTAAGAATCGGGTTATCCACCTTTAACACCTGGCAATTCAAGGGCTTTTCTTCCAGCAGATTGCCGTCCTCCCCGATATATACGGTGGTACTGGTTACCACTTCTTCCCGGATGGAGTCAATGGGCGGATTCGTTACCTGCGCAAATTTTTGTTTGAAATAGTTAAACAGGGGCTGATGATCGCCTGCCAGCGCAGCCAGAGGGGTATCAATTCCCATTGCCGCCGTTGCCTCTCCGCCGTTTTTCGCCATGGGAAGTATGGACTCCTTTAAAGATTCATACGTATAGCCAAAGGTTTTCTGCAGTCTCTGCCGCTCTTCACTTTGATATTCCGGTACCCGCTGATTAGGAATTTTCAAATCGGAAAGTTTGATTAAATTGCGGTCCAGCCATTCGCCATAAGGCTGCCTGCCCGCATATTTTTCTTTTAATTCATCATCATCAATGACTCTTCCCTGAACCGTGTCCACCAGAAGCATTTTCCCGGGACGGAGGCGTTCTTTCGCCACAATCTTCGTAGGCGGAAGATCAAGCACTCCCACTTCCGAAGATAAAATCAGATAATCATCTTCCGTAATATAGTAGCGGGAGGGACGCAGGCCGTTCCGGTCCAGGATTGCCCCTAAAATATCCCCGTCGCTGAATAAAATAGAGGCCGGGCCGTCCCATGGCTCCATCATGGTCGCGTAATACTGGTAGAAGTCCTTTTTCTTCTGGCTCATAATCTGGTTATTCGCCCATGGCTCCGGAATGGTAATCATCACTGCCAGGGGCAGATCCATCCCGCTCATCACCAGAAATTCCAGGGTGTTATCCAATCGCGCAGAATCGGAGCCTTCGGTATTCACCACCGGAAGTACCTTCTGCAGCTCTCCGCGCAAATGCTCTGATTCCATGGTTTCCTCCCTGGCAAGCATTTTATCGGCATTTCCGCGAATGGTATTGATTTCTCCGTTATGCACAATAAAACGGTTGGGATGCGCGCGCTCCCAGCTCGGGTTGGTATTGGTGGAAAATCTGGAATGCACGGTTGCAATTGCCGATTCATAATCCGTATCCTGCAAATCCTCAAAAAACTGACGAAGCTGCTCCACCAGAAACATGCCCTTATATACGATGGTACGGCTGGAAAGAGAAACCACATACGTATCGTCATTTGACTGCTCAAATACCCGCCGCGCCACATAGAGTCTGCGGTCAAAATCCAGCCCCCTGCCGACATTCTCGGGACGTTTTACAAACCCCTGCATAATGCAGGGCATACAGTCCACGGCCTTCTTGCCCAATTTCTCAGGGGCAATAGGCACCTGTCGCCAGCCCAGAAATTCCATGCCTTCTTTCCTGACAATCACCTCAAACATTTTCTTTGCCTGATTACGCTTTAATTCATCCTGGGAAAAGAAAAACATTCCAATTCCATAATCCCGTTCCTCTCCCAATATAATTCCGGCTTCTTTTGCCGCCTTTTGAAAGAACTTGTGAGAAATCTGCAACAGGATTCCCACGCCGTCTCCGGTCTTGCCCTCTGCATCTTTACCAGCTCTGTGTTTTAAATTTTCTACAATCTTCAATGCATTTTCCACTGTCTTATGGGTCTTAACGCCTTTGATATTTACCACTGCACCAATTCCGCAGTTGTCATGTTCAAATTCTGGATCATACAGTCCTATTGCTGTTCTTTTCGTCTCCTGCATCTCTTTTCCTCCCTGTTTTTACCACTTTGCTATGGTGAAGTGTTTCTCTGCACATTACTATACACCTTTTTTTTCTTCTTGTAAACCGTTTTTTTCTTTAAATCGTCTGATAATTTGAATATTATTAAAATATTCTGTATATTATCAGAAAATTAATGGATGTTTTTTCTTTAAATAGCTCATTTCAATACAATTCCATGGTTGATTTCCAAATTTTTTTCTTCAATTTCTGTACTAATGCTAAAGTTATGTCTTATTTTTCGGAAATTGTATGAATTGTTTACTGTGGGAAATTAAGAATTTTATGAATCTATAAATATTTGTCTGAAACGGCAGCTATTGTGATGTCCCTGACTGCTGCATTCGTTTGGATACATCGAAAAGTTCTGTTTTATACCAATCAGAGCTATGATAAAACAAAAAATTTTTCTGTGCTTATTTATGGCTTTCCAGTGAACGCTCTGGCAATTTGCAGTATGAACCCGCGCTGCCGCTATTTGTTTTTCTCATATTTTACAAAATTTCAATTATATACTTGACAATCATCTTCTTTTTACATAATATATAGTTCACAACGTAAACTATTTTTCAAAAACAGAAGCCGCAGCATCTTTAAGAAAAGGGTTAGGTTCATACGTATGGAAAATTTCGACTGGATTGAGATGATGGAAAAAATGCAGGAAATCAGACTTTTTTCAAGTCTTCATATAAGAGGAAAGAGAAAAGGCGCCACATCGCCTCAGGAAGTGGATGTGCTGTCTCGTATCGTAATGTCTGACGCGCCGCTGACCCCTATGGATTTGACTGCTCTCACAGGATTAAGCAAATCCGCGGTAAGCCGCCTGGTAGAACATCTGGAACACAAAGCGTTTCTTGTAAAACAATACAAAGAAAACGATAAGCGAAGCTACACTCTTCACATTACAGAAAAAGGAAACCAGGAGCTGCTGCAGACATATGAACACTACCTGAAACCAATCTATCATCTTCGCAGAACTCTTGGAGAAGAACGATTTGCATCGTTACTGACGCAAATCAAAGAAGCAAATTATCTGGTACAAAATAAGGAGGGAATCAAATGACTTTTTATCAGGAACTTCAGCTTAATCAGGCTGGATCGAAATCCTATATCTCAAGTTTTGAACATCCAAAAGACAGATGGATACACACCGGTATTTATTTATTCAAGATCTTTTTAAATATCGCTTTTTGTACGGCCTTTATCGCTTTGTTCTGCGCATTGTTCGGTACGGAAAACAGTTCTGCCGGACTTGCCGTACTGCTCAGCATTATGGTATTTCGCTGTGCCGATTTCGGTATCCGCACCTCTCACGGCACATGGAACATTTTTATCGTGTTTGCAATATTGGCAGCCGGACCTAAACTGTCCAATCTGCTTCCTGCCGGATGGGCTTTTTGTGCAAATGTCATTTGCATTATGCTTTTAATGCTTCTCGGCTGTCATAATGTGATCATGTACAACCACTCTACCCTGGTACTTGCCTATCTCTTGCTGCAAGGATATGACGTCAGCGGCGAGATGTACGCCAAACGGCTGTCAGGACTTTTTATCGGCGCGATTCTGACAGCGGCGGTATTTTACCGCAACCATCGGAAAAAAACTTATAAACGCACCTTTAAAAACCTTTTTCAGGAATTTGACTTATCTTCTGCACGTACGCAATGGCAGCTTCGTCTTACGCTGACAATTTCCAGCATCATGCTGCTTGCCTCCCTTTTGGGCATTCCAAAAGCTATGTGGATAAGTATTGCAGCCATGTCCGTATGCGTGCCATTTCGAAAAGATATGTCAGAGCGAATCAAATACCGCGCCCCGGGAAATATACTGGGAAGCATCCTGTTTGTGGCGGCCTATTTCCTTTTGCCGGACGGCATACTTCCCTGTCTGGGAATCCTTGGAGGTATCGGTACCGGATTGTCCGCCAGCTACGGATGGCAGACTGTATGCAACGCTTTTAGCTCTCTCGCCGTGGCAGTACCTGTTTTCGGTCTCCCATCCGCTGTTTTGCTTCGGATTTTTAACAATCTGTTCGGCTCCGTTTATACATGGCTGTTTGACCAGGTATTTCATCCCCTGCTCTCTGCCGTGAATAACCTGCTGAACACCTTCAACAATAATGTGCAGACTGTGCATTAATGGTTCCTTTATTGTATATTCTAGAATATAGTCAATTATTTACAGGGCAGGCAGCGGCGTCTTCGCCTCTGCCTGCCCTGCCAGTCTCCTGCTGTACAGCCCTTACTTCACTTTTATTTTCTTTTGTGCACTATAAGCGCCGTATACTGTATTATCTTTGACATTTTTATAAGCACGTACCCTGATATAATAAGTTTTACCACTCTTTAATTTTTTCAAAGTAAGCTTCGTTTTATTTCCCTTAACCGTCTTCGTCTCCGCATTTTTCATACTTTTCTTCAACGAATACTGAACTTCATAGCCGGATGCGCCGCTCTGCGTCTTCCAGGATACCTGAAGCTGCTTTTTCGCCTTACTCTTCGGCTTATTCTGCGTTACCTTTTTCAGTGTCGCAGTTTGCTGTGAATTTTTTAACTTCTCGTATTCCTCCTGCACCCTTTTCAGTTCGTCCTGCGCCTGCTTCAACGCCGCCTGAGAATTTGTCTTTCCGCTCTCTGAATCTTTAAGCTGTGTTTTCGCCGTCTCAAGCTCTTGCTTTATCGTATTCAGTGTCTGCTGCAGCTCCGTTTTCACTTTATCAAGCTCTTTCTTAGAAGTATTTTCCAGCTCTTTCAGCTGTTCCTTCACTTCTCCAAGCTCCTGCTGCGCCTGATCCACCGTTTTTTGAGCCTCATCTACCTCAACTGCAACCGTTTGATTCATTTTCAGATCATCCGAAGCCGCTCCTACATAAATCACGCGTTCCTGTTCTGCCACAGTCCATTTGTCTTTTGTTCCATCGCTGCGTATATTTAATTTTTCCTGATTGGTATTCCAATAAGAAAGAGAACGCTCAGAAATATGAATGGTTACCCTTCTTGTCTCGCCCGGCTGTATATTTTTTACCTTCTGGTAGCCTGCAAGCTGATATTTAGAACTCTGTATTCCTTCCGGAAGATCCGTTGCTTTTCCAAGATAGATCTGCGCTACTTCACTTCCTGCCACACTTCCTGTATTTTTCAGGTTAAATGTCACGTCATAGCCAACCCGTTCTCCATTTTTCCTGCTTTCCGCCACTTTCATATCGCTGTATGCAAACGTAGTATAGGAAAGTCCATGACCAAAATCAAACTGCGGCTCAACGTTATTTTCGTCATACCAGCGGTATCCTGTATTAATACCTTCAGAAAAGGTTGTCGTATTGGGACTTCCGCCTCCAAATCCCGGCATTCCTCCCGGACCTTCAGCGGGAGCGCCTGTTCCGTCTCCTTTCCAGTTGTCATCCGCTTCAAACTGACTCCACAATTCATCCGAATAGGTAATCAAGGTATCGGTATCCTTTTTGGGGATCGTGTAAGCAAGCTTTCCGCTTGGATTTACTGCTCCGGTCAAAATTTCTGCCGTTGCCACGCCGCCGCGCTGTCCGGGATAATACATTTCCAATACGGCGTCCACGTCGTTAATCCAGTTTTCCATAACCACCGCTGAATCATTGTTTAATACAACTACCGCTTTATGGCCTGCATCGTGCGCTGCTTTTGCAACATCTTGAATCATCTTTTCCTGATCGCTGCTCAGTTTTAATGTAACTGCCGTTCTGTCATCGCCTTTCGGATCGCTTACTTTTGCATAAGCGAAAATTACTACGGTGTCATTGGTCTTTGCCGCATTGATTGCATTATCCACATTTGCCTTTTTCTGACTGGGCGTTACCCATGCTAAGCCCACCTGCATATCCTTGTTTTCAATTCGGGGCATTTTCTGAACCTGGCCGCCCCATCCTGCTCCTTCTCCATCGGCGTTCATGGAGGCAAGAAGAATCTTGTAGCGTTTGCCCTGTGTAAGAGTTACGGCTGCCGTAGAGAGATTTTCTCCCGTTTCAGATGGAATTGTGCTGCCATAGTATTGGGTTCCCTGATTTGCACTTGCGCCTGAGGCTGAACCAATAGATTTCCAGCCGCTTTCTTCTTCCGCGGATTCCTCATAAACGGCCAGAGCCGCTCTTGCGCCCATACTCTGCAAAATGATGCTGTACTCTCCGCTTTCCGGAGCCTCCAGATAAGTTTCCCAGGTATACGCCGGATTAGAGGTAAACGGAAATGCATTTCCACCTTCTGCATTTACATAGGTCTTAGAATTGGTGTTAAAATCAATAACCTCATCCACCTGGCAGACTTCTCCGATTTCATGCCCTTCCATTGCATACTTTGGAACGCTGTTGCTGACAAACTGTCCCTGTACAACGCCTCCGGTTTCTTCACTCTGCCCGGTTCCATAAGTACGCTGCGCGCCATGCGTATTTCCGTCTTTTGTAGTATAGAGATTGTCTGTAGGAATAATGGTTCCTTTCAGGTCATTGTATACCTGCCCTTCTACCTTATCCGTGCCTAAAAGTTTACACAGTTCCTCATAAGGACTTGTCATAGCGCTGACAGCGCCATAAGAACGCTCGCCGCCAATCCCCGGGATTAACGTCATACCATTCACGCCCACAACTGCAACGCTCTTTTCGCCTGAGAGCGGAAGCGCATTATTTTCGTTCTTTAACAGAACGCCTCCCTGTTCTGCAACCTCCTGAACTGCCGCATTGCTTTCCTCATAGAGACTTGCCAGCGCCTCATTATTCGTACCTGGCAAAATAAGCTCCGTCCGTCCCTGTTCTTCATTTAATTTTCCATTGGAGTCAAATCCAACCCAGGTCAGATAACCGCCTTTTCCGTACGCCCGCAAAATACGGCTTACAGCCTGGTCTACTGTGGCGTCCGCTTCTTCCCGCGTCATTTTTCCATCAGCCACCTGTTTGTCTGTGCTTTCCTTGTTGTTCTTACTCAGGCTGGGCATCTCAATGTCCGTTCCTTTATTCAGCGTATAACCGTCATTTCCGCCCCAATCTGTAATGGTAAAATAATCATATCCCCACATATCCCGCAAAACATCCTGCTGCAGATAGGTATTGGCGGAAGCCATCGTCCCATTAATCGCGTTATAAGAAGACATCAGTCCCAAAGCGCCGCCTTCTTTAATTGCAGATTCAAATCCCGGCAGGTAGGTCTCATGCAGCGCCTGCTCAGATACTTTTACATTTGTGCTGGTTCCCGGAGTTGCATTCTGTGCAAATGCCGCGTAATGCTTCATTACGGCAATGCCGCCATTTTTCTGCATTCCTCTTGTCAGATCGTCCGCCAGGCTTGACAGCAGATAAGAATCCTCTCCCATCTGATCCTTCGTACGTCCAAACTGGGGTGCTCTTTGGATATCCAACTGTGCGCCAAGCAAAAAGGCGCCTCCAATCGCCACATTTTCTTTTCCGACTGCTTCGCCGTATTTTTCTGCCATTGTCTCGTCCCAGGTGGCCGCCAGCATCTGCTCCTGGGGCGGATTGGTCGTGTCCTTTGGATAAAGAACGCCGGCGGGTCCGTCATACATTTTAATCATCGGCACGCCGAATCTGGGCACGCCCTTTAAAAATCCTGCGTTTCCTTCCGTGTCACCGGTCCCGTTCCCGCCTAAGAATGTGTATTTCTCTTCTTCTGTCATGCCTGCAACCAATGCCTGCACTTTTTTCTCGATAAGTGCGTCGTCGTCTTCCGGTATTACGTACTTAATATCGTATTTATCCGGAAACTTTCCAGTAAATACAAAGGATGCGTCCTGCTCCGCCGCATAAACCGCATATTCCATTCCAGTTCCCTGGAACGCGGATACTGCCATCATCACGGCCATAGCCATGGCCGTAATCCGGCGCTTTGTCTTTGTCTTCATGTTAAATCCTCCCTTTTCTTTTATGAGATAAATGTAACACAGTAAAACTCCTCGCTCAACAGACTTGTCGTATCCTGAATATATAGGTGCGAATCATCCGGTTTTGTCGTGAAATGCTTTTATACGGCGTGAAATTTGACAAGCATTTTACGATTTGTTATAATTTATTTGTATATATTCTCTTTTCAGGAGGAAGGATTATGTATCATATTGCCATATGCGACGATGAATTTACAACCATCAATTACTATTATGAACAGCTTACGCGGCTTTTTCAAAAACTGGACGTAAGCTGTTCCATTGACATGTTTACAGACAGTGGAAAATTGCTTTCTGCGCTCTATGAAGAGAAACGCTGGGACATCTATTTTCTGGATATTGACATGCCGTTAGTAAACGGTTTAAGCCTTGGCAGGAAAATACGGGAAATTGACGCAAACTGCTATATTATTTACATTTCCATTCACAGAGAACGTGTTTTTGATTCTCTGGAAATAAAGCCGTTCCGCTTTATCCCCAAAGATGAATTTTCTTCCCGCATTGAACCCTGTATTAAAGATTTGCTCGCTGAATGCCAAAATGAATCAGAATCAAATTTTATCGTTTTAGAAAGCAGCTCTGCCATATACCGCTATCGGATTTCAGATATTATCTATGCGCAGAGCATGGACAAATACGTCACTCTGTTTCTGCCCGATCAGGAGCAGACGGAAGCAATCCGCTACCGGATATCCGAATTAGAAAAAAAGCTTGCCAAACACGGTTTTATCCGTATTCATAAAAGTTATCTGGTAAATTATCAATACATAAAAAGTATACACCCTTCCGGCATCTTTTTAGTTAATGGCAAAACGCTTCCTTTAAGCCGTATCCGTTTAAACGATATCAAAACTACATTTCGGAGGCTGACTTTATGACTCCTTTCCATACTGAAATCATCTATCTGTCGCTTGCACTGGAAGCCCTTTTAGGACTTTTTCTGCTGAATTATATGTTTGAAAAAAAAGAGTTCCCTCTTCGCAGGGTTTTTCATATTGTGTATTTTACACTGTATATCTCCGCAATGATTTTTCAGGATATCTGGAGTCATTTACACAATACCGATATTTACTTCTTATTTCTTCTCCTGCATATTTTCTTCCTGTTTTCCTATGCGCTTATTTTTTGCCGGGGAAAATTTATTTTTAAAGTGTTTCTTTCCCTTATCTTTGTGTCTTTCATCACGCTTGACAGCTCCCCTGTCATGCTGCTGCGGGAGACGTTTCATATTCCTGTCTTTCTTGGAGGCGCTTTTTTTAAAATATCTTCCAGCCTGCTTCTGTTACTGCTTACTATGTTTATGTTAAAATTTAAAATGGATACCACCCTTTCCTACCCTTCTTCCTACTATATCACCATGATTGTCACGCCCATTCTCAATATGACGGTGATTACCCTGCTGAAAAATTATTACTCTGTCTTCCCTTATGCAACTCTGACTTCTTGTTTTACGCTTCTTTTAGAACTGCTGATTTACTTCATGATTTGGCAGGGTGCAAAAGAATACGAAAAAAATATTCGGCTCAGTCTGATTCAGCAGCAGCGGCAATACCAAAACCAGCATATGGAAGAACTGGCAAACATTGTTACAGATTACCATCAGCTCCGCCATGATATGAAAAATCATTTCGCCTGTATGGACCGCCTTTTAAGCCAGGAAAAATATACGGAATTAAAAGAATATTTCTACTCTTTAAGCAACACGCTCTACGCCTTGGACAATCAGATTGAAACAGGTAATGAGATCGCAAATCAGGTAATCAATATCAAATATGCCACAGCCCATCAACTGAATATCCCTATGGAAATCCAGGCTGCTTTACCAAAACATCTAAATATCCCGGATCATCTTTTTTGCGCCGTTCTTTCCAATCTTTTGGACAATGCCATAGAAGCTTCTGAAAAAATTGAGCGGCCTTCTGTCTTCGTCAAGCTGCATTTGGTAAACGATTATCTATCCATTACCGTAAAAAACCGCATTGAACATTGGCAGCGAAATTCCGCCCTCAGCCGTAAGACAACGAAATCCAAACCACATCTGCACGGGCTTGGACTACGTATTGTACATGACACTGTTTTAACTTTCAATGGTATCGAATCTTACGAGATTATCGGGGACGAATACATCGCCAGTATTATGCTCTGTCTGGAAAATACTGCTGAGGATACCTGAAACGCCGTTTCACCACGCACAGAAATATCCGCGTTCCCCGCAGACACAGCGGGTCGATATGCGCGGCAGCCCCCGGCAAGTTCCGATATGCCGGCCTGTCACTACAGGCATTCTTTATTTTCCAGTACCATTTCTATACAATTCCAGGTCTCGCCCATGCAGCGGTAACTCTCCCTGGTTTCCAGCTCTACTTCCTGAAAACCGCAGCTTCTGTAACAGCGTATGGCGGCAATATTATTCTCAAACACGCCCAAAGAAATCTTCCTGGCCCTGGCAAACTCAAATGCATAACGGCTGGCTAAAGAAAGCATTTCCTTTCCATAGCCTCTGCCGCGTTTTCTGTCATCGACAATTACAAACCCCAGCCGCAGCTCTTCCAGGCTGTCTGCATCCGGGTAACGCATGGTAAAATGTCCGGCGACGCCTGAATCGTCAAACATTGTCATACCCCAAATTCTCCCATTGTCTTTGTCCCTGTCATAATACGCATTCATATCCTCCGGCGTAAGGGGATAGCGATCATAACGGTCTGCGCTCCACTGGCGAAACGCATACTCATTTGGCAGCCATTGCGTAATCGTCTGCGCATCACAGGCTTTATACGGTCTTAATCTCATCATAAAATCACCTTTCAGCTTTCAACTTATATTTGCCCTCGCCTGCTGTCTCCTTAACCAGAGAAACGCCGCTGCACAGATGAAAACAGACAGCAGTGATCCGCCCGGCGCGGCCAGCCCCATAGGAAACAGGGTATCCGTAAAATACTTCGACGCCAGAAAAGCGCCCGGAACTCTCACGCAGATAATCGACAGAAAATTGTGCAAAAAAGAAATCCCGGATCTTCCGTAAGCGCAAAAATATCCACTAAAAGAAAAATGAACACCCGCAAAAATGCAATCCCAGATATAGCCCTGCAGATATTGTTTCCCCAGCAAAATAACTGCCGCATCTTCCGTAAATAATCCTACTACTGATGCAGCAATAAATTGCGTAACTATAGAAACAAGCAAACCATATCCGACCGTGATATACACGGCATACCGCAGCGTCGAGGCCGCCCGTTCCTGTTTCCCCGCTCCGATATTCTGCGCAGATAGGGCGGAAACCGTTGACAGCATCGTGGAAGGCACCAGAAATACTACGCCGATGATTTTTTCAACAATCCCCACTGCCGCCGCATCATGCAAGCCTCTGCGGTTGGCAATTACCGTAATTACAATAAATGCAATCTGGATAAAACCATCCTGCAGCGCCACTGGAAGCCCGATTTTCAGAATCTGGCCCATGGTATGCGCCTGCGGCTTAAAATGCTGTTTTTTCAGCGTTATTCCTGTTTTTTGCCTGAGAATCACAGTTAAGGCCAGCAGTACACTGACCGTTTGGGATAACGTTGTCCCCAGAGCCGCGCCCGCCGCTCCCAAATGAAACACGCCGATAAACAGGTAATCCAGAAAAATATTTGCAAGACACGCCACTCCAATAAAATACATAGGGCTTTTGGAATCTCCCAGCCCCCGGAACATAGCGCTTATTATATTATAAGCCGTGATAAAAGGAATCCCTATAAAGCAGATCGTCAGGTAGGTAACAGCGTCCGCCGCCGCCTCACTGGGGGTAGACATCAAAGATACGACCGGATTCACCAGGAGCAGCAGCAAAACGGTAAATACGGCCGATACTCCCATAAACAGCGTAATGGTATTTCCGATGGCTGCAGAAGCCTGTTGGGGCTGCCGCGCTCCTACCGCTTTTCCAATCATCACCGTAGAACCCATGGCAAGCCCCACAATCATTACGGTCAGCATATGCATTACCTGACTCCCCACAGAAACCGCCGTGATGCTGTCCACACCGTTAAATTGTCCAATAATAAACAAATCTGCCATCCCATATAAGGTCTGCAGAAAATAAGATAAGAGATATGGCAGCGAGAAAGATACGATATTGCGAAACACGCTGCCAGAAGTTAGATTCTTTTCCATAATTTTGTCCTTATCCCTCCTCTGCCATGGACTTTTGGTTCTGCCGCGCAAACATGAATGCAATTGCCAGGATAAGCAGCACGCCCGCAGCAAAAAACACTGCCGTCACTGCATAAAAGTCTGCGCTCCCCTGCTCCATTCCGGAAAACAGGCTGGTCCGCACCCGCAGCACGGCCATCAGATTCGCCCCTGTATGCGCCAGAAAGGCTCCGTAAATATGTCCGGCCTTTTCCATAAACCAGGCAAACAGAAACCCTAAAAGCCCGGCATAAATAAACTGTACCAAATTCATATGCAGTATGCCGAACAAAAAGGCGGAACCCGCCATGGCAATGATGCGGCTCTGCCTTTCCCGTCTCCCGCCCCGCTCTGTGTTTTGCCTATTTTGCAAAATCATCAAATCGCAAAGTCTGCCATAGACAACGCCGCGGTACAAAAGTTCCTCCAAAAATGGCGTCAACAGACAGGCTCCTAACAGTTCAAAAAGGATTCCTCCGGCAAAAAAATAGCTGTTAATCTTCTGATACCCTGGGGAACTCTCCTGCAAATTGGTAAGCAATATCATATTATTCAGCGCAATTCCCAAAACTGCGCCTGTCAAAAACATGAAAAACCCAGTAACCGTTCTTTGCACGACAGACTTTTTTTCCAGTATCAAATGCATACGCTCCCAAAACATTGTCGGCTGCGCCTGATCCTTCCGATAATACCCCGCAATAACAGGGATGGTTGCCGCCGTCGCCGCCGCTTGCAACATCATATACTGTTCTTTGGGATCTGTCCCCCAAAATACTGCCAGCACTGCGAACAACGACGTCAGCAGATTCATGACGACAACAGATACAAGTATGGGGGAAAGCAGATTCCATAGTGAAAAAGCCAAACGCTTAGAATCATTCATCTCAACCTTCTTCTTTCTTTGAGTGACTGGCTTCCTGTGCCCCGGACGCCTCCTGCGGACGATCCAGCACTTCTACTCCGCTGGTCTCGTCCTCAATCTGCATCTGCGTCTGTTTTAATTTCGCATCCTGGGCAATGGCGCGCATAATCCGGTTCACATCCTCCGGGGAAAACATCCCGATTGCTTTCGCCAAATCCCCAATATTATCCCGGTTAAACACCAGGCAGCCCCCTTTTTCCAGAGAAACCGAAATGCAGTTATTGAGATTGGACACATCTCCCAGGCAAATGCGGTTATTCTCATAATCACACTGGAAGGTGACGCCATGATAAGTTACCGCGCCAGTCTCGTCAGCCATTACAGAATAAGGCGCCTGCCGGTCCAGTCCCAGCAGCTTCCTGATCAATTCATCTGCAACCGCATCCTCTATGCTGTCCTGGATATCCGGCTTCTTTGGCTCTCCAAATTCCTCTTCACCGCCTGACTCCATCTCTTGCGTACTTCTGCCGCCGCGGCTTTTCAACAGCAATTGTTCCAATTGCTCCGCGGCTTTGGCGCTGCATCCCAGAATATATTCCTCCGTCTGCTCCCTCTTCTTATCCAGTGCCTCTTCCTTACGGTGTTCTAGGTCATCCCTGTATTCCAAAATGGCATAATCCACCTTTTCCAACAATTTATCCCATTCTTTCTCAGAAAATTCCCCGATCGTCTTAGGCTTTTCCTGATTCTGCCCCGTCCTTTGCCTGTTATTTTTTGCAAAATCTGCTACTGCCTGTGAAAAATATCCGTTTCCGTAACTGCTCTGTACTCTGCTCAGCATTTTCGTTCCTCCATTCTTCCTGTGGGTGCGCATATTCTTTTATCAAATAAACACTTTTACACGTTCACTTAACAAGGTCTTTGCTATAGAAAAAATAGGCGCTTACCTCTTTCCCTGAGTATAAGCGCCTTCCATAGCTGATATATATATCGGCAGAATCTGGAAATACTTAACCTCTGCGCATGTTCGCCAGGAAATCCACAACTTCAGACAAAGTATCAAACAACCCCAGTACCCCGGCTTTTTGCATTTCACCAAATTCCTGCTCAAAGCCATATGTAATTCCAATACAGTCTATCCCTGCCTCTTTCGCCCCCTGGGCGTCATACCTGGTGTCCCCAATCAGCACCGCCTGGCTGCGGTCTTTAAGATGCAGTCTCTCTATCACATCCTCAAGCACCTGGATTTTCGTACTGGAGCCGGCGTCCCTGGCTCCGCCAATCAAATCAAAATAGTGATCGACATGAAGGTACTGCAAAACTACATGACATAAATCCTCCCGTTTGGAAGAGGCAACGGCAAGCGTATAGCCAAGCTTCTTAAGACGCTGCAGCGTTTTTTCCACCTCCGGATAAAGCTCGCACTCATAGGCGCCTGTTGTCTCATATCGCTGCCGGAACAGCGTAACAGCATCTCTTGATTTTTCCACGGAAAAGCCATATTCCCTGGGAAAGGACTCCATCAACGGCGGACCGATAAACCGCTCCAGCTTCCGCTGGTCACTCTCCCATATCCCAAGTTTCTCCAGTGCAAAGCGGACACTCTTCGTCACACCTTCACCAGTATTTACCAGAGTACCGTCCAAATCAAATAATATCGTATTCTTTTGCATTCTCTACCTCCACTAAGACATCCGTTTAAGCAGATTCTTTCGTTTTTCATCAAACAGTAATTCCTTATTATAAAAATAATATCTGTCGCACTCATAGTCCTTAAGAAAGCTGACGTCATAAGCATTGGAATTTAATTCTGTCAAAAACATCACCATTTCCTGGCTGCTGCCAAAAGCCCCCTCCAGAAAATCAAAGACATACTCTAAAAGCTCCCCGGCTTCCTTCCGCTGTTTTTCAAACGCATCGTTTTGCTGCTGAAAGAGCTCCTTTACCCGTGCAAAAGCCGCTTCTTTTTGACAGATATCTTCCATCTTCAACGTCTGCAGGAATTGTTCGAGCGTCTTCAAAACACGGCGGTACTGCCGCTGCATCTCAGGGTTTAAAAGTTCAGCCTTTTTCCTGTTTTCATACTCTGCACTGCATGACGAAACTGTCTGCGCCAATAACTGCCGTCCGTTTACATCCTCTTTAACGGCCTGCGACCGTTCTTTGTATTCCGAGAGGTATGTGAAGAGCTGCTCTATATAACGCTCTGTCTGCACCGACGCTTTCAATGTCTCGTTCACTCTGGAAATTAACAATCCCAGCACGCTGAGCCGTTCATCAAAAGAAGCATGCGCTATTTTTTTCAGCAGCCGTTCCTCCAGGTTTCCTTTCAAAATTTCTTCTATCTGGTAATCTGTGCGGTACTTGTAATACAGCTCCAGATAATTGGCAAAATCTTTGGCTATTTTCGGATACTGTATATATTGCGCTACTACCTGGCGGTCCACCGTTTTATGAAGCTTCTCATACACTCTGATCAGATTGGCAAGATCTTCCCAGCCTCTGGGCGTGGCAAAATTCCTGCCGTCCACGGTAGTCTCCATCTGATAAAAATTCTGCTTTCTGGTATTCAGATAAGAAATCACCGCCCCATGGATGCCCTGGCTGTAGGCATATTCCTTCCAGACCTGAAAATCTGCTTCCACCTCAATTTTTTTCACCCGGTCCATGGTGACTACGTCAAATTCCCGGACCGAGCGGTTGTACTCCGGCGGGTTTCCCGCCGCTACAATAATCCAGCCCTCCGGTATCCTGTGATTTCCAAAAGATTTACACTGAAGGAACTGAAGCATGGCCGGCGCCAGCGTCTCCGACACACAATTAATCTCATCCAAAAACAAAATCCCCTCCGACAAGCCTGTCTGCTCCATTTTATCATAGATGGAAGCCACAATCTCGCTCATGGTATATTCCGTCACTGCAAATTCCCCGGACCGGTACTGCTTTTTCGAGATGAACGGCAGTCCGATCGCACTCTGCCGCGTATGATGGGTAATCGTGTAAGCCACCAGGCCAATTTTACACTCCTGGGAAATCTGCTCCATAATCTGCGTTTTGCCAATTCCCGGGGAACCCAGCAAAAATATGGGCCGCTGGCGAATCGTTGGAATCTCATAATTTCCATACGCATCTTTCAACAGGTATGCCTCTATGGTATTTTTAATTTCTTCCTTCGTCCTCTTTATATCCATCGTCTTCCTCACATTCCTTCCTCTGGGCGACCTGCATACACGCTCAGAAATCTCCCGCAAAAGCCGCACTTTATACGCGCGGACTTTTCATTACCTGCGGACGCTGCCGCTCTATCTCCACAATTTCGCCCAAATCTCTCTCGTCAAGTATAAGTTTCATCGCCCAGGGCGGCACGTCCACATCCAGATAATCCTCCCGGAAGAACACAAACGCCGTGTCAAACCGGGGCTTTTTGACAGGGAATGTCCCATATCCGTCCGTAAAATAAATCAGCCCCCGCAATTTTCGGAACACTTTCTTTGCCAACAGCATATTGACATACTCGAAAGCCGGGCGAAAATCTGTCCCGCCCAGTCCCTGTATCTGAAAATGTTCCATATACGCCTGGAGCTGCTTTCTGCTCTCTATCACGGTATCAGACTGCACCCGCTCGTCGCATTGCAGAATGTGAATGCAGAATTTCCTTTCAAAAGATTCAGACTGGCTTAAAATACTGTAGGTTTCTTCCAGAAATTTTTGTACAAGACTTGCTTTACAGGACATAGAGGTATCAATCACAATCACAAAATCCTCGATTTTCTCCGCTTCCTTTGTCTCCAGATGCTCAATCAAGGGCATATTTCCGTACAATTCCATGCCATAATGATAAAAAATGTAGTCGAAGCTGTCTAAATCTACCTGCATCTCTTCTTTTAACACGCAGAATTTTTTCAAAAACGCCCGGTAATCATATCTCTGGCGGTTTTCTACCCGGAGCTGCTCTCTCAGCCCTTTGCTTCCCTCTGCGGCTTCTTTGGCAAACGTATCCAGCTCCGTTTCCATCCTGTCTCTGATATTCTGCCACCGGTTTTCCTGTTCCATGGGCGCCTGGGGGCGGTTCTCATTCTGTTCCCACAAAAAATGTTCGTCGACCGCAAACTCCTCCATCATACGCGCCACAACGCGCATATCCAGTCTTGCTTGCTGCAGCAGATAAAAAATTGCCTCCGCATTCAGTACCCGCAGTTTTTTCTCAAGCCCCTGGTAAACTGCTCTGCGGTATGGCCTTAAAGGAATCCTAAGACAGCGGTATGCCATGCCGTCTATCATAGCTTCCACACCGATATCGCAGGCCAGATCCCATAGCCGCCTTTTTTGCGCTCCGCGCGGATTCCAGACATGCCCCATAAGACAGTGCAAGATACTGTGAAGATAACAGCGGTTGACCACAGCATTGCCCACCCGGTACTGCGCCATAAGAAATTCCGGATTATAACGAAACACTTCCCCATTTACCGCTGTCCGTCCCAGTTCCATAGACGGCTCCAATACCAGGCTGTGAAGCGCCACGTCCAAAAACCGCATATTCAGATAAAGTTCATTGCGGCAGTCTGTTAAAATCTCATTGCAGATGCTCACTTTTTCCAGCAATTGTTCTTCAAACATTTTCATCCGTCCTCTACAAACTGAATTTCTTTTTCTTTGCCGGAAACCTCCGGTGTCTGGCGTCCATGAGCATACTGACAATTTCCGGGGCGTCCTGCCGTTCTGCCTCTCTCAGCAACAGCTCCATCTGCCCTTCTTCTGTCACAAAGGTTTCCGCCAGCCAGCGCAAGTCTTCCGGATACTCCCGTTTCAGACAATACGCTGCGCCTGTTTCGAGATTCTCTGACAGCCATCCGGCATACGCAGCCCGTTCTGCCTCTCCTAACTCATAAGGACAGCGCAGCCTTGCAACGGCCAGTTCTGCCAGGTCGATGCTGTCAATATTATACTTTCCCATATCAAAAAGTTTATCATACTCTTTCAAATTTACCTGGGTATTGCGAAACGCATTGCGGTACTGAATCCCCATGCCATGAGTCTGGGTGGAAATAATTCTGGCCGGGGTATTCTCCACAGCCTCCTCAAAAAACTCCGGATAGACCAGCCGGCACACAGGTTCTCTTTCCCCGCCCTCCTGTGTTCGCTCTCCTTCCTCCAGATAGCAGCCGACCGTCACCTTCTGCTTTAAATCCTGCAAAATCTCACGCAGACAGGAATTGCCGCGCCGCCAGCGCATCTCAAGATAAGACAGATTTTCACAGCCGGTAAATGCACCCGCTCCTATAAACTCAAGATCACTGTAAAAAGACAGCCGGCGGAAGTTCCGGCAATTATAAAAAAGATACCTGCCCAGCCTCTTCATGCTCCCGGGCAGATACAATTCTTGCAGGTCTTCCCCACAGATACAGGGCAGACCGCTGGCGTTCTGCGGTTCGTGCTCCATGGAACGTGCAAAAGCATAAGCGGACATTTCCGTAACCGGAACGCCTTCCAGTGTTTCTGGTATCACTACACGGCCGCTGACGCCATAACAGCGGAGAATACAGATTCCCTTATTTTTCTTCTCATATGCAAAGCTCTGTTTTTCCATTTCACACCATTTCTATTCCAAAAGCTCCTTTAACATCTGCGCAGCCGTTTTGCCAATCAGAGGATGGCGGTAATAAGGCGCCAGTTCTGCCAGAGGCTTCAATACAAATTCCCGGTTCTGCATATCCGGGTGCGGAATCTGAAGTTTTTCTTCATCCACCACCCAGTCATCATAGAAAATAATATCCAAATCCAGCGTTCTTGGCCCCCAATGAATGTTCCGCTCCCGGTTCGCCTCACGTTCGGCCTGATGGAGCAATTCCAGCAGCTCCATAGGCGGCAGCAGCGTGCGAATCTTTAACATTCCATTGAGAAAATCCGGCTGTTCCACCCCCCCGTAAGGCTTTGTCGTGATCAGCTCCGACTCTCTTAGCACCATGCAGTCCTGATGTTCCCGCAGCGCTTCGATTCCCTTGCGGATATATTGCTCACGGTCGCCCAAATTAGAGCCGACAGCTATATAAGCACAGTGCCATCCTCTGGTAATCTCCACGGAAACTGTCTCCAGCGGAAGTCCTACCGGCGCCCATGGCTTTAAAATTTCCAGGGTAATTTTTTCCATTGCCGGAAAGCGCAAAAGCAGAGCCCTTGCCAGTTGCTCCGCCGCTGTCTCGATGAGCTGGTAGGTATGCTCCGCCATAAATTCTGCGATAAAATGAGCCAGCTCGCCATAATGGACAGATTTTGCCAAATCATCGCTTAAGCCTGCTTCTCTGGTATGGGTACAGACAGCGGCATTAATCAGAAATTTCTGTCCCAGCTTATTCTCTTCCTCATAGACGCCATGTTTTGCAAACACTTCCAGATTTTTAATATAAATCCGATCCAAATCCATCATTTCCAGCCCTCCCGGATTGCCTCAATCATACGTATGGCGCGCCTGTTTTCTTTGATATCATGCACCCGCACAAACGCGCAGCCCGCCAGTACGGCAAGCACAGTGGTAACAAGCGTCCCCTCCGCACGTTCTGTCACGGGAAGATCGAGCGCCAGGCCAATGACAGACTTCCGTGAAGTCCCTAACAGCAAAGGACAGCCCAGCTCTTTTAATTCGGAAAGTTTATCTATAATTTCCAGGTTCTGCTCATACGTCTTGCCAAATCCAACGCCCGGATCCAACAATATCTGTTCTCTGGCAATCCCGGCTTTCTCTGCCAGTTTCAGGCTTTGCCTCAGCTCCGCCTTCACTTCTTCCATGAAATTACCGTATTCCGTATGGCTACGATTGTGCATCAGACAACAGGAAACGCCTGTCTCCGCTATCAGTTCTGCCAGTTTCGGGTCATACTTCAAGCCCCATATATCATTCACAAGGCTGGCTCCCGCCTGAACCGCCGCTTTGGCAACCTCTGATTTATACGTGTCAACAGATATGGGGATATCAAATCTCTGATGGATCTTTTCTACCACAGGCGCAACTCTGTAAATCTCCTCTTCCTCTGTAATCTGCTGATGCCCCGGCCTGGTAGATTCTCCGCCTACGTCAATAATATCCGCGCCTTCTTCTATCATTTCCTCTGCATGTTTCAACGCCGCGTCTTCCCGGTTAAATCTGCCGCCATCTGAAAAGGAATCCGGCGTCACATTTAAGATTCCCATGATATAAGTTCTGTTTTTCAGCGCAAACATTCTGTTTCCAATCTTCAAAGCTGCCTCCTTTTCTGTCAACGACCCATCATCTGCCAAAATTGTTCCTGCAGGCACTGGTTTTTTGCAAACTCTCCTCTGGTAACCAGGGTAACGGTCTGCGCCCCCGGCTTTTTCACCCCCCGCATCGTCATACACATATGCTCTGCCTCAAGCATTACCATCGCCCCTTTGGGCTTTAAATACTGCATCAACGCGTCTGCAATCTGCGCCGTCAGACGTTCCTGGAGCTGAAGACGCCTCGCGTAAACTTCTACCGTCCTTGCCAGCTTGCTTAACCCCACTACCCTGCCGTCTGGAATATAAGCAACGCTGGCCTTACCGTAAAAGGGAAGCAGATGGTGCTCACAGGTAGAATAAAAGACAATATCCTTCTCTAACACCATGCCGCAGTCTGACGTCTCAAATGTCCTGCGTAACGCCTGCTCAGGCGTCTGCTCCATGCCTGCAAAAATCTCTTCATACATTCTTGCAATCCGGTCCGGGGTTTCCATAAGTCCCTCTCTGTGCTTATCTTCCCCCATTCCTTCCAACAGCAAGGCCACCGCCTGCCTGATCTTTTCCTTATCTATCATAATCTGGTTTCTCCTCGAGTATTTCTCGCAATTCTTTTAAATAGGACAGGGAGCCAAATGCAAGTATCATGGCGTTTTCCTGTTTTGCGCTGCGCACAGCGGCGGTTACCGCCTCCTCTATTTCAGGGCAATACCTGACCTGCCTGTGATACTTGAAAGCCTCCTGCGCCAATACCGCCCCGTCCATAGCCCTGGGGCCCGGAGGCGTAACGGTAAATACCTTCCACGCCAGCGGAAGCATAATTTTAAGCATTTCTTCATGTTCTTTGTCTGCAAGTACCCCTATTATATAGATTATTTTGTAATTTGTAAAACCCCTTTTCAAAGTTTCCCGCAATTTTTTTGCCGCGTCGCTGTTGTGGGCGCCGTCTATCACCAGCAGCGGATCCTGGCAGAGTACGGAAAATCTTCCCGCCCACCGCGCCTTGCGCAGCCCGGCACGGATCTGGCCGTCACTGACGGCAAATCCCGCCTTTCTTAAAATTTTTATAGTTTCAATGGCACAGACTGCGTTCTGCACCTGATAAGCGCCTGTCATGGTAAGCTCCACTTCTCCCAGCCCGGGATATACAAAGCTTATTCCCTGTTCTTTCGTACCATACCGCACTTGCTCTGCCTGTGCCTCGTCACTGTAAGTAAGAGACGCGTGCTTCTTTACGCACCATGCCTCCAATACCTGCCGCACCTCTTCCTGTTCGGGCTTTACTGCCACCACCCGGCTGTTTTCCTTAATAATCCCCGCCTTTGCCCGGGCAATTTCACAAAGACTGCCTCCGAGAAATTTCATATGATCCATACTGATAGAGGTAAGGACGCAGACCAGGGGATCTTCAATGATATTCGTAGCATCTGTTTCGCCGCCCATTCCCGCCTCTAAGATTACCACCTGGCATCCTCTGCTGTAAAAATACAAAAAAGCCGCCGCCGTCTCGACTTCAAATACCGTTGGATCATTGCCGCTTTGCTCCCGCACCCTCTCACATGCCCGGCGAACCTCCGCAATGATCTCATCAAACTTCTCCTCTGGAATATCCTCTCCATTTACCCGATACTGCTCGGCGCGCCCAAACACTGCCGGAGAAGTATAAGTTCCCACACAAATCCCCGCTTCCGTAAGCATAGAAGAAAGGAACGCGCATACGGAACCTTTGCCATTCGTCCCCGCTACATGGACAAACTTCAGCTTATTCTGCACATTTAAAAGCTCCGACATCAGCTCCCGGATGCTGGCAAGCCCCAAAACCATGCCTCTTTTTCTGCCAAGTTGTTCTAAATATGCCTGGGTATCTCTCTTGTTTCCCATACAGTTCCTCCTTCTTGTTTTAAATCTGCACAATTTATAAAGAAAATCTTAATATTTCCTATAAGAAACGTAAATTTTACGTTTATCCATTGACTTTTTTCTTAAATTGGTCTAATCTTTGCTTTGAAAAAACGTATTCATATTTTGTTCATAATTCAGTTCACATAAATATGGAGGAAACTATGATTCAGACTGCAAAAAACACTTTACAAAAGTTTACTGAAAAATACAAGTCTTTTTGTGAAAAAAGAGCGGAAAAGAAACATACCAAAGAACATAAGCATCTGTTAAAGCCAAAACAGAGGGAGAAGCTTATCGGGATACTGAACCGCTATTCCCTGCTTTTCCACTACATACTTGCCTGTTCCATCTGCTTTATCATTGAGGTGATTTCCAGGCATTCCTTCTTGGATGCTTTTGCATTTGCCTTCGACCGGGGACTTGCCTTTTTGTACAACTCCCTGATCGTATTCACCTCTCTGCATCTGGTATATTTCTTCCGCAGAAGAGCTTTGATGCGCACCGTTATCAGTGTCGTATGGCTGTTTTTGGGCACCATCAACGGCTGCGTCCTGCTGAAACGGGTGACTCCCTTTACTTATACGGACGTAAAACTGATTAATGACCTGTTCACGATGAAAAGCAATTATTTCAGTAATTGGGAAGCTATCGCCGTGATTCTGCTCGTGATATCCGTCCTCATCGGTATTGTGGTATTATGGAAAAAGGGACCCAAATACCAGGGCAAACAGAACCGGCTGGCAAGCACCCTTGCCATTGGATTTTTCGCATTCCTGATCCCTATGGTAACGAACGCGGCTGTCAGCAACAATATCCTCGCCGACTATTTTGAAAATATCGCGCAGGGCTATAAAGATTATGGATTTGTGTACAGTTTCTCTGCCAGCGTGGTAGACCAGGGCATGACTGCTCCGCGGGATTACTCTCAGGAACGTGTGGATTCCGCGCTCTCAAAAATAGCCGACAAAGACACGGATACGCAGGAACTTCCCAATATCATCTGTGTCCTGCTGGAGTCCTTTATTGATCCCAAAGAAGTAGATTTCTTAAATTTTTCTGAAAATCCGGTGCCGAATTTTGACCACCTATATCAGAATTTTTCATCCGGCTATCTCACCGTCCCGGTAGTAGGGGCCGGTACTGCCAATTCAGAATTTGAAGTACTCACGGGTATGGGAATGCATTTTTTCGGACTTGGGGAATATCCATATAAAACGATTCTTAAATCCAATTCCTGTGAAAGTATCGCCTCCGCTCTGTCAAACAACCTGGGGTACGGTACCCATGTGGTACATAACAACGGCGGCAACTTCTACAGCAGAAGAAATGCCTTTACGCAGATGGGCTTTGACAGCTTCACCAGTAAAGAAATGATGAATATCCAGGAATATACGCCCTTGGGCACCTGGCCTACGGACAATATCCTCATAAGCGAAGTAGAAAAATCGCTGAATTCCACAGAACAGCAGGATTTCATTTATACCATTACGGTTCAGGCACACGGCGCTTACCCGGCGGAGAAAGTAATTGCAAACCCTGAAATTACCGTGACCGGAGCTTTGGATGAGGGAAAAAATAACGAGTGGGAATATTACGTCAATCAAATCCATGAGGTGGATAAGTTTATCGGCAATCTGATTGACATGCTTTCTAAACGCGACGAAAAAACAATGGTGGTATTCTTTGGCGACCATCTGCCCACAATGGGGCTGACCAATGAGGACTTAAAGAGCCAGGATATCTTTAAAACAAAATATGTTACCTGGAACAACTTTGGCGCCGAAAAGGTGAGCCAGGATTTAACCTCTTATCAATTGCTCGCAAGTATTACCGACCAGGCCGGTATCCACGAAGGAACCATGTTCTCCTTTCACCAGAACAGCCATTATACGCTGACTGAGGAACGATCCAGAGATATGGAATTGCTGCAGTATGATATTTTATATGGAAAACGCTACGCCTACCACGGAGAGGATCTTTACCCGGCTTCTGAAATGGAGATGGGCGTACAGGATATTACTGCTGCGCAGACAAAAATACTGTCTGACGGGCTTCATGTTTACGGCACAAATTATACAAAGTGGAGTAAAGTATTTGTAAACGGCTCCAAAGTTCCCACTGCTTTTCTCAGCGATACGGAACTTCTTATCTCCTTACAGGATTTATCGGAAGGTATGAACAGCTTGGTGGTAAACCAGATGGGTTCCTCCGATACCATTTTCCGAAGTTCCAATGAACTTGCCTGTTTAAAGCCGCATATACCTGGAGCTGCTGAAAATGCTGCCCCGGTAAACGATACCGTGGAACAAACTCCCAGCAGCATTGACCGGGCTGTAAACAGCAGCCAGGAGGAACAGCACGAAGAAGGAGAACATGATTCTGCCGTTACATCTCCTTCCGTCCTCTAACTGTGCCGATTATAGAAGCAGAACAGAGCGGGCTTTTCATGCTTTGACAAAATACAGTCTTTTCTATATCAAAAAAGGAGCTATGCTTTCAGCTCCTTTTTGATGTCATTATGTTCTTATATCTGAGAATCCACAACAATGCCTTTGATCTCTTCCTGCAGCAGTTTTTGCTCCTCCAAAATCTGCTGGGTATTTCTCTCGATCTCCTGTTGCTGCCGTACAATCCCTTCCGTGTCAAGAAGCTGGTCTTTTAATAAATTTGCCTTCTTACCAGCATTCTGTTTCGTTTCTTTTAGCTTCTCTTCCACTTCCTGCGCCTGCTTTTCACGCTCCAGACGGGCTGCCTCGCGTTCTGTCTCTTCTTTTATGTTTTCTTCCTTCTTATCCTTGGCCTCTTCTACAACCTCTTCCAAATCTTTGTCGATCTTGTCAATGGCTTCCTCTTTAATCATTCCTATGATCTCATCACTCGATGCTTTTAAGGATTTTTCCGCATTTTTGGTGGCGTCTATCATATAATGATGCTTCAGTTCTTCCTGTTTAATAGATCTGATGCCCGCAGTAGCAGCGCCAATTACCAAATGCGCCTCGTCATACTGTTTCTGCCACTCTCCTTCTTCAGCCGTCACCATTTTCAACTGTTGCTTATAATCCTCGTTCTCCTCATCCCCCTGGTACATTTCCTTAAGCTCTTCCTTCTGCTTACGGATTTCTGCCAGTTCCTTAGAAGCCTCCTCGGCAGCGCTCTTACTCTCCTTAATATCATTCCTGCATTCATCCTTAATATCATCCACAAGGCTGTCAGAAGCAAATTGTTTCTTGATGAAATCCATTGCCTCCTCCTTTGCCTTTTTCTTCTTCTCCTCAATCGGATCCTGACAAAGATTCAACTCCGAGGCTTTGAGGCTCCCATTCTTTACCTGTCCACGCTTTGCCTGTTTCACACTGCCATTTTTTTGCGCCTGTTCGCTGCTTTTCTGTTCAATTATGGTGTCTGCGCCCTGCATGTTATTAATCTTCATAACCCTGCTCCTTTCTTCTGTCTTTTTCCATGGTTTCTCTTAACTTATATCGTCCCTCGGCCGCCATTTCCTTAGCGTATGACGTAAAAGGGCATTTTCCTGTCGTAAATGGCAGTTACCGTTCGCCGCGCGCTGCGTAAGAAAAATCTATTCTTAAAAAAGCGGCGGCATACTTTGCAGAGGAGATCGATTAGAGGCTTTTAATTTATAGATGAACATCATGAGGAATTTGGCGTCGGCTTGCCGCTTAGACAGCTCTGCATATATCCAAATGCCTGTTACAATTACCGTAAACACCAACAGGTGGATTATTATACCCAAAAATCAGAGGTTTTTGAAAAATAAAACAGAGATTGACTGCAGATACGGTCAATCAAAAATAATGTACAAAGTTGACATATCCGTATCTTATAACCATAAAGTGAGATATAACTGAACTATTATAGACTGGTATGACCGGTGTGTTGCCGAAAGCATTACTGACCGCAACATCACCAGTAATCTTGCAATCTGTACATTGCAGAAGACACTGGATTCGCAGCCCGCAATCAAAGGAGAACTTATCCCGCATAGCGATCAGGTTTCGCAATACACTCGTACAACGAAAATTAAGTCTTTCATATATTCACGCAGGATAATTGTTTCAGATACAAGGAAGAAAAACAACGGCGTAGCGGTGGCTACGGCTAGTTTTTCTGACGTAGTAGCTGGACAATCAGGCAAGTGAAGATGCCTATTACTTAATATTCGTTGTACTAGATAACATAATCCATCCCTCCATGCAGCTCCCTGTCAAATTCCACCATATCTGCAAGGCTTACCTTGTCCACCACGCCGTTGATAGCCTCATAAAGCATGTTCCAAACCCGAAGCGTAGCGCACTCGCTCTGCCGCGGACAATCGTTAATCTCTCCCTCCAGACATGCCACAGGAGCCAGGCTGCCCTCAATCTGCCGCAATATCATCCCCACTGTATACTCGTTTGGCTTTTTGGCAAGCATATATCCGCCTCCGGGCCCGCGAATGCTTTTCACATAGCCGCATTTCTGAAGTACAGAAATAATCTGCTCTAAATATTTCACCGATATATCCTGCCTTTTCGCTACATCCCGCAAACGCACCACCTGCCCCTCCTCCAACGCAAGATCCAGCATCAGCCGCAGTGCATAGCGTCCCTTCGTAGAAATTTTCATATGTCTTTCCTCTTTTCATTTTCCTCTTTCTTGTGCCGCATGATAAGGCTTTTCTGGTAATTCATATGGGCGATTACCATCAGTGCAATTTTGAACAGCATGGCATCTTCAAACGTACGAATATCCAGACCCAATATCCTCTGAATACGTTCCAGGCGGTATACCAGGGTATTACGATGAACATAAAGCTGTCTCGCTGTCTCTGAGATATTGAGATTGTTCTCAAAGAACTTATTAATGGTTACCGTGGTTTCCTCATCAAATATATCTGGTATTTTCCCCCCGAATACCTCTCTGAGAAACATTTCACACAGATTGGCAGGAATCTGATAAATCAGGCGCCCGATTCCCAGCCTGCTGTATGAAATGGTCTGATTTTCCACATAGAATATTCTTCCCACCTCAAGCGCCATTCTTGCCTCCTGGTAGGAACGGGCGATATCCGGCAGTAGTTCCACACGATTCCCATAGCCTGCCCGAATCTTAACCAAAGCTTCTGCCTGTAAGTTGTCCACCAGCATTTTCGCCAGTTTTTCCAATTCCTCGTCGGAAGAAATATCCCGTACGTCTTTCACCAGGATTACAGATTTCTCATCCACCTCTGTTACAAAATCTCTCGGGGATGCGGCAAAAAGATTGCGAATCGTTTCCATAACCGCCCCGTCTTTCTCGCCCGATACTTCAATTACAAAAACTACCCGCTCCGCCGCTTCAATATGCAGCTTCTTTGCTTTATTATACATATCCACAACCAACATATTACCCAGCACCACATTTTGCATAAAGCTGTTGCGGTCAAACTGTTCCTGGTAAGCACTGACCATGTTACGTATCTGGCACACCGCAAGGCGTCCAACCATATAGGCTTCCTCGCCGCCGGCGTGCGCAAGCAGGATATATTCCAGTTCCCCTTCAATCATTACCTTAAAAAAATGGCAGCCGGAAAGCATCTGGCTCTCTGCCATGGAATCCGCAAACAACTGAATTGCCTCCTCCATATCCTCCTCTATCTGATAAGTTGATGCCAGAAGTTTTCCTTTATCACTGTACAGCGCAAAGTCAACCCTGCTAATCTCCTTAATTTCACCTAATGTAACCTGTAATTTGTGATTTGATAACATAACCAGCCCCCATTTCATAATCATTCGTTTAGAACAACGTGGACAAGCCCGCTTTCGCGGGTCATGATTTCCTACAGAAGAAAAAAGGAAGCGGCACATTTCTGCGCTACTTCCAAATCTTGTGTGCTATTCTTATCTTACTGAATTAGTGGGTAATTGTCAATTCCGTTTCTTTATCAAATACATGAATTTTATCGAGATCCATTGCCAGCTTGATGGAATCCCCCAAACGCGCCGACGTTCTGGAATCTACTTTGGCTGTCATACTGGCGCCGTTTACTGTATAGTACAGCAATACCTCTGAGCCAAGCAGCTCGTATCCGGTCACTTTCGTGTTAAACACGCTTTCTTTGTGCGTCTCAAGAGCCAGTTCGGAATCATCGATATCTTCCGGACGGATGCCGAGAACCACCGTCTTGCCATCATACTTTCCGTCAATAAGTTTCTTTCCTTTTTCCGAAGGCAGTACAATAGAATCTGCGCCAAACTTCAGCGTAACCTTATCTCCCTCCACTTTACATACCACATCCAAAAAGTTCATTTGAGGAGATCCGATAAATCCGGCGACAAAGAGATTATCCGGCTCATTATACAATTTCTGCGGAGAATCTACCTGCTGGATAACGCCGTCTTTTAATACAACGATTCTGGTTCCCAGCGTCATTGCTTCTGTCTGGTCATGGGTTACATAAATGATGGTTGCACCGAGCCTTTTATGCAGGGATGCAATTTCGGCGCGCATCTGTACCCGAAGTTTGGCATCCAGATTGGATAACGGTTCATCCATGAGAAATACCTTCGGTTCGCGCACAATCGCACGTCCCATCGCCACACGCTGTCTCTGTCCGCCTGACAAAGCCTTGGGCTTACGGTCTAATAATTTATCCAAATCCAATATTTTAGCGGCTGCTTCTACTTTCTTTTTGATTTCCTCCTTGGGAACCTTCCTCAATTTCAATCCGAACGCCATATTGTCAAATACCGTCATATGAGGATAGAGCGCGTAGTTCTGAAATACCATTGCAATATCTCTGTCCTTAGGCTCTACATTATTTACAACTCTGCCGTCAATGGAGAGCTCACCAGAAGAAATCTCTTCCAATCCTGCAACCATACGGAGGGTTGTAGATTTTCCGCATCCTGATGGTCCAACAAAAATAATAAACTCCTTGTCTTCAATTTCAAGGTTAAAATCTTTTACAGCTTCAAATCCGTTGGAATATCTTTTACAAATATTTTTTAATGATAAACTTGCCATTTTGCAAATACCTCCTGTATTTTCTCTGTCCTGCAGAATTACTTTCTATAATTATACTATCAGACTTTCCTCTAAATTACTATCTCCAACTATACAAAAAGAAATACCCTTTCTTGTCAGTTCCAACAAGAAAGGGTATTTCTTTTTGACCTCTTCGTCATTTTAACGAAATATTTCACATTAGCTATACGGATTGACTATTACAATTTAGAATATCCAAAACCATTTACCATTGCCTCGAGCCTCTGTCCATTTTTGCAATAGGGACATTCTGTGGGCTTATATGCGGCATAGCCCGGAATATCATCCTGCTCAAAAGCGCTCTCGACAGGAATACCTTCCACCTCTTTTACTGTACTGAAAACCGAAACGACGCCTGCAACGCTCCCTCCGTAATACTGCAGAGATTCCAGGCTGCGGCGGATGGTAACTCCCGTGGTAGTCGTTGCCAGAAGCAGCAATACGTGTTTGCCTGTAATGGCAGGTTTTACATTGTCGCGAAACATCACCTGATTATTGCCATTAATCTCCGGAGACACCACATATACTGTCTTATGCTGATTAATCGTAGATAAAATATGCCTCTTCTCCAGTTCTTCCGACAAGAAAGCACCGATCACTTCTGTTCCATCCATACACACAATCGTGTCTACCGTCATATGGCTGGTAAATTTCCCGGCAAGAACCTTGGCAACCTCTTTTGCCTCGTTAATTCTTGTCTTCAGGCTGGTGATATCAATGTAATAATTGATATGCGAATGACTGGTGGCAAAATGCCCCGGCAATGCATGGATTGCCGCCGCATTGCTGTCTTTGGAATAAAATTTCATTTGACGCTTTTCCATAATACTAATTTCCTCCATTCTGTCTATCTGACTCCAGTACTCCCAAACCCTCCCCGGTTCTTATGACCCAGGGAGACAGTCTCTTCAAAGACAATTCGGGGCTGGTTTTCCACAATGCGGAACTGGCAGATTCTGTCATTTTTCTGTATCACCGTATCTCTTGTGGCATACACTGGCATCCGCCACATATCTTCATCTCCGCAGTAACTTCCATCAATAATTCCACAGCTGTTTACCTGCAGAATCCCATAACGTTTGAAAGCAGAGCTTCTCGGCACCACATGCGCTTCATAGCCCTCGGGCAGCTCCATTGCCACTCCCAGGGGAATCAATTTAAAATCTCCCGCCTTCAATTCCACTGTCTCGCTTGCCCGCAAATCAATCCAGTCTGATTTACCTTCTATATATGCCAGCTTATCAATTTCCTGCGTAAAATACTTAACCTTAATGATTTCCATCATGTCTCCATTCGTTCCTGACGCTGCCGGCAGCGCCCCATCGACAGCCGCTACCCCAAAAGCTTCATTGCCGCCGGGCTATACCGTAACTCCTGATAAGCATAAAAGGAATCCTTCTGTTCTTCTTCCTGGTTTTCCAGTTCTTCCTTTAACTGCTCCTGCTGCGCCTCCTCAATCTTGCTGTAGAGGTCGATAAACTGAAGATAATCATCGTAAGAAAAAAGCTGCTCTAACACGTTCTCATAATAGCTTTCCTCCAGCCTCTGCACCGGCTTCTCTAAAACGAGGCCCGCTGCGTTTACAGAACAGGAAAGACCCGGTACCTCAATCCCTTCATTCATAAAACGGGTTACTTTCACTACATAATTCTGCGTCTCCTCAAAGGGCGGAATACCGCCATATTTTGCCACATTATTGCTTCCGGCATTGTAAGCAGCCAGAGCCAGGCTGATATTCCCATCATATTTCTGCAGCATCTGGCTAATATATTTGGTTCCTCCCATAATATTCTGATAAGGATCATAGGAATCTGTGACGCCTAATTCCTTTGCCGTTCCTGGCATCAACTGCATAATACCCTGCGCTCCGGCTCTCGAAGTAGCGCTGGGATTGAAATCTGACTCAGCTTTGGCAATTGCCTTAATTAAATTCTTAGGCACATTATATTTTTGTGAAGCTTCTGTAAAAATCTCTTCCAGTGAAGCTGTCGTCTGCAGATAAGAAGAAAAATTCTCACTATGACCGGCAGAAACAGCCAATTTCGAATTTCCCATCTCATCCGTACTCTGTATTGCTTTCACTCTCATAGCATCTGCGGCTCCCTTCCAAAAAATAATTAATTTACTGTTTTCTATGACTACTGCAGCTTGATTCCTGCAAGCAAGTCTCCCAAACTGGTGGAAGCGCTCTCATGCGAAATATATTCCTCCACCTCTTCCGTCTTGTCCACATCTATCATTTCTTCTTCCAGCGCCTTCATACTGAGACTCACTTTATTGTCATTCGTATTCAGCACCTTTACCTTCACCTTCTGACCTGTGCTCAGCACTTCCGAAGGCTTTCCAATCCTTCTGCGGGAAATCTGTGAAATATGTACCAGACCGCTGATTCCATCTCCCAAATCCACAAAAGCCCCATAGGGCATCAGAGATTCTACCGTGCCCTCCAACACACTTCCCGGAACCATCCTGGCAATCTTGCGGTCATGCTCCTCCTGCTGCTTCTCCCTCAAAATTACTTTTGCCGAAAGCACCAGCTTCTTTTTGGATTCTTCCACCGTAATCACTCTCACCTGAAGTCCGCGTCCTAACCATTCCTCTGTTGCCTCCACATAAGACAGCGCCAGTTGAGAGGCGGGAATAAATCCCCGGATTCCTTCCAGATAGGCAACTACGCCGCTTGGAACAATTCCCGCTACTTTTACAGACAACTCTGTTCCCTCTTCCAGATACTGATGCAGCTTCTCCCAGGCAAGCACGTCGTTTGCCTCTTTCTTAGAAAGCCGGATATTACCCTCGCCATCGTCTGTCTTCACAACGGTAGCTTCGATGACATCGCCTGGATGTACATCCTCCAAAGCATTGAAATCAGGATCATTACTGAGGTCTTCTACTTTTATGATTCCCTGCGTATAATATTTCAGATCAAGCGTCACCTCTTCTTCCGTCACATCAATCACCGTCCCTGAAATAATATCGCCTTCTTTTATTTTACGAAAGGACGCTTCCAGCTCTTCCTTATAATCTTCCATTGTCTCTGCCATAATTTCCTCCATTCTGCGTGCTTTTTTGCACAAACAGGTAGCCCGTAAAAGAATTAACTTGTTCCACTCTTATCGCTCCTCGCCATAGTTATTTTTATTGTAACAGAACTTTTCCAAAAAATCCAGAAAAATATCGCTTTTACGGCAACATTTATTTTGGCAGCATATGGATCTGCTCACAATTTACATGCTTATCATGAATACTCTTTCTTCCTGCTGATTATACCTGTATATCCAGATTAGCGCCAGCTTCTGCCCGCTCCCTGCCGTCCTTCTTACCTGCATCATCCTCTGACGCGGCTTTCATCAGCATCTTAAAATCTGTGTCATACAGATAAACCATGCCGTCTTTGGAAGCCGTAAGTTTCTCTTCCAAAAACCGTGCCGCCTTACCGGAAACCGCGCGTTTATCAGCTTTTCTGGTTCTCTTTTCCCTGAGTGTTTCCTGCAGTTTCTTCTTCCTTTTTGCCGCAGTTTCTTTTGACCTGGCAATCAGGTTTTGGGAATTATTCCACCTTGCCTGCCGCAGTTTTGCGCTCATTTTATTGCTTCTTTCGTTTTTCACATAGGAACAGGCATAATACCTGCCATCTCCGTCTATAAAACTATGCCGGTATACAAGCGTCTTCCCGGATGATTTGTACAAACCGTCTATAAATTTCGTGATAAATTCAACGCCCTTAATCATCTCTTTCATATCTTTTTCTTTCTCGGGATCATTTTGCATTTTGTTCAAAATTCCAGGACTAATCGTCAGCGTCTTGCCCCCGGCAACTTTTGAAAATGTAATTCCGGCCCTGACTTTCAAACTGGGCGCAAGTTTCGCTAATTCGTTCAAATAATCTGCCATACGTTCTGATTTTCTGGTATATGCCGCCGTCGGCGCTTTCTTAACTTCCTTTAACCTGGTACTATTCACCTCACTGTCCTGTGCCATTCCACAAGCTGCATAATGATTGTCATTCTTTGTAATTTCCACTGCCATCCTCTCATCCTCCTTGATATCGCTCCGGCTCTTAAAGCTTTGAATTCCATTTCCACATCATTATTTTCGCCATAACTCTTTGCCGTATCCTCTACAATTGTTCGTTTGAGGTTGTCGGTTCTGTTATCTGTATCGGAGCAAATTTTATTTTTATTAATGTTCATTTTTTCTGTATCAGTCCCAACTGCACGAAACGGCAAAAATCGAAAGGCTTTTTCCGTAAAAATGTGATATAATTTGCCTTGAGGACTTTGGGAAAAATATACTGCTACCGCGGTGATTCAATGCCGATAACAACCGCCGCCATAATATTACCTGGTCCCCGTCAACAAATATCAATCAGAAAGCGAGGATAACTATGAACAAGACAATTTCCAAAACAAAATTCTTCCGGATCATGCTATGTTTTTTTCTGCTCCCGGCATTATTGCTGGGCGGCTGCTCTGCTCCTGCCACCCCGGAAAAAACCCCGGCCTCCAATGAGCAGACGGATTCCACGCCCCCAGACACTCAATCGCAGGAGCGGGATTCTCAGGAACAGGATTCTTCTGACCGGCAGGATTCCTCTTCTGATGGCGATAATTTCGATTTTAACCAGTCCCTTGCATTAAAAGCGCCAGAACCGGCTGCCGGAGAAACGCCCCGCATCTTGTTTGTAGGCAACAGTCACACCTTTACCAACAGTCTGCCAGACATGTTTTCTGAGCTGGCCGCGGCAATGAACCATCCATGCGATGTGCAGGAACTTTCCGAGGGCTATTATACCCTGACGCAGTTTGCAGATACCGAAGATGAACTGGGAGCCATATTAAACCAGAAACTTACAGACGAAACATGGGATTTTGTTATTTTACAGGAAAATACAAACGATTCTGTCACTTCTGCCCAGGAAACCATGCTTCCCGCCGCCAAAACACTAGATGAAAAAATCCGGGCGGCAGGCGGCCAGACCGGACTCCTTATGACCTGGTCGCCCAAAGAAGGCGCCGGCATCTTAAGCCTCACGGATGTTCAGACCATTCTCTCCCAGAATCTTATCGACGTATCCGAGGAGCTTGGCAGCCTTCTAATTCCGGGCGGGATAGCGTTTATGCGCTGTTTGGAGCAATATCCGCAAATTGAACTCTGGGACGAAGACGGTATGCATCCTTCTCTGGAAGGTACTTATCTTGCTGCATGTACCGCCTATGCCGTGCTCTTCCAGGAATCGCCCGAAGGCTGTGCGTATACTGCGGACCTCGATTCCGGAACGGCCACGCAGCTTCAGACAGTGGCGGCAGGATTTCTTACCAAATAAATCTCCTGCTGCAATTCTCCATTGCCGCAGCGCGGCGGCAGGTAAAGACATACCACAAATTGTGCACGCTCTGCCGCATCCGTTATCATGACTGCACAAAAAAGCGTTCAAATCCATTTATAAAGGAATTTTTGAACGCTTTTTTCATAAATGATAAACCTATTCTTTCTGCCGGATATAAATCTGGCAGGAATCATAATTTTCTACCGGAACTGGCAGCAAAACTCCGCCGTTCATCAACGCTGCGCCTGTATACTCCCCCGCCGGCTCCTTATCTCTCCACATTTGATAGATTACCTGCGGGCACAGTCCCCGGAATTTAACGGTATTTGCCGCAGGATTGCCATGAAGATCCGTATAGACTACGCTCAGAATGGCTTCTTTTCCTGTCTTGTCCACATACTCCCATGCTGTAAAATCACGGTTTAACAGAGGAGAGGTTAAACGATAATAATCTCCAAACTGGAACAATTTATAATGTTTCTTAAAGGTGCGTACCTGCTCTTTCGCTTCTGCTTTCTCTTCTTCTGACAGCTTGCTTAAATCCAATTCATAGCCAAAAGCCCCCTGCATGGCACAGACGCCTCTTGTCTTAAAGGGCGTTACCCTGCCATTTTGATGGTTGGGGCAGACTGACACATGGGCAGCTACCGAGGACATGGGATAACCGAAGGACGTTCCATACTGGATATGCAACCGTTCCACTGCATCGGTATTATCACTGCACCAGATTTGCGGCGCATAATAAAGCATCCCCGCATCAAACCTTCCTCCGCCCCCGCTGCAGCCCTCCAAAAGTAAATTGGGATACCGCTCTAACAGCGCTTCCAGCACATGATACAGGCCCAGCACATATCTGTGACGCTGTTCTCCCTGACGCTCCCTGGGCAGCAAAGCACTGTAAGCTGCCGCCACAGAACGGTTCATATCCCATTTGATATACTGGATATTTGCCGCATCCAGAATGGCAAACAGACGCTCCTTGATATACGACAACACTTCCTCACGGCCCATATCCAACACGAGCTGTGCTCTTCCTCTGATGGGATTCCTCCCCGGAACCACCATCGCCCAATCCGGATGCTGTCTGTAAAGATCACTATCCTCTGAAATCATTTCCGGCTCAAACCAAAGCCCAAACATCAGTCCCATACCATTCACTTTATCTGCCAGCTCCTGTATCGTACCGCCCAGCTTCTTCTCATTCACAAACCAGTCGCCAAGACCCGCATCGTCGTTATCTCTTTTTCCAAACCAGCCGTCGTCCAGCACCAGCATATCCAGTTCCAGGTCTGCCGCTTCTCTGGCAATTTGTAAGAGTTTGTCCGCATTAAAGTCAAAATAGGTCGCCTCCCAGTTGTTTACAAGGATGGGACGACGTTTCTCTTTCCAAAAGCTGCGAATCAAATGCCCGTGGAAACTGTCATGATAGCAATGGGACAGCTTTGCCAGCCCCTCGCCGCTGTAGCCCATGGCAAGTTCCGGCGCGACAAATGTTTCTCCCGGCAGAAGACTCCAGGTAAAATCACAGTCGTCAATTCCCATCACCAGCCTGGTCTGGTGGAACTGGTCTACCTCCGCCTGCATATGGAATCCGCCACTGTAAAGCAGGGAAAAACCGAAACATTCTCCCATATCCTCGCTGGCTTTCTGGTCCGCCAGAATCACAAAAGGATTATGCTGATGACTGGAGGTTCCACGAGTGCTTCTCAATTCTGTAATGCCGTGGAACAAAGACACGCGTTCCATTTGCCGTTCTCCCGCATGTTTTCCATAAAAATGAATCAGATCCATTCCATCATGATCCATATCCAGGCAGCCGGACAATACTTTGTGAAGCCGGATCTCCCGATCGGTCCGGTTTTCAATCACTGCCGCCCTGGTGATGATATCGTGTTCTTCAAACACACCATACAGTAAATGCAGATAAAACGCTTCCTGATTATCTTTCAGCACAATTTCCAGGGTGTCTACTGCTTCCTCTTCTGTGGAAAACATCGCAGGAAGTCCTTCCAGAGCATATTTTCCATGGTATGTGCGGTAACTGTCAAAAAACATCAGGCAATCGTTTACTCCCTCCCCCAAATCCGCGTGCAGACAGTTGACCCGGTAATCACCGCTCCCGCAAACTGGAAACTCCTGGGGCAGAAAGTCCAAAGAATACGTCCTGTCTTCCCTTGCTTCATAAATATTCCCGGAAAAACCCCGGTCTGCCATAGATACCAGATATGAATAATCGGTGGCGTCCGTCCGCTTTCCGTAATAGGTGTGCAGAAGAATCCCCTTATCGTCCGCTTTCATCTGATACGTACTGTTCTTCGTCTGAAGCGTAAATACGCTGTCTTCTATTATAATTGCCATACAACATTACCTTTCCTCTATTATACTAACCAGAGATATTCATAAGGCCCCAGCATGATATGGTTGTGATAAGACCTTACGAGCCTTCCGGTAATTAAATCCTGCATTTCCCCTGGAAGCCCAAACCAGTCAAAGGTTTTGGAATCTACCCATTGTTCCTGCTCTGAAAAATTTGCAAGCACCAGCATTTTATTTTCTTTGTGGAAACAGAATACGGCATTGTTCCCGGTATCTACCGGAACCGCCCGGCAGGAAGAGCTAAAATAGCCGCTGGATTTACGAATGCTGATCATATGCTTAAGCTTTGAGAAAATCTGCCCTTGAACGGTGCCCAGATCACTGCGCTTTTTGGCCGCCTCCCAGTCCATGCTGGCTCTGTGCAGCCACCTGGAATCTGCAGCATACTCCTGAATGTTTTTGTAATTCCAGTCGTTTATCTGCCCGATCTCGTCTCCACTGTAGAGCAGAGGTATGCCTGTATAGGAAATTGCCATCGCATGAAGCAGCAAAATTCTCTTTACCGCCAGTTCCAGCTTATAGACATGCTTCTCATTCAGCGCCTGCTCCAGCCCGCACAAAGATGCAAGCGTGCCGCTGTTCCTGGCGTCTTTTGTAGCGGGATTGTATTCATACAGCTCTCCCACCGCAAAACTTCCGGGATATCTGCCCTCCATAAACTGAATCATATACTGCTTGTGCAGTTCTGGATCAAGTCCTAAATCTTTTAATATTCCGTTTTCAAATCCCCAGCCGATATCATCATGGCACCGCACATAATTAATCCAGGTGCCTTCTTGCGGGATTCCATAATCAATGGACAGGGAACGCTCCATCAGCCTCACATCTCTGGTTGCCAGAGAATTCCACAAAAGAACCATGAACGAAGCATTATACATCACATTACATTCTTTCGTATCATGATTCCCAAAATATTTTACAATCTCAAAAGGTTCCACAATCGCTTCCCCGAGAAAAATCACACTGGGGCATACCTGTTTTATAATGTGATACATCATGCTGATTATTTTATGCACATTGGGAAGGTTCATGCAGGAAGTTCCAATTTCTTTCCAGATATATGGTATCGCATCCAGGCGAAAGATGTCAACGCCTTTATTCGCAAGTGTAAGCATTACCTCCACGATCTTGTTGAAGACCTGGGGATTGCGGTAATTCAAATCCCATTGGAACTCGTAAAACCGGGTCATTACAAATTTTCCGATGTCCTCATAATAGGTAAAATTACCTGGAGCCACTTCTGGAAAGATCTCTGTCAGAGTCTTCTCGTATTCCTTTGGTATGGCGTCGTCATCAAACATAAAATACATGTCGTCATAATCATGGTCCCCTTCTCTGAATTTCTGGACCCAGACGTGTTCCTTTGCCGTATGGTTCAATACAAAATCAATGCAGGTTCGGATTCCCTTTTGTTTTAACAGCTTCATGACTCGTTCTAACTGTTTCATCGTGCCGAACTTCTCATCTACCATCAGATAATCGGACACTGCATATCCGCCGTCATTATTGCCATCCCTCGACTTTAACAGGGGCATAAAGTGAACATAGGTAATTCCAAGTTCTGCAAGATAATCAATCCTCTGTTCAAACTCTGTGAGATTATTGCTGAACTTATCCACATAGAGCATCATGCCCACCATTTTTTCTGACTGATACCAGCCATTCCCGTCCCGGTCTGCCTTTTTCAAGGCAGCGGGGCGGGTCTTTTTGGCATGTTCCATAATGGATAAGAGCTGTTCCCATCTATATTGTGTGATTTCATTTGTTCCATATAACTCATAATAACTGCTCTTTAAATCCATACTGTATTTTCCTTATCACCGTTTCTATTTTACTGCTCCGTTTACAACTCCATTGATGATCTGCTTCTGGCATATGATATAGAAAATCATGATAGGCAGAAGTGCCAGCAAATAGGAAGCAAATGCAAGATTGTAGTTGGTTCCGAACTGAGACTGGAAATTTAACTGTGCCAGCGGAAGTGTATTCACATCACTGCCGGACATAATAACGAGAGGCGTCATGACGTCATTCCAGGTACTCATAGCAGTCAGAACTGCAACGGTTGCATGCATAGGCTTCATATTGGGGAATATAATTTTCCAATATGTCTGCCAGACGTTGGCTCCGTCCACGCAGGCTGCTTCCTCCAGCGCAATCGGGATATTTTTCAGATATCCGGCATACAAAAGGATATTCATCGGCATAAAGAACACTACATACAAGAGGATAACGCCTGCCCGGTTTGCCAGTCCTATCTGTGATGTCTGCTTTACCAGAGGCATCATCAGTACCGCAAATGGCACGAACATACCGCTTACGATATAGAAATACGAAGCCTTGAAGAATTTATGGCGCGCCATCTTTCTTCCGATTACATACCCTGCCAGGGAATGAAGCAGAATACAGATAATAACGGTAACGCCGGTCAGCAGTAAGCTGTTTCCCAGGGAACGCCAGAAGTCTGTGACCTTCATGGCCTCGATAAAGTTATCAAAATTCCAGTTGGACGGAAACGCCAGGGCTCCTGCCACATCATTTGTCATTTCCGAAGGTTTTTTAAAGGCAATAATCACGGTCATATAAAGCGGAAATAAGATAGTAAGACATCCAAGCGCCAGCAAAACATTGATGACATTATTGACAGCCTTTCCGCCGACTGCCCCTTCACGATTCTTTTTTCCCATTATAACTGCTCCTCCTTTCCACCTAAGAATTTCATCTGCAGGAATGAAATAATAACAATTACCAGAAAGAATACGAATGCATTCGCACTCTGGAATCCAAACTGCCCGCCGCTCATACCATTGTTGTAAATCAGGTAGGAAATGGACTCGGTACTCTGGGAAGGACCGCCCTTTGTCAAGGACATAATCTGATCAAATACCATCAGGGCATTTTTCATGCACAGCACCAGGTTAATCGTAAAGAAGGGAAGAATCAGAGGGAAGGTAAGTGTCCAGAATTTTTTCCAGCCGCTCACACCGTCAATCATTCCCGCCTCATATACTTCCTCCGGCACGGTCTGCAGTCCGGAAATATAGATAATCGTATTCATGGCGATTCCCTGCCATGCTCCAACAATCACAATGGCAATCCATGCGGTCTTGCTGCTTGCCAGCATACTGTTTTGGAGAAATCCGATTCCAGTCGCCTCGCCTACTGCCGGAAGGATGTATGTAAAGATAAAACTGAAAATATAACCTACAACCAGCCCTCCCAGAATGTTAGGCACAAAATAAATGCCTCTCAGCGCGCTTTTTCCTCTGATCTGCCGATTCAAGCCCAATGCAAGAATCAGACTGATTACATTTACCGCTATGGTCATTACCACAGCATATTTAAACGTAAACAGATAGGATTTGCCCACACGCAGGTCTGTAAACAAATCTGCAAAATTACGCAGCCCGACAAAATCATAATCGCCGTATCCTCTGTAATTGGTCAGTCCATAATAGAATCCTTTTAGCAGCGGAAGCGTATTGAAACAGAAGAACAGAATCAATACCGGAATCAGCATTCCCAGAAAAATCTTATCGTTCTTTGTCCAAGCTTTATCTCTTTTTCCTTTATCGCCCATGACCTATTCCCCCTTTTCCTGATACTCTTTTACTTTACGGATGATATCTTTGTTATATCTGACCCATTCCTTGTCAAATCTTGTAAGGAAGGTCTGTAAGGCGTTACTGCCGTTGTCAAACAGATACGTCTGAATCATGGCGTCTACCGCCATCTCGCTTGGATAATGGTGATCCTGGTAATCTGCCACAATTCCGTTATTGATATAATCTTTCATTCCTTCCAGTTCCGGAGCAATCTCGAACTCACCCTTCTTGCAGGGCACCGCACTTTGGTCATTCAGGTATGCCTGGACGTTTTCATCCTCTAACAGGAAACGCAGTACCTCGTACGCTTCTTCTTTATGCTCGCAGTCCTCCATCACGCTGAACATCAGGTCATTGCCGGAATTTAAGATATTTTCCTCTGCCTTGCTGCTGGCAGGAAATACAAAGGAATCAATATTCATATCCGGATTGACCGATTTAATCTGGGGAATTGCATAGTTTCCAATTACATACATGGCCGACTGCCCTCTGGCAAAGGCTGTACAGGCGTCGTTGTAACTGTAGGCAACCGGATCTTGCTGACCGTATTTCAGAAGCTCCTTATCCTTCTCTGCCACTTCTTTATACGCATCTGCAAACGTAGCGTTTCCGCTGTTTACCTGGTATGCAATGTCCGTATCGCAGAGATTTACCGCAATGGCATTCCATGGCGCGAGGCAGGTCCAGGTGTCTTTATAGCCAAAATACAGAGGCTGTATTCCCTCGGCCTGAATGGTATCGCACAGGCTTAAAAATTCCTCCCACGTAGTGGGAATACTCCAGTTATGCTCTTCAAACATATCCCGGTTGTAGAGGACGCCCGCTGCGTTTGCCATATACGGCATCGCGTACACGCCCTCCTGCGGCACATACTCCAGCTCCTTATTGGTGGCAAGGTAATTTTCCTTGATATCCGACAGACCGTCAAAATCAGAAATATCCATCAGCATATTGGCGTCCAGGAAATTGGAGTAATTGATGTCGCCTCCGATTCCAATGATGTCCGGATTGTTTTCCCGGATAAATCTGGTTTTCAAAATTACCATGGCATCATTGGGTGAATCAATCACCAGTTGAATGTCGTCGTGAGAAGCATTAAATTTCTCTTCCAGGGCTTCAAATACATCTACCGCCTCCGGCTTATAATGCACCAGCTCAATGACAACTTTTCCATCTGTCTCTTCCTGTTTGCCGCAGCCGCCAAACAATAACCCTGAGACAGTGGTTACAGCAAGGAATAATGCCATTATTTTTTTCTTTCTCTTTGTCATTTTTTACCTCCTTGTGTTTTTCAACAATTTTTTTGTTAAAACCTTGCTTTTCATGTGACTAATACTATTTAGTTATGTTTTGTTTTGCAATATATTTTGTGTATAACCAATTTTATGAACAAATTCAACCATTGATTCCTGTGCACTTTTGCCAAAAAGTTTTACCATTTCAGACCATTACAAAACTGCAGGGCATCACATAAAAAGCCACAGCGGGAGGCAATACAGAAAACTAATGGAAACGGTTTATCCACTCAACGGATGCATCCATGGCGATACGACAGGCATTTGTCTGATCCAGCGCATTGAGCATAACAAAATCATGTATGATACCCGACACCTGTACAGCAGTTACATCCACGCCGGCACATCGAAGTTTTTCTAAAAAAGATTCTCCCTCGCTGCGCAATACATCCGCCTGCCCGTTAATCATCATAGTCCGGGGAAAACATTTCAGACAATCTATGCCCGCCCGCAGCGGAGAGGCGGTAATCTGCTTCCGATCCTCTGCAGAGCTTGTATATTGCCGCCAGAACCATTTCATTCCTTCCCGATACAGATAATAATCCGTCGCAAATTGACGGTAGCTTGGCGTGTCAAAGCAGGCATTGGTTACCGGATAATATAATAGCAGCTTCTGAATATCCGGACCGTGGCGCATGAGCGACATAAGCTCCATAGCGATTGCCATATTTCCACCTGCACTATCGCCTGCAACTGTAAGCGCAGAATTAGCAATAACAGAAAACCGTTTCCCGATGATTTCTTTTATATGGGAAAGGATAAAAAAACACTGTTCAATCGCTATCGGATATTTTGCCTCCGGTGAACGGCTGTATTCCGGGAATACAACCAGTGAATGCGTCCTGGCCGAAAGCTCTCTCACCAGCTTCTCATGCGTATGAAAGCTTCCAAATACCCAGCCTGCGCCGTGGATATAGAATATGATATTATTAATTATTTTGTCCCTTGGCTCAATAAAATACACCGGGATATCTCCCCATATTCCAGCGTTTATGCACTCAGAGGATATATTTGCCGGATATTTATATACAGGCGTATCCTGTGCATCTTCCAATACCTTCCTTCCCTCTTCTGGCGGTAATTGAAATATCAGCGGCGGCACGGAATTTTGGTTGCAGACTTCTTCAGCAGCCGCTTCTAACGGAACGCATCGTTTCATACTCTTTTTCTCCCTTAATGCTCATTGTTCATTACATAATATGCGGTTCTTCTGTTTTTGTATATCTGCGAATAAATCACACACGCTTTCACGTATAATTCCTCCCGTATGCGCGTGCATTTTATTTTTCTTCTATGGGAAAGATACTTTCTCACTTTCGTTTGACCAGTGGATTGTCTGCTTGATATTTAGTCGAACAATATCGCTTTGAAAGCTTTTACTTTAGCGATTTACAGAAATCTTATTTGGCTTAAACATCAATCAGACAACACGCTAGCACAACGAAAATTAAGTCTTTGATATATTCACGCAGGATAATTGTTTCAGATACAAGGAAGAAAAACAACGGCATAGTGGTGGCTACGGTCAGGTTTTCTGACGTAGTAGCTGGACAATTAGGCAAGTGAAGATGTCAAATACTTAATATTCGTTGTACTAGTAGAAGAAAAAAGCGCAAACCCCTCTTCTGGATTTACGCTTTCCGCCTCTCGGTCGCCTTATGATAAACAATTTTCCCTGCTTTTTCAAATCACCTCAAGTAAAAATTAATATTTTTCACGCTGCCCCTGACAATCAGTTCCACCGGAAGTTTAAAAGATTCAGCAATCACTTCCTCTCCCCGAATCCTCTTCATCAAGAGCTTAACCGCTTCCTGCCCCTTTTCCTCCACGGACTGACGGATGGTTGTGAGCATGGGCCGGCACAGCCTGGCATAGAGGTTATCGTCAAATCCTGCCACCGAAATATCGTCCGGCACCCGCAGACCTTCTTCAAAAAAACTGCTCACCGTTTCATTTGCCAACAAATCTGAAACTACAAACACCGCCGTATAGCCTTCCTGCTTTGCCTTCAGAGCAAACTTACGAATTGCTTCTCTCCTTAAGTTTCTCTCGTCCGGCAGATGATAATAATCCTCATTGTTATAAACAATTCCAAAGCCGCTCAGGGCGTCGCAATATCCCCGGAACCGCTCATAAGTGCTGGAAACAGGACTTTTCCGGTCGCAGAAAAAGGCAATTTTTCGATGTCCCTGTTTTAACAGAAACTCGGTCATTTCTCTCCCGCCCTGGTAATCCTCTATCCCAATATTGTCATACTCTCCTTCCCCGCAGTCTATAAACACTACAGGTTTCCCTACCTTTGCAGAAAAATTCTGGCATTCCCAGGGTTCCATACCAACCACAATTCCACCCTGAATATTGCGGGCCTGCAGCTTATGAAAAATATCTTCATGATTGTTGGGGATTCCGCAGACCGGATATGCGCCAAACTCTTTCAGCCTGACGCAGATTGCATTCAAAAGTTCTGAACAAAACGGATCCATAAAAACATTTTCCTTAGAAGACAAATAAAAATCTACCGATATCAGTTTCAGCGCTTTGCTGTGGTCTTCCTGGCGAACCGTACGGTGGAACTCATACTGAACGAGTGCGTCTTCAATTCTCTGCCGTGTGGCAGGAGACATTTTATCTGTATGTCCATTTACTACATTCGACACCGTTGTCGGGCTGATGCCCAAAATGGATGCCAGTTCTTTGATTGTAATCATATTCTCTCCCCGATCTATTTATTTTCTTCTACAATCCGCAAAACTTCGTCAGGTTCAGGCATAGAACGGATCGCTCCCTTTTTCGTTGTCACCAGATAAGCCGCAGCATTGGCAAAAATCAGCATCTTCTTTAAATCATCCTCTGTAAGATTCTCTATATCCCTCTCTAATAACTGATACAAAATACTCCCGCAAAAGGTATCTCCCGCTCCCGTAGTCTCAATAGTCCCTCCCAGTTTAAAACTTGCCTGATATACCTTCCATCCTTTATAAAACGCATAGCTTCCATCTGCACCCGCTGTTACCAAAAGCAATTTTATCGAAAAGCGTTCCTGTAAAATCTGCGCGCCTTTTTCAATGTCTTTTTCTCCTGTGACAAACTCCACTTCTTCTTCCGAAATCTTACACACGTCGCAGTTACTTAAGCCGTACATGATCTTTTCTTTTGCCTTCTGCAAATCCTTCCACAGAGGAATCCGCAGATTGGGATCAAAAGAAATAAGAACTCCGCCTGTCCTGGCTGCCTCCACCGCCTTTTGCGTGGCGGCGCAAACGCCTTCATGCGTCATAGAAAGCGTTCCAAAATGGAAAATACGACTGTCTTTCACCTGCTGCTGGTCCACCTCCGCCTCGGTAAGCATCATATCAGCTCCCGGATTCCGGTAAAAGGCAAAGTCCCGGTCGCCATTCTCAAAATTTTTGACAAAAGCAAGCGTCGTTTTTACTTCCCCGTCAAAGCAAAGGCCGGCAGTTCCTATTTTTAGTTCTTCCAGCGTATCCCGCAGCAAATACCCAAATTGATCCCGTCCCACTTTTCCAATAAAATTGGTACGCTTTCCACATTTATTCAGCATTGCCAGCACATTACAGGGCGCGCCGCCCGGATTCGCTTCTAACAGTGAGTTTCCCTGCTCAGAAGCTCCCGCATAAGTAAAATCAATCAATAATTCCCCCAATGCCGTTACATCATATTTTTTCATATTCCTCATCCTCTCCGCTGTTTACAGCATGTTCGCGGCAGTCTTCCCACCGATACGTTTATATATTTTTTCATTGTAACAAAAAAATAACTGGCTGTCACTGCATTTTTATTTTATTTATCCGGAAACTGCAGGTCCTTCTTTTTTCCGTTTGCTGATATGTATGCCGCTGCGAATAATTCTCTTGCACACTTCACATACTATAGAAAACATGTCCAGAAAGGAATTTCTTTTATGAATCACAAAACTATCCATTCTATTTATGACGGCAGTCTGCCAGTACGCACAAATCCTTTTCCAAAACAGGGCGGCTCAGGCAGCGGCTACAGAAACGACAGCGGCGAATCCGGAAAAAGCAGTTACTTATACCGTACGAACCATGAACCTGATCCAGGCAGTTCTCCACAGCAGGCGCCGTTGATTTGGACGGCTCCCCCCGTTGTTTCTGCGGCAGCAGACACTTTAGAATCCAATTTCCCTGGCATTTAAAGGAGGTAATTCTATGCATAAAATAACAGAACAATTAAAACTTACCCGGATTATACCGGTAGTGGTCTTACATGATGCTGTAAATGCCAGACCACTGGCAAAAGCGCTCTGCGACGGTGGTCTGCCCTGTGCGGAAATCACCTTCCGCACAGAGGCCGCGGCAGAATGTATTCAGATTATGTCGCAGCAATTCCCCAAGATGCTGATTGGCGCGGGGACGGTGCTTACCACGGCCCAGGCAGACCGGGCAATAAAAGCAGGCGCCAGCTTTATTGTCAGTCCTGGATTCAATCCCACAATCGTAAAACATTGTATCAAAAAAAAATACCCCATTATCCCCGGCATTAATAATCCTACCGGCATAGAAACCGCTCTTTCCATGGGCCTGACTCTGGTAAAATTCTTCCCCGCGGAAGTTTCCGGGGGACTGGAAATGATTAAGGCGCTTTCCGCTCCATATCCCCAGATTCAATTTATGCCCACAGGGGGTATAAATCTGGAAAACCTGCATACCTATCTTGCCTGCGACAAGGTAACGGCATGCGGCGGAAGCTGGATGGTGAAAGAAGAATTGATTAAATGCGGTAATTTTGAAGAAATCCAGCGGTTGACACAGGAAGCCGTGCGGACGATCCGCACATAAGAGATATATTTCAGAAAAAGGAGAACGACTATGATTGGAAAAAAAGTAATTACCTTTGGAGAGCTGATGCTGCGTCTTGCACCGGAAGGTTATCAGAGGTTTGTCCAGTCCGACGTCCTGGGCGCAACATTCGGAGGCGGAGAAGCCAATGTCTGCGTATCTTTGGCAAATTATGGCTTCCACTCTGTATTTGTGTCACGTCTGCCCTCACACGAAATCGGACAGGCCGGCGTCAACGCTCTGCGCAGATATGGGGTTGACACCTCCTGCATCGCCCGGGGCGGCCAGCGCATCGGCATTTATTATCTGGAGAAAGGAGCTTCCCAAAGACCTTCCAAAGTCATTTATGACCGGGCTAATTCCTCACTCTGCAATGCTTCCTCAGAAGATTTCTGCTGGAAAGAGATCTTTGCAAATGCTGACTGGTTCCATTTCACGGGTATCACTCCCGCGTTAAACGACACGCTTGCAGACTTATGCCTGATGGCTTGTCAGGCGGCAAAGGAAGCCGGCGTTACTATTTCCTGCGACCTCAATTACCGCAATAAATTGTGGAGCAAGGAAAAAGCCGGAAAGGTAATGGCGAACCTCTGCCAATATGTAGATATCTGCATCGCCAATGAAGAGGACGCTGCCGACGTATTTAACATCCATGCCGCCAACACAGACGTTACTGCCGGAACCGTAAATCATGAAGGTTATAAAGACGTGGCAAGACAGTTAACAGAACGCTTTGGATTTTCCAAAGTTGCCATAACCCTGCGCGAATCTATCTCTGCCAACGACAACAACTGGTCCGCAATGCTTTACGATGGAAAGGACTATTATTTCAGCCGCAAATACCATATGCATATCGTAGACCGCGTGGGCGGCGGCGACAGCTTTGGCGGCGGCCTTATTGCAGCTTCCCTGATCGGCTATCCACCCCAGGAACTTATTGATTTTGCAGTGGCTGCTTCCTGCCTGAAACATTCCATTGAAGGAGATTTCAATCTCGTCTCACTGGACGAAGTCCTAAAATTAGCCGGCGGCGACGCTTCCGGACGCGTACAGCGTTAAGAGGCGGCCGCTTGCGGCGCGCTAACCCGTGCGCGGCGTCAATAAACGGTTCTGCGGCGGTTACTATCCTCTGTCTTTTGTGTCAGGCTGGCATTTCAACTTTCATTGTCAGCTTACCATACCGCCAATCATACCGGACGCCGTACACAAAATCAATGTTGTAAAAAAACGGGTGACTTCCATGTTGATTCCCTTTTGAAACAGGATAGAACCCAGAATCAGTATCAGGAAATAAGCGCATCCCATAATCATCCCCCAGAAAAACCGTCTGGTCTTCATCACTTTTCCGCTTAAAAATCCCCCAAAAAATCCCGATAGTACATAAATCAGTACAATTCCCACAGATACTGCGTTTTCACTGAGCTGCATTTTGTAGAGCATTGCCGATAATACCAGCAGCAGCGCGCCTGTTAAAAAGTACATTGCCAGCAGAATTTTCAAAATCGTCAGCACAGATATCCTGACTCTTTTCTCTCCCTGTGCCTGCACAAGGTTCTTTCTCATAGGATTCTTCTTTTCCATTTTTCTCTTCCTCTCTTTTGATAGAATGTCCATCAGATTCTATGATATTTTATTCTGCCGACCGAAAAACTATTCCCGGATTTTTACTAAATACTGGTTTCATGCTTCTTTGGGAAATCAAAAATATTTGCCAGACAACTCTGTCTCATAAAGCAGCTCCAAACCATCAGGGCTCCCTTTGGCGCTTGGCTCATTCTTCCCAAAACGCTTCCACCAGTTCACGCACTTCTGCCAGCTTCACGGTTTGAAATCCTTCCCACTCCCTGGGAAAAAGGCGCTGATACTCCCGCTGCAGAAACCGTTCGTCCAACAGCAAAATTACACCCCGGTCCTCCGCGGTGCGGATCACGCGCCCTGCCGCCTGCAGTACCTTATTCATGCCTGGATAGAGAAATGCATACTCAAACCCCGCTCCCTCCCGCTGCTGATAGAAATTTTTAAGGATTTCCCGTTCATTGCTAATCTGAGGCAGCCCGGTTCCCACAATGATAACGCCGATTAATGCCTCCCGCTTTAAATCAATCCCCTCTGCAAATATCCCGCCCATCACACAGAATCCAACCAGAGATCTCCCCCGCGCCTCCAGAAAATGCTCCAGAAATTCCTCCCGCTGCCCCTCCGTCATACCGCTCTCCTGACAGAGGCACTCCATTTCCTGCGGCAAATCCCGCTGCATAAGACACTCGAAGACCTGCCGCATCATTTTGTAGGAAGGAAAAAATACCATGTAATTCCCTTTTTTCCCCTTTGCCGTCTCATAGATATATGCGGCAATCTTTTCAAATTCCTGCTGGTTTCGCCTGGCATATTTGCTGGTGACGTCCTCCGCCACTGCAAGCAGCCGCTGCTCTTTCTCAAATACGCTCTGGGCATAGACTGCATAATTTTCCTGGCAGGTGCTCAGCAGATTCTTATAATACTGAATTGGCAGAAGCGTCGCGGAAAAGAATATAGCTGACCTGCCTTTATCCAGACAGGACTGCAGATTCGCCGCCGGATTGACACAGAACAATTTCAATTTAAATCTGCCGTCCGCTTCCCGTTCTGTGTAAATCACATAATTCTCGTCCGCGAGATCATACATATTCAAAAAATGCCTCAACTGCAGATAAAATTCCATAACATCCTTTTTTTCTGGAAAATTCACTTCTTTCTGAAAAAATTCCTCCAGGGCAGAACCAAGCTGCATCAGTGCAAACACGAATACGCCGATATCCCCCAATACCCGGTACGAATCACAGTCCCGTTTCATATTTAAGAGATGCCTGTTGCACCGCTCCAAAGCGGCCGTACATTTTTTACTGTGGATTTTCAACACTTTCTTATATTTCAGAAAATCTTCCTTATATAAGTTAGCGCTGTACATTTCTCTGCCCCGTTCCACCAGATTATGCGCTTCGTCCACCAAAAACAGGTATTCTCCTTTCACGCCTTCGGAAAAAAAACGCTTCAGATACACATTGGGGTCAAACACATAATTATAATCGCAGATAATATCATCCACCCACAGCGACACGTCCAGACACATTTCAAACGGACATACCCGGTATTGCTGCGCCTGCTCCTGCAAGACCTCCCGCGTTATCTCCCGTTCCTTCTCCAGAAGATGAAACACCGCATCGTTCACCCTGTCATAATGACCCTTGGCATAGGGGCAATGAACCGGATTGCAGTCCATCTCTTCACAGAGGCAGAGCTTCTCCTTAGCAGTAATCATTAAAATCCTTCCCATGTAGCCCTGCCGCCGGAACAACCCGAACGTTTCCTGGGCCACGGTCCTGGTAATCGTCCGCGCAGTCAAATAAAAAATCTTGTCCGCAAGCCCCTGTCCCACCGCCATAAGCGCCGGAAATACTGTCGTAACTGTTTTTCCCGTTCCCGTCGGCGCCTGAATAAAAAGATTTTTTTCCCGGCTTATGGTACGGTATACACCTGCCGCAAGCTCTTTCTGCCCCTCGCGGTATGGAAAGGGAAATTTCAGACCGGCAATCGACTGATTCCGCTCCCGTTTTGCCTGATACTGGAACTGCGCCCATTTTTCATACGCAGCGATTAAGCCTAAAAACCATGTTTCAATTTCTGCAAACGTATAATGCTCCCGAAATCTGCGTATTTCTTCCGTATCCATATTACAGTACGTCATCTGTACGGAAATCTCCGGCAAATCCTGCTGCAGCGCTACGATATAGGCGTAACATTTCGCCTGCGCAAGATGCACGCAGACAGGAGATTCCAGCAGATTTACGTCCTGGAAAATTCCCTTAATTTCATCCACAACCACCTGCTTTGGCTCTGTGAGAATGCCGTCTGCCCTGCCCTCAATGATCATCACATAGCGTTCTCGCGCCACTTCTATTTTTAAGGGAACCTCCGGTTGGTAATCCGCCCCCATTCTTCTCTGGATTTTCCGGTGAATCCGGCTTCCTTCCTGCATTGCCTCTTTCTGCGCCGTCCTGCCGTGACGATTATCGATATCGCCGGAACGCAAAATAAATTCCACCAGATTTCTCACGGAAATTTTGATCTGTTCCATCTTTTTGCATTTCTCCTCATCAGACTTTAAAACAAAGCGGGCAAGCCTGCTTCGACTCCCATCCCTCTATCACAGGCAGCTCTCTTTGCCACGCCGCACACGAAAGCTTTCACTGCTTCTTTTCTCCTGTGCTCGTGCGGATCTTATTTTTCTATCAGACAGATATTTTCACACTTTAACGTATAAGGTCTTCCCATGGAAGAAAAAAGAGGACTGCCCACCAATAAATTAGTGCGACAGCCCTCTTTCTTATGCCTTTCGTCTATCTTCGAATATCTTCATTATACAAAATTAAGCAACCGTATATTTACTTAATACGTTTTCAAAGCTCAGATCTTCGCCGCCATACTTCACTGTCAGTTCCTTTTCCACTCCAAGTCCCATAACTCCTAAAATAGACTTAGCATCAATCACCATGCGCTGGTCAGAAATGTCTACATCAAAATCACACTTACCAGCAGCACTTACAAAATCACAAACTTCATCTGCATCTGCTAACTTAATAATTTTTTCATTCATTGTCCTCATCCTTTCTTACCTTGCATTTCTTTCCTTGCATTTCTCTGAGCTTGCGGAAATTATGCCACCAATTTAAAAATTTGTCAAATTTCTCCTTTCTTTCTTTTTCCAGAAAATCGCCCAAAAGCAATGCATATTCCCCGAAAATTTTGTTATTTCCTTCACTTAAGTACAAGTCCCCCGCCCTTTTTTTCCTGATTTTTCCTTTTCTTCTTGTGATAACAGTCATTTTTTTTCCAACAATTTATGGAAAATCTGGCATATCAACCAATATTTCACAAAATATACGGCAACGCAAAATGTATCTTTCTTGACTATTGTGTGGGAAAAACCTATAATTATTCATAAATAAGGCAGGCAGATGATTGTTCTGCAGAAAAGAGGTTATAATGGTATCAAAGCAAATATTATCTGTCTTACAGCAGGTCAGGGACGGCGCGCTGGATATCCAAACTGCTTATGAAAAATTAAAAATCAGCCCGTTTGAAGACCTGGGCTATGCCAAGATTGACCATCACCGAACTATCCGCCAGGGAACGCCTGAGATAATCTACGGCGCGGGGAAAACAGCAGAACAAATAGAAGGCATTGTACGTTCGCTGCTTTCCCAGTGCCAGGAGAATATTTTAATCACACGGCTGGCGGAAAACTCCGCCCAATACCTCTCCCGGGAATTTTCTCTTACCTATGATAAAACTTCTCATATAGGAATCGTCAACCGCAGAGAAATCATTACCGCCCCGGGTACGATTGTCGTAGCCACAGGAGGCACCAGTGACATTCCGGTGGCCGAAGAAGCCGCTCTCACCGCTGAAGTACTGGGAAACCGGGTAGAACGGCTGTATGACGTCGGCGTCGCCGGAATCCACCGGCTTCTCTCCCATGCGGACGCTATCTCAAAAGCCACTGCCATTGTCGCCGTCGCAGGGATGGAAGGCGCTCTGGCCAGCGTCATTGGCGGCCTTGCCGACTGTCCGGTTATCGCAGTTCCCACCAGCGTAGGCTACGGTGCAAATTTCCAGGGACTTTCCGCTCTTCTCTCTATGCTGAACTCCTGTGCCAGCGGAGTCAGCGTGGTAAATATTGACAATGGTTTCGGCGCTGGCTACCTTGCCAGTATGATCAACCATATAGGAGGTAATGAAATATGAAAACACTTTTTATTGAATGCAATATGGGGGCTTCCGGCGATATGCTTATGGGCGCCCTCTACGAACTTTTATCCGATTCCCTGAAGGAATCTTTCCTTAAAACCATGAATAACCTGTTTCCAAATCAGATTCTTCTGCAGGCTGCCCCTGCTGAAAAATGCGGCATTTGGGGTACGAAAGTAAACGTCGTTATCCTGGGACAGGAGGAATCTTATCATGCCTTAGAACATACACAGCATGAAGAGCATTCAGATTTGGGCCATCTGCACACCAGCTATCCGGAAATGCTGGCCAGAATTGATAAGCTTCTTATTTCCGATAATGTAAAAGAACATGCCAAAGCAGTATATACCCTGATTGGCAACGCTGAGAGCCTGGCGCATAACACAGATATTTCCCAAATCCATTTTCACGAAGTCGGAACGCTGGACGCCCTGATGGACGTAGTAGGCTGCTGCCTGTTGGTGGAACTTTTGAATCCGGAACAGATTCTAGCCTCTCCGGTTCATGTGGGCACTGGCAGCGTCCGCTGCGCACATGGAATCCTGCCTGTCCCCACTCCCGCTACTGCTGAGATCCTTAAAGATGTCCCCATCTATGCAGGAAACATAGACGGGGAACTATGTACGCCTACTGGAGCTGCTCTTTTGAAGCATTTTGTCAGCCAGTTTACTCCAATGCCCCCCATTTTGGTAGAACAGACCGGATACGGCATGGGGACCAAAGACTTCCCCTCCGCAAACTGTGTGCGCGCTTTTTTGGGTTCTTTAAGCGCACTTCCGGTTCCCGCCCCCAGACAACTGCCCGGCGCTTTTTCACCGGGAGCATTAAAATTCCACAGGGAAGAGGAAACACATCCCGACTACTATACGGAACAATTCCACAGCCTGGATCAGATTCTGGAGCTTTCCTGTAATTTAGACGACATGACGCCCGAGGCAGTCTCTTATGCGGTAACGCTTTTGAGAGAAGCCGGAGCGCTGGATGTATATACCACCCCTATTTATATGAAGAAAAACCGCCCGGGCACCTTACTAACGGTTCTGTGCAATCTTCAGGAGGAAAGCCGTTTCAGCCGCCTGATCCTGACCCATACGGCCACCCGCGGTATCCGCATTCAGCCCTGCTACCGCAGAACCTTAGATGCGCAATTCCGTAAAATCTCCACCGTGTACGGGGAAATTACGATCAAAATCAACACTGGCTATGGCATCCATAAATACAAACCAGAATATGAGGACGTCGCCGCCGCTGCCAGACAGTGCAAAGTACCGTTCCAAACCGTCTATGAGACGGCCTTAGAAATTTGCAGGAAAATGCTGTAAAAAGTTAAACTAAATTTTATCGGAACGATAGAACCAGCATTCTGGATTCTCAAACAAAAGACAAGGGGACTATCCGAAAATGACAGATTACTACAATATATACGTTGTTTCTTTTTGGAATACAGCGATATAATATCTGCAAATTTCATTTTCGGACAGTCCCATTATTTTTCTTATTTTATTTGTTCTCTTCCTGCAAGTAAATGGACGCCGCTGCCGCCAGACAATAGAGTCTGATTGGCAGGAATCATTAAAAACCATTCCGGGGAAACGGTAATATTCTCATACGCCCGCTCATACTCATGCCTGCCGCATCGCGGCATAGAGTAACGACATGCTGTCCGATTCCCTGGAGAACGGCAAACTGTACCATCCTTTCCTGTTCCTGCATACCGGTTAACTCTTCACGATTGAATGACACGACTTCTGGTTCTTTGTCAGGTTAGGGTGTGTCTGAAAACCCGTTCTTCCTATACTATTTAGACAAAATAAAAATTGCTGCGACATAAATGAATGCCAGAAAAGAATCAGACATTTTATCATAACGCGTTGCCACCCTACGGAAATGTTTGAGTTTGTTGAAAAAGCATTCTACTAAATGGCGTTCTTTATAAACCCACCAGTCACAGTCCCATGGCTCCAATGTGTTTGTCTTTGGTGGGAGTGTATAAGTGGCATTTTGAGCTGTGATGTATTCCCTTATTGCAGTCGTCCCATAGACTTTGTCCCCTGGAATATTTGCCCCTGCCAATTCCATATGGGACAAAACATCTATGGCAAGAACATTATCATTCAGATTGCCTTTGGAAAGCTGGAAATAAACAGGATTTCCCAGCCCATCTACAACCGCGTGGATTTTTGTGCTGTTTCCTCCGCGGCTTTTGTCTGTGTGCTGGTTGGAATCGCTGTTTTTAGCCCCTTTTTGCGCCAGTACCATACTGGTGGTTTTTTACAATCGTAGAGGCGATACTCAGGTTCTCATAATCAGCATCCGCGTTTAATGCATGGAACAGAGCAGACAGGGTGCCGTCATCCCCCCATTTGCAGAAGCAGCTACAGACCGTTTTCCAGGAACCATAACGTTCTGGAAGGTCCCTCCACGCAGCACCGCTTCATGCAATCCAGAGGATTGCATGAAACATAAGCCGGTTGTCTTTGGGAGGGCGTCCTGTTTTGGGGACAGAAAATAAAGAAGAAATTTGCGCCCACTGGACATCCGTCATCTCGTAACGTTTGATAGGCATTTATGTTCACTCCTGCTTTTGTTTTATTGTACAAAAACAGAGGAAATTGTGCAATATTTAGTTTTCAGACACACCCTATTGTATTGTCTGGTTGATATTTAGTTTAACAATATCGCTTTGAAAGCTTTTACTTTGCGATTTACAGAAATCTTATTTAGTTTAAATATCATGCAGACAATACAATCGTTCCCTATATCACTTATGTGCCGAATAATGAAAGCATTTTAAAATATGCTGCCGCTCCAAATGCACTAAAGCCAAGAAAAACACATACAGTGATGAGAATCATACATTCCATTTTAGAAATTTTCCGATAATTTATACAGAAATAAAACAATACGGCAAATGCAAAAATTCCAGTTAATTCAAATAACTTATAATTCAAAATTTATCTTCTCCTATTGTGCTGCATATGTCCAATATATCTAAAGCAACTTACCATCCTGCTATTTAATACCATAATAAACGTATCAGTACATCCACACCTGCAATCCACAGTAAAGCAGCGCCGAATGTATATACCTTTCTATTTTGCTCAAAACCCAGGCGATATCCTGTATATGTCCCTGCAACAATACAAGTAACTGAAAACAATAAGCTCACTATGGCAACAGATGCCAAATCCTCGTTAAACAAGCGAAATGCAATCCCAATCAGAATCATATAGACATTGACTGCAGCTATAAGACGAAACATCTTTTTCCATTCTGTTCGGGTAATTAAATGTTCCATTATATATTTATTTCTAACTTTTTTCTCCATCAGACGAAATCCTATGTAAAAAAATACAGTAACCGCAAATACTTTCCCAATCAATGTTTCATTTGAGGCTGGATCTTTCCTGCAGATAAAATCCACAGTGAAAAATCCAACCATCAATGCAGTCAATTGGAATATTGCCTCTATGATAGAAAATAATACAAGCTGTTTTCTATTAATTTTTTGTAACAAAGATCCCCAGAATACCATTTCTGAAAAAGCATTCATTGAACTCCCTGCTATAACAAAAAGGCTTTCCATCCAACCCATCGGCTTCTCCTCATATACCCTGCTTAAAAAATCACTTTATCTATTCGTCAGCTTTTATTTCATCTAACTTATAAATAAATTTCACACTTCCTTTTGCATTTTCCTGCAAAGATGTAAATATCTGGTATTCCTCGCCAGCTTCCCTGACTGCTTTCATATTATTTAGCAGATCCTTCATATCGCCATTATAGGCATCTGCAATTTTATTAATACCCTCATCCTGAAACTCTATCATACCGTCCGCCAGTTCATGTGCGCCGTCGCTTAACTGATCTACGCCATCTGCAATATCCACAACCCCATTCGAAAGCTTTGCCGCGCCGTCATTCAGCGCCGTGTTGTTATCCACAAGCTGTCTGCTGCCATTATTTATCTGAAATACTCCATTTATCAAGACTGGTATTGCATCCTGTAGATCCTGTGTCCCCTTCGAAAGAGCCTCCATTCCTGTTACAAGACTGTAGCCGCTATCTGTTTTCTCCTCTATGCTGCCTGCAATGGTTTTCTTGGTCTGTTCCGCCGCCGATACTGCCGCACTTCCTGCCGCACTTTTTGCACCCTCATAGGCAGCTGTCTGAGCCGCTTCCTTGGCTCCGCTTACCGCCGCGCTTCCTGCCGCTTCTTTGGCCCCGCTTACTGCCGCGCTTCCTGCCGCTTCCTTAGCTCCGCTTACCGCCGCGCTTCCTGCCGCTTCTTTGGCTCCGCTTACCGCCGCACTTCCTGCCGCTTCCTTAGCCCCACTTACCGCCGCGCTTCCTGCCGCTTCCTTGGCCCCGCTTACTGCCGCTTCTCCGGCTGCGTTTGATGATGCTGCTACTGCCGTGTCTTCGGCAACCTGTTTTGCTACTTGTATAGCAGAAGTTCCCGCTGTCATTTTAGCAGCGGACAGAGCCACATTGCCGGCTACTCCCTTAGCTCCGGATAAGGCTGACTGTCCGGCCGTTTCGATTGCTGCCTGCCTGGAGGCTTCAGCTACAGAAGCGCTCATCTGATCCACGAATCCGCCATCTGCTGCCAGTTGCGCAGCAAAATTTGCTGCCACTGCATTTGCAGTATCTCCATCCATACCTGACGCTGTTAATACCTCTGCCAACTGCGCGGATACAGAGGCAATACTGCCTGTCATCTGTTCCTTTGCTTTCCCTTGGATTTCAGCGTACTTCCCTTCAGCAAAAGTTTTTTCCACAGCCGCCGCTGCTGTCTGCTGAATTGTATCTGCCTGGGCATCAATGCCTGCTGAAACCTGATTCTTAATCTCTTCTGCCTGGGCATCAATGCCTGCTGAAACCTGATTCTTAATCTCTTCTGCCTGGGCATCCACACTTGCCGCTGCCTGCCCGCGGATGACATCCTCCTGAGCATGGATCTGAGCTTTTGCCTGGTCTTTAATGGTCTCAGCCTGGGCATCCACTGCCGCCTGCGCCTGCCCCTTAATGGACTCGGCCTGGGCATCCACTGCCGCCTGCGCCTGCCC
>QXWW01000019.1 GCA_009911185.1 Lachnospiraceae bacterium
AAAAGAAAAATTTGACAAAAAAATAAGCCAAGAATAAGGCTTTGAGGTGATTTTTTGATTATTGATGTGTCAAACTCTCGTATACTCTATCATTATAATTCTATTTTCCGTAAAGTCAAACAATTTCTCTTTATCAAAATTTACCGTTGACAATTAATTGTTCTCATGATAAAATAAGATTTGTTTCGGGGTATGGCTCAGCTTGGCTAGAGCGCACGGCTGGGGGCCGTGAGGTCGCAGGTTCGAATCCTGTTACCCCGATTTTTTTATTTACAAGAAGTTTTTCCAAATACCAACATTAGCCTAAAATAATGTTGCTTTTCGAAGCCTTTATATTGGTACTTATTTTCGTTGTACTAGTGTACTGTATCATAGATACCATATTATTCATTCCCTCTCAATGTTGTCATTGTCATAGGATACAATATTCCCACTTCATTTCCACCATTCTCAAGAGATGATTACTGGCAAAGGCTTTTCAAATGAAGAAAAAAGGAAGCGCCCACTTCCTCTTCGTCTCCTCAATCGAGGCCGCTGAAATCCCTAATCACTTAAATCAACATATCGTCTATCGGTTTATTTACCGAACTGGATTCTATATATGATGATTTGCACTTACATAAATCACGAGGAGACGGCACTCTTTGCCGCCCGCTCATGGCGCTTTCGCTCATAATTCTCCCGTGCGCATATTCTTTCTCTTCTATAGGAAAGCTCCTTACGCTTTCACGTAAAAAGCTTTTCTACAGAAAAAAAGGGCTGTAAAACAACCCTTTTGTGTTCAAAAACCTATAGTATTCACCTGATTCCCGGCACTCCTTCTCTTCTGCCGTAAACACGTTTTCTGCCAAACTGCCATTCCTTTGCATATACCAACGTATACATTACAATCCCCATAATACATCCGGTAATCACGTCGAACACAGAATGCTGCTTGAGAAACATGGTGGAGGCAATAATCGCAAGCATGAGAAAAAACGATCCTCGTCTGAGCCATTTTTTCTCTTTTAATTTTTCACTGTTTATCACCGCTAAATGCACACCGATAGAATTATACACATGGATGCTGGGAAACAAATTTGTAGGCGTATCTATCATATATAACCCTTTCACCAGCGTTATAAAAACATTATCTCTCTCAAAAACACGCGGGCGAAGATAATGGCCGTGAGGATATACCGTAGAAATCACCAGAAACACCGTCATGCCCACAAACAGAAAAATACACAACTTATAATAATCCTGGACGTCATGGAAAAAGAACCAGGCAATGGCAAGCGCAACATAGCCAAACCACATCAGGTATGGAATGATGAATATCTCAACAAAGGGTATATAATCATCCACAGCCATATGAACCACATGAAACCGTCTGGTTACCGTCTGTTCGAGCCAGGCAAACCATATAGCATACACCAAAAAATATGATAATATCCACCCATGCCGGTAACGATACAAAAATTCTTTTATTCTTTCTTTCATATAAACCTTTCACCTTCTGCTGATAATTTCATTTCCTTATTATACGCATTATTAAGGTGCATTATAGCACAGCAACCACAGAGAAACAATGGGATTTCTTCTGATTTAAGAAATTATTAACAAATTGTTTCACTATTTTTAACTAAAATTATTTTTGTATCATTTACATTTCCCTGAAATTGTTTGTCACATTTTTGTATAATTTACTTGTTATTCACGCGTTTTTGCATTGACTTTTATGCATTTTGATGGTACTATTTCATTAAGACTAACATAAATATAAAATTAATATTATTTTTAGGAGGTTCTTTATGGCACGTTTTACATTACCAAGAGATTTATATCACGGAAAAGGTTCTCTGGAAGAACTGAAACACCTGACTGGAAAAAAGGCTATTGTCGTTGTAGGGGGCGGTTCCATGCGCAGGTTCGGTTTTCTGGAGCGTGCGGTTAATTATCTGAAAGAAGCAGGTATGGAAGTAGCATTGTTTGAAAATGTAGAACCAGATCCCAGCGTGGAAACTGTAATGAAAGGCGCGGAAAAAATGCGGGCATTTGAACCGGACTGGATCGTTTCCATGGGCGGCGGTTCTCCCATTGACGCTGCAAAGGCAATGTGGGCATTTTATGAGTATCCAGACACCACTTTTGAGGATCTTATTACACCTTTCAATTTCCCAACCTTAAGAACCAAAGCCAGATTCTGTGCCATTCCTTCTACTTCAGGAACTGCTACAGAGGTTACTGCATTCTCTGTAATTACAGACTATGCAAAGGGCATCAAATATCCCCTCGCAGATTTCAATATCACCCCCGACGTTGCCATCGTGGATCCGGATCTTGCTGAGACTATGCCGCAAAAACTGACGGCGCATACTGGAATGGATGCTATGACACATGCGATAGAGGCTTATGTGTCCACGCTTCATTGCGACTACACCGATCCGCTGGCGCTTCATGCCATTAAGATGATTCACCAGAATCTAAAAGCATCTTTCGACGGCGATATGGAAGCCCGCGACCGTATGCATAATGCACAATGTCTGGCAGGTATGGCGTTCTCCAACGCATTGCTTGGAATCGTCCACTCTATGGCGCATAAGACTGGAGCTGCCTACAGCGGCGGACATATTGTTCATGGATGCGCAAACGCCATGTATCTTCCCAAGGTCATCAAATTCAACGCCAAAAACGCAGAAGCTGCCACACGTTATGCCGAAATCGCTTCCTTTATCGGTTTAAAAGGCAGTAACGATGAAGCGCTGACAGACGCTCTGATTGCTGAATTGAAATCTATGAACGCTTCGCTGGAAATCCCTACCTGTATTAAGGATTATGAAGGCGGCATCATTGATGAGAAGGAATTTATGGATAAACTTCCTGAGGTTGCAAAACTGGCGATTTCCGATGCCTGCACCGGTTCTAATCCCAGGATTCCCACTCCGGAAGAAATGGAGAAGCTGTTAAAAGCATGTTTCTATGACGAGGAAATTGATTTCTAAGTACTGAACAGGCTTTTCTGTACATAAGAGGCTGCTGCAGAATTAATTCAGACAACATATGCTTATATCTGTCTGAGCCATATTCTGCGGCAGCCTCTGCCAATTAATTTTATATATAATACGTTCGATGCATCCTTTATATCAAAGGCAGCATATGCTCCACCAAAGCTGCTGAATGCGCTGCTGCCGCCTTTTCAAAAGCAGGATAATCCATCTCGGCGCTGTCATCGGCTTTATCCGAAATTGCACGGATAATCACAAAAGGAATATGGTTTAAATAGGCTGCATGGGCAATAGACGCCCCCTCCATTTCCACACAAAATCCCTGAAAATTATTGATAATCGCATCCTTTACCTTCTTATCACTGATAAACTGGTCTCCGCTTACAATTCTTCCCTGATAGACACTGATATCCGGATTCACTTCTTTGCAGCAGGACGCCGCAAGCTGCCCCAATCTTTCATCTGCCTGGAACGCAAGGCAGCCAACCTGGGGAACCTCTCCCAGAGGATAGCCAAACACCCGCACATCTACGTCATGGTGAAGCGCATCTGTGGAAACCACAATATCGCCGATATCAATTTCATTTTTCAGCGAACCCGCTACGCCAGTGTTGATGATATGGCTTACTTCAAACATATCGCAAAGAATCTGCGTACAGAGCGCCGCGTTTACCTTTCCAATACCGCTTCGCACAATTACGACCTCTGTCCCCTGTAAAGTTCCCTCCTGAAATTCCATAGAGGCTTTTATTTCTGTCCGGTGAATCTCCATTTTTGCTTTTAACGCTTCCACTTCCAGCTCCATAGCGCCAATAATTCCTATCTTCTTCATCGCTCCTCCTTCTATACCGGATATACCAGATGTCCCTTGTCAATATCATATAAGACCTGCGTCAAATAGCGGTTGGCAAGATAATTGGCCATTCCCAGATTCATATCCAGATAATTCCCGCAGTCTTTCGGACTTGCCCCCGGAACCTCTCCTCTGAAATCGCGGATAAATTCATACATGTGTGTGATCAATTCCACCACATCCGCGGACTCATAATCTCCTGCAAGCAGCAGATAAAAACCCGTCCGGCATCCCATAGGACCAAAATAAATAATCTTGTCCTTGTATTGCGGATCATTTCTAAGATAAGTTGCCGCCAGATGCTCAATGGTATGCACCTCCGCCGTGTTCATTACCGGTTCCTCATTGGGGGAAGTCATACGCAAATCAAAAGTAGTAATAACCTCCTCTCCCACATGGTCTTTCCTGGACACATAAACGCCAGGCTCCAGCTTTATATGGTCGATCGTAAAACTCGCAATTTTTTCCATACTTTTATTCTCCTTTTGCATAATTCTGTGCCGCAATTGTTCCGTGGCCGCCTGCAAAATATGTTTTCAGCATTTCGGGCAATTCTATAAGTCTCGTGATAAAACGTACTTCTGCTTCCACATTCCCATAGCCTGTCCTGGCATGGATAAATGAAAGTCCGGCTTCTGTTGCGGCCACATAATCTCCCTGGGTATCCCCCACATACACTGCCTGTTCCAAATGGTTCCGCTCTGCCACCAGACGAATATTATAACCCTTCTCCCTTCCAGTCGCGCCAAAGCATTCAAAGTCTTTAAAATAGTTTCTCAGACCATGATATTGCAAAAACGCTTCTATATACCCCTCCTGACAATTACTGACAATAAACAGATCATATCCCTGCTCTTTTAACTGATTTAAAGTTTCTTCCAGTCCTTCCAGCAATTGCCCGCCATGACGTAGGATATATTTATTTTCTTCCTGACAGCAGTAATCTAACAATGCTCTCCGGACAGGCAGATCATAGCCCGCGAATAAAATATCTGCAATTTCATACATGCTTTTCCCCATCACTGACTGAATCAGTTCCGTCGTAATTTCTTTATGGACCTCCGGACGTTTTTCCAGCGCCTCTTTCCAGGAAGCGGCTACTTCCTTAGAAGAATCCCATAAGGTGCCGTCTAAATCAAACAAAATCCCTGTTTTCATCACTGCTCCCTTTCCTGTGAAACCTCAACAGATAACGCCAGCTCTTCTAACTGCTTTTCATCTACCACATTGGGCGCGTCCGTCATCAGGCAGGAAGCATCTTTCACCTTGGGGAAAGCGATCACATCACGGATAGACTCGCAATGCATCAGCAGCATAACCATGCGGTCCAGGCCATAGGCCAGTCCGGCATGAGGCGGAACTCCGTATTTAAAAGCGTTCAGCAGAAATCCAAACTGCTCGTAAGCGCTCTCTTTGGTAAATCCCAGCACTTCCAGCATTTTTTCCTGAATATCATCCTGGTGGATACGCACAGAACCGCCGCCCAGTTCTGTTCCGTTCAGCACAATATCATAGGCTTTGGCACGGACCGCTCCAGGATCCGAATCAATTTTTTCCCAATCCTCCTCCATTGGCATGGTAAAGGGATGATGCATTGCCATAAACCGCTGCTCTTCCTCGGACCACTCTAACAGCGGAAATTCTGTAATCCACAGAAAATTGTACTGATTCCTGTCTATCAGTTCCAGTTCCCGCGCCAGTTCCAGACGCAGCGCCCCTAACACATCCCAGACTATTTTATTTTTATCTGCCGCAAACAAAAGCAGATCTAAAGGCTCTCCCTGCATTTTTTCGATCAAAGCTTTTAAGGCTTCATCCGTCATAAATTTTGCGAAAGAAGATTTATAGCTTCCGTCCTCGTTCACTACAAGATAAGCCAGCCCTTTGGCGCCATAACCTTTGGCAAACTCTACCAGCTTATCAATCTTCTTCCTGGGCATACTTCCCTGTCCTTTGACATTAATGCCCCGCACAGAGCCGCCCTGTTCCAGGGCGCTGGTAAATACGCCGAAACCGCAGTCCTCAACCGTCTTTGACACATTTACCAGTTCCATGCCAAAACGGGTATCCGGCTTATCAGAACCAAAACGGTCCATCGCTTCCTGCCAGGTCATGCGCGGAAGCGGAAGACTTACCTCTACGCCCGCGGCTTCTTTAAATACATACTGTAAAAGACGTTCATTGATATCAATGACGTCATCCACATCCACAAAAGATAATTCCATATCCGCCTGGGTAAACTCCGGCTGGCGGTCAGCGCGCAGATCCTCATCGCGGAAACAGCGGGCAATCTGGAAATAACGGTCATAACCAGAACACATCAAAAGCTGTTTGAACAACTGGGGAGACTGGGGAAGCGCATAAAAGTTTCCCGGATGCACACGGCTGGGTACCAGATAATCTCTCGCCCCTTCCGGCGTGGATTTTGTCAATATAGGCGTTTCAATCTCCAAAAACCCTTCCTTCGCCATAAAGCTGCGCAACAGCATTGCCACCTTGCTTTTCATCATCAGATTTCTCTGGATATCCGGCCTTCTCAGATCCAGATAACGGTATCGCAAACGCATATCTTCTTTGGTCTGGGAGTTTTCCTCAATGGGAAACGGAGGCGTCTCGGACTCTGACAATATTCGTATATCCGCCGCAATTATTTCAATATCTCCTGTTTTTAAATTCTCATTGACCGCTGCCGACCTTTTTTCTACGCTTCCAGTTACCGCCACCACAAACTCGCTTCTAAGGGTTTCCGCCTTGGCAAAACCTTCCTTTCCCACCTGCGGCTCGTCAAAGACAATCTGAAGCAGACCGGAACGATCTCTCAAATCTATAAAAATCAGGCTTCCCAGATTTCTTCTTTTTTGTACCCATCCCATGACTGTGACCGTTTCTCCGATATTATCATGGGAAACCTCCGTACATCTATGGGTCCTATGCAGCCCTTTCATTGATTCTGCCATTCTTTTCTTCCTCCTTATCTCCATTTCAGTAAACCTCTGGCTTCCTGAACACTTTTCTCATTCCTTAAAAAATTCTTTGATTTCGCGGTATCCTTCCTCCGCCAGCTTTTCTTTCTGAAACTTCCGGTTTTTATTCATCCGCGCCACCAGAATTTGTTTCCCGGCTCTGCGCTGTTCCTGCGCCTGTGCAATCACCTGCACCAGCTTGTCCGACGGATAATTTTTCTCAATCAGATACGCAGTCTTCTCCAACTGTCCCGGCACTTGAAAACCGCTCTCCAGCAGCAGAAGGATAATACGCTCAAATCCAATGGAAAATCCGCAGGCTGGAACATCTTTTCCAGTAAACTTGCCAATCATCCCATCATAACGGCCGCCGCCCCCGCAGCTTCCGCCAAATTCCGGCATGGCAATCTCAAAAATAGTTCCCGTATAGTAAGACATGCCCCGCACCAGCGTCGGATCAAATACCAGTTCAAACTCTGCCGCTTTCGTGGCGTTCACGCTGGCCGCAATCTCCTTCAGACTGACCGCAGCTTCCTGCTCCAAATCATCTCCCAAAGTTTCTGTCAAATAGGCGACGCACGTTTCTACCTCTGTTTTCCCTTCCATGTCCCGGAAAAGCTGCAGATATTTATCAATGCATTCCCTGGCAAAACCGTTCTTTGCCAATTCCTCTGCCACACCCTCCAGACCAATTTTGTCCATTTTATCCAGAATGATAAAGACGCTGTCATAGGACTCCTCTGGAAAGCCACTGTATTTCGCCATGGCTTTTAAGATTCTGCGTTCGTTGATGCGAATCTGGAAATTGCAGAACCCTAATTTTCCAAGCGTCGTCGTTGTGGCAAGAATCAATTCAATTTCCGCAAGGTTTCCCGGTTCTCCCAAAATATCAATGTCGCATTGCATAAACTGGCGGTATCTTCCCCGCTGGGGACGGTCCGCACGCCACACGTTCCCCATTTGCAGCGCTTTAAAGGGGGAAGGCAGTTGGTTGGAATTATTCGCATAAAAGCGGGCCAGAGGCACGGTCAGGTCATAGCGCATTCCAAAATCCACCACATCCTGTTCCGTCTCCGCAGTCTGAAGCTTCAGTTTCTCTCCGCGCTTTAAAATCTTAAAAATTAATTTTTCATTTTCTCCGCCCTGTTTATTGCTAAGATTTGCAATATTCTCCATGCAGGGCGTCTCGATCGGGGTAAAACCGAAGCTGCGGTAAGTATCCTTAATTACATTCATGACATAATCGCGAATCTGCATTTCCTCCGGTAAAATATCTTTCATGCCGTTCACAGGCTTTTTTGCCAGCGCCATACTCGTCTCCTCCATTTTCTCTTTTTCCGTCTGTTGATTCAGTCAGCGTTCTTTCTTTTCTTCCAAAAGCTTTGCAACGCCCTCCTGCATCACTTGTGTAACGGTTTTATTTGAGGACTCGGCATACCTTTTTATCTTTGCATAGTCCTCCGGCTTCATTCTTACACTTACAACTTTTTCTTTTTTGGTTTCCGCCTTTGGACGACCTGCTCTTGACATACTGATCCCTCCTTGGAATCTATTATATTTTTGTATGACAAAAAAGTCAATTATATTTTTGAGAAACGACCGCAGCAATTGTATCTGCTATTCACCATATCCGTCAGATGATTACTGCATAAACAGGAATTAAATGAAAAAAATCTGTTCCAGGCATTGATTTTGTATATTATTTTGTATTCTTGTTACCGTATTGCAGATATTATGGCTTAAATAGTGGAACAGTTCCATATCGTTATCATAATACTGCTCTATCATAAACCTGAAAATACGAGCCATATATTGCTCCATATCATCCTCTGATTTTTCCAGCAATATATGTTCCACACGTTTTAATTCATTTTTGTCAAAACCTGCGGCACTTAAGGGTTTATCCAGTATCATATGCCCAATTAAATTTGGAAGTACAATATTGCAGATATTTTCTATCAGGATACCATAATCATCCTCATACGTCCTAAGCACGTCAATAACATACGCTTTGTCAAATCCTCTGAGAAACCGCTGTTCCAGAGAAATACATTTTACATACTCCAAAATTCTGCTGACGCCGGAGAATGCGCTGTAATCTTGCAAAATTGGATAGTCCAGGGTCAATATTGTTTCCTGCGGTGCAAACTTCACGTCATATTTCAATAAAAACAGAGGGATTCCATCCACAATTGTGTCTTTTAAACATTCCAAACCGTAGTCTTGAAAGTCCATCATAAGCCCGGTATAAATCTCATGCAGATTTTTCACTTTCTCAATCACGACTGACTGTCCGAAACGATATGCCTCTTTTGCCGGAAGCGTGGTTAATAAGAGCGCATTATCGCCGTGGCGTTCGTACTCATTTATACAGTATAGAACACCTTCCATTAACATTTGAGCTGTTTCATAAGTAATCGAGGAATGTTCATATCCAGAATATTGTGACGCCAATTCTGCTACGACAGACACCAGCTCTTCCAATGAATAATCAAACTGTTTTATTGCCATCACCTCCATGCCAGTTCTGTTAATGTTTCCAGATACAAATCTTTGTCCCAACGCTTTACAATATCAAACTTTTCAAATTCCCCCCGTACGCCTGATTCCCTGTATCCCGCATAACCAGCCCGGATAGCCTGCGCAAAAATATCCAGACAGGTTCCCTCCAGATAATCAAAATCCCCATAACATACGTTTTCAAATTGCTCCCGCATAAATTCCAGAAGCTCGTCGTCTGTAATTTCATCCAGCATTTCATTTTTATACAGATAGAAAATCTCCTGAAGCCGCATCAAAGCATCACGGTAATTATCCTGCATAATATACGCTGAGTCGCAAAAGGCATATATTATTGCCGGTAATATACCCTGTCCAAATTCAATCCTTTGTTCTTTCTTGAGGACATCAAGCCTGCTTTCTGCCAAAATCTTTGCATCTTCTTTACTCAGAACAAGATCAAACTTTTTGGTATATTGGTTGGTCTCAAGAACCTGTGCAATCTGCGTCTGCTTTGACATTAATTCTAACCAGTTTTTTTGTTCTTTCAACATTTCCCATACCTCCTGGAATGTCGATTATAGACTATGCCAGGACAGTTTACAAGCCTTGAATTTCCGTATATTTTATGGTATAATTTAACTTAGAAAGCGGTTCATAAAACAAAATACCCCGAAGACTTCGTACGGGCAGAATCGTGTTAGTTTATTCCGAGAGTTTTATCGGGACTGCGGCATTTGATTGTCCTGTGCGGTTGATATTTAGGTAAACGCAAACCAAAAATCAAGCGCTTATTTCAATAAATCAGCTATATCTATAAAGAGGTGCAGAAAATTTTCTGCACCTCTTACATATATCAGCCGTTTTTTGCGGAAATAGCTTTATCAAATCAGAACAACGCGTGCACATATTTTACAGGAAAAATCCTTTCACGCGGCAAAGCGCTTCCGACAGGATAAAAGGAACACGCTATGTAAGTTCCTGTAATTCTGAATCTGCATAAGAAAGCTTTCCCTCCGTTGCCTGGAAGAACTCGCTTTTTGCCATCTCGAAACACTGCATAATCTTCGGAGAAAAAACGCCGCATTCGTTATTCTTTATCATGCGCACCGCCTCGTCCACCGCATAAGGCGCTTTGTACACACGCTTGCTCACCAGAGCATCATAAACGTCCACAATAGATACTACCTGCGCCCAGACTGGAATTTCTTCCCCTTTCAGGCGGTCCGGGTAGCCATTCCCATCATAGCGCTCATGGTGATATCGGCAGATGTCATAACAATAGCCGTAAAATTCATTTTCCTCCTGTTTGAAGTTTTCCAAAAGCTGGCATCCATAAATCGTATGGTTCTTCATTTCTTTAAATTCTTCATCCGTCAATCTGCCTGGCTTTAACAGTATGCTGTCTGGAATTGCAATCTTTCCAAGGTCATGGAGCGCTGAAGCGTTTACAATGAGATTCACAGACTCATCCGTGAGTTCATATTCCGGATACTCGGTCTTCACATACTTTAAAAGAAGCTTCGTCAGATATTTGACTCTCTGGATATGTTCACCGGATTCCAGGCTGCGGAATTCTACCACAGAGCTTAGCGCATTGATCAGAAATTCGTTATTGCGCTCCAGTTTTTCCTTGCTTTCCCGAAGCTGCCGGGTACGTTTCTCCAGCTTTCTTTCGATATTTATTCTGTTTTGGAACAGTTCAATTATATTCTGGGCGCGGCGCATAACCACCTTAGAATCAAAAGGCTTATAAATAATATCGGAAACGCCGTATTCATATGCTTTTACTTCATTCTCCGCCGTTGCCTCTCCGGTAATCATAATTACCGGAATGGTATTCATATATCCTCTTTTAAACATAAACTCCAACACGTCAAGACCTGACCTGTTTGGCATTATCAAATCAAGGAAAATCAGGGACAGTGTGTCTTTATGCTTCTCAAGGAGTTCTATCGTCTCAACACCGTCTGCCGCCTCCAAAATTTCATACTGTTCTTCAAAAATAAAACTAAGCATCGTACGGTTGATTTCCACATCATCCGCTATCAAAATAACATGTTTCTCCATTGTTAACCTCCACTAACAAAACTTCTGTACGACAAATTGAGCATATTCGATGATTATTTTAACACACTACAATTTCCAAAGTCAACACCCTCTGTAATGGTTCAAAACGTTTATCCGCTTACAATTTTAATTTTGCCAGCGCATCGGCAAAAGCGTTATTGACAGGCTCTTTCGCCTCCTGTTTCATCTTGTTCATATAACGGGAAACATCTTTCTTAGAAACGCCTCCTCCGCTTTCCTTTTTCCGTTTTTCAAAGGCAGACAGCTTCTCGCGGTATCCGCAAACACAGGTAAACCGTCTGTTGTCTCCCTCTCCGATCAGTTCCATTTTCTTATGACACTGAGGACAACGTGCATTGGTAATCTTAGACAGTGTTTTGCGGTATCCGCATTCCCGGTCCTGGCACACCAGCATTCTGCCGTTTTTATGGTTTACCTCTAACATCAGCTTCCCGCATTCCGGACATTTTTTTCCGGTAAGGTTATCATGCCGGTAGGTCTTGGAAGACGCCTGGATATCTTTGACAATGTCCACGGTGTAAGTACGGATTTCAGCTTCAAAATCCTTCTTTTTCGTCTTTCCCGCAGCAATATCGGAAAGCTCCTGTTCCCATTTTGCTGTCAGTTCCGGAGAAGTAAGCCCCTGCGGCGCCAGATGAAGCACCTGACGTCCTTTTGACGTCAAATGAATGTACTGGTCACGTTTTTCAATCATAAAGCTGTTAAATAATTTTTCAATGATATCCGCTCTGGTGGCAACCGTACCAAGTCCTCCTGTCTCTCCCAGGGTCTTTCTCAGTTTTTGGTCGGTACTCTCCATATATTTCACCGGGTTTTCCATTGCTGCGAGCAGCGTAGCCTCAGTAAAGGGCTGGGGCGGCCTGGTCTTTCCTTCGGTCAGTTTTGCCTCTGTAAATAAAATTTTCTGCCCCTTTACAAAATCGGGAATACTGCCTGTTATGATTTCTCCCTTTGCTGTTTCTTCCGTCTCCAGGTCTTCCTCATAAGCTTCCTCTGTGTTCATTCCGGCCTCTTTCTGCAAAAGCCTAATTTCCTGCCAGCCCGGCTGTTCTAAAATTCGGCCTTTTACGGTAAACCGCTGTCCTTCACAAACTGCAGTTACTTCCGTCTGCTGATATTGGCAGGCCGGCAGCAATACGGCAAGAAAACGGGAAACCACAAGTTCATAAATCTTCCGTTCCCCGTATTCGAGGTCTTTTAGATTCACTCCCTGTTCCGTAGGAATGATGGCATGATGATCTGATACCTTCTTATCATCTACAAAGGATTTATTAGCCTTGACAGATGTTTTCAGCAATTTCCCGCAGACAGGCGCATATATGCCGCCGCGGCACGCTCTGATCCGCTCCGGAATGGTTTCCACAATATCTGCCGTCAGATATCTGGAGTCCGTTCTGGGATAAGTCACACACTTATGGCGTTCATACAGGCTTTGCATATAATCCAAAGTCTGTTTTGCAGAAAATCCAAACATCCGGTTCGCATCCTGCTGCAGAGAAGTTAAATCATAGAGCTGCGGCGCATACGATTTCTGCTGTTTCTTTTTCACCTCTGTAACGACAGCCGTACCATTGAGCGTCTGTTTTTGTACCTTTTGTATTTCTTCCCTGGAAAAGGTACTGCTGCTGTTGCTGCCGGACTTCCACGTCCACAACGCCTCCTTACTCTTCATCTTCAGCCCGTAATATGCCTGGGGCTGAAATTTTTTAATCTGGTCTTCGCGTTTGGCAATGATAGCAAGCGTTGGCGTCTGGACTCTGCCGCAGGAAAGCTGTGCATTGTGCTTCACCGTAAGCGCCCGGGTAGCGTTTAAGCCTACCAGCCAGTCGGCCTCGGCGCGGGCTACCGCCGCTTCGTATAATTTCTGGTATTCTTTTGCTTCTCTGAGGCTTAAAAATCCCTGCCGGATTGCTTTATCGGTTACGGAAGAAATCCACAGACGCTTCATAGGTTTTTTCACACCAGATTTTTTAATAATCCATCTGGCTACCAGCTCTCCTTCTCTTCCCGCGTCTGTGGCTATGATAATCTGTCCGACGTCCTTGCGGTACATCTGCTGTTTCACGGTCTGGTACTGGCGCCCGGTTTTTTTTATCACCTGGATTTCTAAACGCTCCGGCAGCATAGGAAGCGTCTCCATTTTCCATTCCTTCCATTGTTCCCCATAACTTTCCGGATCTGCCAATTCCACCAGATGCCCTAACGCCCAGGTCACTACGTATTCCTTTCCCTCCAAATAACCGTTTCCGCCCTGTCTGCATCCCAGGACTCTGGCAATATCCCTGCCCACGCTGGGCTTCTCTGCAATTACTAATGATTTCATGTATTCCTCACACTTTCCTTAAATTATCCTATTTTGCGGGTTCCCCGGCAGCGGGGATAATCGCTGCATCCATAAAACTCCCCGAATTTTCCGCTGCGTTTCACCATTTCGGCTCCGCATTTCGGGCACAATATTTCCGGCTGCGTTTTTCGTCTCTGTACCAGAATTTTCCCCAATTCCTCGTAACACTTCTGATTCATAATACAGTCGTTGAGTGCGCGATGGGCGCCCGCGGTACTGATATCAAAATAAGCTGCCACATCGGACAGTTTATGATGGGACAGCTCCGGCAGATACTGTCTTGCCATATAGAGTGTATCTATGTAATCGTTTTCCACTATGACGCCATACAGACGCATCGCCCCCTGATGGATAAAATTCAGATCAAAGCTGTGGATGTTATGTCCCACCAGAATGTCATTTCCCGCAAACTCCAAAAAATCTCCCAGCGCTTCGAAAAGCGGCGGCGCTTCTTCTACCATATCATCGGTGATATGATTTACTCTGGAAGCGGCGGCTGGAATATGCATACCCGGATTCACCAATGTTGAAAATTCTTCTGCCGCTTTATGTTCCCGCACCCGGATGGCAGAGATTTCTATAATTTCATCTGTGTGCGGACGGATGCCTGTGGTTTCCAAATCGAAAACCACATAATCGTTGATATATTGATTTAATCGTTTTCCTTTGTTCCCTATCACGGCAATCGCCCTCATTTCTCCTTTGATTTCATCATTATAAATGGAATTTTACAGATTTGCAACCTTCTGGGGCAAAATTGGCTTGTTCCTGCATTTCCACAAGCGATGCGGCGCCGTATTTTTTACAGGTCTATTTGCAAAATTGCAAAATATGCGAAAAACTGCGTCTATCCGGAACACGAACAAAGTGGGCATGCACACTTCAACTTCCCTTTCCCCTCATTCTTGAGTGGATGCACACTTTGACATGCCGCGCACGACGCTTTTGCGCATAATTCCTCTCGTGCGCGTACCCTCGCTTCGCTGGAGCAGACCCTGTGCATATTGTTTTTCTTCTATAGGAAGGCCCTTTCACACTTTCGCATGACAAGGCCTTTCCTATAGAGTAAGAAAACGATTCCGGCGTATATATCCAGAATCGTTTTTATATATTCCTTCTTTGCTTTCAGCTTGAAAACAGGTTTTGAAGTTGTTTGTTCCATAAAAGAGCTGAACCGCCAGGAACGGAAAATAACGGAAACAAAGAGTTTGTTCCGGCGTGACACATCTCAGGAAAAGCTATTTTACTTTGTAAGCGTTCCATCCATATTTATATTATTACCAGAAAATACCATGCTTATTCTGGAGGTCGGTGCAGGCAGAGCCTATAAAAAAATCAATAAAATGTAATACCTTTTGCTATACAAAAAAGAAAACATGTATCAATTTCGTTCAGCTGGCTAGACTATATGAGAGAAATAAATCGACTCCTATATAAGTAAAACATAGACAGAAAATCCTTATAAATCTAATGCTTATCAAAAAAGTATAACTCTCATAGTCATAAAATTTTTACAGTCTCGTTTTACATTTTTTAACGGATATCATCTGTAATCATTTTCTTTTGCACATCGTTCCATAAAAGACAAATGTATTGCCAGAAAGATAATAATATTCATCATCCTTAAGCGCCTGCTCCCTGTCATTCGTCCTTTGGATTATTCTTTCATTTCCAAATAAGCCCCATGTCAGCATGAGCGTACCATCCTTCTGTAGTTTATAGTTTACGATTTCATCGCTATCACCTGCACTACAAGTACCGTCTTCATAAAACGATATCGTATAATCACTTTCTTTTGCATACCATGTCCCAACAATAGAATTTTTAGACGTACACCCTATTATGCTTACTCCACATAAGAGCAGCGTCAGAATACAACTGCTCCAAAATATTTTTTTTCTGTATCTCATAATATTTTCTCCTCTATGCATATTTTTACTTTATACTACCGCATCCATACAATCACGACTTTCATAAAATTCCATTTTCTCACCAAAAGTATCTTAACTTACCAATGTCAGGCAGGAAGAATCTTCAAAAAATCTATACCTATAAATTGCACTCTCTATAAACAGTTTTTTGTCTTCTAAGATAAACTGCTCTACATATAATACAATATTTAATATTATACAGCGAATTGCGCAAAATAAATGTTCCGTCTGCAAGGCAGATTTCCATCGGCGTAACGGTTATCATAAGGAGGGACCCGTTTGCGGGAAGATGCCTTATGATGTACCGCCAGGAAACCAAAGGAAGCCGATGGAAATTTAATGTTGTTATTTTTCTCTTAATATGCATTACAAAATGTGAGACTCCTATCGGCAAAGACACTTCCCTCGACATTTAATTTGAAATCCTCGTACTTTTCACTTAAACAATTTCTATAACACCTGCCATATGCCTGCTGCAGACTGGGAAACTATCTCATTCTGACAAACAGCCTGTACGTCTAAATCAAACGTAATCAACAAACTTGCTGCCGGGATAACACTCAGTACAAAACTGAATTCTTTTTTCTCCATCGTCTTTCCTCCTTTTTCCAGGGCACGTCTGAAAACTGTCTCTATTTTATCTTATTTTTCCAGCTCAGCCCTCTCTGACAAAGCAGCTTTTTATACGTCACTTTCCTGTCCTTAGGCACCTGGACAACGGCCTTTACAGGAATACCTTTGAAGGCGTTTTTGCTCACTCCTTTTGTAGTAAGTTTCTGAGATTTAATGTCAAGTTTCTTTAATTTCTTACAACCAGAAAACGCATTAGAACCGATCTTCGTTACTTTTGCCGGAATCATCAGGCTTGTTAATTTTGTGCAGTTACTAAATGCATTTGCACCTATTACCGTCACATTTTTCCCTATTGTAATGGAAGTGAGATTCTTACAGCCGGAAAATGCTTTCGTACCGATTGCGGTCACGTTGCCCCCGATAACAACCTTCTTCAATTTTCCATTGTTCTTAAATGCGCATTTAGAAATAGATGTCACTTTGCACACTATACCGTCTTCTGTTTTAACTGTAGCTGGAATTTTGATTGTTGTCGCTTTAGAATTTATACTTTCTACATATTCTACACAAACCATTCCATCCGCCACAGAAGTGATTTCATATTCAGCGCCGCTTTGGGTATCTTCTACCATATCTCCAGCCTCTAAGACATCTGCTTCTTCCCCGTCATCTATGTCTGGTGTATTGTCTCCAGCCAGATCTGAATCATTCTCACCCGGATTTGTTTCATCCTCTATATCTGCCTGATCTTTATCTGGATTCTTTCCTTCGTCTGTCTCCGTTTTGTCCTTATCTGAGTTGTCTTTATCATCCGGGCTATCACCTTCTATTTGTCCTGTGGCAGGGATTAACTCTGTTTTCATTTCTCCGCACACAATGCATGCGTATGTACAGATTCCATTTGTAGTTGCCGTTGCTTTTAATGTCACTTTTCCTGCATCCCAGGTATGTCCTGTGGCAGGAATTGATTCTGTGTAACTGTCTCCGCAATTACAACATACATATTTATGATATCCATCTACGGTACAGGTGGCTCCTTTTGTATCACTTAACACATAATTATGCTCTTTTTCAGTCATGTCAGATCCCACTTGAACCTCTATGGATTGGTTCAAACCATAATATGAAATTGTAACCTTTTGCATACCATTTTTGTCTGGATTGAATCCGCTAATCGTATAATCCGTCACGTTTCTTTTTGAGCCATCTGAAAATCCTGCCTCAACTACGATGCTGTTTTTATCAAATCTATCGCCCGCCTGATAAACCGTTTTTGTGTGGCTGCTCACTTGTAAAGAAGTTAGCACGGATTCCATAACAAAAGCATTCACGCCGGAAGACAGTATCATGTAGTCATTCCATGTTCCATCTTCATACATACCAATATAATTTTCTTTTGCATATTCACCATAGGGATCTCTAATCTGGCAGCTTCCATGATTATGATAATTCGGCTCTCCCACTCGCCAATTTGAATATGTAAATTCTTCCCCGCTTGCAATTACCCATCTGAAGTTCACCGCATCCTTGCGAATGCCTCCGATATACGCAGCACTTCCGTAATTATTTACTAACGCGGCAACTTTATTGTTTTCCTCTTCGCTCGTAATTGCCGCCAGATAACTGTTTTTATCTTCACAATAAAATTTTGCCTGCCGCCAATTGACATTTTGCTTTTCTACTAATTGATATAAATGCCCCTGAAACACAGCGGAATGTTCTACCGAAGTTTCGTAATCATAGCCGACGGCTATCGTAATACAATTATCATTTACAGAACCGGAATAACTTGAAACAGGAGATTTAACACTTGCATATATTTTATAAATTCCTTTTGTATCTGCACTGAAATCATATGTATTTTTTGTTCCCAGATTTAGGGTGGTGGTTCTTCCATCCGGGGATATGACATGCAGCTTATAATCCACTGCATATAAAGCATTGGAAACTGTTATCTTTGTTTTTTCTCCAATATCAATACTTGAATTGTCTGAAACTAAAGTATAGCTCATCTTATCACGCCCTCCATCTAAGCCATAGATAGAAAACGTCTGCGCTCCTGTATTATTAATGGACCACATTTGTATATTTGTGCCATCCGCCTGATTGTCACCGGATAAATCCAAATTCCGCCCTGAACAACCAGCTTTCAGATAACGGGAACCATCCGGACGCATTAACACAAACCATTGTTGCGATGCCGAACCATCGTTTTCACTGCATATTACATTTGCTCCTTCTTCATCTTTTGAATCTTCAACCGTCAATACCTTTCCATTGTAATATGATTGAATCGTATAATGTCCATTTTGTGGATTTCTGACAAAATGCCATAACTCCCGCGCCATATTTTCACTGTTTTCAGTTCCCAATACCACATTATTATTATCATCCTGCATAATTGGTTTCCAATGATTGGAATTCATAATAAACGCGGAAAAATCCTCTCCTACATCTATTACTTCAGAACATATATCTATTGCAAACTTTTGGGAGTCTGTATTATTAACCGTCCATAAATGCATATTATTCCCATCAGAAGTATTTCCACCTGCCAGATCCAATACCCTTGACTGTGAACATTCCGGCCGAAAATACAATGTGCCGTCCTCTTTTTGATAGATAAACCAATTCTGCGCAGTACTTCCATTCATTGGGGCACAGCATACATTTCCCCCATCAGAATCATCAAAGTTATGTAAATCCAAACAATAATTTATATTTAAACACGACTGGATTCTATAAGAACCATTGCTATTTCTGGTGAATTTCCAAATCTGTCTTGCTATTTTTTCATTCATGGAAGTCCCCAGTACCGCATTATAATTACTGTTTGTTATTAATTTGCCACTTGCACAATGTCGAATTCTGGCAGAAAAACTATCACCAGGATTAATTAAATTTCCCGGAGAATCCTGCGGAGTGGAAGGGACAGAAGATGATACAGTATAATTATTTGCGTGATACAGTGACATTGCCCTGTTCGCAGTGTCAAAAGCTGACCAGCTTATAGTATAATTTTTAATCGTATTTCTCCCATCACTATTACAATCAAATACTTCTATCCCACTGTCATTGACACCTGCCAATATCATAGAATGCGGTCCTCTTCCCCTTGCCGTGCTTCTCTGAACCTGAATATAATCGCCTGGAACCCCTTTTTGCAGTAACGCCTTCGCCGTATCTGCGTTTAAATTCCCCGGTTCTATTATGCCAACGGTCTGAGCATTCGGATTTGTTATTTTATAATTTGCTGATTCTGGATACGGCCCAATATATACGCCGAAAATTTTTAAAAAGATCCAATTTGCAAACCCTTTGCACTGCGCCCCCATATGCATCTGATTTGAATTTGCCGTTTTCCCATTATACTGGCTTATGTACGAATTTAACTGGGAAACCACCTCATTCTGAGACACTGCCTGTACGTCTAAATCAAACGTAAACAACAGGCTTGCTGCCAGAACAAAACTCATTACAAAACTGATCACTCTCTTTTTCTTCATAGCTTTTCCTCCTTTTGCTTTTCATCATCTCTTAAAATTTTTGATTCAGTGTGCTGTCTGATCTATATTCAGACGTACACTGGTAACATCAATCAACTTGCAGCGAACGCCCTTTTGCAATAACAAAATTACAAAATTCATAATCTTCACCATATTGTGTACATAAACCAAACATTCCCTCGCTCGTTAAAAATTTCAAATTGTCATCTTCAAGCAATGAGTCTCTGCTATCCGTTTCTCCAAATGGAATAACAACATTCCCATCATAATCAACGATCCCCCATTCACTATCGATATTTTCCAGCCAAAGAACCCCATCATTAAAAGAATAATCTACAAAACGTTCCTCAAATAACGGTTTTTCATTTTTGTAAAATTGGTAAAGATCACCCGATTCTTTCACAATGATCTGCGCATTCCATGCACTATCATGAATAAATTCTGTTTCGGCTACGGTATTCGAGGCAAGGTCAAATTCGAAAAGATTTACGCTTTCCATAGAATGCACTAAAATAATTTTCTGTTCCTCTGCTATCGGCTCCACAATATTGGCGTTCACATCTCCTAACTCTGATATAATATTTCCATTCATATCAATAAGATATACTCCTTTTCCCAATATAGTCACTCCCAACTTATCGCCAGCAACAAGCCATTGGAACATAATAATATCTTTTTCATCAGAAGATATTAGCAAATTCTCACTCAGGTCATAAACATCTCCGGCTACCAGATTTAACTCACATGTATCTCCTCCTTGACTGTCACTCATAAACCCCATACCTGTTTTCGAACGAAATAAATATCCAGTCCCAAAGCAACAGTCATATATGCCACGAAACGCTTTTAAGACATCTCCATTTTCATCCAATAGAAACTGTTCTCCCCCTTCACGCCCCGTATATCCGTCCTCTGCATTCCCCGATTGATTCGCCTCTTTGAACGCCAGCCATCCAATATCTCCCGCTGTTGCAATGTCATCATATTTCCCCATTTGTATACATTCTTCCCCCTTTAAATTTAAAATCCCGGTATCTTCTCCTAAAGACGCCCGAATATATTCCTGCCCATTCATAAATACAAAAGTTAATCTCTCGTATTCCGGTTCCAGCAGCACATTTCCCTGATCATCCAAAAGTCCGTATAACTCAACTTCTTCACTTCTTTGAACAATCAATGCGTTTTTTCTATATGCAACCGGAATATACCTCGTTCTAATTACAACACTATCTGAGTCCGCTTCCATACCTAATTGTTCATCATCTTCCGTGTCCATATTAAGCCCATTTTCTTTGTCTGGCATTTCATCTGTATAGGTTTCTGTTGTTTCACTTTCAGCTATATCATCACTCCGCTGTTCTATTTGTGTTACCGTCTCACCTTTTTCATCATAAGGCTTATTTTCTTTTGTACTGCACCCTGCACAAAGACTTAAAGCAACAACGACTGCCGCCATTGCGCATTTCCCTATAACGTTAATTTTTCTTCCTCTCATCATTGATCCCCCTCTGATTTAAATTTGAGGCCTCATGTTCTGTTGATATAAAACAGCGCTTCACAGTGAAACAACTGTAAGCCTGTTTCTTTTTTACACCTAAAATCCTCTATGCAATATTTTTTAAATTGATATCAAAAAGTGTACCTTTTGACAATACCTTCCATTTAAGGAAACCACACCCGACAATCGCAAATTCGCAAAAATCATACGGAAAAATATGCGTAAACCCATAATTTTTCTTGCACTATATAAAAAAACATGGTAAAATTTACCATAATAAAATGAGGTATCAAAAAGTACACCTTTTGATACCTCATTTTATTTTTCATTCTGTACCCGATACTCGCGCAAACGCCGGTAAAACGTAGACTGGCTCATACCGCATTCTTGCACTGCCTCTGCAAACTTCAATTTTCCCTTCTCCCATTTTTTTACTATCTCGCCAAAATTATCCGGCACCGGCGTTTCCGGCCTGCCGAACTTCACCCCATTTGCCTTTGCCGCCGCAATCCCCTGCTCCTGCCTTTTGCGGATATTCATCCTTTCATTCTCGGCAACAAATGAAAGGATCTGCAGTACCAGATCAGCAATAAAGGTTCCCATCAGGTCTTTGCCATTTCTGGTATCAAGCAGCGGCATATCTATCACGCATATATCCGCCTTAATATCCTTTGTCAGAATACGCCACTGGTTCTGTATTTCTTCATAGTTCCTCCCTAACCGGTCTATACTGAGTATATAGAGCAGATCGCCCTCTCTAAGCAATTCTTTCATTTTAAGATATTGTGGACGTTCAAACTCCTTACCTGACTGCTTATCTATAAAAATATTTGCCCTCTGTACCCCCGTCCGCCTCATTGCCATCATCTGTCTTTCCTCATTCTGGTCTTTACTGCTGACACGAATATATCCATAAATCCTTCCCATACCCATCTCTTCCTAACATAAAAGGACATACTTCTTCCGCCAATATGCCTCATCCACTCTCATCTCTGTTTCTCTAAAGCCGCTAAACTGCAGCTATTACTACAAGAATCTTAACTTATTTTTATTCCTGCCGTTAACATCCCAAAGCATGTTCTTTAGAGCATATCTGAAAATTCATTCCCTCCTTCTGCATCCCCCGCTTTGGGTAACATTTATAGCATACATCTGCCAGCGCACGTTTTTCAAACAGGCTCTGGAAATCTCCGACTTTTTTCTTTATAATAAAAAACAGGAAGGAGGGATCGCCAATGCCAGATTATCAACGTCTGAACCATGAATTTTCCCCTGTTTACAACAGGGAATCCAGAATTCTGATTCTGGGAACATTTCCTTCGGTAAAATCCAGGGAACAGAACTTCTATTACGGACATACACAAAACCGCTTTTGGAAAGTACTCGCGCATATTACAGGAGAACCGCTTCCAACAACCATAGATGAAAAACAACAGTTTTTACTCTCCCGCCGCATCGCGATTTGGGATGTCATCCAAAGCTGTGAAATTATCGGCTCTTCTGACAGCAGCATCCGCGACGTAGTTCCCGCGGATATCAAAGGTTTACTAACTCAGACGTCCATCGCAGCAATCTTTGGCAATGGAACGAAAGCCTGCCAGCTATTTGAGAAATATACCGCACCGACACTTTTTGATTTTCCAAACTGGCAGGCAATTAAAAAACTGCCTTCCACCAGCCCCGCCAACGCTTCCTGGTCTTTGGAACGTCTGTGCAGCAACTGGCAGGAACATTTGCAGCCTTATCTTTAAAGTAAAAGCGTCAAAAAGTCTGAATACACCCATTCGGAACATTCAAACCTTTTGACGCTTTCACTCTTAAGCAAAACCCCGCTGCAACTTCCTATAACTGTCAATCGTGATAGCAGTTAACTCTTTTCCTTCGTTTTATCCGTATTTTTTACTGCGGACGAGTCTTGCCATCACCAGCGCCGCCCCCCAGCAAAGCAGGGCAAAACCCGCCGCATTGGTTTCATCTCCGGTGCGGACCGGATTGCCGGAAGCAAAATCAGGCCGCAGACGGTCCATAATCCAGTCAGGAGTTACTGTAAGCCGCTCTTCTTTGGAATACACTTCTGCCACCTCTGTTTCCACTACAATCTCTTTTCTGTTTGCCGCTTCCTTTGCCTCCCAGACCACCGTAAGAAGATTCCCTTCTCCGGTAAACTTTTCCGTATCTGCCCAGGCATAAGATACCATATCCTGACCAGACTCTGCAACCGCCGTATTGATATCTTCCAACGCCCAGAGTTTTCCTCCCTGTACGTCTGTAACATTCAATAACTCGCTGGGATAATATATTTTTATCCTGCCGCTGCTGACCTGGCTGTCTTTGGCCAGTTTAACGGTCAGCGTCACCGTCCTGCCCTGGCCGGCCAGCCGGGTAAGTATCATCCCCTGCCGGACGGAAGACAGGGAGGTTCCTGTACCTGTCTGCTCTGCCGCTGGCTGCTGCCCGGCTGGCGAGGCATTTACCGGAAAGCACAGAAAACTGCCGCAAACTGCCGCCAGCAAAAACGCAAGAAAGCACGGCTTCCACCTGTATGTCCTGCGGCTGTTCGTTTTTAAACTCCTCATTGGCCGCCCTCCTTCCTGCATACAAAGGAATATCCATCCAGCCCAGATGTGCCGCTGGTAAATACAAACGGCCACGCCCCCTCCGGAAAATCTCCAAGATAATATGTGTCGACCGTATGTTCTTTTCCAGATTTCTTACAGGATACTGCATATAGGCTCGCCGTATGATTCCTATCATACACACTCCAGAAAATATATCCGCTGTCCGGTTCATAATAAAGAGAGTTACGACTTTCTTCCTCTCCCGTACTGATTCCTGTATTTCCCACCTCTTTTAAAATATTTTTATAGACATATTCCTCACTTTTCGCAGCATATCCCATTTCATAAAGCTTTCCGCTCTGGGTCACAACATAAAACCAGTCTGTCATGCCATATTTACCTTCATTGCTGCTACCCGCATAAGTAATTCCCATCAGTTTATCTCCCAGCGTAACATCATAAACGCTTACAAATCCCTGCACGGTATATATATTCTCACGCTCAAAACAATTCAGTTCTGTGCCGCCAACACTAAATACCAGATTCGTATTGGGACTGTACGCCAGATCTGAAATCTTCCACTCCAGATTTCCTTTGGAAATTGTCTGATACTGGCGGGCAGGATCCATGAGATATACAGCAGATCCTTCTCCGGCCTCCTCCACCGCCAAAATCTTGTCCTCTACTGCCGAGGCTGCTAGATAATAGCGATTTTTTTTGATTTGAGACAGCTTTGTATATTCCGGCAGCTTTGCCGTATTCACACTGCCAAACCAGGTTTTTCCATCTCCATTCCATATAATTCCATTCAGGGAAACCTGGATTTCCTCTACCGTAACCTGGCATACGGCAATTTCCGCTCTGCCCTCTGCATTTTTCGCGTTTGTTGTGGCAATGATTCTGGTACGTCCCGGCGCCATGCCGGTTACATTTCCCTTTTGATCCACTGCGGCAATACTGTCGTTCTCACTGCGGAACGTCACCGTATCATCCAAAACACCTTCCGGACTTACCACCGCTTTCAGCCGCTTTGTATTTCTCTTAATCAGTTTCAGTTCCGATTGATCCAACGTTACCCCGTCCGTGCAGGAGGTATCCGCGCTCCCGCTCCGGTTCACCCGGTAAAAAGCCGTGTTTCCGGCATAATCAATAAGTTTCAGATAAAATACTTTTTTCGGATCTTTTATGGTTATCTGCACTGCAAGCCCCGGCTTTTTCTGGTTTACACTATAAGCTTTCAGCAATGTCTCTCTGTCTCTGTCATACACTTTTACTGCCGCCGTATAGCGGTTATCCCGAAATTTCAGACAAATCGACCCCGGACCTTCATCCTCCATTGCCAGCAGTTTCGGCTTGGTGTTATCAATCGTAAGCGGTACGCTGAATACAGCTCCATCGGCCGCTTTCTGCGGTTTATCCCGGTAATATTCGGGCAGCGCCCTGACCATGAATCGTACCCTGGTTCCCTCCGGCAGCAGCTTTCCCTGCCTGTCTGTCCCGCTCCAATCCAAAACGGAAGTATATTCTCTATTAAACCATTTCCCTTCCCTGGAATCATAATAGACGCCTGGATAGTTTTCCTCCTGATACTGGTAATAAACTTTCCCCGTCTTATCATCGACAATACTGGTTTCTATCCGCGCTGCATTTCGAATCAGCGTATAGGCCGCACTTTCAATCCGGTCGCCGGACGCCGTCGAAAACGCATTACGGTCTGGCAGGTATTCCCGATCTCCCCCCTCCAGATACAGGTTGGAGCCGTAGTAAAAATTGCGCTCTTCCTCTGCCCGGTAATAATTCAGATAATTGGCAACATTCACATCTGAATATGTCATCCCCTCCTGTTTGCCGCCGTTATAAAACTGCAGATAGTCGAATGGCTCAAACATAGAAGATTCCGTCCAGTTTCCATAAAATGCCAGCAACGGAACAGACAGCTCCACGGCTCCTTTCAGATACACAAAACCTTCCACATACATGCCATGTCTAAAACTGTTGTCCAGATAATTTCTGTCTTTGGCAGACAATTCTATCTTTACTGATACCTGCGCCTGCTCCTTTACTTCCAGGACTTTCTCCTGAAAATCTGCCGAAGGCGTTTCTGCTTGTAATTCTTTCAAAAAACCGTACACATCGGCGGTATCTATTACGCCGTCCTTATGAAAATCAAACTTTTCCTGATTGCGCTCCACGCGTTCGAAAAGCGTAGACTGATTGACATGACAAAGCAACTTTGCCGCATCCTCCTGGTTCACCTTCCCATCCCCGTTCAGGTCATAGAACAATACCTGATTTTGAGAAGAAAACGTCACCTGCGGTTGCAGTTTATGAGAGCTTCCCGCAATCCATTTTTCTTGTAAAAGCTCTTCCGTAAGTATAGAGCTGTCCAGGGAATAATACTGATTTTTCCCGGATATGTTGTAAACGGAAAAAGAGAACTCATAAATGCCTCTGCGTTTTGGATCGTCCCCCAGCTCCGCCTTCACCTTGCCGTCGTTCCCCGCTTTGCCGTTCACCAGAAGATACGCCGGAGTTGTAGTGGCTGCGTGCACATTGGCAAGGCCGCCGCCCTGTTTTCTGGGAGAATACTCTTCGTTATCCTCCTCTTTCAGGGGAACCGCCGTGCTCAACAAAAGAGATTGTATCAACGCTCTCTTGCCAAGTCCGGTCTTTTCTTCCAGATTGCTTCGCTTTATATACTCCGATACCAGAGCGCTCATGCCCGCAATGCTGGGAGCCGCCATAGAGGTGCCGCTCATACACCCATAAGTCCCCTGATCCATGGCAGAATAAATTTCCTCTCCCGGCGCCGTAATTTCCGGCTTTAAAGAGAGGTCGCCAGGGACGCCCCAGGCTGAAAAACTGCTCATCTTATACCCTTTTGCAGCCTCACGGCTGGAGACTGGCTGCGGCAGAATGCTAATCACGCTTTCCCGTTCTGGCGCCGACAGTTCCCAACTGTCCGCCCATCCTAATATGGCGCAGGGAATCACTGCCCTGGAATCGGCAAGGCTTAATTTACTATATCCCAGATCAGAATTATAAATAAATAATGCCTTCGCCCCGGCATCCTGGGCAATTTCATGTTTTCTTGCATACGAAATCCCCCCTTTTTGTACAAACACAATTTTTCCTTTTACATTCTTTCCTTGGTAATCCTGCTTTTTTCCATAGGTTTCCAAAAAGACGTATTCATAAGAGGTTTCCTGATGATTCACCGCCAGGGACGCCATTGAAGCAATGTTCTTATTATCCGCTGCCTCCTCATAGAAATATGTCTGTTTCCCAAAACGGAACCCATACCCGCTATACCCTGCGTTTACGGCGGAGGCCACAGTCAGGGCATTGGTATAAGAGCCAGGATTTCCGATCATATTCATATTCACATCTTCCGCCCGGTTATGATATGTACTGCTCGCGTCTGCCCATGCGCCGTTGTTTCCAGCCGAAATACTCACCACTGCATCGCTCTTTAAAAGCCTGGCAAATATCCCATCTACGTACTCTTCCCCGGAAAAAGCCTTACTTTCTCCGGGATTCGGAGTTCCCATGCTCAGATTTACTACATCTGCCCCCAGCAGCAGAGCGTCTTCCACCGCCGCCATGTAATCATCTGTATACGTTTCATTATTCCCATCAAATACTTTCATTATCAGAAGCTGGGCGTCCTTGGCAATTCCCGCCACTCCATCCTGCTGCTCCTGGTATCCTCCCTTTGAGTCCGGCACATACTGATTCGCCGCCGCAATCCCTGCCACATGCGTTCCATGATCCCCGCTCTCGTAGGAAACGTCCAGGTTCCTGCCAGAATAATTATACGCATAAGCAATTTTTTCATTGCGGTACAAAGCTTTCGGGCTTACTCCTTTGCCTTTCTGATCAATGTTCAGACGCGCGAAGACTTTGGAAATGTCTCCGGCATTCAGAAGTTCTTCCGCTGCATCGCGCCCGTTCTTCTCCTTCGTCATTTTTCTGCCGTACGAAAAAGCATTCTCGTCAAAAGAAGGATGGCTGACGTCGATTCCGGTATCTACAATGGCGATTCGCTGGCCAAGCCCGGTATATCCACTATCCCAGGTCTGATAACTTCCCACCATCCCGCCGGCGGTATAGGTTGCGGGCTGCAGATTTTCCTGAAGCTGATACCTGGGAACCACATACACCGCTTTTACCCCCGCAACCTCCTGAATCTTCTCTATATCGCCATACTCAACCACAGCGGATACTGCGTTAGACAAAAGACTGAACTGATAGCGAACCTCCAGTGGCCGTTCCTTCACCGCCTGTTGAATCTCTTCCACTACCATCCCCTGCCGCAGCCTAATCTCCTCTGAAAAATCCTGCGCCTTTTCATTTTCGCGTACTCCTTTGACGGAAAATCCTTGTTCCAGCACAGATTCCCCTTCCAGCACAATAAATACACGGACTTCTTCCGCATCCTGACGAATATTTTCCCCGTTTGAAGCAATCGGCTCTGCTTCTATACCCGCTTTTACAGATTCTGTTTCTTCTTCCCATTGCAATTGCCCCGCGCTTCCCGTCTCTTCCTGCTCTTCCCTCTTCTCGTCCTGACGCAGTTTTTCCGTTTTTTCCGATTCCTCCTGCTCTTCTCCGTTCCTGTCCTGACGCAGTCTTCCCGCTTTTTCTGATTCTTCCTGCTCTTCTCCCTTCCCGCCTTGCCGCAGTTCTCCCGCTTTATCTGCTTTCTCCTGCTCCTCCTTCGCATCCTTCCGCAGCCCTTCTTCTTCTCCGGTTCTTTTCTGAATATTGTTTTGCATCCCCGACTGCAATGTAAAAGATTCCGTTCCCTTTTCCTTTGCGCCGACGCTGCCTGTCATCCCCAGTGCCAGGAAAAATGCCAGAGTCAGCGCTGTCAGTCTGCGGCTGGCTTTTTTTCTTTTCATAGCTTCCCGCCCTTCTCATTCTGTATTGACCAACTCCATGGCTCTGCCGTTCAATACTGCCTCCGTTAATCTGTCTGACTGATAACACAGTTTCAAGGAAAAAAATGGCGCGTTTTCCAGCAACAGGCGGAAGAAAATTTTATCTCCTTCCCACAAATGCAGCGACATAATACGCTCCTTTTCCACCCATTCTAACGTTCCCTCATCGCATTCCCCTATGGTTCCTTCAAATGTATCCGCCGTATACAGGCACATGTATTCCGTCGGCCATCCCTCCGCGATAAATGTTATAATTCCCCGAAAAGAAAAACTGGTCAATGTCAGACCAGTTTCCTCTTTTACTTCCCGGAGCAGACATTCTTCCGGACTTTCCCCTTCTTCAAAATGCCCGCCAATTCCAATCCACTTATCCTTATTCACATCATTTTGCTTTTTTACTCTGTGCAGCATCAGATACTTACCTTCTTTTTCAATATAGCACAGAGTTGTCAATGGTGATCGTTCCATACTATCCGCCGCCTTTATTTATTTTGAATATAATCCGGGTTCATCACTGCCTCTAACGCTTCATAGGGCACTTCCACTTCAATCGTTCCAGCCGCATGGGAAGTAACCATATCCGGATTGCAGATTACCACAAGCCCCTTGTCATTTAAGTAAAATACATTTTCTGTAAGCACATCGGGAACATAACTCTCATAATCTTCCATCAGGGCGTCTTTATAAGGCTCCTGGGTGATCGTTTCCACAATATATGTTTCCACAATTTTTTCCGCTTCCGTCTTATCTGTAAAAATATCAGACAAATACAAAAGCGCTCCTGTTGTGGCGTCGAAACAGTAAGATGTCGTCCAGGTATTCGGGTGAGCGCTTCCCTGCCACTTGTAATTTTCTGCGGCAATACTTAAAATCCGTGTGGAAGCATATACCACTTTATAACTGCATCCATACCCATAACCATTCCAATTTTGCGCGGCCTCCTCCTTCGTCATTTGTTTATAAGCATCTCTGGCCGCCTCTGCGTCCTCCTGTATATAAGTCTCGTTCGCAGTATGCTGCTGCTCAAATACCATATTCATCTTCTCCGCCGCCGCTTCGCGCCCCGGTATGGAAATAACCGGACAGTTTTCTGTGACAGCAAGCAACAGTACCCCGCTCTCCTCATCCTGAATATTCTGGGAATAGTCTGTAAATGTCACTTCCGGCACACTGGAAAGTTCCTCTCCCGGCTCTTCTGCAGGCGCTTCCTGCTTCTTCGGCTCTTCCTGGTCCTTTTTCGTGTCCGTCTTTTTCTTTTCTTCTGCCTTTTTTTGCACTTCACTTTTTTGCGGCTTCTTGGCGGATTCTGTACTGCTGGAATTATCTTTCACAGCGCTGCCAGAATTATTTTCCCTGGTTCCTTTGCCGCTGCAGGCCGCTGCCAATAAGCAAACGCCAAGGCCCAATATCATAATTTTCTTTCTCATATACAAAGTCCCCTTTACGTTTCTTTTATACGGTACATATGGTTCAGCGGTCCATTTCCTCTGCCTAAGTTCATGCCATCCGCGATAGCCCCGGTGATATATTCCTTCGCCATTTTGGCGCTGGCGATCCTGTCCAGACCTCTGGCAAGCCCGCAGGCAATCGCCGCCGACAACGTGCAGCCTGTCCCATGGGTATTGCTGTTGGAAATATGCGCCGCCGTCAGCCAGACAAGATTCTCGCCGTCATATAGAAGATCGTCAGCGCTGCGGCCGTCATGTCCGCCTTTTAAATAAACCATTCCTCTGTATTGTAACGCAAACTCCCTTACTGCCGCAACCCTTTCTTCTCTTGTTTTCATGGTTGTTTTTAACAAAAGTTCTGCCTCCGGCAGATTAGGCGTATAAACTTCTGCCAGGGGAAGCAGATTTCTGGTATAGTAGCCGAAAGCCTGCGGCTCCATCAAACGCCTGCCGCTTGTGGATACCATTACCGTATCGATCACCAAATGTTTTACCTGGTATTTCACCAGACAGTCCCGGATTACCCGCATCTGTTCCGTCCCGGTAATCATTCCCAATTTTACTGCATCCGGCACAATATCTGTAAATACGCATTCTAATTGTTTCTGCAAAAAATCTGGGGATACCGGCAAAATGTCCGCTACCCCCATCGTATTCTGTGCCGTCAATGCTGTAATCACACTTTCCCCATACAGCCCTAAGGCTGTAATTGTTTTCAAATCTGCCTGTATGCCGGCACCGCCGCTGCAGTCGCTGCCAGCAATTGTAAGCACTGTCTTCACATGTTCCTCCTGTCCTCTGCTATGTCCTTGCAAACTCTTCTAAGAGCCGGCGCACCTTTTCCACCTCTTCCACAGGATTTTGAGCTTTTAAAATCCCGGCAGAAATCGCCAGCCCGCTTGCTCCGCATAACAAAGGCTTCCTGCCATTGGCCGCATTAATTCCACCTACCGCCACATTGGGGATGGGAGCCTCCTGCAAAATTGACCGGTACATTTCCTCTGAAATAGGCACGGCGTCCTGTTTGGTCTCTGTGGGAAACCATGCGCCGCTGCCCAGATAATCGGCTCCTTCTTCCATCGCCTGGCGTGCCTGTTCCACAGTCTTTGCTGTAGCGCCAATGATTTTCCCCGGGCCAAGACAATCTCTGGCGTCTTTCACCGGAATATCGGACTGTCCCAAATGCACGCCGTCCGCCTCACTGAGCAGCGCGATGTCCACCCGGTCATTGATGATCAGTTTTGTCGCCGTTTTTGCTGTCATTTCCCGCAGCTTTCGGGCGCGTTTCAAGTATTCCGCTGAAGAAATATGCTTCTCACGAAGCTGGATATAGTCAATTCCCGCATGTAAAATTGCTGCTATGGTTTCTTCTTTGCAGGAAAAATCTGCAATCACATACAGCCAGCTCATTTTCATCCTCCTTTGCACTGTAACGGCGTATTTATTGTAACAGCCATTCTTTAAAATGCGGTTCTGCAAGATGAGAAAGCTCATCCAGCACAAGCGTCTTCGCACTTCCATAGCCGCTGGCTCTTCCTGCTTGTTCCAGGGCATACGCCATCCCCAAAGAAGCCGCCCACGCTGCCAGAGCATACGCCTGCTCCTGCCTCTGCCTGACTGTCACACTGCAGCAGGCGCCTGTTACTGCACCGGCAAGACATCCGCTTCCTACGATATTATATCGGTTCTTTTTTCGTATCTCACAAGGTCTTATCAGTTCTTGTTTTCTGCCGTCCCATATCATGTAATCTGTCTGCCCTGTCACAAAATACAGCCTGCCCTCCGGAATCTTTAATGACAATTCCCGTTTTTCTACGGCGTCAATACCCTCTTTTGTAAGCCGGTTCTGCTGGATACTGTACAGTTCCGAACAGTTGCCTTTTACAATCCCCTTCCATGGCAAGGCCAGAAGCTTCTGCACCTCGTGCAGACGAAAGTGGGAAGCCCCGCACCCCACAGGGTCCAATACCAGCGGCTTTCCAAATCCTGCCGCATATTTTAACAACTGCTCTGCGGCCTTCATCTTTTCTTGACTGGGCTGTCCCAGATTCACTACGCTGGCGTCCGACTGCTCTGTAATCTCCTGCATTTCCCGGGCATCCACCGCCATCAGAGGGCGCGCTCCCAGGGCGGACAATCCGTCCGCGCACAGGGCCGCGGATACGGTATTGGGCAGCATATGTATCAAAGGCTTCTGCTCTCTGATTTCCCGGAACACCTGCGCAATCTGTCCGGCTGTCTTCTCCCATGCCTGTTTCATAGCCGCTGCTCTTTTCCGGCGACAGGCTGTTCCTCTAACATATGTTTCAGATAATGGAATGTTCCGGATTTATACAACACGCCAAGAAGCATAGCTGCTAATATGCAGCCTCCAACGGTGCTAATCAAAAAAGGGACGACATAGGTAAACAAAGCCGCCTTGCTGTTTCCCATCAAGAGCAGCGCAAGCGGATAGCACAGCATACCTCCCAAAAACCCTGTGCCTATGATTTCACCTGCAAATGCAGTCCACAATTTTCTGGTATAACGATACCACACTGCTCCCAGAAAAGCGCCCGCCATACTTCCGGGAAACGCCAGAAGGCTTCCTGTTCCCAAAAGATTACGGATCAGCGCCGTAGAAAAGGCAAATCCCAGCGCATACCCTGGCCCTAAGAATACCCCGGAAAGCACATTCAGCAAATGCTGGACAGGAAAACATTTGGAAGCTCCCACCGGAATGGAAAATGCAGACAGGCACACACCCAATGCTGTCATCATACCTGCCAATGCCAGTTTCTTTACATTTAATTTCATGATGTCCTCCTTATTTGTTTCATCTGCGAATGCTTATAAGATGTCGATATATTCTCCGGACAATGCCTTATTCATGCTGCGCACGGCACAAAACTTCCCGCACATAGAACAAGTATCTTCATGCTCCGGCTTTCTGTCATCACGGATTTTTTTAGCTGTTTCCGGGTCCATGGCACACTCCCACTGCGCATCCCAGTCCAGGTTACGCCGTGCGTCCGCCATCTTATCATCCAGCTCCCGCGCACCCCGGACACCCTTGGCAATATCCGCCGCATGTGCCGCTATTTTAGAAGCCATGATCCCCTGTTTTACATCCTCCACATTCGGCAGAGCCAAATGCTCAGCGGGCGTTACGTAACACAAAAATGCCGCTCCGTTCTGCGCCGCAATCGCTCCGCCGATTGCTGATGTAATGTGATCATAGCCCGGCGCAATATCTGTTACGATTGGCCCCAGCACATAAAACGGCGCTCCCATACAAATGGTCTGCTGCAGTTTCATGTTCGCTGCAATCTGATCCATAGGCATATGACCTGGTCCTTCTACCATTACCTGAACGTCCCGCTCCCAGGCACGCTTTGTCAATTCTCCCAGCCGCACCAGCTCCTCAATCTGGCATACATCAGAGCCATCTGCAAGGCAGCCCGGACGACAGGCGTCTCCCAGAGAAATGGTCACATCATATTCCCGGCAGATTTCCAGGATCTCATCATAATACTCATAAAATGGATTTTCCTCCCCAGTCATGCTCATCCAGGCAAACACCAGAGAACCGCCCCGGGACACAATATTCATCTTCCGTTTATGCTTCCTGATCTGCTCAATGGTCTTTCTGGTGATTCCACAGTGGAGGGTGACAAAATCCACGCCGTCTTCTGCGTGAAGGCGCACCACGTCGATAAAGTCCTTAGCTGTCAGGGTGGCAAGGTCACGCTGGTAATGAATCACAGAATCATACACGGGAACCGTTCCAATCATTGCCGGACACTCGGAAGTAAGTTTTCTGCGAAAAGGAATCGTATCCCCGTGAGAAGACAGATCCATAATCGCATGTGCTCCCATATTTACAGCTTCCATCACTTTCTGCATCTCAATATCGTAATCTTTACAATCTCTGGAGATACCCAGATTGACATTGATTTTGGTCTTTAACATCGAGCCTACCCCTTCCGGCTCGATGCAGGTGTGGTTCTTATTGGCGCATATTGCCACTTTTCCTTCTGCCACCAGTGGCATAAGTTCCTCCACGTTCATCCGTTCCTTGGCGGCTACTTTCTTTAGTTCTTCTGTTGCAATCCCTTTACGGGCTGCTTCCATCTGTGTCGCATATTCTCTCATCGTCTTCTCCTTTTTGCCTGGAACTGAAATAGCAAAAGCAGCAGGTCTTTCCTATAAGATAAAAAAGAAGACGCCGTTGTAACAGCGTCTTCTTCAAAATCCATATCCGTTCCGCTCCCTACGACAGTATTAACTGACAGGTTCAAAGAGTCAGGTTTTAACCTTCTCAACTGCTATGCAGTCCCTCTGCGTTTATTATTTTTTCTATACTGCTGATTTACATCAGATATGTTTTTATCATAACGTATTTGATAACGTTTGTCAATGCGGTTTGTACGAATCATATATTCGTGCAAACATCCTGTATTTTAATTTATCTGTCCCTCTCCCTTTAGAATCTTATCAATCTCCGCCAGCAGCTTATCCTTCACAGCCGGTTTTAAGAAGTATCCTGCCGGTTTGAGTTTCAGCACTGCCTCAATATTGGCTCTGTCGTTGACTGCGGTCAGAAAAACCACCGGAATATCCTTCATCTCATCATCCGCACGTATCATTTCAAGGGTCATCCTGCCATCACAGACTGGCATTTCATAATCCAGGAGAATCAGATCCGGCCGCTTTTTGCCAATGGAAGTCATGGCCTGCGCTCCTGAAATGGCAATGGCAACATCATAATAATCCTCCAGCATTACTTTCATGGTCCGAAGGGTTGTACCATTATCGTCAACTACCAGAATACGCTTCCTGCCCAAAAGTCCTTTCCTCTCCTCTTCCGCTTCCTGCTTCACCTTTACCTTATCCACGCCAAGCCTCCGGCAGACTGCGTCCATAATGACGCTGTTCTCCACCGGACGAATGAGATTTTCGAACTGCCCGTCTTCATAATACTTGAAAAATGTGCTGCTCTCTTCTTTCGTGCCAATAGTCAAAACCGGAATCTGGGAATATTTATCGCTGATCATAAAGAACATGGACGTATCAATATCATAAGCGCCAATCAGACTGATTAAAATTAAGTCCGGATTGACAATCTTTAACATTCCTTCCAAAACACTGGTATTGTCAGAACAAAGCTGTACATGGAAAAACTGTGACAGAAATGTATTTGTCTCTTTCATTACCGTATTCAGCTTTCCTATCAGTAAAATTTTTCTCATTTTTCCTCCTCCAATCACTGATTTATCTCTTCCATCTGTCCAATCAGCAAATCTGCAAGACGGTCTGCTTCCTCTGAATCTAAATTCGTAACCGCTTCCATAAGTTTTTCAATATTCTGATTCAGTTCATCCGGATATTCATAGGCGCGCAGCTGCCCCATCAACTGGTCCGCCTGATCAATATCCAGCTCCTGCATACTGATACGCACCATTTCCACCAGCGCCTCTATTACAGAATAATCCGCCACTGTTTCTCTCGTCATGGTTCCTATGCCAAAAACCCCCCGCAGTTTGTCCTTATAACTGCGCCATTCTTCCAAAAACGCCGGGGTGATGGACATGATTGTTTCTATTTTACCACTTTTTGCCGCATATTCCAATATCTTTGCCACACCCGATAAAGGTATGATTCCCACGGTAGCCGCAAGGCTTTTCATGGCATGTACCTGAATCCGGTACTGCTCCAGCTTTTGGGGCTCTGTGATCTGTTCGAACGCCTGCTGCAGATGATTTGCCGCCGAATCAATCTGATCATAAAATTCTTTGACCGTATATTCTAACAGTTCCTGCTCCGGCAGATGCAGCCAGGCATACTGCCAGTCCAGTCCGTCCACCTGTGGATGCGTTTCCAGAATATCCTCTGCACTCCCTATCTGCTGCAAAGCTTCCTGCGGTTCACAGACTGCAGCTTCCTCAAGCAGTTCTTCTGGCAGCATAGTTTGAATCATATGTTCCAGTTTTTCCGGCACGATTGGTTTTGACAAAAAATCGTCAAACCCTTCCGTCAAATATTTCTCTTTTGCTCCTGACACGGCGTTTGCTGTCAGGACAATAACAGGCGTTTCCCGGCAGGGAAAATCAGACAGCTTTTTCATATTATGCAGCGTTTCTACCCCATCCATTTCCGGCATCATGTGATCCAGGAAAATCAAATCATAATGGTTTTTTTGAACCAGTTCCAGGCATTCTCTTCCCCCTTCTGCCTCTGTAACCTGAATCTGTGTATCTTTCACAAGGTTGCGGAATACTTTACGGTTCACAGCATTGTCGTCCACTACCAGCACCTTTGCTTCCGGCGCGCAGAATTTGGTGCCATAATTGTAATTTTCCGCCATTTGGTGCACTCTTGCTTCAAAGTCTCCAATTGGTGTGTGATCTACGATTTTCTGTTCCAGTTCAAAATAAAATTTAGATCCTTTTCCATACACACTTTCTGCTTTCAGCGAGCTGCCCAATAAGGCAAGAAGCTGGTTTGTAATACTCATTCCCAGACCGGTTCCTTCAATATTACGGTTCCTGTCCTCCTCAATCCGTTCAAACTCCGCAGAAAGCTTGGGCAGATCTTCCTCTTTAATACCGATACCTGTATCTTCCACTTCAAATCTGAGTATTGCTGAATCTTCCATCTCCCTGCTTTGAATCCGCAGCCATACCGTTCCCTCATGCGTGTATTTCACTGCATTAGTGAGAATATTGGTCAATACCTGGCGGATGCGCACATCGTCTCCATACAGCCGGGACGGTATGCTGCGGTCAGTTTCTACCTTAAATTCAAGATTTTTTTCTCTGGCCCGCTGAGAAGTCATATTTGCCAGATCATAAATCAGGCTGCTTACATCATACTCTACAGGTATAATTTCCATTTTTCCAGAATCTATCTTGGAGAAATCCAGGATATCATTGATCAGAGACAGCAATGTCTGTCCGGCCATATAAATATCCATGGCATATTCCCTGGTGGCCGGTTCCTTCGACTCCCGCAGAATCATTTCATCCATGCCCAGTACCGCATTAATCGGAGTGCGGATCTCATGAGACATATTTGCCAGAAACCTTCCTTTGGCTTCATTGGCCGCCAACGCCTCCTGCTTTGCCGCCTCTGCATCTTTTTTCGCCTGAATTAACTGGGCATTTTGCTGCTTTGCCATCATAACCTGTTCCTTCAGCAGCCGGGCGTTCTCTTCCGCATTTGCCCGATATTCTTTGGACAATCGTAAGGTATGCATAACCGTCATGATGACGCTGAACAACGCCATACTGTATTGTCCGGCTGCGTTGCCGCGGTTATAATCAAAAAACGTATTCATAATCACATTGGCAATCCCTCCTGACAGCAATACGACCACGCCAAATACCGGAAGAACCGTCTGATAACTTCTATTTTTATAATCATAATGTATCAGGCTCACAATCGCTGTCACACATACTGCTCCGACAGCAACCGCAGATATATTTACCATATCCTCCAGATTCCGTACGCCCAATAATTGCAGTAAAATCTGCACGACTGCATTGGCGCACACTCCCCAAAGCAGCACAGAAAAACGGCGCGGATATACGGTATGCAGATTACGGTCAAAATACAATGCCCAAAACAGGGGCAGCAGCAATACGAGATATTCCTGCATTTCATAGGCTTCCTGCACATCATAAAAAATGCTCAGGGTATCTGTCCCGATAAAACAATAGATCCCTGCTGCAAACCCGGCAAGTCCCAGGAACATCTCACCACGGGCTGGCTGGCGTGTATACAGCCTGATCAATGCAAGCACCAGCATAATAATCGACATCAGCATAATCAGCAGACAGCAGCCAATATCCGCAATGTTATTTCCTACCACTCCGATCAGCACCATATCACGGCTCTCCACTTTTACCACATCAAGAGACGCCGCTGCATTTATTTGAGCAGAAGTCTGTACAATGCATAACTCCCCTTTAGAAAAAGATTTCGGGACATCGACAAAATTATCACTCTCTCCCAACGTCTCCGCGTCAGGTTCAAACTGGTAAATAAACTCTCCATCTAAAAATACATAAACTGCCGTATCTACAGAAGAAAAATTTATGGTCAGCCCCACATATTCACTGGGCAAGATCGTCTTGAAAATAACAGCCGTGCCAGCTTCGCTTTCTCCTTGAAACGGCAGTGTCACTTGCCGGCAGTCTCCATTTTTCTCTGCCTTTTCTGCCATCTTTTCTATCTTATCATAAGTTTGCATCTCTGTCCGTGACAGCTCTGTGCCCTTCAGTAAAATCATCGTCCAGTCTTCACTTAGATAATGCTCAATCTTTTCCGGCAGCATAGACATTTCCTCTTCTTTTTGCTGAAACTGGAACAGGGCGAGTACCATAAAGACAAGAATAAAAAGAATTAAAATCCCTGCTAATTTTCGTAAATTTCTCATTTGTTCTCCATTCTAATCACATAAATTTAAAGTATCATCCATTCTGCAGGCATCTGAATCAAAGATAAAAGAGAATGTGGTATTATCCATTCCGTTGCTCTCACATTCTATCGCTATATTATGGCGGTCGGCAATCTGTTTTGCAATAGAAAGCCCAAGACCGCTGCCGCTTTTATTATTCTCAGAACACTCCTTGAAAAAGCGGTTAAATACATAAGGAATGTCTTCTGGCAGAATCCCTTTTCCGCAGTCGGATACAGAAACCTGATATCTTTTTTCTTCGCGGCAGATTTTAACAGTTACCATACCGTCCGGAGGTGAAAATTTTACCGCATTGTCAAGTACGATGACAAACATCTGCCGCAGTCTTCCATAATCTCCCCGAAAACAAATAGTTCCAATCTCATGTTCCAATTGAATCCTGACGTGTTTCTGCTGTGCAATCTGCTGCATCGAACGAATTGCTTCTTTTATGATATCCGTAAGATTCCACTCCGCCTTGTCAATATGAAAATTTGCATTTTGAAGTCTTGAAAGTTCCAACAAATCATTGATTAGACGCTGCAGCTGCGCGGTGTCCTTGCGCATTTGCTGAAAATATTCCTGCATTTCACCAGGATCTGTTATCATTCCCTGTTCAAGGACTTCCAGAGAACCCCTAATCACGGTTACCGGCGTACGCAGTTCATGAGAAATATTTGACACAAAATCCTGTCTCATTTTATCCAGCCGCTTCCGTTCTTCTTCTACATTTGCTAACTGCCCAAACAATTCATCCATATTGCAGGCAAGATAACCGATTTCATCATCCTGAACTACTCCAGTCCGAGCAGAATAATCACCCCGCATTACTTTTTCCGCCGCCATCCCCATACATTTTAAAGGATTTATAAAATGACGAACCAATACGACGGAAAGGAAAAACGCCAGCAGAAGCCCCGTTAAAATACAAAACACAAGTATTACAACTCCGTCATGCTGCGCATTGCTTATCCCGGCAACCGGACTATGCAAAAGAACCGCCTCTGTAACAGTTCCTTTGGTATCGTAAACGGGCGCTCCTGCGGTGATGCAGGGAACATCAAGCACCGGACTAAATTCTCTGTTTGTTACTACCTTTCCCTCAAATACCTGTTTGATTAAATCTTCTGCTCCGGAAGGCAATTCCTGATAGGAGAGAGACGTATTTTTCTGACACATCTGAATCGTCTGGGCATTTTCATCCGCCAGCCAGACTTCGCTCATGGCAATATCGTCCATAAACCGCAGATACGCGCCGTACCCTCCAGACATTCCCGGTCCCTTATTTTTCCGTGGAGAAAGCCGGGAGAGGGTGTCGGCAATGGAAACCGCCCGCGACCTTAACTCTTTTTCATGTATATCTGCGGTGTGCCAGGTAAATAATGCCCAGAACAATACGCCCGCTATCACAGAAAACAATAACAGCACTGCGGAAAAATATCCTGTTAAACGATACGTCATTTTATGTTTCATGATACAGCCCCTTCAAATTTATATCCCATTCCCCAAATGGTTTTTATCTGCCAGTTTGGATGGGGGACACGATCCAGCTTGGCCCGCAGTCTCTTGATATGGCTGTCGACTGTGCGGCTGTCCCCGTAATAGTCGTATCCCCATAAATTGTTTAATAAATTATCCCTGGAAAATATCTTCCCCTGATGCTCAAGCAGTGTCCAAAGAATTTCCAGCTCCTTTTTGGTTAGGACAATCTGCTGACCATCAATCGTCACCATGCCGTCATCCAGGCAAACGCAAAGATTATCACAGACGAGTTTTTTCTGCCCTGCCTCCCTGTGAGAACTGTCCACTCTGCGCAGCACGGCACGAACTCTTGCCATTACTTCACTGCCCGAAAACGGCTTAACAATATAATCATCCGCACCGATATCCAGCCCCATAATCTTTTCAAAATCCTCACCTCTGGCCGTTATCATAATAATTGGCACATTGGAACTTCTGCGGATTTCCCTGCACACCTCAAATCCATCCTTTTTCGGCATCATTACATCCAGCAGAATCACTGAAAAATGATATGTGCAAAACATTTTCAATACTTCATCTCCGTTATAAGCAGTGAGCGGCTCATATCCTTCCTGTCTGGCAAATTCGCTTAGTATCCTGGTAATCTGTACATTGTCGTCCGCAATTAAAATCTTATCCATGTGGCCCTCCATTTTACATCTGCAATACCAAAACCTTCCTCTTTCTGTCCTCCGTTTATTTTATCACAGATTTGTCCATATAAAAACACAATTTTGCCATAGTCTGCCTGTATGATACAGATACACAAAGATCACATTTAGGAGGTATTGATCATGAAAAAAATCACACGAAACCTGCTTCTTTTATCTGCCGTTTCCATACTTACTGTCGGCTCCGCAGCCACAGTTACAGCCGCGGACTATCAGACCCCCGCACAAACAGTCGCTTCTCTTACCGGAAGACCTGTATCGGAGGTGATACAGGAAGCCATTGATTCTGGCAAAACTTATGGAATGATTGCGGCAGAAGCAGGAAAACTTGAAGAATTTAAAGAAGAACGACTCAATGTCAAAGAACAAATCCTGGATGAGAATGTGGAAAACGGAACCATTTCCCAGGAGGAGGCTGACAATATTCTTGAGGATATCAAAGAACGCCAGGCAATATGCGACGGCACGGGCGCCGGATACGGCTGCGGATATGGCAGAGGAGCCGGATATGGCAGAGGCAGAGGAGGGTGCGGATATGGCAGAGGCAGAGGCGCCTGCATCTATTAAAAGATGGAACTGCCGAAATAATTGCAACATCTTACACAACCCTAACATCTAATCATCTAATCATTTAAAAAAGAGGCGGATGCACGCATGATTTTTAATCACTGGTACAAACGCCTCTTTTATTCTTCTATGCTAAATTTCTTTTATTTTTCATCATAATCATCGACAACAGGAGGAATCTGAGACAGCATATTATCAATGTCCTCAAACATAGCGCTCTTGGTGGTTCCCAGTTTGCTGGCATACTTGATATGCTTCATAACCTCCTGATACTGTCCTTTTGTGCGGCCGAAGAACCCGCACAATGACTGAAGGGACATCTGTGAATCTTCAATCGCCCTGGAAATTTCCGCCTGGACAGAAGTGACGTCTTCCGACGCCTGCGTAATTTTATCAAACATCTGATAGGTCTCGTTTACTTTTTCAATACTGTCCCCCAGTGCTGTCTGCGAATTATGTATGCTGTTATTGAGCTGTTCTGTCCCCTGCTCCACATCTCCCACGCTGGCGTCTACCTCGGCAACCAGCTTCTTAATTTCGTCAGCCAGCTCTTTGACCTCTACGGCAACAACCGCAAAGCCTTTTCCCATTTCGCCCGCTCTCGCAGCTTCAATAGAGGCGTTCAGGGCAAGCATATTGGTCTGGTCTGCAATCGTGGCAATTTTTCTGGTACAGCCTTTGATCTTTTTCACACATTCCTGGAAATTGCCAAAAGTGCCTTCCATCTCAACAAAATCTTCTTCTACCTTATGAGAACTGTTCTTAAGCTCCTCCACTTCGCTCTGCGCCTGCTCTACGGACTGGGCAATCTGGCTTTTTACCGCCTCAAACTGACCGGATGCCTGATTGATATTTGAAAAATTATCTCCAAAATCCTGCAACTGTTCTTCAAATGTATTCGTCTCCTTCAATACCTGCTGAAAAGAACTGCTGATCTTTCCCAGCTCCTGCAAAGAAACCACTTCTTTCTGCACAAGATCTGTCTTATATTCTCTTAAATTCTCGATCACGTATTTAATCGGATACAGGCTTTTTCTCTCATGCTTCTTTCCAAAACCTCTCCAGTTATTTTTTCCCATTGCCATCTTCGGTCCCCCTTTACTCAAACACTACGCAGGTCATAGACTGATTTACAAAGCGGTTATTATAATGTTCTCCATATCCCACCAGTCCGGCATGACTGCCAAGTCTTCCCATTTCCTGCAGATACTCCTGCATATAATGGTTGTCAGTAAACAGAAGATAACGAAACAGGCAATTGACCGAAAATACAGCAGAAATTCTGGAAAAATCTCTTCGTATCGTCTGAATGGTATTTTTCACAACCGCCTTATAGTCTCCAAGCTCCAGAAGCATAAGTACGTCGGAATCATTTACCTGACGGAAACAGGCAAGAGAATTTCCATCGACCTCTTTAATGGAAATAATACAGATATCATCGCCGTTCACCTTGCCAAAAGGATTCTTAAACGTCTGTGTGGTAATCTGCTGTTCCGATACATGGAGAATATTCTGGTAAACCTGCTTGGCAGGCTTGCCGTTCAATTCTCCGATAATATACTTTTCCTTATCCGTCCGTGAGGCAATAAAACGGTAATTCCCCTTCTGATGGTAGATATTTTCCTTATACGCCTTAACCTTGCCGTTCAGATTCTTAATCAGGGCATACCCTACTGCATCCTCATAAATCTTTCCGTTGACCGATATCTTCCCTGCGTCCCCGGTTCCCCCTACCAGAGAAATATTTCTGCGCTTTAAGGCACTGTAGACGGTAGTCAGAACACAGGCGTCATTCCCGGAACAGAAATCTATGCAGACTGTATCGCTCTGTGAAGCTCCTACACGCTCTATATCCCGCTCTAAGCGCTGGATATACTTTACAGGCATAACCGATACTTCCTCTAACACATTCGCCACTGCCGCCACTCCGTCTGTATAGGCGACAATGCCCACCCCCTTTTCCACAATCCTGGTATCATAACTCATGCCGATACACCCGATACTGGGCACTTCCGGAAAAAGGTCTTCTAATTTCTTCACATGCTCTTCAAACTGATCCCCATTCGACATCAGCAAAATCATCTGGGGATTACTCAGTCCGCGAACCGCCTCCTTCAAATCTCCGCTATGGCTCATTCCAAAAAACTGTTTCAATTCACGTTCCCTCGCTTCCATAGTTTTGTCTTTCATACGGTAATTTTTTCACAAATATATCTAATGATAACTTACAAAGCGCAAAAGGTCAATGCCTATTCTGCTTCTTTTAACACCTCCAGAGCTTTCAACACCTGATTGTCGTGCAGGGGATTGTAAACTTCGTCGTCCTGGCTCTGATATTCATATTCCAGTTCAATATCCGGCGCAATCCCTTTTTCATGAATATAATTTCCATTGGGCGTAAAATACTTTGCCATGGTAATTTTTAGAGCGCTTCCATCATCCAAAGGAATAATGCTCTGGACAATGCCTTTACCGAAAGTAGTGGTCCCGATCAGAGTTCCGTACTTGTAATCCTTAATTGCACCTGCAAAAATCTCCGAGGCGCTGGCGCTGTTCTCATTGATAAGCACTGCCATCGGCATATCCATGCAGTTTTTATCTGATTTATAATCTGAACGCCTTCCATATTTATCCTCCGTGTATACCAGCAGCCCTTCCGGCAGGATTTCATCCAGCATCGTACAGACGGACTGCAGAACTCCGCCGGGATTATTTCTCAGATCAACAATCATAGACGCCATTCCCTGGCCCTGCAGTTCTTTCACAGCATGGTCAAACTGTTCCGGCGTCGCTGTAGAAAATTCCGTAATCTGTATCAGACCCACATTTCCCTCAAGCATCTGATATTCGACCGTAGGCACTTCAATCTGCCGCCGTTCCACATCAAACTGCAGATGTTTACTCTCTCCGGAACGCATCACTTCCATATGGACTTTCGTTCCCTCTTCCCCTTTAATATGCGAAGTCAGCTCGGAAAGTTCCACACTGTCAGCCTCAATATCTCCCACTTTCACAATGACGTCGCCGTCGCGGATACCTGCTTCTTCCGCGGGCGTTCCCGGATAAACATGAAGAATCGTTACCGTTTTCGTCTCCATGCTCTGTGTGAGAACAGTGCCAATTCCATAATAAATACCTGTAGTGCTTTCATTAAATGCAGCGTATTCTTCCGCCGAAAAATAAGAAGAATAAGGATCATCCAGTCCTTCCACCATTCCGGCGTACATACCTTCCACCAGTGAATCGTGATCGAAATCTTCGTAATAATACTGGTCAATCAGATCCGCCAGTTCTCCCGCTTTTTCCTCTACCCCTTTTTGGGAAATGGCATTCTTGCTGCTTCCCTCTCCTAAAACATTTTGCTTGGCCGCCGCTTTCCTGCCTCTGTTCAGCAGAAACTGGCTCCCGGTTATGGCAAGCAGAGACAGAAATAACATCAGAAGCATTCCGGTTATCATACCCATCCCAAACCCCGGTCTTCCCCTTCGTTTCGGTCCCCTGCCGCCATGGTAAACCTGCTGCCGGCCGGCATATTCCTGTGCAAGCTGTTCTTGTGCGTCCAGCTCCTGTGTCTGATTTGATTGTGTATCCATATAATTCCTCTTTTCTTAATCTGATAAATACTTCATAATTTCTCTCCCCGCTATGTATAATTTACACCTTCAAATGTTTGCGTATCGTCAGACGGCTTCCCAGAAAACCAATTCCCACTCCCAAAATCAATCCCACCGGAACCAGCGTGGAAAATACCTTTTCTACCGGAAGAAATTCCAGCATACCGCTCAGCCAGCGAAATCTCTCCGCTACCGCAAAAATAATCCTCCGGTACATGAAATACAAAACCGTCAGCGGCAGCGCCGAACCAATAATTCCGATGAGAATCCCTTCTACAATAAAAGGAGCACGCACAAAATAATCGGTTGCGCCGATCAGCTTCATAATAGCAATCTCTTCCCGGCGGACCGCAATGCCGATGGTGACTGTGTTGCTGATCAAAAATACTGCCACGCAAAGCAAAATCAGAATAATTCCCGCCGACACATAACCGATCAGCCGGTTAAAATCTGTGAGCGTGTTTGCCGCCAAATCAGAGCTTTTGATTTCTTTCACCCCGTCTAGCGACTGAAGATAGGAAACCAGGGACTCCTGCATGGAGATATCATTCATATACACTTCATAATGAGAGGAATTTACTAATGGATTGTCGTCTGCAAATCCTTCCGCCATCTCCTCGGAGCCTTCAAAATAAACCTTCTGAAATTCCTGCCATGCCTCTTCCGCGGATACAAACACACATTCTGATACTTCCACTCGTTTCTTGATCTGCACGCCAATTTCATCCATCTGCTCCTGCGTCGCGCCCTCGTCAAAAAAGACCGTAACCGCAACTCCGGATTCCACTTCTTTTACAACGCTCTGAAAATTAACGACCACTGCATAAAACACGCCAAACAGGAAAATACACGCCGACATCGTGGCAATGGACGCCAGAGAGAACATTTTATTCTTCCAGATATTTTTTGCTCCCTGACGTAAGGTATATAAAAACGTACTAATCCTCATAACTGTCACCTGCCTGTTCGTCTTCTACTACAACACCCTTTTTCATAGTTATGACACGCTTCTTCATGGCCTTAACAATATCCAGATTATGAGTGACCACCAGCACCGTAGTGCCCCGCTGGTTAATTTCATCCAGAAGCTTCATAATCTCCCATGCATTATGAGCGTCCAGATTTCCTGTCGGTTCATCGGCCAGCAGGATCTTCGGTTCGTTTACCAGCGCCCTTGCAATCGCCACACGCTGCTGCTCCCCGCCTGAAATCTCCCGCGGATAAGATTTGTATTTTGCAGCAAGTCCAACCATGGATAAAACCGCAGGAACCTTGCGCCGCATCTTTTTTACCGGGGTTCCCACCACACGCTGGGCAAACGCCACGTTCTCATAAACATTGCGGTCCTTTAATAACCGGAAGTCCTGGAAAACCACTCCCACATTCCTGCGAAACCTGGGCACATCCCGATGGCGGATATTTCCTAGTTTCTGATTGTTAATTATGATACTGCCGCTGGTAGGCTCTAATTCCTTTAACAACAATTTAATCAGTGTAGACTTGCCGGAACCACTGTCGCCTACCACAAAAACAAATTCTCCCGGCTCAATATACAGATTCACATCGTTCAGCGCAGGAATCCCTGCCGAATACGCCTTGCTGACATTCTCAAGTTTAATCATATAAGCCTCCTAATCGTCTAGTAATCCAAGGACTCCATATAATTCATATATTTGACAACCATCAGCGCAATTTTAAAGGTGATGGCGTCTTCAAACACGCGCAAATCCAGGCCCGTGCTTTTCTGCAGCTTATCCAGGCGGTATACCAGCGTATTGCGGTGGATATAAAGCTGCCTGGACGTCTCGGAAACATTTAAACTATTTTCAAAAAATTTATTGATGGTGGTAAGGGTTTCATCATCAAACTCGTCCGGCGATCTTCCGTCAAAAATCTCTTTGATAAACATCTTGCACAGAGGAATCGGGAGCTGGTAAATCAAGCGTCCAATGCCAAGCGTGGCATAGGCGACAATATTGCGCTCTTCAAAGAATATTTTTCCTACGTCCAGCGCCATCCGCGCTTCCTTGTATGATTTGGATACTTCCTTGATTTCATTTACGATGGTACCGTATGCAATATGCACTTCCTGCTCCACATCCGCGTGAAAGAGATTCAAAAGCACTTCCGCCGTCTTATTCAACTCCTCATACCCCTCATGCTCAGGCACCTCTTTTACCATAATAATATTTTTCTCGTCCACAGCCGTAATAAAATCTTTGGACTTGCTCCCCAAAAGCCCCCGTACCTTTTCCAGTTCATTCCCATCTTTTTCACGGTTCGTCTCAACAATAAAGACTACTCTTCTGGCTTCAGTGTCTATATGCAGCTTCTTGGCGCGATTATAAATATCCACCAGCAGCAGATTGTCCAACAAGAGATTCTTCACAAAGTTGTCCTTGTCAAACCGTTCCTTATAAGCGACCAGGAGATTCTGCAGCTGGAAACTGGCAATTTTCCCAACCATGTAAACATCTTCACTATCGCCATTAGCAAGCAAAATATATTCCAACTGGTGCTCGTCAAACACCTTAAAAAACTGACATCCTAAAAACACCTGGCTGTCTGCCGGAGATTCCACAAACGCCAGCGCCGCCTTTACATAATTATCTGTACTGTGATTGTGAAAAGTGGCGGCAAGAACCTTCCCTTCCGTATCAATAATGCATAAATCAATTCTGGTAATTCCTTTTAACCCGTCAATGGTATTTTGAAGTATCTGATTTGAAATCATTCTCTGCACTCCTTTTCTTTTTCTGCTGTTCCTTTCCGGCATAATTTATCTGCATATATATTCTCTATGCAACTTTCACAAAATTTATTTCTGCAATTTTCATGGAAAAATCAATCTAATTTGTATTTTAATGTAAAAGCACAAAAAAAGAAAGAGGAAATCTACATTTTTTATGCATTTCCTCAACCTTTTTTCAAAATATCCATTTTTTCGTCATAGGCATAGTATACAAAATGCACCTAACTCTTCTTGTGTTCAATAAATCCCTCGCCATGAACCTCTCTCACATCCCCTACAATTACAAATGCACTTTCATCAATTTGATGTACAATTTCTTTTAATGATACAATTTCCTTCTTGGAAACCACACAGTAGAGCACGCATTTTTTCTCTCCGGAATACATCCCCTGCGCTTCTAAACCCGTTACTCCCCGGTTCAGGTCCTCCATAATCTGTCTGGCAATTTCCTGAAAATGATCGGTAACGATATACGCCGCTTTGGAAAATTTCATACCTTCCAATATCGTATCCGTCACCTTTGAAGTAATAAAGATGGCCACAATCGCATACATGGAAGGCCTCAGTCCGAACACATATACGCCTGCAAGAACGATCATACCGTCCAATACCTGCATAATCTGCGCCACAGAATAATGTTTGAGCCTGCATTGCAGCAGTACGGCAACCATTTCCGTTCCCCCGGTAGTAGCGTTCGCCCAAAGAATCATACCCATGGCAATACCGGCCAGAACGCCGCCGAAAATAGCTGCCAGTATATAATCCCCTTCCACAAAATCAATTTCCGGTATCAAATACAGCCAGACGGACAACAGTACGGTGGCGTAAGCCGTGCGCCCAATAAACTTCTTACCTTTGATCTTATACGCCAGGATAAAAAACGGCACATTTAAGGCAAGATTGGCAAACCACAGAGGAATCCCCCCCTGATAGAACATATTTGTCAGCGCCTTAATCAAAATGGCGATACCTGTAAATCCTCCTGTAACCAGGCTCACGGGATCAAAAATGCATTTGATGGCAAACGCAAGAAGCCCCGTCCCTGATGTAATTACGAAGTACAAAAAAACCGGATTGCGCTTTTTTATCGAAAAACTATTCATCATTGTCTTCACCTTCATTTTTATGGTAGCGCAGAAGCATACCGTGTATGATACCTTTTTGCAGCAGCTTCCTGGCAAAATCCGCCATCTCCGCTACGCCCCTTTTATCTGAATGATATTCTCCCATCCCATACCAGATCTTAGCACTCAGCTTATCTTTATGATCCTTGAGAAAATATTCCTGTTCAGGGGTTGGAATCACCGATAAGATAACATCCGGCGCCGCGATATTAATTTCATTGATTATGGCGTCGTAATCCCCGGTACACTCAGATAAGGCATATGTACCTGTTATCCGAAGTTTGGGATAAGCTTCTTTGAGGAAATCCTGCAGCCGTTCCACCTGCTCACGCGTTCCGCCCAGCAGATATACCAGCCTGCCGCTGTCAATGGTACGCCTCATAAATTCCTTAAAAAACCCATTCTCCACGGCTTCCTGCATCTGCCGCTTCGATGCAAAGCCTGCTGCTTTCAGAATTTCCTTATCACAGATGACCGCCAAATCCAAACGCTCAATACAGCTTTTCACCAAATCATCCCCGTGTGCTTTTACCAAAGTCTCCATGGTAATATGTTCAATTGTACTCATTATTGTTTTATTCCAGTATTCTTCCAGTTGAAGCATGGCTTCCTGAACCGTATAACTATTAAGGTTCATACCCAGAATCTCTATTTTTTTACCCATATATCACCCGTCCGGCAACCGCTCTCTTAAACGGCTGTACTCAAATATATTATTTTACCATATGATGTTTTCTTACATATGATAAAACACCTTAGAAGTATACCAAATGCATCAACTTTTTTCAACTACACTTTTTGCACATTAACCGTTCTAAAATTTTCTTAACGAGAAGTTTTTTGCTAAATTAACTGAAATCTTTTCCTTTTTGTTGCAATTTTTTGTCTCCGGAAATGTCAATGCTATTTCTTATTTTTTTCCAAATTTATCAACTTTATTACAACTTCACAAAACAAACGTTTCCTTTTTTTACTATGTAAACCAGTTTTTCCACTCCGGTTTATGTGGATAATGTGAATAACTTTGTGTATAACTCATTTTTTGGGCTTTTTCACATTTTTTTATGTGGATAATTTCTTTATAAATTTGAATAACTTTTTTGATCACAATAAAATTTGTGCAGTTTGCTTAAATGATAATTTGCGGTTTTTCGACAACTTTTTTCTGCAAAGATTTCTTAGTAAAAAACTTAAAATTGTGCAACAATTCTCTTTGTTGCGCCGTACGCATCCCCAGGGGCTTTTATTTCAAAGGAAGGGCCGTATGCTTTTATACTTCGCTGCAGCATAGCCTTTGCACAATAAAACTCCCGGATTGAGCGTAACCTCAAACCGGGAGTACTTATTCACCTATTCTATTAAAAGATTCTTCTTACAGCCACAATTGTTCTGTAGTTTGCCGGAGAAGTATACTTGATACCGGTTGCTTCCGTACTTGCATGAACAATCGTGTTATTACCAACATAGATTCCAACATGACCGCTGTAGCATACGATATCGCCCGGCTGCATAGCATCCTGGCTGACACCATAACCTACACCTGCCAGAGCACTAGAAGAATGTGGAAGGCCCACGCCAAAGGCTGCATATACACTCATTACAAATCCGGAACAATCTGCTCCGTTTGTCAGGCTTGTCCCACCCCAAACATACGGATTACCCACGAACTGACATGCATAATTGGCAACTGCCTGTCCATTTCCACCACTTGGCGGAGCATAGCTTCTGCTTGGAGCTGAACTTCCGGAGGAACCAGATGAGCTGGAGGAACCGGATGAGCTCTGGGAAGATCTCTGCGTAGCCGCTCTTGCCGCCTCTTCTGCTGCTCTTCTCTCTTCTTCTTCCTTCTTCAGACGAGCTTCCTCTGCTTCTTTTGACTCTGCAACTACATAATGCGTGCTTGTCTCCACAAATTCACTGGAAACCCAGCCGTCGCCTTCTTCAATCGCTACTTTCACCCAGCCGTCCTTTTCTTCTACTACGGAAAGCTCTTCTCCTCCCGGAACCTGACCTAACAGCTCGGCGTCAGTACTTGCCTCTGCACGTACATTCAATGTATCTGTCTTAACGTCTGCCACGCGGCGTCCTACGGACTTCGCAAGCTCTGCATCTCCTAATACCAAAAACTCCGCCTTAATGTAACCTTCTACGTCACCGGAATGAATCTTGTACCAGTCTCCCTCCGTTCCCAATACCGTACATGCGGAATTATTATATAACTTTCCAAGAACTTCTCCATCCTCGCCTGCCGCGGAACGGACATTTACATAATCATCTACCTGAGCGATCGCAATATCATCATATTCAGACTTCGGAGCTTCATTCTGAGCTGCCTGCTTCGTATCGTCCTTAGATTCTTTTCCCAAAGACTTTGCAATTGTGCCGGAAACTCCCGCTGTTGAAGAATTCCCCATATTCTCAACGCTCACCTGAGTTTCTGCCGCTGAAATCAAGCTTCCTGCTCCTGCACTCACTGCCGCATTTGATACAAAAGAACTGCTGGTCAATACCACTGCCGCAGTCAGACAACAAGTTGTTGCTCTTCTGATAGAATTTCTATTCATCCTTACCCTCCATAATTTGTCCTGTTTTATTGTTACGGATTCCTCTCAAAATCCTTGATTTGTTACGAATTTATTACAGGACTAATTATAGCAAAGGGGTAACTTTATGTCAACTGTAATCTTTTACAAAATTGTTACAATATTTAGTCGGATATTGTCAGTATTGATTAAGAAGATTACACGCCGCTTAAATACCGTTCCACGGAAGTCACAGCATTGGCCCCGTCTGCTGCCGCCGTAATCACCTGACGAAGCTGTTTTGTACGCACATCGCCTGCCGCAAATATGCCGGGCACGCTGGTTTTCGTATCTTCTCCAGCCAGAATATAACCCTGTTCATCCTGGGCAATCATACCTTCCAAAGCTGCCGTATTGGGAGAAATACCCACCGCAATAAAGACGCCCTGAACCTGAAGCTCACGTTCAGTTCCTTCTATATTATGATGAAGCAGCACGGAAGAAACCTGTTCCTCCCCCTGTATCCTGGTTACCTTACAGTTAAGTTCAAGTTCAATATTTTCTGTCTGCCTTACCCGTTCCTGAAGGATGCGGGCGCCTCGAAATTCATCCCGCCGGTGAATCAAAAATACCTTCCGGCAGGCTCTGGCAAGAAACAGAGCGTCCTCTAACGCGACGTCTCCGCCCCCCACCACTGCCACTGTCCTGTCGCGGAAAAATGCGCCGTCGCAGGTGGCACAGTAAGATACGCCCCTGCCTGTAAGCTCCTCCTCGCCAGGCACCTTAAGTTTGCGGTGTCTGGCCCCGGTAGCCAGGATCAGAGTTCTGGACTCATAGGTTTCCTTTCCGGTAATTACCTGCTTTTTATCTCCCAGATCCTTAATTTCCTTTACCTGCTCATTGACAAACTCTGTTCCCAGCCTGTCTGCATGTTCGCGGAATTTCTGCCCCAGCTCAAATCCGCTGATTCCCGGCAGTCCCGGATAGTTATCCACTTCATAGGTGTCCAGGATCTGCCCGCCGCTTAACGGCTTTTCTTCTATCACAAGCGTATTCAGCCGGGCGCGCTCCGCATATACCGCCGCGCTTAATCCTGCCGGCCCGCTCCCTAAAATAATCACATCATACAACATCACAAAACCTCCTGATAAAATTTATTGCATTTTTCTCTCCTGCGTGCCATAATTAAAGCGGAAAGGAGGAGTGTATATGGATATAGCTTCCTTATCTACCGCCCTTAGCATGACAAAAGTGAACAATGATATCAGCGTCCTCATGCTGGGCAAACAATTGGATCAGGCAGAGATTATGGGAGATTCCATGATCAAACTCATGGAACAGTCCGTAACCCCGCACCTGGGCGGAAACATCGACGTTTCCGTCTGATTTATCCGTCCGGCAGATGAGCACGTCTAACGCTGATCTGCCGGTTTTATGAAACGGCAATCCATTCCAAATAAACAGAAAATCCCATAAACGCAAAAATAATAGCGATTCCCAAAACCAACGGAATGGAAAAGAGGCGTTCTTTGGTTCCACCCTGGAACATTTTCTTCACATAGCCCCATCGTCCATTAATCTTACAAATAGCGATATACATTCCCACCGCCGCACAGGTAGCTCCCAGGGCTATGACCCCCCAGAACAGAATCCCTATAAGAAATCCTGCAAGCTGCGCGTTTTCCATGGTAGCTGCATAACCGCCCGGCTCAATCTGCTGCATAGCCTCTGACTGGGAAATTCCCAGCGTATCATAGAGTTTTGGAAGGAAAAACGTCATCAGCACACTGGTAAAATTCAGTGTAAAATGAGCCAGCATCGAACTGAAAACACTGCCGGTAGCCTCCACCAGAAACGCCAGATATACGCCCAGGGCAAATGCATAAATGAACTGGTTGAGATTCATATGCATACATCCAAAAAGAAACCCGCTCAACAATATTGCCGGCAGCATTTTACTCTTCTTATAAGTCTGAAACAGCACGCCCCGGAACATAAATTCCTCCACACAGGCCGGCAGCAACGCCATAAACAACGTATTTAAAATAAAATTCTGGCTCTGCATCAATTCTGACACGGAGGCGGTCCCTGAATTAGAAAACAGCATAGACACCGCGTTTAATACCACAATCAGCGGATACATCAAATAGGTACAGATTACCACCAGTATGATCGTGATAAAACTGATCCGGCGGTACGGAATCAGCTCGCGGATTTTTATATTTTTTCCTCTACAATAAAGGAAACAGGGCACAAAGACCAACGCCTGTGACAACAGCAGGGAACAGTATATGGGCAGTTCTGCCAAAACAGGGATATTTGCGCTCAACAGACTGAAACCAAAACTTACTCCAATATAGATTACAACAACAACTAAAAACAAACGGTTTACACTCTTATTTTGGGACATAGTCTGCGCCCTCCTATATCTTTCGAATACTTTTATCTGAAATTTCAATCTTCCGTTCCTTATACAATCGCCCCACAGCACGTTTAAATGCATTCTTACTCATTTTCATCTCCCGCTTTATCACCTCCGGAGAAGCCTTATCGTTAAACGGCAGAACACCTGCATATGCCTCTATGACCTCCATCACCCGCATAGCGTCTTGATCCATCTGGATATATGCCTTATCGCGCAAAGTCAGATCCAGTTTGCCGTCAGGTTTCACACCGGTAACCCGCGCCTGAATGACGTCTCCAATCCGCAGAAAACTGCAGTCTTCGTGCCGCGGTATCATTGCTGAATATTTATCGTCCACTGCCACAAACGTACCAAAATTATCACTAAATTCATAGATGCGTCCTTGAACCATATCTCCCTTCTGGTAACGGGAATCTGTCTGCAGAAGCTCGTAAATATCTTTCATACTGGCGCAGAGCCGTCTGCTCTTATCAATGTACAGCCTTACGAGAATTTCATCCTGCTCCTGCACTTTGCCGGCCTGCTCCTTATAGGGTAGAAATAAATCTTTTTCCAGGCCCCAGTCCAAAAAGGCTCCAATTTTCTGAACAGATACCACGGTAAGCGCGGCAAATTCCCCCAGCTTCAGCCTCGGTTCCTGTGTCGTAGAAATTACGCGGTCTTTGGAATCTTTATATATAAAAACCTGCAGCTCATCCCCAATATCCGCCCCTTCAGGCACCTGTTTTGCCGGAAGAAGCACCCTTGTCTCAGCTTCACTGTCCTCTGCCAGATAAACCCCAAACTCCACTTTCTTCACGATTTTAAGCTTTTGCTTTTCACCTAATCGAATCATTTTTTTCCTCCAACTCTACTATCGCATAAGGCCTTCCCGCCTCATCTGCCAGATTTACAATAATTTTCTCCCCAGACGATGCCACAAAAGGACAGATCACATCTTTGTATACTGCAGCCTTCCGGTATTCTGCCCTCATTTTACCGATTTTAAAGCCCAAAGGCAGATATTCCTGCGCCATGCTCACATATTTCCCATTATTCACATGCTGATTGGTATCAATGTGATATTTGTGTACCGGAAAACGTTCCTTTTCTTCTGCCATTTCAGGAATTTGTATCTTTCTGGAATCACACTCCATGGGAAGCTGCGGGGATAATTGGTATACTTCCTGCATAAGCGACGGCAGCTTCGCCGGTCTTTTTTTCTTTAAATCCAACAATACCCACACAGAATTGGCATATGCCAAAAGCTCTCCATGTTCGCTTTCCATGGTAAAATTACGATACCCGAAAAATCCCTGGAACCCATAAGGCCAGGTCTTCACGGACACTTTTTCTCCAAACTCCGGATATCGCCCAATTTCAATCTGCCAGGAAGTCAATACCCATGCCAGCTTTTGATCTCTCAAGTAATCTATACCCACCCCCAACTCCTCGGAATGGAACGTACTGCAATCCTGAAAATAATCTATGATAGAAGTCAAGGTAATTTTCCCCTGACTGTCAATTTCACTGTACCGTATTCTGCTGTCAAATTGATACATGGATACCTCCTGAATATTTTTCTCCTATCCTGATTTCAATTCACAGGGACACTCTTTGCGCAATTTCCGGATTATGATGCAGGATTCGCCATCGCAGCGCAAAATTCTCATTTTCTTAAATGAGCAAAGCAGGCGCTTTCGCGTCATAATTACTTTGTGTGCGTTTGCATCCCCCGGAGAGTTTTTCTTTCATCAAAAAGAACATATTTTAATACTTCACCGTAACAAGGTCTTTCCTATGAAAGAAAATAAAAACCCATCACGCATTGTGATGGGTTACGACCTGGCCCACAAGGATTCGAACCTTGAAATGACGGAGTCAGAGTCCGTTGCCTTACCGTTTGGCGATGGGCCATTGCTTTTCAACAAGGCATATTATATATGAACTTCCTCAAAAATGCAAGTACTTTTTTAAAATATTTTTATTTTTCCATCAATACAGGCAAAATCCTCGATTTCCCCCAGAGAAAATCTGGCGTTCCCGTTCGTTCCTTCCGTAATTGCAGCCTGAAGCATCTCTGATTGTTCCAGGGGAACCATTACCTTAAGCTCTACCTGTTCCGTATACAGCGTATCCATAATTGTAATTTCCTGCTGTGCAAGGATATACTGTATCTTACCAATTCCATTATAATCTGTACCAATGGTCATGGCTCTTCCCGGACGTTTTTCAATAATAACGCTGTTCTCAAGCCCCTGCTGCACGGCCTGCTGATAGGCACGTACCAGTCCCCCAGTTCCCAGAAGCGTTCCTCCAAAATAACGGGTCACCACCACTGCCAGATTGTGTAGTTCCTCCCGCAGCAGCACATCCAGCATAGGACGCCCGGCAGTCCCGTTCGGTTCTCCGTCATCGCTGCACCTTTGCAGTTCCTGATTTCTGCCCGCCACAAATGCATAACAATTATGCCTTGCATCCCAGTACTGTTTCTTTAAGCCGGCAATAAATGCAAGCGCCTCTTCTTCTGTGTCTATTGGCTTTAGCGTAGCGATAAACCGTGATTTTTTTACAACAATTTCTCCACTGCCGCCCTGGTATAATATTTTTACAGGCATATGCTCCATCATTTAATGTCCTCTCTTTTCCCGCTTCTGCTTTTACAGAAAAACAGCCGTATCTTACCGCCTTAATCCCAGCGCAAATAACTGTTCTATGAAATGTTCCTGAATATTTTATCATATCTGGAAGTATAAAACAATATTTTGCCAAAAATACCGCCTGGACAGTCAAAACCTCTGTCCAAACGGTATTTTCACCTCTGCAAAATCTTCGACTGCTGCTTTTCACTTGCACATCCTTTATTTTACTTGCAGCCGCATATAAATTCTTCTTGCCGTTCTTTGTGTACGCTTTGACGCGCACATAATTTTTCATAGGCAGCGTTATAATTCGGATCGTTCACTGACACAGTTATCGTCGTCACGCTGCAGCCATTCAGTATATCCTTTTCTTTGCCGCACTCTGAGCCTTTTTACTGCGGAACGCATTAGAAAGTCTGAAAAGACAGTCTGCGCATATCCAGAACCCCGCCGGCCTCTTCTCCTCCGTTGATATCCTTATATACCGGGGTAACTACTATTTTTCGTAATACGTTTTTCGTTTCTTTTTCTTTTTCAAATTACTTCACCGTAATCCGGACTTTCTTTGTCTTTTTATTAAATGTCTTTACCGTAATGACTGCTTTCCCTTTTTTCTTTGCCTTTACTACACCCTTTGCCGTTACCGTGGCAACTCTCTTATTGGAAGAAGCAAAGGTGATTTTATTGCTTGCAGTTCCCTTTGGCAAAGTAACTTTCAACTTGCAGGTCTTGCCCTTCTTCAAAGTCTTTTTGGCAGGCGTAACTTTGGAAATCTTTTTCGGCGCTTTTTTAATGGTAATCACATATTGTACGACATCACCATTTGATTTTATGACACGTACGTTAACTTTTCCTGTTTTCTTTGCCGTTACTTTTCCACTTCCAGTTACCGTCGCCACGTTTTTGTTAGAGGCGGTATAGGTTGCGTTCTTTACCTTAACAGAATATGTTTCTTTTACACCTAAGGTTACCTTCTTAGTAGAAACAACTTTCAGTTTAACAAGGCTCAAAATTGCATTCTGCAGGTTATTGTCTGCCGCATCCACCTGCGCCTGCGTTACATTGCCGTCATTGAGGACAATTTTAGCCTGAGCCAATGCATTGGCATATACATTCCAGCTTGATGCCAGATATTCTGCTGCATTTTTGTATGTATTCTCAGCAGAACTTATTCTATTTGCCAGTTGCGTCTTGTCTGCCTGGACAGGTTTATTTTGATTTTCTGTTTCCAGACGCCCAATCGCATCCTGCAGTTTCTTCTTGGCCTCATCTACCTGCTTCTGCGTCGCTTTTTCATTACCAATCACCTGTTTGGCTTCCTTCAACGCATCCGTAAACTGTAACCAGGCAGCAGGAGTATAATCACTCTGTTTATACTTGTTTTCTGCCCCCAATATCGTATTTGTCAACTCTGTGACGGATTCACTGTTTGCCGGCTCATCCGGCTCTGGTACAGGCTTCTTGCTCTCCAACAGACTCACTGCCGCATCCAGCTTCTTCTTCGCATCATCCACCTGCTTCTGTGTCGCTTCTTCATTTCCGAGTACCTGCTTTGCTTCCTTTAACGCATCCGTAAATGTCTTCCAGTCTTCTTCTGTGTAGTCCGTCTCTTTATACTTATTCTCCACTTCTGAAACTGCGTTTGTCAGCTCTGTCACGGATTCACTGCTTGCAGGCTCATCCGGCTCTGGCACAGGCTTCTTGCTCTCCAGCAGGTTCACCGCCGCATCCAGCTTCTTCTTCGCATCATCCACCTGCTTCTGCGTCGCTTCTTCATTTCCGAGTACCTGCTTTGCTTCCTTTAACGCATCCGTAAATGTCTTCCAGTCTTCTTGCGTATAATCCGTTTCTTTATACTTATTCTCCACTTCTGAGACTGCGTTTGTCAGCTCTGCCACAGATTCACTGCTTGCAGGCTCATCCGGCTCTGGCACAGGCTTCTTGCTCTCCAGCAGGTTCACCGCCGCATCCAGCTTCTTCTTCGCATCATCCACCTGCTTCTGCGTCGCTTCTTCATTTCCAATTACTTGTTTTGCTTCCTTTAAAGCATCTGTAAATATTTTCCAGTCTTCTTCTGTGTAGTCCGTCTCCTGGTATTTATTTTCTACTTGCGCTACTGCATCCGCCAGCTCTGCGACAGATTCCGGAGTTGCCGGGAGTTCCGGCTCTTCTGGCCGCGTATCGACAGCGACTGGTATCACCTGTCCGTCAAAAGTAAAGTCCTCAAAGGTAATCACCAGCTCATTGTTGGCTCCGCCGGAACTGGCATAGAAACCAACGTACAGATTTTCACAATTTGCCAGCTTGTCGCTTGTAACGCTCTCTGCATTCTTTCCACTTTCATTTTGTACAATCTGCGTCCATTCCTCATTATCAAAGCTATAATAACCAGTAAATTTATTTCCTTCTTTTACCAGCTTAATATAAGCTTCTGCGTCCGGGTTTCCATCCTCCCCATAAAATTCGCCTATAGAGCCCCCTCCGCTCATCATTCCAAAGCGCTTCGGGGAATTGGGGAACAGATAGTTATGGTAACGCCTTCCTGCCGACACATAATTATTTCCAATATCATCTTTGTCAAATACTGCGATAAACGCTCCCTGATAATTCGCGCTGAGCCCTCCGGATACCTTTGCCGTCAAAGTAAAATCTTTCTTGCCTTCCGGTACTTTCATCGCAAACAGATTCTTTCCGCCAATACCGCCGTTTTCTGTCACAATGCTTACAGAAGTTTCACTGTTCAGAAAACGCTTTTCATTTTCACTGATGATTTCCCAACGTTCGGTATCTAATGCGTATCTTTCTGGAATCACCTTCACCTTAATTTCCGCTTTCACATTTGCATCAAATGCGGAAGATACCGTAATGGTAGTTTCACCGTCCGCCAAGCCGGTAATCAGTCCGCTGCTGTTTACCTTTGCAATTTCCTCATTCGCACTGCTCCACACTACTTCCTGGTACTGCGCATCTGCCGGAAACGGCGTTGCCTTTGCCTGGTAGGTGCGGTTTTTCTCCAATGTTATCTCTGTTTTATCTGTAGTGATGGAAGTAACAACGTCTAATTGCTCCTTCGGAATCAGCTTCACAGCATAACCGCCGCCCTTTAATACAGGAATGCTTAACGTATCCGTACTGGCTGCCTCCTGCACTTCCATCACAAGATCGCTGCGCCCGTTCTCTTTGTAGATCACTGCCGTGTAGTCCGTTCCGCTTTCCAAAAAGTCCAGAACAATTTCCATATTCTTCTCTTTTGTACTGATACCGGAAACATACCAGGAATCTCCTGCCTTTCTGGCAAGATTGACATAATCTCCCGGCACAGAATCCAGATATTTCAAATCATCCCATGAAGAAGGATAGTTTTTGTAGTAAGAGATCGCCGGAGCCACTTTATAATAATTTTCTACGCTGTCACCCATAGAATGGATGCCATCCTCCACCAGAGCTGTCAAAGCAATCTGGAAGCCCATAGTCGTTTTATTTACATCTCGTGAAAACAACTGTTCGGTCACATCCGCAGGGCCTACCGCGGCGCGGATAAAAGGAATTAATGTATACTGCTCTGCTGTGATGCCTCCCTGCTCCTGACCGGCAATACCCTCTCTCGCCAGCACATTCGGATATGTCCTGACCTCTCCGGTGGCTTTATTTCCACCGTGAATATTTACCATCAAGTGTTTCTGGGCACAATATTTATATAATTCATCATATACCTGAAGCACAGACTGGGATTCATGATTGAAAAAGTCCGTCTTAATGCCAACGATTCCATCTTTTGCCCACTGATCCAGACGGCTTTCCCGGTGTTCCTTTTGCGAAATATCCTTAGAATCCACCCATGCAATCAGTTTCACGCCTTTTTCATTGGCATAATCTCTTACCCGATAAAACCATTCTCTGTAACCTGTATATCTGGTGCCGTCTCCATTTGTGGTTTGAGGCTGCCAGCCCTCGTCTAAAATATAGTATTTCCATCCAAGATCGGCTGCCAGGTCAATGAATTTCTTATGCGTTTCCTCATTCTCCTGCCCACCATAGTAAGTAACCCAGGACCAGGAGGATAAACCAGGATCTACCCAATTCTCAAAATCATATCCCTCCAGCCGCTCAGGGCTTAAATTCTCCGTCATTGTATTTTGTACGATATCTTCCGGCGTACCAGTAATAATCGTTCTCCAGGGAGACAAAAACGGTGCCGTTGTCTGTACATCCTTGCTCTGAATCGGGTCAAACGCAAGCCTTAAAAGACCGCCCTTCTCCACTCTTGTCATGGAACCTGTATAAGAACCGTTCAACGCCGCCTCTGTCAGAAGATTCCAAACGCCGTCTTTGGTCTTATATAAAAGAGGAATAGACGGGATCGCTCCCTCTTCCAGCGTCTCAGCAGTCGCTTTCTCATAATAACCTTCATACGTCCACTGTCCGGAGCCGTGAGGCATATAGTACACTTCTGCTTCCGCCGGCAGCTGAAAAGCGGTAGTTTCACTGCTGATACTCAACGCCTCATTTTCCTGGCCGCGGATTGCATAACGAAACGCCGTGCCGTCATCATAAGCGCGTGTAATGAAATCAAATTCAACGCCTGGTTTCCCCTCCAGAGTAAAGGTCACGGTTCTCTGCTTACAATGATTGGTATAGGTCTTCTTTTTTCCGCTGATCATTGGGTATGTCTCATTGATTTCTTCTTCTGACGTCTCTGATTTATACGCCAGTTTCTTTGAAAAATCTCCTAAGTTTGTAACAATACCTATCGGTGAGGTTTCCATGGTTACTTTTCCATCCTGTTTCGCCCTGTATTGCAGCGCGCCGCCTGTCATCAACTCTACTTCCAGTACGGTCTTACCATCCGGAGATGTCGTAGTCCAGGATTTCTCCACCACAATTTCACCCACCTGAACCTCCAGACTGGCCGTTCTAACAATATTTCCTGCAGTTACTTCGCAGCGTATAACTGTCTTCCCTGCCTTGACGCCCGTCACTACTCCCTTCTGATCCACCGTGGCAATTTCTTCATCATCGCTTGAATAAACAACGCTGGTCAATTCTTCTTTTGCAATTTCATCCCCATTTCCATCAAGCGCTTTCATTGTCAGGCTGGCTGTACCGCCTGCCGCAATCTTATCGGAACATGTTAATTCCACGGAACTTAAACTGGACAGATTCACACCTAAAGGAATCTCCTCGCCATCAAAACGGAAATCGGAAAATGTGATATCCATCCCATTGTTTTGTCCGCCGCTGTTGGCTGTAAAACCTATGTATATCTCTTCTGTTCCGGCAAGATTTCCCTGGGTGATGGCATTGATACTGCTATTCTTGCCATCCTGAATCAGGGTCCATCCTTCATCGGTGGCACTGTAACTCTTGCTGTAATAACTGCTGAAACTGGAACCAGATTTTTTGAGCCGCAGATATACCTCATCCTCCCGCCCCTGTTCAGCCGTATAAAACTCTGCCGTACTTCCGCCGTTGCTCATCATGCCTACCAGCTCATTTGCTCCATAACCGCCTCCGAGAAAACTGTGATATCTTCTCACGGCCGCCACGGCGTTCGCCTGACCCGGCCCGCTGCTCGCCATCAGATAGGCGCCCTGAAAATCTTTTTCCACCAGTCCTCTGACTTTCACAGTAAGCACAAAATCCGCCTTATTGGCAACTTTCTGCCGGAGTACGTTTTTCATACCACCCCATTCGCCTCCCTCAGTGGTAATAGTCACGCTTCCATCCTCATTTACCTTTAACTTTCCTTCACTGGGATTATCTACGATCCAGCTGCTGTCCAGCATCATGCCATTGCCGGGCAAAGCCTCTCTCCCCGCCTTTTCTGTTACGGCTGGCTTCGCATCCTGCCCTGCCGCCAACGCAGGGGACACATTTCCCAATGCCAATGAGATAGCCATGGCTGCCGCACATACAGCCTTTACGCTTCTCATCCAACCTTTCTTTCTTTTCATTTTCTGTCCTCCTTGTGTATTACGGTATCGTTGTAAAAACAGTTTCTATAATAGTTATTATACAAAACACTTTCTATACGCACCATACAATTTTCTTCTGTAAATCTACAATTTTTTTTACAAAATCCATATCAAAAACTAACTTCATTACTTTTTGCTTTGTATACTTTTACATTTTGCACAAAGAGTTATTTTTAAATGAAAAAAGCAGTTAAAATTCTTTATAGAGAATTTGCATATGCGCTTCCAATTCTCTATAACAATCTTTTAACTGCTTTTAATGACCTGATTTAAATGAAAAAATATATGAAGATAAGGTTACGGCTGATACTGCTGTTTAAGGATTTGCTCAACATTCTCCGCAGTCACAATACGATAAGGCAGACTTACGTAAATGTCATCCGTCAGCTCTATATCCTCCGGCAGCTCTATATCCTGTCCCATAGAATATGCGATCTCCAAAATACTATGAGCCTGGCCCGGAGCGTCGTTCAGCACAGTCCCCTGCATATTTCCTTCCAGAACTTCCTGAAGAGCCGGAGCTGTTCCGTCAATCCCCACAATCAAAGGCCAGTCAGATTTTCCCGATTCCTTCCAGGAATCAATCGCCCCCAGCGCCATATCGTCATTATTAGACAATACCAGTTCAATATCATCTCCGATCTCGCCCATCCACTGGTCCATCTTCGTCTTTCCCTGAGCTCTGTTCCAGTTCGCAATTCCATCCCCCAACTTTTCCAGATTAATTCCAGCCTCCGTAATAATATTAATGGAATGTTCTGTACGAACTAAAGAATCCTGATGCCCCGCCTCTCCTTCCAGAATCACATACTGCAATTTCCCGTCGCCGTTTTTATCCCATTTCTTAAAATTATCTTCTCCTGTACATAAATCTACCACAATCTGCCCTTCCATATCCCCGGATTCCGCAGCGGAAGAACCAACGTAATAAAGTTTGTCCCATCTCTCTAAATCCTCTCTTACCAGTTCCCGGTTGAAAAAAACAATTGGTACATTTGCATTTTTGGCTTTCTCAATAATCATGGTGGCGTCCGTTCTATCTACTAGATTTATACATAGGATATCACATCCGGCATTAATAAAATCCGTAACCTGATCGTTTTGAACGCTCTGTTTGCCCCCGGCGCTCACCACCTCCACATTGATACTGATATTTTCATCCTTTTCCTTCTGTTTCGCCATAGATTTGAGGCATTCCGTCAGGCTTGCTACAAACGTATCATACTGATCATATACACTAACTCCAATTTTCAGGTTTTTCGGACATTCTCCATGTTCATTCTGAAATTTACTTTCCATTCCACATCCTGACAAACATAATATTATCCATAAATGAAACATTATCCGTATATATTTTTTCTTCATATATGCCTCCGGTTATCATTGAATGATTGGAAAGAGCAGACGCTCATTTTCTTTCAAGTGCATTGTCTCCTTGGATGCATGATGATAATCAACTTCCGGCATTCCGGATATATCCTGCCCACGCATCCTCTCCAGCAGTGCCTCCACCGCCTCATATCCCATATTAAATTCATTTTGAAATACAATACCTTTTATCACTCCCCGGTCCAGCTCATATACAATTTTCTCACTGCTGCCTATTCCATAGAGGCTCACCTTATTCTCACTGTTCTGCATCGCTGTCACTGCATTTTCCAGTTCTTTATCATCCAGCGCCACCAGCACGGCCGAACCTGCCTTTTTCCAAAATTCCTGCTGCGCCGCCTCATCAAAATTTGTAAGCTGTGCCACATCTTTTACCGAATCCTCCATTGCATCCACAAATCCCTGCAGACGAAGCTTCGGACACGAACGTCTCTCATCAATGGGCAATATATACACCTGGATATCTTCTCCCATCTCCGTAATGATTTGCCGGGCCAGCCCAGCTCCCATCTGGTAGGCGTCCGCCGCCACGCAGGGCAAATCCCCTTCCATGTTACTCTCCACCAACACCAGAGGCACATTTTCTGCCAGCTCTAAGATATCCTCCTTCATTTCTCCGCTGTCCGTTACCGCCACTGCCAATCCCTGCGCTCCTCCGTCCAATTCGCGTCTTAAAACCTCTGCCTGCTCTTTGTAGTCGTTTTTCTCATCCATGGTTATAAAATTCACCACCGCCCCAAAATCTGTCTCCGCCTGATCCACTCCTTCCTTAAAGGCCGTCCAGCGCCCGTTGCTGCTCCCGTAAACCACTACCGAAATCTGCACCCTTTTTTTTTCCGGTTTAGAAGGCACCATATACACATAGGTCATTACCATTACCAATATCATCATACCTACCATAACACCGAAAATAATCCAGTTTTTCCTAGTCATGCATCGCTTCCTCCTGCATCGGTTTTTTAGGGAGATGAATCGTAACGGTTGTTCCTTCATCCGGCTCGCTTTCTATTTTCAAACCGTACGGTTCCCCAAAATACAGACGTATCCTCTGATGAACATTCAACAATCCCACACCGGAACCTTTCTTATGAACCCGTCCGCTATCGGTCAGAAGATAATCTACCACTTCCTTTGACATTCCCAGACCGTTATCCGTCACATCTATAAAAATATCCCCGTCTCTTTCATACCCCCTTACTTCAATAATACCGTCTCCATCCATATATTCCATACCATAATAAATAGCATTCTCCAAAATAGGCTGAATAATCAGTTTAATCGTACTGCAGTTATAGATTTCCGGCTCTACATGCGTTTTATATTCAAACCGGTTCTTATACCGCACTTTCTGAATATTCATATAATTTCTGGCATGTGTCAGTTCATCGGCAATAGATATAATGGTTTTGCCCTTATTGAGACTGATTCTGAACAATCTGGACAACGCAGTTACCATCGAAATAGCTTCTTTATACTGTTCACTTTCAATCATCCATACGATAGAATCCAATGTATTGTACAGAAAATGCGGATTAATCTGAGACTGAAGAGCGTCCAGCTCACTTTTTCTCTTCTCCTCCTGCTCCAGTACGATATCTTCCATCAACGCTCGCATCTGAAGCACCATAACCTTGATCGTCCTGCCCAAATGCCTGATTTCTTTTGAACCTCCCTCATAGATATCAAGATTCATTCTTCCGCTTTCCAACACTTTCACAGACTTTTCCAGTTTCTGAATCGGCGTGGAAATTCTGGAAGATATAAACATATTCATAGCCGACATGAGAAGAATTGCAAACACCACAATCACGATAACAAAAAACCTTATTTGCGTCAAATCCAAATAAAATTCATCTGTTGTCACTACGCTGACAATTTTCCATCCGGTATAGCCTAAAGTCTTTACCGATACCGACCTCTCCTCGCCCTCAAACTTCTCCTTATAATTTCCATCCTCATACATTGCCGCCACAATATTATTTTCCTTATCCAGTTTCGAATAAATTGCTTTCTGTCTGGGATGGTAAATAATCTCACCATTTCTGTCTATCAAATATACATAGCCCGCATTTTTGGCATTTACCTTGGTAAATAGCTGTTCAATACTACTATAATTCATGTCTACCAGCAGAATCCCTCTGCCAATGTCGCCGCCTTTCGTCAATTCTACAATACGGCTCATCGAAACTACCCAATAATAGCGGTAAGTACTTTCCTCAAACAAATTTTGCACATGAGGCGTCGAAAAATGAAGATTTTCAATTTTGTCATTTGCTTTCTTATACCATTCCTGTGTTGTAATATCCAGATTCTTTTTCATGCTGGCCACCGGCACCGCTCCCACCAGGTTGCCGCTGTCATCAAAACAGGCAATATTCACCAGATCGTCTTTATTCGCCTCATATAAAAGGCTGAGCTCCTGATTGAGGTTATCAGATTCCAGATCTACATTCTTAATAACACCATAGTACATAGAATCAGAAATGCTCATCATTCCCCGCACATAGTTCTCCAGATTCAGGCTCACCTGATTCACCAATTGCTCGCTGTTTTTAAGTATTAACTCTTCCGTGCTGGAGCTGAATCTTCCATATAGGAGAATACCGGCAAACCCCATGGAAATCACTGCCATAATGGTAAATGACACGGCGATCAATACCTGGATACTCGCCGTACGAAAACGAAATTTTATAAACTCCCAATATTTCTTAATCCTGGTTCTCATTTTGTTCTAAACTGCTCATTCTATATTTTGTTGGGGAAATCCCATATTTTTTCTTAAATACATAACTAAAATAATTAGGTTCCGTATAACCTACTTTCCTGGCAATAATATATGTCTTATCCCCGGTATTATTTAAAAGCTCCAGGGCAGCTTCCATCCTTACATTCGTCAGATACGTAACAAAACTTTCCCCTGTCTCCCTTTTAAAAATCGTAGAAAAATAAGCCGCGCTCACATTCAAATGGCTGCACAGCACCTCTACTGACAGCTTGCTCTCTTCATAATTTTCTTCAATATACTGTTTGGCTTTCTCTGTCAGCAATTTGGCTGAATCCACCTGCTCTTGGCGTATAAAAGTACGAAATTTCATACAGATATTTATCAACCAGTCTTCCAGGTCGTCCAACGAATCAAAACTGACAATCTCCTGATAAAAATCCACATTTCCGCCAAAGACTTCCTCCAGGTTCAAATGATAGGAACGTCCCAATTTTGAAAGCTCTGTTACCATCTCCAGCATAGCCACCTGAAATCTGCGCAGAGAAATGTTGGAGTTTTTAAACTTGTTCATCAAATCCGCTACTGCTACCCTGACTTCATGGCTCTGCCCCAGCTTCACGGACTTCAATACCTTCTGAATATCATTATCGTCCAGAAAGAAATCATGGTTTATGGAGGGCTGGATATCCTTGATATAAATGGCCTGATTGGGTTCCAGCAATACACGGTAATCCGCTGCATCCAAAGCTCCTTTGTAAGACACCGATACATCCTCCAGATTCTTTACTAACTGACCAATCCCGGCCGTCACATTGATTTCCAGCAGACGGCTGGCAATTTTACAAATCTGATCTATCTCCCGCACTGCCCGCGCAAAATGCGCGCTCCCCTCAAGCATCAAAATCACTACCACTGCATCTAAATAGACAAAGCTGCGCATCTGCGTATCTTTCTCTGTATTTTCATCAATAATCTGTTTTAAAGACAGATTCAGCATGGCTTGCTTTCTTCCTTCCCGCTCGCCTTTTGGCTGCGTATCTGTGCGAAATACGACTACCGCATAAAAATCTGCCTCCAGATTCACTTCGTAGGAACAATTCATCTCCCCGATACGCTCATCCGCAATTCTACCCTCCAATAACCCTATCATGAACTGCTCTTTCATCACGGGAAGGCTTTTCAAATAATATTGATAGAACTTATCCTGATTTCTTTTGGCATTTATCTCTGCATCCAGCTCTTCCTTCAATTTTACAAATACACTTCTTAATTCTTCCGAATCCACCGGTTTAAGAATATACTCCTCAACCTCCAGTTTGATGGCCTCCTGCGCATACTCAAACTCATCAAATCCGGAAAAAATAACCAGTTTAATATTTTTCTGACTCTCCTTTAGGCGGTTACAAAACGTCAGACCATCCATGAACGGCATTTTGATATCCGTCATCACTACGTCAGGCCTTAACTTCTCTGCCAGTTCAAGCGCTTCTTCCCCGTTCTCGGCAGTGGCAATAACCTGAAAACCAATCTCCTTCCAGTCCAACTTTTTTGCAATCGCCTGACGGACTGCCTCTTCATCATCCACTAACATGACTGAATATAAATCCATCGTCCGTTATCCTTTCTATTATCCCCGTCCGCCGTACTTTTCGTTCATACGTTTCCACATAATGCCAAGCACAAGAATACATATTACAATTTCTGCGATAGCTACCTTCACATTCCAGAATAAAAGTGCTGTCATCACCAACGTAGCCACCGCTAAGAACAGCATCAGACCGGCCGCCTGTTTTACATACATCTTTTCGTCTTTGAGCGGACCCTTATCTTTTCCGCGAATAATCGTAGAGTCTCCAGTAAGCCAGAGCCGAATTGCATAGTAAACGAGTATTACAAACAATAACAGCGGAATCCCCGCCAAGTCCAGAAAATTATCCATTGTTTCCTCCATTCTGTGCGTTTCAGGCACAGACAGGCATATCGTAAGAGAATTAATTCCTTCTTTCTCTGACATTCCTGTCTTTTTCTTTTATAATGCCAAAATAGCGGCTGAAAAATCCAGCCGCTATATAGCATTCTGAAATTAATTTATTTCTTTGCCACGTATTTTCTAATATCCAGAGAAATAGCTACAAAGATAACGATACCGATCGCTATGTACTGTGCATTTGCATCTACGCCCAAGTACTGTAAGGATGCCTTCAAAAGCTCGAATACAGCAACACCGATGATTGCGGAAGATACCTTACCACGTCCACCTGTTACAGATACACCACCGATGGTACATGCTGCAATAGCTTCCATCTCATAACCATAACCCAACTGAACGGATGCACCACCAGCTTTTGCGCCGAGCATGAATCCTGCCAATCCATACATAGCTGCTGCTTTCATGTAGATTAATACTAACGTCATCTTTACAGGAACACCTGCAACTTCTGCTGCCTGTGGATTTCCACCGATTGCATACATGTATTTTCCATGACGGGTCATGTTAAATATAAACCAGGTGATAGCTGCTACAATGATAGCAATCCAAATCAGATAACTGATTCCCAGGAAAGAACCTGTTGCAAGACCTGTATAGGAGGAAACATATCCACCCAAAGGTGTTGCGCCCGTATAAATCAATGAAATACCGTATACGATTTCCATCATAGCCAGAGTTGCAATGAAAGGAGGAACATTCAGGTATGCAATGAAAAATCCTGTAATGCTTCCGAACACAGCACAAATCAACATAACTATTAACAGTGCCAAAAATACATTCATAGGCTGCATATCCGGGAAGAATTTACCGGAATAATCCATACGCTGAAGCAATGTACCTGCCACGCAGCCTGCAAAACCGATCATACGTCCTGCGGAAAGGTCGCACCCTGCTGTAATAACGCAGCCCGCAATACCTAACGCAATTACCAGACGGGAACTCATATTCATCAAAATATTTAACAAGTTACTACTTGTGAGGAAGTTATCTGCCGTAATTCCGGTATAAATAACCAGAATAAACATAACAATAATAACACCATTATTAATCAAAAAATCTTTTGTTTTCTGCTGTTTTGTTTTTTCCATGATTTCCTCCTAATCAGAATTTTGTTGCATAACTCATGACATTCGCCTGCGTCATTTCCTGCTGATCACTGATTTCTCCTGTCAGCTTGCCGTTGCACATAACGTAGATGCGGTCTGCCATACCCAAAAGTTCTGCCATCTCTGATGAAATCATGATGATAGCTTTCCCTTGTTTTGCCAGTTCGTTCATGATTTCATAAATCTCATGCTTCGCCCCCACATCAATACCACGAGTTGGCTCATCCATAATCAATACATCCGGGTCGTTTGCCAGCCATCTGGATATAATAACCTTCTGTTGGTTACCACCTGACAAATTGGCGATATGCTCTTTCATACTGGGCGTTTTAATACTCAGCTTCTTGATACTATCATCCACAACCTGGTTGATTCTCTTATGGTCAAGGACAAATCCTGCTTTCATAAATTTGTTATAAACCGATACTCCAACATTATCTTTGATAGAAAGACATCCAAAAATTCCGTTACCACGACGGTCTTCTGTAATCAGTCCGATTCCATTATTCATAGCGTCTATCGGATGCTTAACTTTCACTTTCTTCCCATGAACATACACTTCGCCAGTAGCTACGCCGCGGATTCCGAAGATTCCTTCCATCAGCTCCGTTCTCTGGGCGCCTACCAGTCCTCCAAATCCAAGGATCTCTCCTTTGCGGAGCGTGAAACTTACATTCTGGAAAGATTTTGTATGGATAGAAGTGAGGTTCTTCACTTCCATAACCACTTCTCCCGGAACATTTTCCCTGGGCGGATATACATTTGTCAGTTCACGTCCAACCATCTTTGCCACAATCTGATCTGTCGTCAGTTCTGCCGCCGGCCAGGTTCCTACATATGTACCATCACGCATAACGGTGATATCATCGGCGATCTGTTTGATCTCATCCATTTTATGGGAAATGTAAACCATGGCAACGCCCTTGTCTCTCAAGTCGTTCATAATCCGGAACAACGCTTCAACTTCTTTTTCTGAGAGAGAAGAGGTCGGCTCATCAAAAATAACTACCCTTGCCTGCTGTGAAACGGCCTTCGCAATCTCCACCGACTGCATCTGTCCAATAGACAATGAACCCAACTGCGCTTTGGGGTCAAACTCCATCTTTATTTCTTTCAGCCATTTTTCAGCTTCCGCATACATGGTTTTATGGTCAATTACTTGAATCGGTCCATATTTCTTTACCGGAAACCTCCCCAAATACAGGTTTTCCCCAACACTTCTGGCCAATACCGGCTGCAATTCCTGATGCACCATGGCAATTCCGTGCGCCATAGCTTCATCCGGATTGTTGATTTCAATCTTTTTGCCATCCAGGATAATTTCCCCTGCATCCATCTTATATATGCCAAAAAGACATTTCATCAATGTTGATTTTCCAGCACCATTCTCACCCATCAATGCGTGAACGGTTCCTGGGCGGAGCGATAACTGTACATCATCGAGCGCTTTAACTCCAGGGAAGGATTTGCATATTCCCTTAAGCTCCAGTTTATACTCAGCCATTTTTCTCCTCCTTCACATCCTTATATTTTATCCGCTTATTCCCATAATAATCCACATAGTTTATACATACAAGAAGGGTGCAAGTGCTCCTATGCTCACTCGCACCCTTCATTGCAATCTATGAACTACGGAAAAATGTTTTTACTACACCTTTCAACATATAAAGCGGAATTATTTTACCATATCAAGGATACTCTGTGCATTATCCTGTGTTACCTTTACATAATCGCAGCCGATGTATTTATCATTTCCAGTTCCAGCAATAAAGTTAATTGCTGCATCTGCTGCACTGTGGGACTGTGCAAAATGATCGTTAAATACAGTACCTGTCATTTTTCCTCCAAGAACGTTCTCAAGAGCTTCTGACAGCGCGTCTACTCCTACCAGGAAGATATCTTCTCCAACCTTGCGGCCTTCTGTCTCGATAGACTGTAATGCACCAAGAGCCATAGCATCGTTGTTGCAGAATACTACCTCAACGTCAGCTCCATGCTGGCTTAAGGAGTTTGCTACTAACTGCTGAGCTGTTGCCTGATCCCAGTTACCAACCTGGTCATCCAGACAATTCACTTCCAGACCTGCATCTTCCAGAGCCTTGATAGAGTACTCTGTACGAAGCTGTGCGTCAACGTTCTCCGGGTCACCTTCGATCATAACGTAATCAATCTTGCCATTTCCATTCAAGTCAACTTTGTCAAGACCAAGATCAACAATCATTTCACCCTGGAAAGTACCGGACTGGCTGGCATCACATCCTACATATGTAACGTCCCAGTTGTTCTCTTCCCATCTCTTCTCCTCAGCTTCATCAGGCTCACGGTTGATGTATACCAAAGGAATGCCTGCGCCTACTACTTTGTCTGTAATTGTCTCTGCAGAAGAGGAGTTTACAGGGTTAACAATCATAACATCAACACCTTCTGTAATAAAGTTGTCAATCTGTCCGGACTGTGTTGCCTGGTCATTTGCTCCGTCTACAATCTTAATGTTCTCTTTTGCAAATCCTTTTTCAATCAGGTAATTCTCAAGCTCTCCACGGAACAATGTCATGAAGTTATCAGAGAACTGATAGATACATACGCCGACTGTCTTGTCTGATAAATCAGTGCTTGCTGCATCACCAGCAGCATCGTCTGCTGCGTCATCTGCTGCATCTGCTGCATCTGTTGCATCGTCATCTGCTGCATCTGTTGCATCGTCAGTAGCATCATCTGTTGCATCATCTGCTGCATCGTCAGCCTTGTCGTCTGTTCCTTCCGTCTTGGTAGTGTCTGTTTCAGTTGCCTTGTCTCCACAGCCTGTGAGCATAGTAGCCACCATAGCTGAGGCTAATAAAGTGCAAATTACTTTCTTTTTCATAGTATATCCTCCTACGTTTTTTAGGGTTTTTCGCCCTTTAGTTTTGTGTCTCAATTATAACAATATTAATACAATTCGTCAAGTACAATTTTGTACAATATTTTTTTGTATACTATTGAATTTCTTAACCGTTTCCAGATATTTCTGAGGCCGGAAAGACTGACAGACCTTACCCGCCGCAGATAACGGGCATGAAAGCCTGCCGGCTCAGGATCCCTGCTGCCCGGCTTCTGAACTTATTTCCAGCGGGAAATCCGGCAATTTTCACATGAATGTATACAATTCACAATTCATCCTGGAATTTTACGGAAACTTAAGGATTTTTTTCTTTATTTCACATATTATATTTGTTATAATACTTTGATAAACAGACAAGCATTCTGTCAAAGATACGAATAGGTATCAGGATTGCTTTAAAGGAGGCTTTCTATGAATTATGGAAAAAGAGGCGTGGCGCGAAAAGCAAAACAGATTACTTCCACCGCCTCATTAGTACGTAAGAAATTCACAGTCATATTTTTCAAGTCGCTGCTGCTTTGCTTCCTGGGCGCAGTCGTAGTTGGAACCTGCGCGGGAATCGGCATATTCCGGGGAATCATAGCTTCTGCTCCTGACATTTCAGACATTGACCCCTCCCCCACCGGTTATTTATCCGTGGTATTGGACAATCAGGGAAATGAGACGGCAAAGCTGGTGGCGTCTGGTTCCAACCGCGTATACGTGACTTTGGACGAAATCCCGGAAACTGTACAGCATGCGTTCGTCGCCATAGAAGATGAACGCTTCTACGAACACAACGGCATTGATATCAAAGGTATCATCCGCGCCGGGTTTACGGGTATTACAAACGGCTTTCATTTCAATCAGGGAGCCAGCACAATTACACAGCAGCTTTTAAAAAATAATGTGTTTGAAGGCTGGACGAACCAGTCTGGAATGGAAAAGGTACAGCGTAAAATCCAGGAACAATACCTTGCCATTGAGCTTACCAAAGTAAAATCCAAAGAATGGGTATTGGAAAATTATCTGAATACCATTAACCTTGGACAAAATACCTTAGGGGTACAGGCTGCCTCCCGCCGCTATTTCGGCAAAGACGTATCCCAGCTTACTCTGTCAGAAGGCGCTGTCATTGCGGGAATCACCAAAAACCCTTCCGCTTACAATCCTGTCAGCCACCCGGATAAAAATGAAGACCGCCGGAAGCAGGTATTGAAAAACATGAGGGAACAAGGTTATATTTCTGAGGGAGAATACAAAGAGGCTCTGGAAGACGACGTATATTCCCGTATCCAACAGGTTAATATTACCTTCGCCGAAGAAAATCCCAATTCCTATTTTGTTGATGCCGTTATCGACCAGGTGGTTCAGGATCTGGTAGAAAAGAAAGGCTATACAGACACGCAGGCTTATAAAGCCATTTACAATAGCGGTCTGACCATTGAATCCACGCAGGACCGGACTATCCAGCAAATCTGCGATGAAGAGATAAATAATCCGGAAAATTATTCTACTGAGCCGCAATATTCCTTTTCTTACCGGCTTACAGTTCAGAAAGCGGACGGCTCTGTGGAAAACTACAGCGACCAGACCATGATTTCTTACTACAAGGCTTCTATTCCCGGTTATTCTCTGAATTTTGGCAGCGTCGAAGAAGCGCAGAACGCTATTGACAGTTATAAATCAGAAATTATAAAAGCTGGCGATACCATCGTGGAAGGCGGTGAATCGGTGGTATTTACCATGCAGCCCCAGGCAGCCGCTACAATCATTGACCAATACACCGGAGATGTGAAAGCGATTGTAGGCGGCAGGGGGGAAAAAAGCGGAAGCCGTACTTTGAACCGCGCTACCGATACGGTAAGACAGCCCGGTTCCACTTTCAAGGTACTTGCCGCTTTTGCCCCGGCGTTGGACACTGCCGGCATGACGCTTGCCACTGTTCAGGATGACGCTCCTTATACCTATTCTAATGGTACCTCTCTGAGAAACTACGACAATTCCTACCGCGGCTTTACCACGATCCGCTATGCCATTACAAAATCCATCAATGTGGTAACCGTAAAGACACTTACCGACATTTCTCCGCAGGTAGGATACGATTATCTGCAGAATTTTGGTTTTACCACCATGGTACAGGACGATATTGTGCAGTCTCTGGCTCTGGGCGGGATTACCCTGGGTGTTACAAATCTGGAACTGACTGCCGCTTACGCTGCCATCGCAAATTCCGGTGCCTATATCAAACCACGGTTTTACACACGTATTTTAGATCACAATGGAAACGTACTGATTGACAACACGCTAGAAACCCATACCGTACTAAAGGCAACCACCGCCTTTCTTTTGACTGACGCCATGCAGGACGTAGTAAAATCCGGCACTGGCGGCGCAGTAGATTTTGGCTCCATGCCGATAGCCGGAAAAACCGGAACAACTACCAGCAACCGGGATACCTTATTTTCCGGTTATACCCCTTATTATACCTGCTCTGTTTGGTGCGGTTATGACGACAACAGTCCTCAGAGCGGGGCATTAACCGCCAATCCCAAAACATTATGGAATCATATCATGGGACGTATCCACGAGGGGTTGGAATATCGTGAATTTACCCAGCCAGAAGGAATTGTCACCTCCGCCGTATGTAAAAAATCCGGCAAACTTGCCGTAAGCGGGCTATGCGATTCTGACCCCAGGGGTAGTATGGTAGAAACAGAATACTTTGCCGACGGAACGGTCCCTACAGAATATTGTGACCACCACGTAAGCGCCACGATCTGCGCTGCTTCCGGACTATTAGCAAATGAATTTTGCCCGGCTGAAACCAAACAGACCAGCGTATATATGGTAGGCGGCTCAGGGAATACCGCGGACGGTTCCTATATGCTGCCTGCGGCTCTTGCCCAGGGTAATTACTGCACCGTCCATACGGCCGCCAGCATTCTTCCCCCAATACCAGAACTCCCTCCACAAACAGATGGGGTGCAACAACCAGAGCTGACGGAACATAATGGGGGAAAAGACAATGCTAAAAAAGATAACCAGAAAGAAAATGAACCTCCGGAGGACTCTGAAGAAGCCCCCCCTTCCTCCGGGGAAGATTCTGAGGAGGACTAACATTAAAACAAAGCGCGACAAATGGTACGACAAATATATCTTCCTCATGTTTGGATATACTGACAAATTTTACTTTATGCGAAATATTAACTTTCCTACAATATCTGAAATATTGACGGTAATCGAACATCAATAGCAAAAAAGCACCAAATATCAATCGTTAACAGATATTTATACAGCAACAGGAGGAATCAGTTAATACCGATTTCTCCCCATTTTAAAAAGAAATAGAGACAGCCTACAGAAATATAATTTCAGCATTCATATTTTCTGCGGGTTGTCTCTATTTCTAAATACTATCATTATTTTTAAGTACATAAACAAAGAATCTCTGCTTTTTTACCTGTTCTACATGGCGCCAGGCCCTCTCCCACTTTCCAGTGTACTGCCTCACGCCGAACCACACAGTTAAAATGGCTCTAAAGCCTGTATATAACCGGGCTTACGCCCTGTTTCCCGACTACATATATA
>QXWW01000020.1 GCA_009911185.1 Lachnospiraceae bacterium
TTTGAAATTTTGGTGCTATTTTTTATCTTTAGCGTATAATTACTTTTTTGACATCCAAAACAAATTTATGTTATAATACAGAAAAATATTAATTAGCAGAGAGTAGTTCGTGGAGGGGATATTCTTTATGCAGCAGAACTTTTTCCTGCATACTTTCCGTTTCCTGTGTCCTGACGGCTGTACTGCCGCAACGATAGCGGGAATGTCCTGGTATCTCCCCTCTTACCATGTTTTCCGATATTACTTCCCAAAATCTGCAGACCGGAATTATTGCCAGTACCAGTTTATCAATGTCAGGAACCGCATGCCTTTGCCTGCAGCCAGCGGCAGCCTTTCGACTCTCGGCATTGATTAACCCGTTCCAAAAACAGATGAACAGATACATAAAAATTTCACCTACTACAAAAAGAACGTCGAAAAGGTAACCCGCTTATGAATTTTGTAAAAAAATACCGGGAACATTTCATATACCGGCTCATCAGTTTGATTTTTGTGATTCTTATTTTCATGATGTGCGCTTATATCATGATTATCCGGCATTCTGTCTCACAGACGCGGCAAAACGCCCTGGAATTGAACAAACGGCTTCTTACGCAGACAGAATACCATCTGCAGGATTATTGGGATTCACTTTATAACGTGGCGGCTGCCTTCTGCTATTCACCTACTACGCTACAATATCTCTCCGGCGATTCTTTCAGTCCTTTGCAGGACAGCGGCGAACTGGCATTTGTATTTTCCAATACCCTGCTGCTGAACGATCATATTTTAAGCGCTTACCTGTACAATGCGGATTTAAAGCAGGTTGCAGCCATGGGAAAAGAGTTTTCGTTTTCCGCAAAACCTCTGAAGCTCTGTGCTTCCATGGAAATCCGAACGGAAGCCCTGACGGGCAGCAACGCGCTTTACTACAAAGTATTCTTTCCGATTTACAATCTGAAAAACGCTCGATATCAAACCGCGCTCGGCATGTGCATTTTTATTATGGAACCGGGAACTCTGGACGATATGCTGAAAGATTCCAAGGCAACGCAAAACAGCCAGATATTTCTGCTGGACGGTTCAGACCAGATTCTAAGCTGCACAGACAGGGAAAGACAGGGGACTATTCTGTCCATACGGGAGCAGCAAAGCAGCAGCTCTCTCTATTTTTACAGCCATTCCCTTTCTCTGAATGAATGGAAACTCGCCAGCCTGATACCGGAACGAGATATGAATCAGCCGGACCGCATGCTGAATCACATTACAATAGCTGTATTTATGATTTCGTTGCTGCTGTTTTGTGTTTTAATCATTTACTGCAACTGGCAGATTACCCTCCCGATTCAGCACATTACAAAATTTATCCAAAATATTAATAAAGATCCATCCGCACGCATCGCTTTAAACCGCCGGGATGAAGTGGGTATCGTGGCGGACAGCTTAAATAAGATGTTAGATGAAAACCAGAAGCTTCAGGAAAAGTTCCTTTATTCCCAGCAGCGCATATACGAAGCGGAACTGGCGACAAAGCAGGCGGAACTACTGGCTTACCGCAGTCAGATTAATCCGCATTTTCTCTATAATACCTTTGAATGCATCCGGGGTATGGCTCTTTACCATGACGAAGACGACATTGCTGAAATCACGATGGCGCTTTCCAATGTCTTTCGTTATGTCGTAAAAGGCGAAGATATTGTAAGCGTAGCGGAAGAATTGGAACATATTTTAGAATATGCCAAGATTATTGAATACCGTTTTATGGGAAAAATCAGTATAAACATTACCGCAAACAAGGATGTGCGGGAGAAAAAAGTGTTAAAACTGTTTTTGCAGCCATTAGTGGAAAACGCCGTCTTCCACGGACTGGAACAAAAAATCACTAACGGACTGGTGGAAGTTTCCATTACGGCGCCAGACGAGTCCCATCTTTGTTTTATCGTAAAAGACGACGGCTGCGGCATGGAACCAGAAAAACTAGACGATGTCAGAAGACAGTTAAACGACCGCAGAAATACTTTAAAAATCGGCCTGTTTAATATATATCAAAGACTAAAACTCTTTTATGGGGACAGGTTTGAATTTGAAATTGAAAGTGAACAAAACAAGGGAACCTGTATTACAATTCTAATACCCAACGACATTGCAGAACGCACAGACGCCGGAGGTGGCAAGAATGACAATCTTCATAGTTGACGATGAAGCCTGGATTACCATAGGTTTAAAAAAATTAATCGAAAAGTCCGCCCTGCCTTTTGAGGTAATCGGAGAAGCAAAAGATGGGATTACGGCTCTCGAAGAGATCCGGCTCTTGAATCCAGATATTGTCTTTACAGATATCCGTATGCCCGGCATGACTGGTCTTGAACTGCTGGGACAGATCACAGACGACCCGTCCCTTACAGCAAAGGTTGTTATCATCTCCGGGTATGCCGATTTCGAGTATGCCCGTACCGCCATGCGGAAAGGCTCCTGCGACTATCTTCTAAAGCCGATAAAGCAGGAAGATTTAAACAACATTTTAAACAAACTATACGACGCACATACGCCTTCTGAAACAGAAAACAAAGGCCCCCTTTCCAAAGAAGATTTGTTCAGCCAGCCTTCCCTTCAGAGTATTCTTGAAGAAATGAAGCTGGATTATAACAAAGACATCTCTTTGACAAAACTGGCAAAAAAATACGGCATTAGTCCCGGATATCTGAGTATGCAAATCAAGCAGGAGCTTGGAATTTCTTTTTCTGAATTTATTACGACAAAACGTATGCAGAAAGCAAAAGAACTTTTGCAGAATGAAACGTTCTCGGTAAGTGAAGTAGCAACTGCAGTCGGTTATCATGATTATTTCTATTTCACAAAAGCTTTTAAAAAGATGCTGGGAATTTCTCCCAGCAAATACCGGAAAGATCTGAAACGGAATGATTCCGAACACGCTTAGAGAACATTCCTTGTTTATCTGAATGCCTTTGCAGAAAAACAAACCGCCGCCAACTGGAGTAATTCACACACCTGCAGAAACCACCCTGCAAGATCTCCGGTAATCCCGCCAAATTTGTCCATAGACATCCTGTAATACCACAAAAACGCCAAAAAGGACGCCACGATCACAGCCCCTCCTGCCCATACATCCAGCCATAACAGCCCGGTTATGGCAAGTAAGCTTTCAAAGACCAGGATTCTCCTGGTTTTTTTCCTGTCCGCTGCACTGGAAAATAATGCCGCCAGACCGCTCTCTTTGGCACAGGGAAAGGACGTTACCGCATACCCGCTAAGGCAGCGGCTTAAAAAAAATCCCAACGCCGCCGCAGGAATCTGGGCAGTCTTTAGCTCTGTAACAAATCCAAAATACAACATAAAGTACACGCAAGCCCCGATCACCGCAAAAGCCCCTGTGTGCGAATCTTTTAAAATTTCCAGACGCCGTTCTCTGCTCTGCCAGGAACTTAAGGCGTCTATCGTATCTAAAAACCCGTCCATATGGATTCCTCCCGTTATCAGCAGGGGAAGCGCTGTGAGGATGGCTGCATATAGCTGAGAACCTACCGGAATCTGCTTCCCGTAGGTTCCCCATAAATAAAAAATCCCCCCCGCCGCCGCGCCTACCCAGGGGAAGAAACACATCACATACTTCATATTCTGCTCTTCCCATTCTGTTTGGGGCATGGGAATTTTTGAATACATGGAAAAGGCAATGATACATGCTTTTATATATTTCAAAGCTTCCTCCATTCTACTGGTATTCCACAGATTACTTCTACTATTTGAGCGGCGCGCTCACCGAGAAATCTGTGCACTCTGGCTGTTTGCCGCAAATATTCCAGGGTATCGTCATCATAGTTCAAATCGTCTTCAAAGATGTTATTACCCACAATAATCAAATGGAAACAACGTTTGGCCAAATAGCAGATCCCTTTTTCAACCGCCTCTGCTGTCTGACATTTTCTGCCCCCCGGTGAAAACATCTCATTTGCCACGAGATTCGACAGACATTCCAACAACAATATCTCATTTTTAGCAGTGGCGAGCGTTTCCAGATGCGTATACTGCTCCCTGGTTTCAAACTGCCGTTCGGCGCGCATCACACGATGGCGGCGTATCCGCTGCAAGCTCTCTGCATCGACAGGCTCCATGGTCGCAAGATATACCAGCCTGGGCTCTGGCAGCAGCTGTTCCTGCAAAGCCTCTCTTCTGCGCTTTCGTTCTTTCTCTTTCAGTCTCACGGCAAGCTGCTCCGCATATTCAGATTTTCCGCTGCCGCTGCCGCCTGTCACAAAAATAATCATATTCTTCCTCTACTCCAGTGGCACATAATTCTCTATTTCAATCTGAGAAAATGTGCTCATATTCTCATAAATATGAAGTCCCATCTCCAACAGGGGAAACAACGCTACCGCTCCGGTTCCCTCTCCCAGGCACATACCGCAGGTCAGACTTGGAGATTTATGCAGTGCTTCCAATATCATAGCTCCCGCCGGCTCTTTGGATACATGAGAGGCCAGAAGATAATCTTCTGCCGCCGGGCAGATTCTTACCGCCGCCAAAGCCGCCGCTCCGGAAATAAATCCGTCCATCACCGCCGCGATCCCTGCCGCCGCCGCCCCAAGGTAAATGCCCGTAAGACCTGCAAGATCAAAGCCGCCTACCTTGGCAAGCACATCCACCGGATCGGATACAAGCGGCTGGTGCATGGCGATCGCCTTCTCAATCACCTCAATTTTATGTGAAAGCCCTGCGGCAGACAAGCCGGCACCTCTGCCCGTCACCTCTTCCACCGGCCTTTGCAGCAGGACGCTTGCAACCGCACTGCTGGTAGTAGTATTTCCAATCCCCATCTCTCCGGTTGCAATCACATCATAGCCTTGTCTGTACAAATCCTGCGCTATGGATATCCCCGTTTCTATCGCGCGAACTGCTTCCTCTCTTGTCATAGCCGGTTCCTTCGCCATATTTCTGGTGCCATAGGCAATCTTCTTATTGATCACGCCAGACACGTCCGCCGCCATACCGATATCCACCGGATAAATATGCGTCTGCGTATCCCTGCACATAATGGCTGCACAGGTTTTTCCTTTGAGAAAATTTTCTGCTACAACCGCCGTGACTTCCTGTCCGGTCTGAGTTACCCCCTCGGCCACCACTCCGTTATCCGCACACATGATAACCAATACCTTTTTATTCAAATGTATCCGACTGGTTCTTTGGATCCCCGCTATCTGAATCAGATTCTTTTCAAGCTTTCCCAGGCTTTTCAAAGGTTTGGCAATGGAATCCCACCGCTTCTCACAGGCAGAACATGATTCTTCATCTAACGGCTGAATCCTATCTAAGCATTCCTTCATCTTCATCTTTCAATCTTCTTTCTCCGACTGGATTTGCTTTATGAAAGCTTTTATTCAGAAGAAAACCGCTTCCATGCAGCGTCTTTCTGGAAGGCTTTGCATCGCTGTAAAAATTCTGCGGCAAATTGCGGGTTCGAATAATAATATAAATGAGGAAACCCTGCCGCATAGGTTTCCCCTCCCTGTATACAGTCCCACTCACGGCCGGCCGCAGGCTTTCTTGCATGATAAGCCCCGCCGTTTTCTGTACAATCGTAATAATGATACTCATGTCCTTTGATACTGCTTTTTTGAGGCAGCAATTGCCCGTTATTATTAGCCGCAAGCGTAATATAACCGAACCTTCCCAGGCGGTTTGTGCGATACGCCTTCCCCGGGAACACGCCCGTCATGCTCCAGGCGGTTCCTTCGAGATCTTCCATACTCTCCTGCAAATATAAATAACCGCCGCATTCGGCAAGATAAGGCATTCCTTTTGTAATGCATTTTTTAATACTTTCCCGCATAGCGCTGTTTTGGCTCAACGTCTGCGCATACAACTCCGGATAGCCACCGCACAAAAGCAGGCCGCTGATATTTTCCGGCAGCTTTCTGTCATGCAGAGGGGAAAAATACACCAACTCCGCGCCCAATTCCGCAAGCAGTTCCAGATTGTCCTGATAAAGAAAGCAAAAAGCCTCGTCTCTGGCAATTCCAACAGCAAGTCCCTGAACTTTCTTCGTCCTTTTCAGTATATGCAGAACTTGCGGCTCCACGGCGCGCAGTACCGGAGCCTGCCGCGCGCAGGATAAAAGCCGCTCCATATCCAGAGTCTCTTCCAGCAGTTCCGACAATTTTTGCATCTTTTGCCGGATATGAGCCACTTCCTCCGGCATAACCAGCCCCAGATGACGGCTGTCTATCACCAGTTCTGCACACTGAGGCACATACCCCAGCACTGCGATGGACAGCTCCCGTTCTATTATTTCTTTAAGTCTCCCATAACTTCCAGAGGAAATCTGGTTCAGTATCACCCCGGTTATACGGCTGTGTTTTTTGTATTCCATAAACCCCTGAATCAGGGCCGTCACAGAAAGGCTCATCCCTTTTGCATTCACAATCAGGATTACCGGCGTATCTGTGATCTTTGCCAGTTCATAAGAAGAGGCGGTCAGGCTATCTCCTCCCGCGCCGTCGTAATACCCCATAACCCCCTCCACGATAGCGATGTCCACATCTCTGGCCGCCCTGCCAAACAGATATCTGGTCATCCCGCGTCCAGTAAAAAAGGTATCCAGATTCCTGGAGGGAATCCCTAAAATTTCCCGATGGAACAAGGGGTCAATATAATCCGGACCGCATTTAAAGGAAGCGGCATGGATTCCCCGGTTCTTCAAAGCCTGCAAAATCCCGCAGGTAATCAAGGTTTTCCCGCTTCCACTGGCAGGGGCCGCCAACATAAGCCGCGGTAATTTTACATGTATTATTTCTGTGTCCTTCACAGAACGCTGCAAATTACCACTCATCTGCCCAGGTATCTGCCAGTTCTCCATATCCGTACCGGCGCATAACATCGCAGATTCCTTCGCGGATCTCCTCTCTGGAATAACTGCACTCTTCCAAAAATTCGTTATTCTTCCTATTTACATAATCATAGAAGCATAACGCAAGCTTCAGGTTTTCCAATCTGCGTCTTTCCTCATCGGATTCCAGATAATCATACAGCAGGTTTTCCGCCTCATTGACCTTGCCATCCTGAACCAGCACTCTCAGCCTGCGGTACAAATCTCCGCTGTCCTTATGTTCAAAAACAACTTCTTCCTCTTTGATTTCGTCAATACCAAAAAGCAGTTTCAGCCATGTCCGCACGATCTCATGGGTAAGCCGCATGATATAATCATTTTCAACCATTTTTCTGCTCCGCCTTCTTCTGAAATTTCTCTTCCTCCACAATAAAGCGTTCATGTCTTGCCTTGCCGATTTCCCCTTTTTCATCCTTCGCAACGATGGAAAAAACGAGTTTTCTGCCCTCTACCTTTTCCAGCACAGATTCACACCGTACCTTCATTCCTACCGGAGTAGGCGCCAAATGTTCCAGTTCCAGTTTTGTTCCCACCGTACCCTTTCCGGGCTCTAAACTATCTGCAACACTTTTCCAGGCAGTCTCTTCCATAAGGGCCGCCATTCTGGGAGTTGCAAGCACCTGCAGGGTGCCGCTCTTATATACTTGCGCCGTATCATTGCCGGTGACTGTCATTTCCTCCAGTCCTTTTCTACCTGCTTCTAACATGCCAATCTCCTTTTTCTTCTATTTCTGTGTTTTGTTCTTTGTCTGTGAATTATTATTTTTACCGCTCTTATTACCCTGTGGCGCTTTAATCGTAATCTTCACCTTCTGGGTATCGGATTCTGTTTCCACACCGCCCGCATTAATCTCCATACGGGACACTTTGTAACAATAGGTGGTACCCGGCGTTACATTTTTATGCGTATAGTAGGTGCGGCTTCCATTTACCCGCGCCAGCATCTGATATTCACCGCTGTTGCCTTCCCGGCAATAAATAATGTGCCCGGAAGCTCCGTCGTCTGACATCCATTCCAGATTCACATTCTGTTTGTCAGAACTGGACGCGCTCAAAAAATCCACGCGCACAAGCTTCTTTTTATATTCCACAGGGTCGCTGTACTCCCCCTCACTTTTCAGGGTATTGCTCACTGCCTGCACATAATACTGATAAGTAACTCCCGCGCTCAGTCCTTTATCCGTATATTTCAATTTGTCGGTAGTCCCTACCAACGTGCTGCTCCTTCCATTGGAACGGTAAATACGGTACAATTCCGCGCCTTTGGTCCGCTTCCATGTCACTCTCGCATAATCTCCCGCCCTGGATACTGTCACTCCGGCTACTTTGCCAATCTGAAGCCTGACTTCCAGATTCTCGCTGACCGCTCTCTTTTCACCCGCATAAGAACGAACGCGGTATATCACCGTCTCTGTTTTCGGAGGCAGATTGTTTGACACCTCATAGCTTGTACTATCCGCGCCTTTCAGTCTCTTGACCGTTTTAAATTTCTTCTTCAACGGCTGATAGACGTCGATATAATAACCTTTGGCGCCATATACCTTGTCCCAGGCAAGCTTATCTTTTCGAACCAAAGCCTTCGTTTTCTTATCGTATTGAAAAGAAGTTTTGGCAATTCTGAAATTACCAGGTCTTGTAAAACCTGTTTTTAATTCTGTCTCTGCCGTAGAGAAATAAATCTTTTTCTCATTGTTTTCTTTGTAGGCTTTCACCATAAAGCAATATCTGGGACCTTCTTTCAGCGGCGCATCTAATTCTAATTGATCCGTTATCTGCAGCAGCTTGTAGGAATCTCCTTCGGTAGCAGACTTATAATACACTTCATAGCCTTCTGCATTTGCCGCCGCTTCCCAGGTGATTTTTACGTTCTCTTCCGAGGTCTGCTGCGCGCACACCGCAAAACTTCCCACGGTATTTTTGGCCCGCACATTTACCATGGGGCTGTAATATTTCTGCCTGGTTTTGGTGTCATAATAAAAGGATTTCACCCGATAGAAATACTGTCTGCCAAACTCTGTATTACTGTCCGTATATGTATTGTCCGTCACTTCCGCAATCTGCTTATAAGAACCGTTCCTGCCTTTGCGCAGGATCGTATAGCCCGAAACAAATTCCTTTTTCCCCTCCATGGAAAACATAACCGCGCCCTCTGCCGTAAGATTTATATTCACTTTAGGCTTAGGCAGCTTAATGGTAATTTCCTCTGAATCGGACAAAGCGGTGGACACCTCCTGCGTAATATAATCATCCTCTTTAATCACCTGTCTGATCTTGTAATAATTGCTCCCTATTCTGGCGTTACTGTCCGTATAGATATAGGGCCCGGTCTTTTCCACCTCCACTCTGGCAATACAGGCATAGCTGCTTCTGGCGTCCCTGGCTGCGCGGTATATTTCGTAACAGCCGTTCTGCTCCGCCGTCCACTTAATATTTACTGCCGGCTTGGAAAAACCCGTATAAAACTTCTCTGCATCCGTACCATAGCTGCTCGTTTCCTTCAGCCTGGTAATAGCGGGTATTTCAAACTCCCCTTCCAGCAGCGTATCCTGCGCTTCCTCTCCCGGTTCGCCGTTCTCATTATAGGGACTGACTGTAATCAGATAGGAGGCTCCGGCCTGAGGTGTATATTTAAGAGTAAATTCCTCTTTCGCATAATTTTCTGCAAGCAGTTCGTCATTCATATAAATGTCAACGTATTTGACATTGGTTCCCGCCCAGTTTATCTTGATTTCTCCCTTTGCCGGCACATATTCCACATCCAGAAGATCGACAACGGCCGCATAGTCATCTACTTCCAATTCTACTGTCTTTTCCGTTCCTTTTTGCCCGATCTTATTATAAGGGACCACCCTGTAGGTATGTTTACTTAACGGCTGCCAGTCAATATTCATAGAATAAGAATTGCCCTGTACGCCTGTCACAACAGGCTCCGCGGCACCGTCCAGATAAATATCCACAGAAGATATTCCGTCGCCGAACCACTCAATAATCAGATACTTCTTCAGCAAATCGTATTCTGCATCCAAATCTGTAAAAACGCCCTGTTTGTACGGTATCTCATATTCTTTCTGCTCAGAAGGCGTTCCTGCAATCTTTACGCTGCTGCCTTCTACATTCCTGATCTCATAAGGAATCACCTGAAACGTATATTTCTTACCCTCTGCGTCGTCTGGAAGATCATAACTATAGGAAGTATATACTTTCGAATATTCTGTCTGTACGGGACGGCCGTCTACAAGAATGTCCACATACGATACCGCATGATTTACCTGATATTTTAAAATCATAACATCCTGCAGCGCATTATACTCCAGCGTAAAATCACTAACTGCCGCCTCTGTTTTTAATTCTGGTTTCTCCTGCGGCCCGTCTTCTATATCATCTCCAACGGTATCTTCGTTTCGATCCATAGCCGCTTCCATTGCATCCCGCCCGTTATGTACGGCAGTCTGCCCCTGAAACATGCTGTTATTTTCAGCATAGACTACATCATTTCCAAATGAGGAAAAGAAAATAATACCTGCTAAGATTAATGAAACATATTTTTTCATAATACCCGGCACCTCCGAATTTTTTAATTATTTCCCATTCCTCATTATCATAACATAAGTATATGCCCTGTATCAACAAGGTTTTTCATCATTTCACAAATCTTACCTCACCTTTATCTGATACCGTTCCATCCATGCGTTTACCTGTATCAGATAAGCAAGAAGCTGCGGACCTGCCATCAACTGGCCGTACCAGGGCTTTCCATAATCGGAGGTTCTTAACAGAAATGCTTCCACCTTTCTGCGGTCCAAAAACTGCAGTACCGGGGAACTGCCGTCCGCCAAAATTTCACGGATCCTGCCTCTCAGCAGATTCTCGTACCCCGGGTCGTACGTCTTTGGATACGGCGACTTTTTGCGAAACAGCACTTCTTCCGGCAAAATCCCCTTTCCGGACTGCCGCAGCAGATTTTTTACCACGCCGTCCTTTGCCTTCATTTCCCAGGGAACATTCCACACATACTGCACGATCCTGGTATCCGCGAAAGGCACCCTGGCCTCTAACCCGCTGTACATGCTGGTACGGTCCATACGGTTCAAAAGCGTCTGCATAAACCATTTCAGATTCAGCCAGGAAATCTCTCTTCTTCTCTTCTCCTGGGGACTGTCCGCTTCGCACCTTGGCGTCTCCGCCACAGAACGCTGATAGCTTTCCCGCACATATTCATCCATACGCAGATATTCCACAAACTCATCTGAGAGCAGCTCTTTCCTCGGGGAAAGATCCATCGTCCAGGGAAACGTCTGCGCCTGAAAACATTCCTCTTTGTGAAACCAGGGATAACCTCCGAAAATTTCATCTGCACATTCCCCGGTCAGCGTCACTTTATGGCTTTTACTGACCTGAGAACAAAAATACAGCATAGAAGAATCCACGTCCGCCATAGCCGGCAGGTCATGCGCATTCACAGAATCGTACAATTTCTCAATCTGGTTTGTATTATCGCATTCCAGGAAATGATGTTCGGACCCCAGATACTCTGCCATTTTCTCTACATAGGGTCTGTCCTGGGAGGGCTGGAAAGCATTTGCCTTAAAATTTTTCTGATTATCCACAAAATCAAAAGAAAAGGTCGTCAGCCTTTGTCCCTGTTTTTTCAGCTCCGCTGCACATATGGCAGATACGAGGCTGCTGTCAACGCCCCCGGATAAAAAGGTACAGATCGGCACATCGGAAACCATCTGCCGCCGGATGGCATCCTGCACCAGCTCCGACACGGTCTCGATGGTGCGCTCATAACCGTCCGTATGGGGATAGCTCTTAAGCTGCCAATACACTTTCCTTTGCAGGGCGCGGTTCCTGCCGTAAGTAATATATTCTCCGGGACATACCTCTTTCATGCCTTTGAACACGCCTGTTCCGGGCGTTCTTGCCGGCCCGATTCCAAAAATCTCATTCAACCCTTCTCTGTCGAGTTCCGCATTGACCGTCGGATACGCGAGAATCCCCTTTGGCTCTGACGCAAAAATCAGCTCATGCCCTTTTTTCATATAAAACAGCGGCTTTACTCCCATAGGATCCCGGAACAGGTACAGCGTATCTTCTCTTTCATCGAGAATTGCAAATGCAAATATGCCATTAAGCTTTCCAGCAATTTCCACACCGTATTCCATAAATCCCAGCAGGATTACTTCCGTATCGCACGACGTTTCAAATGTCCATCCTTTTTCCTCCAATTCTCTGCGCAGCTCCCTTGCATTATAAAGCTCTCCATTGTATGCAATGGCGCAGGTCCGTTCCCCTCTTTTCCGTACCATAGGCTGGTGCCCCAAAGACAAATCAATGATGGACAGACGGCTATGGGAAAGCCCGCACTGCCTGCTCAGATAAGTTCCCGCGTCATCCGGCCCTCTCCGGCACAGTTTTTCATGCATAGTAACAAGGATGGAACGATAATACGCGCCATCCTTCTCATAATCTCCAGCTCTATGGTAAAATCCTGCAATTCCACACATCTTATAGCTCCTGTTTTTCTATTCAGTTCATTATATCGTAGAAGTATAAAAAATATTCCCCGCTGTCTTTCACAGCCCGATATCATTTCTGTCTCCATGCAGAATCCGCTCCTTGTCCGAACGGTCCAGCCCTACAATACTTCCGCTTCTGTCATACTGCGTCAGCAAGTCGGAGTTCTTGGCCAGATGCCTCTGTCCATGCTCCGAAAGAAAATCCTGAATTTCTTTTTGATTTCCCCGCTTAAAAATTGCCCGTACCTCCTCCTGAGTGTAAATTGACCAGGCAAGGCTGTCTTTTTCTTCCAAAGGATGGATGTTCTGCTTCTCTCTCTTATCCAAAGCCTCCTCGATATGCTCTGCAAGGACTTCTGGAAATTCCGCCTCCCCGGGCGCATCATTCCACACCCGGTCCCACAATGACTTCAAAAATGAGACGGCTGTCTCAGCAAATTTGCGGATTTGCTCTACAAAAGCGGTACGCCTCCTATCTCTGACTGCCCGCTCCTGCCCCTGATGGGAAATCTCAAGTCTTACTCCGCCTGGCGCCTGCTGTTTCGCTTCCCCGGAAGCTTCTTTTTGTTCCGCCGCTTCTGACGCCTTTTGTTTCTCTCCGCTTTTTTCGTAAATTACCCCCCGCTGCTCCTGATTCAAATGAAATTCAGAAGATTCCGCCGACTTTCGTTTCTGGCCGCTCACTTTGGTATATTCATAGTATTTCTGTCCATTTACTTTATTTACCATAACTACCTCATTTCTGCAAAGTAATCACATACACCGGATTCTGTCCCAGCATCAGGAAATGTCCCCGCAGTTCCTTTTCCTTTGCCACAGACACATATACAATTTCCTTATGGGAGAACGCCGTATTTCTCATTAGTTCCATTACCTCTCCCAGTGTTTTCAGTGAAATCACATTCAGTACCAGCCTCACGGCGGGATTCTTCTTCCACAGCAAACGGATAATCTCTGAAAGCCTGCCGCCGCTGCCGCCTATAAAGGCATGAGTGGGGGGCGGAAGCTTCTCCAGAGCCAGCGGCGCTTCTCCCTGCACAATTTCCAGATTTGAAACCCTGTGCTTAAATTTATTCTCCGTAAGCAGCTCTAATGCCTCTGTCTTTTTTTCTATGGCATACACAGTCCCGTCCGGACAATGCCTGGCGCATTCCACGGCGATGCTTCCGGTTCCGGAACCAATATCATAGACAACGGCGTCTCTTGTCAATGCCAGCTTTGACAGGGAAATACTGCGTACCTCTTCCTTTGTCATTGGCGCCTTTCCCCGCAAAAACTCCTGATCTGGAATCCCGGATGTAACCACAAACTCCGGCTCTTCCTCATTCAGCAGAATCATCGCAGAGACGCCCTCCTTCCTATAATCCAGAAAATCTTGCGGCCTCCCCTCATATATCTCCTCCTGAGGATAACTGAGCATATAGCCCACATACATCTTTACACGGGAAAATCCATACTGCAATAACCTGCTGCTTACGTTGCGGATTCCTTCCGCCCCGTCGGTAAGGGCGAATATCTTCCCATGGCTTTGCAGCTTACCAATTAGATTCTGCCGTCTGCCATGGAGACTGAAAAGGGCTAAATTTTCCCAGGATATTCCCAGCCGGCTGGCAAAATATACCACCGTGGGCACTCCGCAAAGCTGGCGAAGCTTCAGATTATCTGCGTCTTCTTCTCCCGCACCCTCCGCTGTCGTTTCCTTTCGCTTAAGAAGTTCTTGCCGCAATTTTTTCGCCCCGCTGTAAAAACCCACGTCGCCGGACAAAAGCACTACGATATTGCTGTACTCGCAATGCGCCCGGATATACGCCGCAATCTCCCCGCTCTGACAGAGGCTTTTCAATGGTTTTCCCATATCTCTTACCGTTTCAAGCATCCGCTCCGCCCCTATAATCAAATCGGCGTCCTGGCAGGCCTGATATACCTCCCTGGTCATATTGGACAAGCTGCCCATGCCCATACCTGCAAGAACCACCTGCCTTGGCGATTGCCGCTTCTGCCGCCGCACACCCGTGCGTTTTAAGATTTCCTGCATGGAATATCCGGTTTCCCTGGGACGGCGGATTACCACGACCGCCGCCCCCGTCTCCACTGCCGCTTCCACTTTTTCTGAAAAACCCCCTGCACGGGAAGTTTCTTTTGTCACCAGCACAGAAGCATGGATTTCCTTCATCATTGCCGCATTCAATTCCCGGCTGAACGGTCCCTGCATACAAATAATCTGTTTCCCTTTCAATCCCAGCCTGCGGCAGTTTTCCACCTCCGCTCCCGTCGGCAGGATACGCGCATACAGTCTTGAAATATCCTGGATTCCCTTCACGTATTCTGCAAGCTCCTTGCTTCCGGTGGTAAGAAAAATATTACCTTCGGTGCGGTTTAGATACGCCGCGGCCTGTTCCGGGGAATCTGCATAGGTGATATCCGCCTCCTCAAAATTTTCCGCTTCCCTTTCCTCTTCACGTAACAGGCGCAATACCTCCATCCCTCTGCGTTCACATGCCTTGGCAATGTTTTTTGACGCTTCCACTGCAAAAGGATGCGTAGCGTCCACCACAAATTCCCACTGCCGTTTCACCAGCAGTTCTTCCATCTGCAAAGCGTCAAGACGACCTGTCCTCACCTGAAGCAAAGGGCGCTCCCCTTCCTGTTCCATAACTTCCCTTCCATATTCCGTAGCTACGCAGACCGTGACACAGACGCCGTTTTCGGCAAGCTGTACGGCAAGCTGTCTGCCCTCGCTCGTCCCTGAAAAAACCAATATCTCGCGCATTTTCCTCCTCCAAATCACCTCTCAGCTCTCTGTCTTTTATCGTTTACAGTCGATATCCTCTGGGCGTCGCCAGCTTCCCGCCGACCTCCCGGGTTTCGCTGTTTCCGATAAATACAGTGGTAAACATATCTGTCTTCATTTCCCGCAGCTTCGCCAATGTACAAATTCTGCACTCGGTTCCTTCTCTGCCGATATTTCTCACCAAACCACATAAATTATTTGCCTCACGGAAATCAAGCAGGATGTCGCAAGCACGTTTCAGATAATCCGCGCGTTTCCTGCTGCTGGGATTATAGAGGCAAATGACAAAATCCGCCTCTGCCGCCGCCCGCAGACGCCGTTCAATCACTTCCCAGGGCGTCAGCAAATCACTGAGGCTGACGACTGCAAAATCATGCATTAACGGCGCGCCCAGACAGGCGGCGCCGCTGACCGCCGCGGTCACTCCCGGCACAATCTCTATCTCTACCTGCGGATACTCCTGTCCCAATTCCAGCAAAACCCCGCTCATGCCATAAACGCCCGCGTCACCGCTGCAAATCATGGCCGCCGTCCTTCCGGACCGCGCTGTCTCCAGCGCAAGGCGGCAGCGTTCCCTCTCCTGCCGCATCGGGGTCGTGAGAAATTCCTTTCCGGGAAAATGTTCCCTCACCAAATCCACATACAGGGTATAACCCACAATCACCTGACACTGCTCTAACGTTTTCACGGCACGGACCGTCATCTCCTCATAAGCTCCCGGACCCATGCCCACTACATATAATTTATTCAAATGCCACGCTCCAATCTACCTGTGCTACTGCAAGAGTAATCCCATGTTCCGCTGTTTTTTTCAGTATCAGTCCATACTCCGGTTCTGACTGTCCCTGGCTTCTTTCCCCTGCCAGCGCCATAACGCACCGCATGGCGGCTCGCTCACACACGTTTCCCACGCCCGTAATCTCTGCGACAAATTCAGATTCCGTAAAGGTTCCGGGCAATTGGGCAAGCTCTCCTGCCGAAAACGTGCAAAAGGGAAACTGCCACTTCTCACAGAACGCTAAAAGACCTTTCTCCTGCTTTTTCAAATCCACAGACGCCACTGCGCATATACTGTCCCAGGCAAGCCGCCCCTCCTTAAATTTCTCCCGTATAAACCGTTCTATTTCTTCCATGGAACTGCCCTTTCTGCAGCCGATTCCCAACGCCAGAACCCTTGGGTGAAGGAAAAGCGTCCGCCCGTCCTGTCTGTCGTCATGGACGCCCACATGGATTTTATAACGCTCCGTCTCCTTTTTTCTGTCTTCCAGGCGTTCCCCTGTTTCTGCCAGTTCTTGCGGCAGACTGCCGAAAACCTCTTTCTCACAGAAAAAGCCAATCTGCTCTCCTCTAAGCGCCGCCGCCGAAATTTCCTTTGCCAGCCTGCGGTCTGAGAGAATAAGCCCGTTTTTTACTGCAAATACATCTACGGCAAATTTTCCATAAAGATCCGTGGCCGTAGTTATCACTGGAACGGCCGCCAGCTTCCGGGCCAGATAACGGGCGCAGTCATTGGCTCCCCCCACATGACCAGATAAAACCGGGATAACAAAACGCCCCATTTCATCAATTGCAAGTACCGCCGGATCTTTATACTTATCCCTGATAAAACCGGCTGTCAAACGGACCGCAATACCGACAGCTCCCACAAAAATTAACACCTTTGACTGCACAAACGCCTGTCCAACCCATTCTTTCAAAGAACCGGAAACCTTTTTGCTCTCCTGTACGCTCACGCTTATCCTGTCTTCACGCCGCCCCTGTGCCAGCCATTGCCCGCTTTGGGGACAATCCTCCAAAATGCCTTTTATCTCTTTCGCCAGACGGCTCCCAGCTTCTGTAAAGCTTATGATACTCACCTGAATTTCCTGCCGCTTCAATCTGGCTTCCTCCGTCTGTATTCCGTCTCAAACTGCGGATTGTACAAATCACTCCTGCGGTAACTGCTGTGCGTTATCACATCCCCAACAAGAATCAACGCAGTTTTGGTAATTCCATGCGCCCTTGCGGTTTCCGCAAGCGTCCCCACCGTACATACATAAGCTTCCTCCTCTTCCCAGGTCGCCTTATATACAATGGCTGCCGGCGTGTCCTTCTGGTATCCTCCCGCCAGCAGCCGTCCGGACAATCCTTCCAGCATCCCGGCGCTTAAAAACACTACCATAGTAGCGTGATGAGCTGCCAGGGAGGCGATCTCTTCTCTTTCCGGCACTTGCGTCCTGCCTGCCATACGCGTGATAATCACACTCTGAGAAACATCCGGCAGAGTATATTCCAGGTTCAGGGCCGACGCCGCGCCGCAGAAAGAGCTGACTCCCGGACAGGATTCATAGGGAATCCCCTCCCGTTCTAAAATATCCATCTGCTCCCTTACCGCGCCATAAAGACAGGGATCTCCTGTGTGGAGCCGCACCGTCATTTTTCCCTGCCGCTCGCTTTCCCTCATCACGGCCGCCACTTCTTCCAGGGTCATCCTGGCGCTGTTGTACACCTGGCAGCCCGGCTTTTTTTCTTCCAGCAATACGGGATTCACCAAAGACCCGGCATAAATAATAACGTCTGCCTGCCGCAGAAGTTTTTGCCCCCGCAGCGTGATTAAATCCGGCGCCCCGCTTCCCGCCCCTACAAAATAAATCATTGCTTTTGCTCCTTTACAATCAGCAGCGTATAATAGCCCGCCTGTTCCGGCATTTCTTCTATACTCCGCCAAATACGTTCCCCTGGCATTCCGCAGTTCTCAATCATTGCCGCCTGTACGCTTTTTTCCTGGCAAACTTCTTCTAAGATCCGCTCCTTGATTTGTCCCAGTTTCTTTCCAGCCTTCATCAGCACCCTGGTTCCCGGCAGCTTCATTTCTTCCTCGACTCCATATGTAGAAGGAATGATATGAAGCGTCTGCGATTTTTCCGCTAAGCCCTGGTTCAGTTTTGCCGCGGCGGCGCAGAATGAGGGGATGCCGTTTATAATTTCGGTCTCGTACCCTGCCTCTTTCGCCATTTGGTGCATAGAAAGATAAGTGGAATAGATACACGGATCTCCCAGCGTAAGAAATGCAATATCCCTGCCCTGCTCCAAAGTCTGCCGCAGCGTCTCAAAAGCTGTCCTGTGGCTGTCCTTTAGCTTCTTTTCACCCTTCGTCATAGGCATGTCCAGCAAAAGACATTCTTTGCCGTCAATTTCCGGCAAAAGCTGCCGCACAATCTGATACGCTGTCGTTTTTTCCTTCTTAAGCCCCGGCACGGCCAAGACATCGCAGTCACGGATCTTTTGCACCGCTTTTAAAGTCAGCAGCTTTGGATCCCCGGGACCGACGCCGACGCCATATAATTTTCCAGCCATGTTCTTCCTCCTTTTTATCCGGGCAACGGCTATGCAGGTCCATACAGCCGTCACGTAACCTCCTGTAAAATCTTCTGCAAAATCTCTCCGGCATTCGCTGTCCGTCCCAATTCGCCGCTTCCCTGTCTGCGCCTGCCCAGTTCGCTGGAAAACAGAACCACACCCAGATTAATTCTGCCAAAACTTCTCCTGGCGAGATGGGACTCCAGGCGTTCTGTCACATGAACCATCGTCTGTTCCAACCATCCCGCCTCCTCCAGCATACGGATGCCCTCCTCTGTGGTAACCGCCTGCATAAGTTTTTTCAACAGAGGTTGTTCCGCCCCGGCCAGGGCTGCATTCGCTGTGAGGATTTCCATTCTCGCATCTGCATTCCTGGAATGGGTCTGGAAAATTCCTCCGGCCACCTTGATAAATTTCCCAATATGCGCCACAAACAATAGATTTTCCACGCCCAAATCTGCGGCAAAATCAATCGTTTCTCCCACAAAATTACTGCATTTGATGCTGTCTGAAAGCTGCAGGGGAAAATGCTGCTGCAAAAAAGCCTGTCCATAATTTCCCGGCGTAACCAAAAGATTCTTCCTGCCAAGCGCTGTCTGCTGCTTCAATTCCAGTTGAATACTGGACATCATGGCAGATTCGCTCATTGGTTCTACGATTCCTGTAGTTCCCAAAATAGAAATTCCTCCCAGGATTCCCAGTCTGGGATTAAAGGTTTTCCTGGCAAGTTCCTCTCCTCCCGGCACGGAAATTACCACCTCTAATCCCTGTAAATTGTGATATAAGGCGCAAAGCTGCTCCAGTTCCTGACAAATCATCTGCCTGGGAACCCGGTTGATAGCGGCAGCCCCCACAGGCTGCTCCAATCCCGGCTTCGTCACGGTTCCCACGCCCGTTCCCCCAGAAATAAAAACCAACGGCCCGTCCTGTGCTTCCTCCGCTTTTGCGGCGGAAACTTTCGCGTAGATCAGGACGCCGTCTGTCACATCCGGATCATCTCCCGCGTCCTTTCGCACTGCACACGATACAAAACCGTCCCCCCATTTCTTATCCAGTATTTCCAGATACAGAGAATATCCCCCCGGGGTCGTTAAGCTGACATAATCGATATCCTCCCCCGCCAACAGCATATACGCCGCCGCCTTTGCCGCTGCCGCCGCACAGCTTCCGGTCGTATACCCCAGCCGGAGTTTTTTGTTATCTATGCGCTTATAGCAATTCATTCGTCCACTGTGTTCCATCCGCCTTCTGCTCATCCTTTCAGGCAAATTATAGCATACCTTCCACTGTCCGGCAATCTATTCTTCCGGCCGGAAAAGAAACTCGTGAACTACATGTTCCGCACCATTGCGCCGTTGAAATTTCGCCTGGCGCTGGCACGAACCATGCAGTCCACAAGTCTGGCTTGACACTTGGACAAATTGTCAGAATGGATTTTCAATCTGCAAGGCAGATTTCTGACGGCGTAGCAGCGGCGGTTATCATAAAGAGGGGCTGTTTGCGGGAGGATGCCTTATGATTTTGCAATAGACATAAAGTAACAGTTTCATCCTTATCAGCTACTGCAGATTTTTTTAATTATACTATCTTTTTCTGCTATTCTAATACTAATCTATGAATGAACACTGGTTATGCATTTAGAGCATAATCACAAACCTAAAATAGCTATAGGCAGAAAGGAATATTATGAAAAAATTTATCAATGAAAAGGATAACTATTATTTTGACATGAATCCATTTTCGAATACTCATATTCATGAAATTGCTTGTTTGGATATGTCTATTTACAGTTGTATTAGTGAAGAATATGTAACCGATAAATCATTATAACAGAAAACAATTGGTACATATCAGAGAGCGGCATCCTGAAGCTTATGATGATACCATTTGTTATATTAGTCAAATTTTGAAGTGCCCAGACTATATTATGAAAGACAAACGACCACATACCGGATTAGTGGTCAAACAAATTGTTTCGAAACAAAAAACATACTACTTGTTCTTCGTATTTGTACTTCCAGCAATCAATCTGTTTATAAAAATTCCATTATAACAAGTCGGGAAATCAGCAAGGAACGATTAAATAACTATCTAAAAAATAAGCAAATTCTTTACAAAAGGGAATAACGCGGTTATAATAGATATACACTAAGTAAAGAGGTTATTTGAGGTGGTAAATTTCGTTGCAACCACGCCCCTTATAGGCCAAAAGAGATGCAGGAGCCGCGACGCCTGCCAAATAACCTCTTTATTGTTTAAAGACAACGCTATTATGTTGTCTTTTTTATTATACGAAATAGTGTGATGCTGGCGGTCTGCCTTTTGTTTTCCGTTTCTTGCTTCTTTACCGTACATGAACATCCGGCCAGGAAATCAAACGAAACAGATGGAAATTTAAGCAAACAATTAGACAAGTCCACACCTGCCAAGACAGTAATTAAATAGGTGATAGCAAAAGGTATCCTTGATGCCATACACAAAATTGTTGATGCCAATGAGGGCACAGATTTCGTAAAACAGATACATTTAATTCAACCCTTCAAGGGTGCCGGATTCCTTTCGGCTGTATCCCTCATGGGGAAATAGGTGATTTCTCTGCATTCCAAAAACCCAGGCAGCTTTTTGCTTACTTTGGGCTTGATCCAGCAGTTAAACAATCCGGCAAATTCAAGGAGACTATAATCAAAATGTCCAAACGCGGTTCTGCCATCGCAAGACGCGTCATTCACACGCTGGCGTTACAAAGCATCAGCACATCCCGCACAGGAGAAGCAAAAAACCCGGTACTGCGCGATTACTATCTTAAAAAATGCGAATCAAAACCAAAACTGGTTGCCATGGGAGCTGTTGCCTACAAAATCTGTAACATGATATTTGCAATACTCCGGAATAATAAGCCTTTTGAGATTATCAAACCCGAGGATCATATCAAACAATATAATGCCCCTAAATGCGGCATAGCAGCATAAAACTATCACTTAACCGAATACCATTCTTGAAAAAATGTTTTCACCAAGGGGAAACGATACCCTTTTTTAGCCCGGCAAAATATTTCAACTTTTTTATTTCGGATATTGACAATATTAGCCGGACTCCCTGTTGCGGGTTTCGGTGAGCAATATAAAAACTGTAACATATTATTTCATGTTCTTCTATCTTTTTTCAAAAAATCTGCAATTAGGATTGTGGTTCATACAATCCGATGCTCGCTATCTACGCAGACACTTCTGCAAGATGATTTTTTTGTGTAACTAATATTCTTAAATTTTTTACCTTTCGATAAAACATATTTTTATATTTTATCCTTATCCAACTTCATATTTCTCTTGCAATCAAAAAAAATTCATAGTATAATCAACAGCGAAAATCACATAAGACAGTTCGTGACCATCCTGTCTCTAAACAAAACTAGGGATTTGAAAAACGGTTATTTTCCGGTTTTATGTCGGAGTATGCTGTTTTTCTGTTTTATGGGCACAGGCATCTGTGCCTTTTTTATTCTAGTAGGAAAGACCTTGTCACGCGAAAGCGTGAAAATGCCTTCCTATAGAATAAAAAACAATATGCACAGGGTCTGCCCCAGCGAAGCGAGGGTACGCGCACAAGAGGAATTATGTGCAAAAGCACCGTGCGCGGCGCGTCAAAGTGTGCAGCCCCTCAAGAATGAGGGATTTCAGGAGTTGACGCGAACTTGTCCGCTTTGTTTTTGTACCAGAAAGGAATCATTATGAAAGAATTTAATCCAAACCGCTACGCCATTATCTCAGAAAAAAATCCCAGAGAAATCGTAATGTTACGTGGAAAAGGCTGCCGTTGGCGCCGCTGCCGTTTCTGCGACTACCATCTGGACTGTTCGACAGATGAAAAAGCAAATTTTGCATTAAATCAGGAACAGTTGCAGAAAGTTACGGGAATCTATAAGAAACTCGAAGTTATTAACTCCGGCAGCTTTGTAGATCTTGATGAATCCACGCTGGAACGAATCGCACAAATCTGTCTGGAAAAAGAAATCAGACAGGTACATTTCGAATGTCACTGGCAGCACCGCGGCAAGATCCGGGATTTCCGAAAACGTTTTGCCGCATTGGACATTGAATTAAAAATCAAAACCGGTGTGGAAACGTTCAACAAACTGTTTCGGGAAAGCTATCTTGACAAAGGCATCGATGCAGAAGATCCGGCCGAACTGGCAGAATATTTCGACGAGGTTTGTCTGCTGCAGGGAATCCCGGGACAATCTGCACAAAGTATGGAACAGGATATAGAAACCGGACTTTCCTTCTTTGAACGGGTATGCGTCAATATTATGCAGGAAAATTTAAAGCCCATAAAACCTGATCCTGCTGTTATTGCAATATTTACAGAAAGACTATATCCAAAATACTGCGATAATCAGCGGGTGGACATCCTGATGGAGAATACTGCGTTCGGTGTGGGAGGTGTGGTAGAACATGCAGAATGAAATACTTTTAATCCTCTCCCTTCTCATTACTTACTCCATGGTTTTAGCGCTGTTTGCCATATTCCGGGAACAGGGATTGTATCTATGGACCATTATCGCCACCATTGCGGCAAATATCGAGGTGCTGATTGTGGTAACTGCCTTCGGCATGGAAATGACCCTGGGAAATATCCTGTTTGCCTCCACCTTCCTGGTGACTGATATTTTAAGCGAACTATACGGAAAAAAAGCGGCGCAGACCGCCGTATGGATGGGCATTGCAACTTCCGTGTCATTCATTCTCATCAGTCAGTCCTGGATGCTCTACCTCCCCAATGAAAATGATTTTGCCGCTCCCGCCATCCGCACGATATTTTCCAATACGCCCCGGCTGATGCTGGTGGGAATCGCAGTCTATGTGATCGTACAGTTTTTCGATGTATGGGCTTACCATAAATGGTGGGAATTTACCAAAAGAAAATTTGGCGGCCAGGAAAACTTCCTGTGGCTGAGAAACAACGGCTCCACCCTGGCGTCCCAGCTCTTAAATACCGTATTGTTCACCTGGGGCGCATTCTCAGGCACACACAGTACGCAGTCCCTGATTTCCATTGCGCTTTCCAGCTATATCATTTTTATAATTACCAGTCTGGCCGATACGCCTTTTGTATATCTTGCAAGATATCTTCATCATAAAAACTCTTAAAATAGTCGCACAATTTAATAAAATGTCGTAATTTGTCGAAATATCAAGAAATTTGTCGGATAATTTTTCTTGATATTTCTTTTTTTTCGACTTATAATAAGAAAAATTAACAACAAAGGAGGAAGCAAATCTATGAGCAAAAGAAAAAAACGTTTATTAGCCATCGCAGGTATCCTTTTGCTGCTGCTGCTAACCATACTCATCTGTTATTTCCTGTTTACCAAAAAGGATAACCAGAATCTGGAATACGACGACAACGCTACCGCAGGCATCCTGCCGGGTATTGATATTGATGAGAGAAGAAAAGAACTGCAGAATCTGCTGGATAAAAGTAAGATTGCATTTTCTATTAATACTTCCCCCGTATTCCTGAACGGGACTTCCAAAGGTAATCTGCTGATTGAAAATCCCGGAAATAACGCCAAACTCCTGCGGGTCAGCATTCTCATCGACGACACCGAGGAAGAAATCTACGCTTCCAAATATTTAAAGCCGGGTACTTACATTGAAAATGTAAAACTGGACAAGGTCCTGGAAAAAGGAACCTATAACGCTACCGCCTATTTTTCCGCCTATGACGAGACAAGCGGAGAGTATATCGGACAAACAGGGGCGCAAATCGTCATTAAAGTAGAAAATTAGCGGTTCTTTTCCATTTCGTATACTGTAATAGATGCCAAGGAGGTATACTTATGAAGAAAAAATTATTTTTACAGCTTGTATTGGCAGTATCCCTGCTGTTTTCCAATGTCTGCTATGCCGCTGACGCCAGTTCCACCAGGGATATCCCGGTCGGTGGTTCCGGACAGATGGAAATGGTAGGAACCGTAGAACCTACCATTCTTTCCGTAACCATGCCAACATTCGTGCCATTTAATATCAGCAGCAGTCTTTCCACCCAGAATAAAGTTATTTCTCCGCGCATCAGCATGAAGAATAACTCCAATGTCCCGGTGCGGGTAGACGTTACCTACACGAAAGTAGACTTGAGTAAATTAAAGAATGTGAGCTGGAGCGATACGGGCACGGTAGGTACCGATCAGATCGCTATCGGTCTGAAGCAGGAGGAAACGAAGGATGAAATGCCGAAAACTCTGGCTCAGGCGAGATGGTTAAAAGCAAATCAAAAACAGGATATGAACGTACTGATTCTCGATTCCAATCAGGAAGGGGCATTATATGTTGTGGGAACCATGGGAGATGGAGTTTCCGATAACGGGACATTTAACGTCACCCCCACATTTGTAGTCAGCAGAACTTCTGACGCACAATAAACTACATACTTACTGTTCCATATAACAATATAAACAATAACGGCATCTATTATTATAGTATATTCCAAGAACGCTGCGGCGTTCTTGGAAACATTTTGAAAGGAGGCTTTTATGATTATCTATTATGTTGCGCTTTCCCTCGTGGCAGTGTTTGGCATACTGGCGGAAAAAAAACAGAAAACCGTTCTTTATTTGTCTTGTTCTTTCCTGCTTCTTGTCTTTATAGCCTCGTTCCGTTATGCCATCGGATTTGATTATTTTTCCTACCGTAATATCTATGAAACGATAGCCTCATGGTCTTTTGGCGATATTTTTTATATCCGGCGCACAGAACCGTTCTATTTTATTGTATGCAAGCTGTTTTCCCTGGCTGGCTGCCCTTACCCCGTATTTTTATTGTTTATCAATCTTTTCCTGATGGGAATTTCCATGTGGTTTATCCGCCGTTACTCCAAACTGCCCTGGGTCAGCGTTTATCTTTTTATCTGCCTGCAGTTTCTCGCGCATGACATGAACCTGCTCAGACAGTCCTTTGCCGTCTGTTTCTTTCTTCTGGCTTATCCCTTTCTCAGGGGCAGAAAACTTCTCCCCTTTACGCTGCTTATATTGACGGGCGGTCTGTTTCATAACTCGCTTCTGTTTCTTTTTCCCCTGTATTTTCTGCTGCCCAAAAAACACAGCCGAAAATGCCTGGCTGCGCTGTTTTTGCTCACCGTTGTCGTATACTTCTTTTTTGACCCGCTGTTTCTCCTCATACGTCCTTTTCTTCCGCTAAAATACGCCGGATACCTGGGCAGCTACTACTGGAGTCCCAACAGCTTTTTTTATCTGGCGCTTCCTTTGCTCTATTGCCTGTTGATTTACCTGTTCCGAAACCGGATTGCAGATCCCCTGGAGCGAACCATTTACCTAAACAGCGCTCTTTACAATTGTATCATCAACCTGTTTATCACAAAACATTTTATACTGGAGCGGTTCGCCGTTTATCCGTTCATCTTTGCCCTTACGGCAATTCCGGAAATTATCTGTTCCTATCTACGGCAAAATGATCATGCCCTCTGCCCGGTAAAAGACAACGGCTGTTTTGCGCATATAACAGAAAACGGCGGGAAGCCCATCCTGGCTTACCACCGCACCCTTTTGTTATTCCTTGCCTTTGGTATGGCATATTTTATATTTGCCTCCGCGCAGGGATACCACCATGTCTATCCCTACGTGAGCTTACTGGATAAAAGTCTTTCCGTCCCGGCTTCCACGCAATAGTACTACAGCGAATATTAAGTAACTGGCGCTTTGACTTGTCTGCTTATTCATCTGCTGCGACTGTGACTGACGACAACGCGGCAGATGAACAAACAGGCAAATGAGGGCACCGATTACTTATGATCCGTTGTACGAATTACTCCTGCGCTGCACTAACTCCCAAGCTGAAGCATTCTCTCTAAGGGCCGCAGGGCAAGGAGGCGCCTCTCTTCTGGCAGTTCCACCGTATTGCTCATGGATTCCAATGCATCTTCAATCTTCTCTAATGAAATCCGCTTCATATTGGGACAGAACTGCCGGTGCCCCACCGAATAAAAGCGCTTTCCTGGATTCTTCTGCCGCAATTCATATAAAACGCCCATTTCCGTACAGATAATAAATTCCCCGGCCGGACTTGACGTTGCAAAATCAATGATCCCCGACGTGCTTCCTATGTAGTCTGCCAGTTTCGTCACTTCCAATGTACATTCCGGATGCACAAGAATCTCCGCACCGGGATGCGCTTCCTTTGCTTTTCTCACATTTTCTGCGGAAATGCTGGTATGTACATGGCAGAAACCGTCGTTAAAAATAAAATGCTTCTCTGGTACCTGGGAAGCCGCATAACGCCCCAGATTTTCATCCGGAATAAAATATATATGCCGGTTGGGCAAAGCTCTGACAATTTTTACTGCATTGGAAGAGGTAACGCACACATCGGAATACGTCTTTAACTCCGCCGTCGAGTTGATGTAACAGACGACGGCAAGATCCTCATATTCCCTGCGCATCCGTGAAATCTTTTCCGGTTCCGCCATATGCGCCATCGGGCAATCCGCCTGCATATCCGGCATAATCACCGTCTTCTCAGGATTTAAAATCTTTGCGCTCTCCCCCATAAAGGACACGCCGCAGAATAAAATCGTCTTTGCCTCTACAGTTGTAGCCACTTTACTGAGATAAAATGAATCGCCCACATAATCTGCAATCGCCTGTACCTTATCATCCACATAATAATGTGCCAAAATCACAGCATCCCGCCGCTTTTTCAATTCCTGAATTTTATCTATGGTTGACATATCCGCTCCTGCTTTCTTCTACATAATAGAATAATAAGGAAAATTATCCGTCTAAGGCATATTTCCTTTTCTGCTTACTATCTCACAAGTTTCATAATCTGTCAATGCCTCTTCAAAAAAACTTTTGCGCTCAAAGCGGGCAGCGCACCTCGCCTTCTCTACCTGTCAGTTCTGAAGGGTCTGCACGTCTTGCCGTGCACATCCGCTTTGCGCCGCTTTGTCAGGCCATTGCTTTATCCCGGATTATTTTCCAGATAATGGCAAAACCGTTCTCCTATATGTTTTTTTAAAGAAACTCCCATATTGCGCAAAACAGCGTCCAGCGCCTTCATGGTTTCTTTCATATCCGCTTCATTGGCGTTACTGCCCATATGCCCAATGCGGATCACCTGACCGTCCAGACCGCCAAGAGAACCTGCGATCAGAATTTCATGCTCTTCTTTCATCCTTTGCAAAATTTCCCGGGCAGAAACTCCCTCTGGAACATCAAACACCGTTACCGTGTTGGAAAAACCGCTTTCCAGATGCAGCTGCAATCCCGCGTCCGTCAACGCCTTGCGGCATGCCCCGCCAATCTTGGCATGGCGCGCCAGCATATCGGTATCTCCGGCGATATTCTCCAACGCCGCACGCAGCCCATAAATATCGCTGATTGGCATGGTATAGGGAAACCATTTCTCTTCATAATAATTCTCAAAAACCCCAAGATTGGCATAAAAAGAGGCAATGGGTGTTTTTCGCTCCGCCATGGCTTGTCTGGCCCTGCCGCTTATTGTAACAAACGTAAGTCCCGGAGGTGCGGAAACCGCCTTCTGTGAACCGCCGCAAAGAATATCGATCTGTGCGTCATCTACGCGTACCTCCTCGCCAAACATTCCGGAAACCGAATCCACCACGGTAAGAATGCCGTATTGGGAAAGCAGAGGACAGAGGACGCCGATATCATTCAACACCCCGCTGGGCGTATCGCAATGCACCAGCGTAGCATACTTGTAATTATGGTCTTTCTCCAGAAATGCCTGTAAACACTGCGGATCAATGGGCTTTTTATTGTTCACAGTATAAAGCCGCGGCACGCCGCCATACAACGAGACAAAATCCGCAAATCCCTTTCCAAACACGCCGTTATCCAATACCAGCACTCTGTCTCCCGGCTCTGTCAGAGAGGCACATGCCGCTTCCAATCCCAAAATACCTTCCCCTCCCAGAATCAACGTCTCATTTTCAGTATGAAGCAAACGGCTGATTAATTGACAGGTTTCTCTGTAAAATTCGATAAATGCTTCATCTAAATCAGGGTTTGTACACTCCCTTGCTCTTGCAAGGCGGACATTTTCTTTTACCTGGGTCGGCCCAGGCGTCATTATTTTATACATCTTGCTCTCCTTTATTGATTCGATGGTTATCTTGTAATTTTCAGTGCCGCTTTCCATGCCTTCCACCGCTTCCATCCATACTGCACAGGAGAATGAATGGTGTAAACAACATGCAGTTCAAAGAAAACATACCTGCTTACTGCCAGCTCATATTTTTTCTTTCTCCCTTTGGAAATCCCAGGCACGGAAATAACTTCACAGCGCATCATTTTACAGGCATTATATCACACTAAAATCCGTATCGGCAATGCATATTGCCATTCCCACGCAAAAAACCTCCAAAGCATCCGCTGTTTCCAGCCATTCTGCTTCAGAGGTTTTTCCGTCCGTTTTATTCTTTTACAAAAACGTCCTTTCCAAGCCCGCACCAGGGGCACACCCAGTCATCCGGCAAATCTTCAAACGCTGTTCCGGCCGGAATATCATGATCCGGATCCCCGACGTCAGGATCATACACATAACCACAAGGTTCACATAAGTATCTGTCCATATTAAACTGCTCCTTTTTCTTTTTTAAAAGTATGCCCTTCCAGATGAAAAAAATTCTATTTGATTATTTTTATCCCGTCGCGCTGCATTTCTCCAGTCACATACTTATCACAACCCGCTGCCAGTTTATTTTGCTCCCGCCAGTCCCCTGAGCTTTAAGACGCTGCTTTCTTTATAAGGACGGAACAATAAATAGAGGAATCCGGCTGCAAGAATAAGCGCAATAACCGTTCCTATTCCAAAAACGCCCAGCGTAATCCAGGTTCCAATCTGATAAATGCAAAGCGCCGTCACATATGCAAGCGCACACTGATATCCGATGGCAAACCAGAACCATTTGCGATTATTCATCTCGCGTTTTATCGCTCCCATCGCTGCAAAACATGGAGCGCATAACAGATTGAACACCAGGAAGGAATAAGCTGCCGCAGCCGTCATACTTCCTGCCAGCAAACTCCAGATTTCTGTCCCGTCTTCCGCCACCTCTGCATATCCGAAAAGAATGCCGAAGGTCTGGACAACATTTTCTTTTGCCACCAACCCGGTAATCGCCGCCACTGCAGACTTCCAATTTCCCCATCCAAGAGGCGCAAATATCCACGCAAACATATTTCCAATGGACGCCAGAATACTGTGGTCAATTTCCATCGCGTCCAGCATACGGAATTGTCCGTCGACCCACCCAAAATAAGTGGTAAACCACACGAAAATTGCAGACAGAAGGATAATGGTTCCCGCCTTTTTGATGAAAGACCATCCTCTCTCCCACATGCTTCTGAGCACATTTCCCACCGTCGGCATATGATAAGCAGGCAGTTCCATAACAAAGGGCGCCGGTTCACCCGCAAACATTTTCGTCTTTTTTAAAATAACGCCAGAACATATGACTGCCGCAATTCCCACAAAAAAAGCGCTCAGGGAAACCCACCAGGCATTGCCAAAAAACGCTCCGGCAATCAGGGCGATAATTGGCAGTTTTGCCCCGCACGGAATAAAAGTGGTAGTCATAATGGTCATCTTTCTGTCCCTGTCCTGCTCAATCGTCCTGGAAGCCATGACGCCAGGCACGCCGCAGCCCGTCCCGATCAGCATAGGGATAAAGGATTTTCCCGAAAGTCCGAATTTACGGAAAATACGGTCCATGATAAAAGCAACCCTCGCCATATAACCGCAGCTTTCTAAAAATGCCAGAAAAGTAAATAAAATCAGCATTTGAGGCACAAAACCCAGTACTGCTCCTACCCCCGCCACGATTCCATCCAGAATTAAACCTTCCAGCCACGCCGCACAGCCCACGGATTCCAGCAGATTTCCAATAAGGACGGGAATGCCGGGAATATCCAGTCCGAGAAAGCTCCACCCTTCTCCAAACACGCCGTCATTTGCCCAATCAGTCGCCCAGGTTCCCACCGTAGTAACGGAAACATAATATACCAGCGCCATAACTGCCGCAAACACGGGAAGGGCTAATATACGATTTGTGACAATCTTATCAATCTTATCGGACACCGTAACTTTCTCTTCCCTGTGCCTGGTATAACATTCCTTTATAATAGAGGCAATATAAACATACCGCTCATTTGTAATGATACTCTCCGCGTCATCGTCCATTTCCTTCTCGATGAAACGAATCTCTGCGCTCACATCCGGCACATGTTTCATCATTGCAGCAATTTTGTCATCTTTTTCCAGTAACTTTACAGCGAAAAAACGCCTCTGTTCTTCCGGCACGCCAGAACCAATTTTATCTTCGATAAGACTCAGCAGGCTTTCCACTTGCGGAGAAAATTCATGCGACATCTTCCAGGCATTTTTCTTTACCGCTGCTTCTACAGCCTTCTTTGCCGCCTCCTTTACGCCGGCGCCCTTTAGTGCTGAAATTTTCACAGCCGGGCACCCTAATTTTTCACTGAGTTTTTCAATATGTATCTGATCTCCGTTTTTTTCCGCTACATCCATCATGTTTACCGCCAGAACTACAGGGATTCCCAGCTCCAGTAATTGCGTAGAGAGGTACAGGTTCCGTTCAATATTGGTTCCGTCCACAATATTCAAAATGACGTCCGGACGCTCCCCGATCAGATAATTCCTTGCCACCACTTCTTCCAGCGTATACGGCGACAGAGAATAAATCCCCGGAAGGTCCATAATCACTACATCCTTATAGCCTTTGAGTTTTCCTTCCTTTTTTTCAACTGTCACCCCCGGCCAGTTGCCAACAAACTGATTCGAACCGGTGAGTGCATTAAATAACGTAGTCTTCCCGCTGTTTGGATTCCCTGCTAATGCTATTTTCATCGACATTTCAAAACTCCTATCCGCCTTACGGCATTTTATTGTATGTCATAACTTACTTTTATTAGTTATAGCTAACCATCAGGTAAAAAATAATCCGGGACGAATTTATTCCACCTCAATCATTTCCGCATCCGCTTTTCTTAAAGACAGCTCATATCCCCGCACCATTACCTCAACCGGATCTCCCAGCGGCGCCACCTTGCGGACAAATATATCTGCGCCTTTGGTAATGCCCATATCCATAATCCGGCGTTTTACAGCGCCCTCGCCATGCAGCTTTGTAACCTTTACTGTTTTCCCGCAGGAAATCTGTTTTAATGTCTTCATACCGTTTTCCTTCCTTAAATCATGATTTTGTTCGCCATTGTTTTATCTATGGCAATTCTTGACTCTTTGACATTCACAATCATATTGCCGCCAATTTCAGATACAACGGTCACCAAACCTCCAGTAACAAATCCCAGATTCTCCAGAAACCTTCTGGTCTCTTCCTTTCCGCCAATCTTCTTAATGATGCTGGCTTCCCCTGCCCTCGCCATACTCAAAGGCATACTGATCATCCTTTCTCCGAAAATAGAAATCGTTATATTCTTCTTACCAATGTTAGTATATGCTAACTTCTGTTTGTTGTCAATAACTTTTTAATGTTTTCCTGAAAATTGTTTGATATTTTCTCCTTCTTTCGTTATACTAATGTAATAACCATTATATCCGGCGAACTTCCACATATGATTCTTTTATTGGCAAACGTTTGCGGCAAGCGGCCCAGCGCCGTCCGCTGCAAAATCAGGCACGGAAGATCGGCTGAATATAATTACATGTACTATGATGCAAGGAGGGCACGCCGTGAAAAATACCGAATCGGCTGAAAATTATCTGGAAACAATTTTAATTTTAAGCCAGAAACTTCCAGTGGTCCGTTCCATTGATGTTGCCGTTGAACTGGGATTTAAAAAATCAAGCGTCAGCGTAGCAATGAAGCATTTGCGTGAAAACAAACATATTGTGGTATCAGACGCCGGATACATTACCCTCACCGAAACCGGAAAAGAAATTGCCAACATGATTTACGAGCGTCATCAATTTCTATCCGCCTGGCTCATCAGTCTGGGGGTAGATGAAGAAATTGCCACAGCAGATGCCTGCCGGATTGAGCATGTCATCAGCCGGGAAAGTTTTTCCGCCATCAAAAAGGCGGTACAGGTATAGAGAAAGAGTTTCGCAGACTCTTTCTCTGTTTTTCTATAGAGGAAATATAAATACGCCGCTTCTGCTCCCATAGTATGTACAGCCATGCGGCCTGACAGACGGCTGACTGTACATACTCGCAGTTTCACAGAAAATTCACTATATTTTCGAATACCTTATTCTTGAAATTCTTTAAGAATTTTTGTATAATTTTTACCTAAGAACAAATTCTATTAGACAAAACTTATACGAAATGGAGAGACCTATGAAAAAATTTGTATGTTTATTATTTGCCTGGTTATTAAGCGTCATGGGCAGCATGAACGCCTATGCGGCACATATCACGGACAGCAGAAATGTTTCGAACGTATATGGGCAGGAACAAGCGCAATTGACGCCTGGAGACGGCGAACAGGTGTCGCCGGATCAGGGAACTCCTCTGCGGGTTCTGATTGTGGGAAACAGTTTTTCTCGATACAAAACAGGAAATATTACTTATTCGGTCGAAGAGCCTTTAGAAGAACTGGCTAAACTGGCAGGCCATAACCTGGAAGTCACGACGCTGGCGCATGGTTCCTCACGTATGACCTATTACGCCGGGATGCACGCAGCCCATATTACTTATTACCGGGAATTGATGCAGCTTTTAGGTAGTCAGACATGGGATTACATCATACTCCAGGAACACAGTACCAGTCCCATTGAACGCTTTGAAGACGCTACTTACCCGGCCCTTGCGCGGCTCATACAGATCATAACAGATCTGCAGCCTACGGCTAAGCCTCTTTTGTATATGACGCACAGTTTCAGTAATGGCACGCAGATTAAAATTAACGGCGTTTCCAAACAATTAACGATTCCACAGATGGAATTATATCTCGCTGCCGCATATAAAACGCTGGAAAACAGGCTGGGCGTCGACGTGGTGCCTGCCGGAATGCATATGAACCGCGCCAATAATTTATACCCCAACATCAAAACACTGGGAAATGATTCAAAACATCCGGCTTACGCCGGCTATTATCTGGTGGCGTGCTGCTTTTACCGCAAAATTTATGGAACTGCGCCCGTCCCACAAAAAGCTTTTCTCACAAACTGCAACCTCACAGACCAGGAGTTAAATTATCTGGCTTCCGTCACCGGCGATTCGCTCACCATGAATAAACAGGAGCTGCGCCTTAACGTAAATAAAACGGCAACCCTGTCGACAACTCCCAAACGCTACGATCTTACTTATAAGAGCCTGGATACAAATGTAGCGACCGTCGACGAAAAAACAGGCGTTGTCACAGCCAAAGCAGGCGGTTATACTCTTATTGTTGCCGAGACTCCGGATGGCCTGCAGGCGCTTTGCGGCGTTACCGTAAATATTCCTCCCTCCTTCCCTCTTCCCTATTATCTGGCCGGGTTAGGAGATACGATTCAAATTCTCCCAAAGACCAATTATTCCAATTGGAAATGGTCGAGCAATAAAAAAAGTGTGGCGTCTGTGGACACATCCACTGGAGTGGTAACCATAAACGCTTCCGGAAGAGCCATTATAACGGTTACGAACGTCGACAATACTTCCATCAAAGCTTCCTATACCCTTTACGTGCCCTTTGAGGCTCCACAGGACTTAAAGGCATCCTCCACGGGCAATCCGCGGGAAGGCGCTTCTTTGGGAAACATTAAGATCTCATGGGACGCCTCAGGGGGCGCGCCGAGTTATAACATTTACCGCTCTACCAGTAAGAACGGAACATATCAGAAAATAGGAACCAGCAGCAGCAGTTCCTATATTGATAAAACGGCTGCTGTAAACAAAACCTACTATTATAAAGTAGAAGCTAAAAACTCTTACGCACAATGTACCAGCCCGCTAAGCAAAAGTATCAGAGGCGTCATATTAAAGGCTCCTACCGTAAAGACCTCAATTACCAAGAAAAAGTATATCCGGCTGTCATGGAATAAGAACACTAAAGCAAGCGGTTATGTTATCTATCGCTCCACCAAAAAAAATTCAGGTTATAAAGAAATTGCAAGATTCAAATCGGGATCTAAGGTCAGCTACATAGATAAAACGGTAAAAAACAATAAAACTTACTATTATAGAATAAAAGCATTTAAGACGCTCAATAACAAAAACTTCTACGGCGTACGCTCGAAAAAAGCAAAGGTGAACCTTAAGAAATAATTTCGCCAAAGTATTCAGAAAAGGGGAAAAAGTGATGAAAAGAATATTCGTCCGCACAAGATCCTTAAAAGAGGGAATGAAAACAGATCAGGCAATTGTAGACAGGATGGGAAGAATCCTCATTGCCAGAGGCGCAATATTGGACGAATATTTGATTAATTCATTATTAAATATGGGCGTTACCAGCCTCTATATCCGCGAAGGTGAAGAAGATCCGGAAGAAGAAAAAATATCTCCCCTGGCACAAAGTGTCATAGAAAAAACAAGAATCAATGACTGTGCCAAAGTCAGACTGTCAGAGAGTGTGAAAAAACGTGTATCCCAGGGAATCCAGTATTTGTATAACAATACAGATTCCCAGGATTTCACAGACGCCGCCGACACGATTGCCAATGACCTGATGCAGGCCATTTCAGAAAATGACGCCATCGCCGTAGACATCGGAGCGCTTAAAATCAGTGATGAGTATACGTTCAAACACAGCGTAGACGTCGCCACTATGGCAATGATCGTTGCCAGGCAGCACGGCCTGAACAAAAACCAAGTTTATGAAATCGGCGTCGCCGGACTGCTTCATGATCTGGGAAAATCCAAAATTCCCAGCGAAGTACTGAATAAACCGGCCCGTCTGACTGACGAAGAATTTGAAATCATGAAACAGCATTCTGTGTACGGTTACAATATCTTAAAGGAAAAAGACGGCGTTTCAGACCATGTGCGCCTTGGGGTTCTGCAGCATCATGAGAAAGTAAATGGCAGCGGATACCCGATGGGACTGTCTGCAGATAAAATACATCTCTATGCCAAAATCCTGTCCGTGGTGGATATTTATGACGCGCTGGTCACTGCGCGTCCTTATAAAAAAGCTTTTTCCCAGAGAGACGCTGTGGAAATGATCATGTCCATGACTAACGAGCTGGATCTGGAAATCATGAAAAGCTTCATGAAAAGTATGATCCTGTATCCGGTTGACTCCATTGTTGAACTCAGCAACGGGGAAAAAGCAAAAGTCGTGAAAAATAATCCCGGTTACATATTAAGGCCAAAAGTCGTAGGAATTGAATCCGGAAAAATCTATGATCTGGGAAAAGATATGAAGTGCAACAATATCATTATACTATGATTGCTGCACTTCCTATTCCGTTCCTTCGATGATTTATTTCAATATCTGGTCCAACGTATTAAATAATACTTCAACCTCTATCGGCTTTGCCAGATGGCCGTTCATTCCACATGCCAGCGCTTCTTTTTTATCTTCCTCAAAAGCATTTGCTGTCATGGCAAAGATAGGTATCGCGGATAATTCCCGGTTCTCCAGGCTACGGATTGCTTTTGTTGCTTCATACCCGTTCATTTCCGGCATTCTGACATCCATAAGCACTAACTGATAATAACCCGGCTGGGATTTTTTGAGCATATCCACAGCAATCTTTCCGTTTTCTGCCACCTCCACAGAAAACCCTGCATCTTCCAGAATTGCCTTGGCAATTTCCTGATTCAGTTCATTATCCTCTGCCAGCAAAATACGGCCGGTATGACGTTTTTTTGACGTTTCCCCTCCATCCTCTCTTTCTTCTCCCTCAACATCTACAATAGAATGCAGGCATCTGTGCAGTTCTGAGTAAAATAAGGGTTTGCTGCAAAATGCCGTCACTCCCGCTTCCTTCGCCTCTTCTTCTATTTCGAGCCAGTCGTACGCCGTCAGAAGAATAATCGGCACATCTTCCCCCGTTTCTTTGCGGATTCTCCGCGTCACCTCAATTCCGTTCATGTCCGGAAGCATCCAGTCAATCACATAGACGGTATAATTATCCCCTCTTGCCACCGCCTGGTGTGTGCGCAATAACGCCTCTTTACCGGACAATGTCCACTCTGCGCGCATACCGATCTGTGTCAGCATATACGTAACACTGTCGCAGGTATTAAAATCATCATCAATTACCAATGCCCTGCAGTTTTTTAATTCCGGAATATCTTCCGGTTCTTTGGCATCGGTATTCAGGCGGAATGTAAAACAAACCCTCACTTCCGTACCAGAACCCTGTTCGCTTTTCACTTCAATGGTACCGTTCATCATATCTACAATATTCTTGGTAATCGCCATCCCAAGCCCGGTCCCCTGAATCTTGCTGGCAGTACTGCTTTTTTCCCGCTCAAAGGGTTCAAAAATATGCGCCACAAATTCCTCGCTCATACCGATTCCGGTATCTCTGATATTAAACTCATAATTGGCATAGCCGTTGGGCGCCCCGCCTTTTTGAATAATCCGCATAGTAACCATGCCGCCCGACGTAGTATATTTTACAGCATTGCTCAAAAGATTCAAAAGCACCTGGTTAAGCCTTAACTTATCACAGTAAATATCCTCATCCAAAATATCCACCGCATCAATATACAAGTCAAGATTCTTGGCATGAATATCCGCCTGCAGGATACTGCGCAGCCCATGAAGTATGTCGGGCAGACTGCAGGGTTTTTCATCCAGATGCATCTTGCCGCTCTCAATACGGCTCATATCCAGAACATCATTGATCAGGCTCAGCAGATGGTTTCCGGAGGTCATAATCTTCTTCAGATATTCCTCCACCTGTTCTTTTTCCTCCACATGGGTAATGGCAAGAGCTGTAAATCCCACAATAGCGTTCATGGGCGTGCGGATATCATGGGACATATTGGACAGGAACAGGCTCTTTGCCTTACTCGCGCGTTTCGCCTGCATTAAAGCATTTTCCAACAAAGTCTTTTTCTCCATCTCATTACGGGTTTCTTCATCCACGCAGCGGATTCCCAGAACAATCCCATGCTGCCCTTTCCATGTCCCCGTACGTACCGCTTTTAACTGGTAGTATTTTGTCCTTCCCTGTACAATTGCCCTGTAATTCACGTAATACTGTTTCTTTTGCTCTAGTTCTTTTCTAAGATTCTCTGACGAAACTAACGCTCTTAACATTTCCTGGTCATCTTCATATACAAACTCTTGTATGTAACGCTCCATACTCTCCTGAAAAGATATCCTGCCCTTAGAACCAGGAACAAAAGCGCGTCCCTCTTCGTTGTTGCGCAGGGAAATTCCAAGATCCAAATCAAGGTCGAAGCAGCAGACAATATTATAATCAATACTCAAGGCACGAATCAGCTCTTCCTGCTGTTTTTCGTTTCTCTGCTCCTGAAGCCTCTGTTCTGTACAATCCAAAAGAAAACGCTGATAAAACAGTTCCCCATTTTCCTCCACAAGCTTAATACTACCCATAATGTGCAGCAGTTGACCGTTCTTATGCCGCACGCGATACTGTGTGCTGACAGTGTCTCCCTCCTTCTCCAGCTCCATAATACATCCCCGCAGCTTATCTTTATCCTCCTCCAGGACAGTACTGGCAACCATATCAAAGCCATCCGCCATCATTTCTTCCAAAGAACCATACCCCAGAATTCCCAATGCGGCTCTGTTGATACTTAGCACATGCTTTCCATCCAGGCTGTGAAGCATAACTCCGCAGTCTATGCTGGTAAAAAGCTTTTCCAGCATCTGGCTTTTCTGGATAATTTCCTGTTCATACGCCCGCTCTTTGGTTACATCAATGGCAACCCCGACCGTTCCCATAACGCTGCCGTCTAAATCGTACAGCGGCGATTTATATGTCATAAGCGTTCTAAGACCTGCGCCCGTCTGGATTATCTCCTCAGACACACGGGTCTTCCCGCTCTCCATAACCTCACGCTCCGATTCAATACATACCGGATCATCCTGTTCAACATCCCAAATATATGCATGTCCGCGCCCTTCCACCTGCTGCCTGGTCTTATTTACCGTTTTACAGAAACTATCATTGACCTTCTCGTGGATGCCATTTTTATCTTTATACCAAACAAGATTGGGTACATGATTAATGGTAGCTTCGAAAAAATGGTTGATCTGCCAAAAATCTTTGCTCATCTGAAAAGTCTGCCGCCACCTCAAAAAACGAAACCGAATTTCCTCCTCTAACAAAGGGAGCGTCCATATATCCTTAATTTCTGAAAAATCTTCCGTAAGCGCTTCCATTTGCTCTTTCTCTGCCAGCAGAATAAGCTCCGCCTTCTCGGATTTCATTTGTATCAGCGCCCGTACCGCCTCCCCTGCATCCATAGTCTGCAGATTGGCAAAAATCACGTCCGCCTTTGCCGCCATGGATTCCTGGGGCTTACTGCTTTCCATATATTCATGAGAAAAATGTTCAAAAGGGGGCGTTTCCTTTATAATATCAAATATCCTGCTCTGCTGTCCCAACATATAAAAATGTATATGGCAATGGTACATACCGTTTCCTCCTTATGATCTGTTCATGACATGGCTCATGTTATTTTCTTACAATATTATACATTATACTTCACTGTCCCCATAAAAACAAGTATCGCACATCAGAAACCTGACTTAGAGCGCGTCTGAAAACTGCTTTTCACGAAATGCGCGTCGTACTTTGTGGGATACAAGTCTCAATTTGGGAGGTGCAGTGGCGCTGCATTGACCCAATTGGGACTGCAGGCCGAGGGAATAAGTTTTCAGACACGCCCTGGTTTGCACAGGCTTTCCCCGCACATGGGACACTGCCTCTTCTCCATTCCTTACTGCAAAAATCAAGACGCATAGTTTTCCACAATACGCTTCACGGAAGAAAGATAGGCGCTCCCAAACATGTTCAAATGATTCAAAAGATGATATAGATTATACAAATCCCTGCGCTGCAGATAACCTTGCTGCAGCAGGCCATTCTCCTTATAGGTATCGTAAAACTCCTGTGGAAACCCTCCAAACAGCTCTGTCATGGCAATGTCGGCCTCGGCATGTCCTACATAAACTGCCGGATCGATCAGCCACGCCTGCCCATCATTTCCCGCAACGACATTTCCAGACCACAAATCGCCATGGAGCAAGGACGGCTGCCGGGGTTCCACAAGGACGTCCTGCAGATGATCCAGCAGCCTCACAATTTTCTTCCTTTCCGCCATATCAAAATAGCCTGCGGCACGCTCGACCTGCGGCTCCAGGCGGCAGTCCCGAAAGAAATCTATCCAGCTGCCACGACTTGTATTTATCTGTTTCTCCAAACCAATATAATTGTCACAGACAAAACCATACGTTCCGGCTTTTACAAAAGGGGACGTGTCGGCCCTGTGCATGTCTGACAATTGGCAGGCAAAGGTTTGCCAATACTCTGCAGCCGGCTTTTTTGCGCCAATAAATTCCAGCATCAAAAAAGAACGCTCTGATTTTTCCCCGTCGCTGCCAAAACCGAGAACTTTAGGTGTGCGAACGGTTTTTGTCTGCGCGATGACAGAAAGCCCTATCGCCTCTGCTGAAAAAAAAGAAGCATTCTTTTTGTGGTTGGATTTCATAAAAATATGGCTTCCATCTGTCAGCGTCAGCTTATACGCCTCATTGATATCGCCTCCTGCAATCCTGCGGACAGTTGCAATCTTAGCGCCAGTACCAAACGCTGCGCATAACGCATCCTGCACGGATGTGAACTGCGGCGGCATTACAAATTCCATGTATTATTTCTCCTCCCTTCCAAATATCCATGAAACCGTCCTCAAACTCAAAAGAGGACCATTTTTATCTGTTAACTTCAACCCGCTTTTTTACGACTTCACAAAAATCTTCTTTGACAATCGCATACTTAGAAGGATCACGCAGAATTGCCGAGGGATGGTACGTGGCAGTCAATGCGCAGTCTTTGCGGTGTGTCCAGGCGCCATGCTGTCTGGTAATTTTAAAATCCGGCGAAATAATACGCTGGGCTGCGACGCGGCCAAGGCAGACAATTATCTTAGGCTTTAAGAGGAACGTTTCATATTTTAAATACGGAAAACACGCCCTTTTTTCCTCTTCTTTAGGGTCACGGTTGCCGGGAGGATGACATTTTAAGATATTGGTAATATAGATCTCTGCTCTGTCCAATCCACACTCCAAAAGAAGTTTATCTAACAGCTCCCCGGAACGCCCGACAAAGGGGATTCCCTGCTGATCCTCCTGCGCACCAGGCGCTTCCGCAATCAGCATCAGATCCGCCTGATAATTTCCCCGCCCTATGACAGGCCGGCGCCTGCTGCGGCATAATGGACATTGCGTACAGGAAGCTATATGCTGTTCCAAATCATTCCACGTATATTGCATGAACTCTCCTCCGCGATAGATATTCTGATGATATTATACACACAAGCAGTAAAAAAAGTAAAGTTTTATAAACTTATTCTTTTCTCTATTTACTTTCACCTGTAAACGAAAAGCTTCATGATAATCCACACTGATAAACTAATCCCCCTGAAATGATACTGGATGGCTGCCGCTTCGTCCGCTGCCTTTCCGTATACTCTATTCTTTTCAATATCATAAAGCACGCTAACTTTTTCAGACCAATATACCTACAAATTATAAAATGCAGAGGAAATGACCAAATGTACTTGAAAAATAGCAGGAGTTCATCAGTTCCTCAATGCCAAATGCATATATTCCTTCTAAGTATTTTTATTTTTGCAATATAATGTAAGTGAAATTATGTCCAATGTAAAAAGCATTTCATATATCGGGGAATTATTGCCTCATCAAGAAACAACAATAATTGCAATACGTTTTAGGCTTTCAAATTACTGTTCTTTCATCTTCCATACAACACAGAGTCAATTGTTAAAAGCATCAGACACATTTCTGTATCTGATGCTTTTCATCTACACACATACTCCTGCAGACAATAAAGACTTCAGGGCGCCGGGAATTGTTCCATTTTCTACTAAATCAGCATGATGAACAAAAAAATCTAAACTGATACGCTCAACATTTGGTTCAATTGCTTTCACCACATCAAATGAACGTCTATTAACAATTCCATCCTCAATTGATGCTGATACATATCGATTACTGCTAGTTCCATTAATTAGTGTTAAATCAAAAATAATCTTTCCCGATTTCTCAGTAAGTTCGTTTTCTATATCGGTCAATGTTGAGATCGGACTGATATACGTGGTAGCAATTACCAGGTAATCATATTCACTGTTATTGAGCTTAATTAATTCAAAGTTGTTCATACTACCACCTTTGATCAGATATGAATATTTTATTTTACTATCTTTTGGTATGTACGCTCTATAAGAGCGGCAACTTCATTGATAATTGAGACGGTTTCCTGTCTATTCTCAATAACTTTTGCAGCAATCAATATTTCGCTTGTGATCTTTCTCTTCATATTTTTCAACATTGCCATCACATAAACCAGATAAATACGGGACTGTTTTTTTAATCCAATCTTCTCCTATAAACATTTTATACTGTTTTTGTTCCGATGTTGCTTTATACCCTCTTAATTCAATTACCTCTTTCAGTTTAGCTGCATTCTCTAAATTTGAACCAGTTGGTCTTAATGTTGTTTGTCCGTCCTCTCTTTGATAAATATCCAACAGGGAAATTGCTCCTTCTACCTCAAAAGTATACCTCTTCTGCTGTCCTAACTCTTTCATTCCTTTTTCTGTCGCATCAGGCCAAATACTTTTTGCAGTCTCATCTGACAATTGTGTCAATTTCGTAATATCTCTAATAATATGCAAACTCTTTGACGTAGTTATTCCAAGTTTCCTTTCTCGTCTGGAATTTCAATCGCATGTTTTTCCCCTACAATTCCAAGCGCCTGCTTTGCCAGTTCATCTGCAATGTCATTGTATTTATTATTCGAATGTCCAGTCACTTTAATAAAGGAAATCGATACTTTATCTTTTACGCTCTCATAATATTCCTTATAAGCTTTTGTACCTTCTTTATTAGCTTTCCATTCACCTAAACACCATTTTGCAATCCCTTCATAATCATGATAAATAATTATGCCTGCCAGCGAATTTTCAACTGCATATCTCATTGCAGCTTCTGCACCCTTTATTTCGCCAGCTACATTATGCATAGCAGCAAGTTCTTTATCGTCATATTTCTCAGCAAATTTTAATTCTTCACCATTTTGAAGAATAATCATCCCATATGAGAACTCATTTGTTTCAGAATTATAACTTCCGTCAACATAAGCTTCAACACATGAGGTATTTACATTTTCAACAGATTTTTTCACAATCTTCTGTTCCATACTATTTCCAATATAATCCCGTGCTTCCTGCTCAGATTTAAAACTTTTATATTCTGCACTTGAAACTCCATCGACTTGTGCTTTGCACTCTTCCCATGAATTATAAATCCCTGGTGTTTTTCCCTTTTTTACCGCATAATATTTATTCGCCATAGTACCTCCCTCAAATGACAGATTCATTATGATAACAAACTATCTAACAAAAATCAACACTCTTTTAAGTCTTCATTTTTATTATAACTCATACAATCAAAATAATCTGCCGCTTTCCTAGCTAACAGTTGCATTTTACTTTTTCATTCTACCATAAATAGTATCAAATTACCACTATCATTTGTAATTTGTAAAAATAATAACTGCAAGTTAAATCATGCCCAAAATTGGATATATTTCATATGGCGGGGCGCCATTGCACTATCAAGCGGAGGCAATGCATTTGCGTTCTGGTCTGGAAGTTCTCTTAAATTTTTTTGGAAAATGTCAAAAATCCCCATTTCATTTGATGTAAAATTAACCACAGGGAATCCTCCTTCTTATTTGTTTCCTGATATTTTTGCGGTGATTAAATTTTACAACAAAAAGGATTTCTTATATTTTGGACATTTTTTGAAAGTCGTGTACAACTAACAAGGTGGAGAAATGGTTTTGTGGACAGAACTGCGGAAACTCAGGGTTTAATTTTATAAATATGATTGTGAACTGTAAATTTATAAAAATAATAACATCTTATATCGGCAGACTATCCCTCAAACACAGCACCCCCCAGCCAATCTGCGGATTGGGATACTCCGGCAGAATCGGCAGATGCCTTGCGCCTCTTATCAAATACGCTTTTGCCTTCTCCCCATATGGTGCTGTCAAGTAAGGACTAATAAATTTTTATACTTTTTTTATATTTCTTTATTTTTTATTTATAGACTATATCGAATTGCCCCTTCCCATACACATATATGGTATCAATCCACTTATCCACCATTTCTCTGGTAAGATTTTTCATATTTTCCATATATTCTGCATCTTCACGCCCAGTACTGCCCTTTTCCCTATACCGCTCTCTATCTTCGTTCATCTTTTGCATCTGCTCATTCAATTTTTTTTCTTTCTCCCTTAATGCTTTCACTCTGTTCAGATAAATTCCCCGATTCATCTGATTCCTTTTGTATTGCTCATAAAGATACTGCTTTTCTATTTTTAACGAATCCTGTTTCCGCTCGAATGTCATGCATATCTTTTTCATTTCTTTTGCGGAATGGATTAAAAAATCCGCATCTGAGTCCTGGTTCTCGTTTTCTCTTTTCAGAATCCCCAGTTTCAATTCTTCCTTGATACATTCTAAAATTGCCGCCTCCAATTCCGGCTCATTGATTCGTTGACGGATGCATTTGCTATTTCCATAGGATTCTTCTTCATACCTTGCCTTCTTACAAGTAAAATATGGTATTTTTGTGCAGCTAATTCGGATTAAACTTCTTTTACAATGTCCACACCGCAACTTGCCAAGCAGTATACTTTCCTGTTTCGGAGTATGCTTTTTCCCTTTCTGGCAGCCATTATTTTTTAACACTTCGGCTGCCTGTAAAAATTCCTGCTCCGTAATAATTGCCTTATGCCTGTCAGGAACACAAATTTGTTCTTCCTCTGGAACCTGCCTGAAATGACAGCCTCCCACCTCCGTCACTTTGGTTCTCGCATTTACAACCGTTCCAAGATAAACCTTATTCTGCAAAACTTTCCGGACCTTTGCACTATCCCAATACCCTTCTCCATCCAGGATGTGATACTGCGGTTTCTCCTGGTTCTTGTATTGTCCCGGCGTTGGTATTTTCTCCTTATTTAATAGTTTCGCTATTTTTCCGGTTCCAAACCCTTCACAGGCCAGTTGAAAAATCCGTTTTACATATCCCGCCGCCACTTCATCCACCGCTAAAGTTTTCTTATGATCGGAAAACTGATAACCGAATGGCGCTCTGGGGCCAATGAAATCCCCCCTTTTTCTTCTAATCAAAAGTGAGGAACGCATTTTTTCAGATAAATCTTTACTATACATATCATAAAGCAAGTTCTTAAAGGCGATTTCGAGCCCTCCCGTCGTTCCTATGTAATCATTACTATCATATCCGTCATTGATTGCAATAAAGCGGACTCCCATAAAAGGGAAAATCTGTTCTAAATAATCTCCAACTTCTAAATAATTTCTCCCAAACCGGGACAAGTCTTTTACAATGATACAGCATATCTTCCCTTCCCTGACGAATGACAGCATTTTTTGCATTGCAGGCCTGTCAAAGTTTGTCCCACTGTATCCATCATCCACAAATTCCAATGGCTGTATCAAAGGATAAAGCTGTTTTTCCTGTATATACCGGGTGATCAATTCTCTTTGATGGCTGATACTGTCGCTTTCTGCCTTTACACCATTCGAAACAATATCCCCATCCTCTACGGAAATTCTTAGATATTCAGCCAAAAACTGCCCTGTCACAAGCCTTACCTCCTTCCGTTTTTTGAAATATCCTGGGACATTTACAATACCTGAGCATATGGAGCAGGTTTTCCGCTTCACCGCCCGCCCATAACCTCACTGTCGCTTTGCATCATCGAGATGAAAGATTCATATTCATTCCGGAACCGAAATTTTATATGGATTCTTTTATCTTCATATATTTCTACCTTTTCCAACAAACTTACTGCCATCTCCCTAGTAAGTTCTTCTGCATCCCTGAACTTCAGAAAAGCTTTCAGCCAGTGGTTCTCACTGCTCATACATTGTTCAAAATGATTCAGTTCTGCCTGCTTATGATTCCATTCTGTTTCCAATTCTGAAATCTTTCCAACATATCTTTCTTTCGCAGTGAAATATTCATCCTTTGTCAAGATCCCTTGTTTCATATCTTCGTAAATACTGGTTTTCAAATATGCATATCTGCGCAGTTCATCCCTGATCTGCTCCGCTTCCTTCTTTTTTTGTCTGTGAACCGCCAGGTGGCAGTCTGATTTTTTTAACTGCTCCAGCAAACTGCTGACTTCAATAGCTAAATCTATCTGTATCTTTATCTGTCTTAATACCATATTAAAGATTTTATAATCAACGATAGAGGATGTATTGCATGTTACCTGTGAGTGCCCATAAGCAGAACCGCAGAAAAAATAATACCTTGCCCTTCCATTCCTCACATCTTTGTTTCTCCACATCGCATGATGGCAGATCCCGCATACCAAAATCCCTTCCAGCACATTCTCATATCCGGCGCCGCCCTGCCTGTCCTTCCATACTTTCCTGTTTCTTTCCTTGATTTCCTGCACCTTCAAAAACGTCTCCCGGTCAATAATTGCCGGATGGATTCCCTCTATGATTTCCCATGCATCTTCCTTTCTTTTCCCACGTTTTTCCTTAGAATAAATAGAATGGTTATACTTCCCCTGTACCAAATCTCCTACATATGCTCTGTTATACAAAATCCGGCTTACCGCCTCCTGCTGCCACAGGATATGGCTGCAATCCTTATATTTCTTCATTCCCTGTTCCCCCGCATATCTGCTAGGGGATGAAATTCCTTCCTGGTTTAATATATTTGCAATCTTATAAGCGCTCATTCCCTGCATCTTCATTTCAAAAATACGCTTTACAACAGTTGCAGCAGATTCATCTATCACATAACGGTTATTTTCCAGAATATATCCATACGGAGCCTTGCTTCCTATAAACTGTCCCTGCTCTTTTTTTGCCCGGAATGCTGTCATGACTTTTTTGGATATATCTTTTGAATAGTAATCATTTGCCAGGTTTTTAAATTCTGTAATCAGTTCCTTTTTGGGAAAGATTTCTCCCGCACTGTCAAAGCGGTCGTTGACTGCAATAAAACGTACTCCAAGGAACGGAAATATTTTTTCCAGGTAATCCCCCGCTTCCAGATAATTTCTTGCAAACCGGGAAAGGTCTTTTACTATAATACAATGAATCCTGCCTTTTTTCACATCCTCTATCATCCGTTCCCATCCCGGTCTTTCAAAGTCAGTCCCTGTCTGTCCGTTGTCTATATAAATTTTGTTTTCCACTCTCTTGCCGAATGGCATCAAGGTATCCTTTAGGGTTTCCTCTTTCTTGCCGAATGGCATCAAGGTATCCTTTAGGGCCTCCACATTTTCAAACTGTCTTATAAAATCGCATAACAATTCAATCTGATTATCAATTCCATCCACACTTTTCCCGCCATTATCTTCATTCGATAAACGGACATATAACGCTATCTTCATAACAGATTCTTTTTTTTGTTCTGCGGATTTTTTCTGCTTTCTACTCGTCCTTGCCATATGTACCCTCCTTTTCTATCTGGCCGGCCGGCAGACTGGCAAAATGGTCAAAAGACATCATCCTTTTTTCCCGGAAATAATATTCTTCCTGCAATAACGGTATATCTGTTTTCTCTTGTAATTCTTCCATCAAACCCAACGAAACCTGAAAATCTTCCACATACTTGAAATGTATTTCTATTCTTGGATAACGCTCCCCCTCTTTTTTTTCATAAACAAATATCTGCTCAATTAAAGATATAACAACTTCCCTTGATAAACATTCCAGATACCCATATTTCTTAAATTCGTCTACCCAGCCCATGCACTGCTTCCCGTCAGCAGGAAACGCCATTTCCACTTTCATTGCCTCCAATGCCTGCTCCGCTGTCTGTATACGTTTTTCATAGATTTCTTTTAATTCCAGATATTCTTCTTTTGTAATAAGCTCATCTTTATAATCTTCATATAAATCCAAACGCAGATGGTTGTATTTTTGTATTTCTTCCTTTTTCTTTGTAAGCTGCCGGATTTTTTTATCCATTTTCCCTTTTCGGATCTGTACTTCATCCAACTTATCCAGAATCCGCCCTAAGTCCGTCACGTTCCTAATCTGATGGTTTAACAATTTCAGTACACTTTCCTCCAATGCGCCTGCATTGATACTATGAGAACTGCAGATGTCCTTATTTGCTTTATGGTTTCCGCATACATAATAAACAAATTTCCTCTTTCCGGAGGGAACCGTTTTTCTGACCATATTTGCACCACAATCACCACACTTAACCACGCCAGACAAGTAATATACTTTCTCTTTTGCAGTCCCTGTCCTCGTATCCATCTGCATCTGTTCCTTTGCATTTTGAAAATCAACCGATGATATGATGGCTTCATGCGTGTTTTCAACCTGGCTCCATTTACTTTGGTCACGCTTTACTTTCTTTTTTACTTTATAATTGGGGGTGGTTTCCTTTCCCTGTATCAAAGTTCCCGTATACACTGGGTTGCCTAAAATACGGAGTACATGCATATGCGTCCACTGGCTTTTCAGGTTCTTCTTAAAGCCAGTATAAAACGCACTGCCGTTCTCTTTTTTATAATCCATAGGCGTAAGGATATTGTCCTTATTAAGCTTTTCTGCAATTTTATATGCATTGTTGCCTTGCAGATACAGCCTGAAGATGGAACGTACCACTTCTGCCGCTTCCTTGTCTATTTCCAGTTTATTTTTATCCATTTCCGATTTCTGATAGCCGTAAGGGGCAAAAGGACCTACAAAATCTCCCCGTTTTCTTTTCACCTCCAGATTACTCCGAATTTTAATGCTGATATCTCTGCAATATGCATCGTTAATCAGATTCTTGAATGGAACCATAATGTTGTCTGTCTGCGCATTCACGATACTGTCATAGTTATCATTGACTGCAATGAAACGGACACCCAGGTATGGGAATATTTTTTCAATATATTTCCCTACCTCGATGTGGTTCCTCCCAAAACGTGATAAATCCTTTGTCACCACGCAGTTCACTTTCCCTGTTTTAATGTCTTCTAACATCCGCTGGAATGCCGGACGCTCGAAATTTACCCCGGAATAGCCATCATCCACCCTGATTGCATGGATTCTAATGTCTTCCTTTTTTTTTAGAAACTCTAAGATAAGCTCTCTTTGATTCGTAATGCTGTCACTTTCCTCCTTATCCCCATCCTCTCTTGACAGGCGAAGGTAAATATCAGCATTATACACATCATTATTCAGATTTGTATTCATTTCATCACCTCAAATAGCCTTGTTTGTTGTCAAACCTTTCCTATTTGAGGTTCTGCTTCTTCCATAATTATTGTACCATTCCGAACCGCAAATGTTCATAGAAAGCCCTGACAAAAACGCTATCCTTCCATACTCATGCATAGCTGAATTAATTTTTTCTCAAGGCTTTCTTTTGCCTCAGAATAGGAAATTTTTACTACCATACCATTACAAATAAAACAAAAAGGATTCTTAATTTTCTCTGCAAAATCCATCCATCGTTCCATGACTGAAAGCGAATGGTCTATTTCTATTTCCTCTATATTTTCCAAAGCGGAAATATCCACTGTACGGACATCCACCTTTTTTAATTCTTCCAATTCTGCCCGATTCATCTCAAATTCCTCAACTTTCCTTTATTCACTATATTGTCCTTTGATTGTCCATTATGTTCCTTTTCTAAATCCTACAAGCGTCTGTCAGGAAACAGCTCCATTCGCCATAGCGTATAGAAAAGCTGCCAATAGCAGATTTTCTGTAGGAATCGCAATCTTTTCAGACCGGATCAGCTTATCTCCGGAAGTACAGCGCACCCCGCTCTATCGGGTGTCATTGTCAGAAACAGCATCATCGCCACAAAGTCCCTATCTCTCTGCCTGTAATCAAATATCTGTCGCCCGTACCTTTACTTCAATGTCCGAACCGGCATTCCTTCATTTCTAATGTCCGCAGCTTTGCGACATCGTGTCGCAAAGTGACGGACACAGGTAGTCATGGCGTATTCATTAAATAGCTCCACTGTTCCATATGTCCTGCAGGATTTTTAATATGAAACTGTCAAGATACATAATTCCACTTCCAGATAGAAGTAAAAGGGGCAACTCCTATACTGTCAAACATTAGAACGGAATTTTAAAATTCAAAATTTGAGTTATGAGCTTTGTTTCCATCCAGCGTTTCATATACTCGTCAATGCCGTAATGCGAACGTCCCTCATCGTCTATAAACTTTCTCCTGCACCTGCTGTTGATATAGGGCTGGAAGTAATCAACAATCTGGTTAATAGCCACCGCATCGCCCGCTATGGCAGCTTCAATAACCTTAAACTCAATCGGTTTTTTCTTTTTCGTTGCCCGCTTATGTAATTCACCCTTTCAATATTTTCTTTAATAATTTCAGCGAATCCGCTTTGTGGTAATGCACGGTACTCTGCACAAGATTCAAAGATTCAGCAATTTCTTTTTCCGGCATATCCAGAAAATATGCCATAAAGATCTCTGTTCGCTTCTTTTCCGGCAAACGGCGCAGTGCATCGCTGATGTCCTCGCCATTGAATGGCACTTTCATATCCATAACCTGGAAATAGTTTGTTTCTGGGAAAACATCATAAGAACACAACTGTTCCCTTACATCTCCCCTCTGCATGGAAGCCGTTCTCGGAAATATATGGCCATTCCCCCTTTTGTAGCGAGAACAGCCAATTTTTCCGGAATAATCGAAAAATCCAAAAAAATTAACAAATATTTTTTTGAATCAAAAAAAGCGGCCTGCAGATAAAAATCCACAAAGCCGCTTCCCCATACAGACGGTTAAAAAACCACTGTTTTATCTGGTGCATTATACCATATTTATAAGTAGAATTATCCTTAGTCAATATCAGGATTTTTTTAGTCTTATCCTACCTGTCCACAGCTCAATCCATAAAAAAGGCATCTAACAAGCAGTCCCTTGTATAAACCTTCTGTTATACACCATTTTCAATCTGGTATACTGTCATTTTCACTTTTCTAATCTGGTGTCATACACCAGATAAAATGGAGGTGAATACAGCATATGAGCTTTTCAAATAAGAAATTGGGTATGTTCATCTGAAATGGACGTTTGGACTTAAACCTTACACAAGAACAGTTAGCAGAAAAATTAGATTGTAACCTGTCATATCTGGGAAATATTGAACGTGGAAAGAATAACCCAGTTTAAAACTATTTATTGAGATTATGCGTACCTTAAATCTTTCCGCAAACGATTTTATTTTTCCAGATGCGGATAAATCCAGCGATATATACCAACAATTACTCCGGCTTCTAACGCAATGCACTTCAAAAGAGCAAAAAAATCTTTTGGAAAATGCCAGGACTTTGGTTAATAACCGTGATGAAGCGCCTCAAACGTAATTGTAATTTTTGATTCTTGTACTTTAATGGATTTTTACTTGAGATTTGTATAGAGAAAAGACAGACTCCTTTTATTTCATACATAGTCTGCCTTTTAGAAAAATACATTATTTCAGGCTGGAAATTATATCTTTGATTTCTTTTCGCGGTTAAAGCAACACATATCTTCAATTAATAAATTTTTATATAGGGCGGAGCATGTACTATAAATACTGTCTTATCTTCTGTTCCCATAAAAAATAATTTATGTAATTGGGATAATCTTTCGTTTGCTTAGCCAAACTACACATTTCCAGCCGAACAACCCCTTTCTCAATAAAGCAACATCCCACACAAAATCATATCCGCTCATTTACAAGTTTTTTAGTATCATTTATCATGACCAACACCCTTACAGGCTGTCAGCCGCTCCTCATTACTATGAAAGTCTTCGACTTCCATAGCTGAATGGCCATGCGGCCCGTCGGACGGCAGGCTGAGCATGATGGAGGTTTACTCTGATTGTGCAAAATAAGCATTGATTTTTTCCATTCTCTCCATCTGTTCCACATGGAACGGACAGCGGACATTACAATGCCCACACTTTACACATTGGTCTGCTTTTATTTCCAGCTTGCGGTAATAATCTGCCGCCAGTTTATCCCCGACAACAGACAGATCATAGTATTTATTGATAAGCCCTACATTTAATCCGGCAGGGCATGGAGCGCAGTGGTTGCAATATACGCAATGTCCCTCTGCATCAGCAGGCGCAAATGTCCCAATGACGGAATAGTCTTTCTCTTCCTGTGCAGCTTCGCAAAAACGAAGTATCTTCTGTAAATCCGCTTTTCCACGCACCCCAAGCAGCACGGTCAGCACGCCCGGCTTATCCAAGGCATACTGGATGCATTGATTTTCTGTCAGTTTTTTGCCAAACGGTGATGTTCTGGAATCTAAAAGCTGTCCTCCGCTAAAAGATTTCATTACGGAAATGCCCACGCCTTCCGCTTCACAGCGGCGGTAAAGCGCCATCCGCTCGGCCACGCTGCCTACTGCATAGCTGTCTGTTGCATAATCCAGCTCACCTCCGGCATAGTCATAAGCGGGATTGATACTAAACATCAGCATATCAATTATCCCCATATCCAACACCTGGTTTACAAGTTTTGGCGTATGGGAGGATAGCCCGATGTGATGGACAACGCCCTGTTTCTTTAAACGTAAAAGATAGTCGGTGATACCATTCTTTTCTATGGTCCTGTAATCAGACGCTTCATCAATGCAGTGTATAAACCCAAAATCTGCGTGTGTCAAGTAAGGAATAAAAAAAATTATATTTTTTCATCATAATATTTTAATTCCTTATTAACTATATAATTATCAAATTTAGCAAACACTGTATCACCATATGTCTGCGCACCTTCTGCCGAATTTACAAAAGGTTGATAACTATCCTTTTTTCTATAATAAATATCATAAATATAAGAACCTCCTTTGCATTTGGCATATGTTTCTCTTGCCTGCTCCGAATAAAGTTCTGGCTTTGACATTTTGAAACATTTTGATACTGTCCCATAACCCTGGTCTAAATGTTCCTCATATATAGGGATTGCAATGTTTACACCTAGCTGCAACTGCAAATCATGTTCCAAGTGTTTTGATAAATATGCTACACCATCTATCCCAAACTTTTTTAGACTCCGCATAACTAATTCTGGTATAATATACTCTACTTTATCTTCGCTCATATTTACATATTTGTATGATGTAGCCATTACCAACGGCCAAAAGGAAATCATTTTATCTTGAAGTTCTTTTCTTCTCATATTATTGCCATCAAATTGTACATTATAAAAACCATTAACCATATCTTCTGTAATAACTAAATTTAGTATACGCAATCTTTCACCACGTTTATCGGGAACAAATGCGGATACATAAAAGTCTTTTTCAGGCTTCTTTAATTCCAGCCAGCTTGTGTAACTTGTAGTAGATAAATACAGCGCGGGCATCCCCTCACAAGTAAATCTCTGCCTTGAAATATTTTCATATTTTTTATAAGGACGATGTAACATTTCTTTTCTTTCATTTAACGTTTGTGAGGATATCCTACCACGATATAATGTAACTAAATGTTGTTCCATTTCTGAATAATCAAATGATTCTCTTTTTAGTTCATCATATCCTGCAACTTGTTTAATTCCATATGCTTTTTTCAATTCAGCAACAAAAAAATCATCATTAACATACCCTTCCAACATTAGTTCCATTTGTTCTGTTGCCTTTTTAACATTTCCTTTTTGATACCATTCCCAAGCAGATTTAATGTGTCGAATACTGCTACTAATTTCTTTCAATAACTGAGAATCGTCATTAAATGCGATTTTATCTTGAAAATACATTTCATATGCATCTAATCGTTTCCACATGTTATTTTTTATATCATCATCAATACATCTGGTTATTGAGGGAAATCCATTGACATTTCGATCTTTTTTTTCATAATCTAACTCAATTTCCTTTTTCAAATCCTCTGGCAACTCGTTATGCAACATGTCTGATATTTCATCACATAATTTATCCATAGCGTCCATACATTCATTATTTTCAAGCATTTTCTTTATTGATAAAAAATAATCTTTTTCAGACATAATAATAAAATTCTCTCTCAAATTTTTATCACTACTTACCATATTTCTCAACTCTGAATAAGACCTTACAATCATTCTGCTGTTATGGTATTTATCTATTTCAGATAAGGCATATCCTGTTTTTCTATTTACTAATACATAAGAATCTATTTCCATTTTTTACACTTCCTCGTATAATAAGTTTATAGGCAAGTACAAAACAGCCTATAGACTTATTTCTTTTTTATGGTATAGATGAATGGATAAATATCTTCACTATTCATAGAGGGCTTCCCCCAGAGTGCCATACATCCATCTCATCATCTATACGGT
>QXWW01000021.1 GCA_009911185.1 Lachnospiraceae bacterium
GGTAGTTATAATAGGCGTTTGGGCATATGGAAAGCCGTCTCAGCAGCCAGCGTATGCCGAAATCCTCCTTATATTCATCTATGAATCGATAAGCCTCTAATCGATTTCCTTTGCAAAGAATGCCGCCGCTTTTTTTAAGAAGAGATTCTCCTTACGCAACTCTTCGTTTTCTTTCTTCAGCTTAAGCAACTCTTTCATATTGTCATATTCAGATTTTGATTCTGGGCTTGTTTGGCATTCTTCGCGGAACTGTTTGCACCATGCAGAAATAGCAGCTTTGGATACACCATATTCTACTGTGATGCTTTTGTAAGTGCGTCCTTCTTCCTCGTGGAGACGGGCAATCTTCTTTTTAAATTCTGGTGTGTAATTCTGTGGCATAATAAGTACCTCTTTTCTGATTGATTTTAGTATATCTTATTAGCCATTTCTGTTACAACTTTATTATAGCACTTCACCTGCAACTTCTTCCACATGGTTTGCATAAAAAGCATTCCCTTTTTCTTTACATATTCTAATCTGGCTTGTGCTGGCATCTCCGGCTTTTATCCATTCAAAGCTTTCATCCAGTTTCTTCTGCCGCATATCCTCGTATAATAAGTTTATAGGCAAGTACAAAACAGCCTATAGACTTATTTCTTTTTTATGGTATAGATGAATGGATAAATATCTTCACTATTCATAGAGGGCTTCCCCCAGAGTGCCATACATCCATCTCATCATCTATACGGTTTACAGTTACTTTATGCCAGGGTCTCCCAATGCTATAATGGTTCCTGTTGGAATCAGAGCTGAGGTCACTGCTTCACATCTCCAGCAAGGCAGCTGCCATTGCATAGAAAGCCTGCAGCCCTGACGGTGCACCCCGATCGCTTACACAAGTGCTGCATCCCAGTCACTAGCCACCAGCAGGGTATTTCTACTGGATGAATGCTGATAACGCGAGGTTGCGACTGGCGCATCCGATTGGGATAACCCTTGGTTTTGTTCCTTCCCCATTCCAATACGAAAGGTGGTGATATCCATGAAGAAGATTGATTACCTGCGGGCACTTTTTGTCGGT
>QXWW01000022.1 GCA_009911185.1 Lachnospiraceae bacterium
TTTTCTTTCTTCAGCTTAAGCAACTCTTTCATATTGTCATATTCAGATTTTGATTCTGGGCTTGTTTGGCATTCTTCGCGGAACTGTTTGCACCATGCAGAAATAGCAGCTTTGGATACACCATATTCTACTGTGATGCTTTTGTAAGTGCGTCCTTCTTCCTCGTGGAGACGGACAATCTTCTTTTTAAATTCTGGTGTGTAATTCTGTGGCATAATAAGTACCTCTTTTCTGATTGATTTTAGTATATCTTATTAGCCATTTCTGTTACAACTTTATTATAGCACTTCACTTCCAGTTCCCAGATGACATTCGCCGGATTATGTATACCACGAACATCATAGAAGGCCTGAACCGCCAGTACCGGAAAGTGACAAAAACAAAGAGCGTTTTCCCAAGCGACGCCTCCCTGGAGAAGATACTGTACCTTGCAAGCCAGAACGTAACAAAGAAATGGACACAGAGGTACCGCAACTGGGACCAGGTCCTGAACCAGCTGACTGTCCTGTATGGGGAACGCCTCACAGAATACCTGTAAAAAGAACTGGGATGGCAGCATCTGAATCCCCCTGCCATCCCATCCTTATTCCATCGGCATTTATATTATTGCCAGAAAATCCCAGGCTTATTCCGGAGGCCGGGTGTGGGCAGAGCCCACAAAAGAAGCAATAATATATAATGCCTGTTTGCCATACAAAAATTCAAGGAAAATGTATAAGATTCCTTCAATTGGTTATGCTATAAATAGAACAAATAAATCGACAGCCACATAAACATAAAACCGACAGGAAATTCATACATATCTAATTCTTATCAAGAAAGTTTAAATCCCATAGACACAAGATTTTTTACAGCCTCGGCAAGGCTTACTATGTCTACATAACTGCCGGAGCGAATAAGTTTCTCCGAATTTACTACGGAAGAGTCAAAGAATATTTGGCTTCCCTTTCGCAATAGCGAGAATCATATAACTTAAATAATTTTTTTAACCAGCGTCTACGGTGGTCTGGTTTTTGTACACTTTTTTCCTACATAAAACTTTTTCAAAAAATATTCAATTTTCTATTGACTTTTTATTTGCAGGCTATTTTGTATAACCGCCTGTGTGGTAGATGACAATCAGCGGGATACCATATACCGCTATTTTGTTTTTCAACATGAGAACGATTGCCATATGCGCTATTTTACTTCATTCAGAGAACTTCCTGAATCCTGCCTTTTCTTCTGTGCCAAATCCAAAATGTCACTCTTTCAACTACCCTGCATTTAAAAAAACATTGGAAATATTCTAATTTTGCCACCAATCAAATGATACTTTCCAGGTTTTCTTTTAGTCTTGGCAAATTCTCCCTAATGGTTGCCCAAACAATCGTCTTTTTTCACACCATCGTAACTATGCACAATTCGATTGCGCATTCCATATAGTTGATTCCAGGGAACACTGGAGATTTCCCGTTTTACCTCATCGCTCAAGGCTATTTTTGCAAATTCACCTATTTACATCAAATTAACTACACACATAGAATCTGCTTCAAACTCATTCAATGCAGAATACTTTTCACAATAACTTATAATTGAAGTAACATGTTTAAGAATTTTTCGAAGAACAATGTTATCTTTATTTCCCATAAATGAGCACCCCTGATCTTTGAATTTCTTTTTGTTCTCCGAATCATGTTCAATTTTAGAGCTATCCAACAAACCAACTGATTTATCTAAAGATGCTGCAACATCTTCTAAAAGACCTTAAAATGCCATTCCTCTTAGTCCACTTCCAACCATAATATTAATGTCGCTCATTTCATGGGCAGAGCCTTTAGCGTAAGACCTTAACAAGATCGTCCTCTGTACCTTATATTTTTGAAATACAGTTTGTAACTTCGACTGAATTTGACCGGTTGTATCCATATTGTTGTCACTTTTCTTTATTTTCGATATTATCAGCCTCTCCTTGCTATGTTCTAAATAAAAGCTTACTTTGCTAATCATAACATCAGAGATTATACCCTGCAATATGGGTTTCTATCAGACGAATTATATTATGATATGAAAAAATCATTCCCTGCAGAACATCTTATATTGTATTCTAATAATCCACCTATCTAAAAGCCTCATATTCTGATATGGCATCTCCGATGCCTCCTTTAACTCCTTACCTGGATTCCCTTTTCAATAGCCAATGCCAATGCTCTTAAATGATTGATTGCCTTTTCAGCACCTTTTAATATATATCTCACATTCTCTGGAGAATCTTTTCCATCATCCCTTTTTAAAATACCAATTTCCTCCCTGGCAAGCATTTCAAATACATTAATTAACTCATCTAGAGATGGGGACTCATTTGAATCTCTTAATAGTAAAAACATATCTCGTGGAGAAAGACCATCCAACAACTCCTGTTCACCCAAAAACTTCGGAATAACTTCTGATATAATATCCAGTTTTCTTTTTTTCGTAGAAATGATTTCTTCCAGTTGAGATAACCCATTACATGTCTGAAATGCCAGTGCAATTTCCTGTAAGCTCAGTCCCAGTTCCTTAGAAGCTCTCGCAATTTCTGTAAGCTGCTTTTCAGTCACAAGTGAAAATCCTTTTTTTCTAGCATGAGCTCGAATCGTACCATCACTAAATTCAGGTCCCACAATTACCACATAGTCTGCATTATGCTTCTCTTTATGTGTATCCAATGCAATGTCACTTATATCAGTATGTGAAACCCGACCTCCAGTTTTGGATTTTGCATCTACTATTGCAACAATATATTTATCTTCCTCATTCCTCCATTTCACAACGACATCTGTATCACCAGATCCACCGATTCGCCGAACTTCAAACCCCATAAAACAAAATATATCTGCAATGGCTTCTTCAAAAGCAACTCCTGAAGCCTTTCCTTCTGCACCGGGATCTATTGCTGTTTTATGTAGGCGATTACAAACCTGTTCAAGCTTACTAATAGATGGACTTACCGCTATCTCCTTTTCATCGGATTTTTTCTTTTGCTCAGATACTTCTCTACTTACATCTGCCAACGGCAAATCAACAATAAAACGCATTCCTGTATGAGTTGCTTTCAGATGAAGATATTGTGTTTCTTCCAATAAACCTGCTTCGAGCAAAAAACCAGCAATCCAACGTGCTTTTTCTGCATTTAGACCATATAATTTAGCCCGCGCATATATATCATTACGAATAGTATCACATTCAGCCACTTTTATCATTTCACCAACAAATTGCATATTTGCATGAAGAATCCTGATAAAATCCAAATCATTTCCTGTTTCCAGCCACGCTTTTGCCGCTGGAGTTGCTATATAAATATTTCGTCCTACTTCTTCTAAAAGACCAGATGCTTTTAGAAATGGCAACATAGATTCCACACTACTTAATCTCAAATTAAATTTATTCGCAATAAATTCGAATAAATCTGACTTAGCAATTTGATCAGAAGCATTTTGAATAATAATCCTCAGATTTTCTATACGATTTGGACTCGGAACCCATATATTATATGTACATCTTTTCTTATGCATTTCAGGTTTACCTGCTAAATGTTGAAGCAATATAGCAATCTCTTCTGGCGGATTATTAATTTCTATATCATCTGACTCTAAGAACGTAAGCTTAAGCACTTCTGGTTTTATCAGGTACCAATCCTTCAATGCCTCCCGCCCTGCGTCAGTCACTTTCCATTTATGATTACCGATCGCCTGAATTAAGCCTAATACTTCAAGCCAATCCATTCTTCTACGTATGTTGCTCAAATTTTTCCAGTTTAATCCATACCTATTACAAAGTTGTTTATCTGTTTCTTCCACTGTTGCTGGTTCAATCTCCAAAATACTCAACACCTCGCCAAACAGCCGGAACCTGTCATGTATCTGATCCGCCAAATACCTTTGCGTTGGCTCTGCTAAAAACTTCATGCCAACATCTGATAGCATCAGCCGTCCTGCCTGGTTTCTCACAAGCCCTACACCTTTTAAAAAGGTAGCATAAGTGCGCCACGATTGCGACTGTGTTATTTCCTGAACATCCGGAACTGCATCTAAATCATATGCCTGTCCCAAATCCACTAGTTCAACCAGTTTCTTTACCAGCGTATACCATATTTGTTTTCTACCTCTAATCTCCGGAATAGTCCAAGCCTTTTTTCTCCATTCGTTTTTTTGTTTCTGAATATCTATAGAATTGGTCTTTGATTCATTATTATCTATATTTTTCTGGTTCATCATGATACTCCCTTTTTCTTACACTTTCCTCTACAAATAAGCAATTTATACAAAAGCAGTTGAACGGAATGTTCCGCCAACTGCTTTAATATTATTATTATATTTCTATTATTTCAATCTACATCCCGTATATTACTTCTGAGCGATAGCCGCCTGTGCTGCTGCTAATCTTGCAATCGGCACACGGAATGGAGAACAGGAAACATAATCCAAACCAATCTTATGGCAGAATTCTACAGAAGAAGGATCTCCGCCGTGTTCACCACAAATACCGATATGAAGATTTGGATTAACAGGTTTTCCTAACTTGATAGCTGTATCCATCAATTTGCCCACGCCAGTCTGGTCAAGTTTCGCAAACGGATCGTTCTCAAAAATCTTGGCATCATAATATGCCTCTAAGAACTTGCCAGCGTCATCACGTGAGAAACCGAAGGTCATCTGTGTCAAGTCGTTGGTACCAAAGCAGAAGAAGTCAGCTTCTTTTGCGATTTCATCTGCAGTAAGAGCAGCTCTTGGAATCTCAATCATAGTACCTACTTCATAATCTAATTCAACACCTGCTGCTGCAATCTCTGCGTCAGCAGTCTCAACTACGACCTTCTTCACATATTTCAGCTCTTTGATGTCGCCAACCAATGGAATCATGATTTCCGGCTTAATTACCCAGTCAGCATGAGCTTTCTTTACATTGATTGCAGCACGGATTACAGCACTGGTCTGCATCTTTGCAATTTCGGGATAAGTAACTGCAAGACGGCATCCACGATGTCCCATCATTGGGTTAAACTCATGTAAAGAATCAATCAATGCTTTGATGTCTTCTACAGATTTGCCCTGTGCATCTGCAAGTTTCTTAATATCATCTTCCTCTGTAGGAACGAACTCATGCAGTGGCGGATCCAGGAAACGGATGGTAACTGGATTACCTTCCAGCGCCTCGTATAATTTCTCAAAGTCACCCTGCTGATAAGGAAGAATCTTATCCAGTGCGGCCTCTCTCTCTTCTACTGTGTCAGCACAGATCATCTCACGGAATGCAGCAATTCTGTCTTCCTCAAAGAACATATGCTCTGTACGGCAAAGACCAATACCTTCTGCTCCCAGCTCACGAGCTTTCTTTGCATCAGCAGGTGTATCCGCATTAGTGCGAACTTTCAATGTTCTGTATTTGTCAGCCCATGCCATAATTCTTCCAAACTCACCGGCAATCGTTGCATCTACAGTAGGAATCAGACCGTCGTATATATTACCGGTTGTACCATCGATAGATATCGGATCCCCTTCATGATATTCTTTGCCTGCTAAAGTGAATTTTTTATTCTCTTCATCCATAGCAATATCGCCGCATCCAGATACACAGCAGGTTCCCATACCACGTGCAACTACGGCTGCATGGCTGGTCATACCACCCCGGACAGTCAGGATACCCTGAGCAGCCTTCATACCTGTAATATCCTCTGGGGAGGTCTCAAGACGAACCAGAACAACCTTCTCACCTTTTTCAGCCCAGGCAACAGCGTCATCTGCTGTAAATACGATCTTACCACAGGCTGCTCCCGGAGATGCTCCAAGTCCTTTTCCGGCAGGGGTTGCAGCCTTCAATGCTGCTACGTCAAACTGAGGATGCAATAAAGTATCCAAATTACGAGGATCAATCATTGCAACTGCTTCTTCTTCCGTTCTCATGCCTTCATCTACTAAATCACAGGCAATCTTAAGAGCAGCTTGTGCTGTTCTTTTACCATTACGCGTCTGCAACATATATAGTTTTTCATTTTCAACAGTAAACTCCATGTCCTGCATATCTCGGTAATGTTTTTCAAGTGTTGCACAAACTTCTGTAAACTGTTTAAATGCTTCCGGGAATTTCTCTTCCATCTGAGCGATAGGCATCGGTGTACGAACACCTGCAACTACGTCTTCACCCTGTGCATTGGTAAGGAACTCGCCCATCAGCTTCTTCTCGCCAGTAGCCGGGTCACGGGTAAATGCAACGCCTGTACCACAGTCATCACCCATATTACCAAACGCCATACTCTGTACATTTACAGCAGTACCCCAGGAATATGGAATATCATTGTCACGACGGTAAACATTCGCACGCGGGTTGTCCCAGGAACGGAAAACAGCCTTAACTGCTCCCATTAACTGCTCCTTCGGATCATCCGGGAAGTCCTCGCCGATCTTTTCTTTGTACTCAGCCTTGAACTGGGAAGCAAGCTCTTTCAGGTCTTCTGCCGTAAGCTCAACGTCCTGTGTTACACCTCTGTCCGCTTTCATCTTGTCAATCAGCTCTTCGAAATACTTTTTGCCAACTTCCATAACCACGTCAGAATACATCTGGATAAATCTTCTGTAGCAGTCCCAAGCCCAACGGGGATTATTGGACTTCTCTGCAATTACGTTTACAACAGTCTCATTCAGACCCAAATTCAAAATAGTGTCCATCATACCCGGCATAGAAGCTCTTGCCCCAGAACGAACGGATACCAGAAGCGGATTCTCGGAATCACCAAATTTCTTACCGGTGATTTCTTCCATTTTTACAATGTACTCGTTAATCTGACCCTGAATCTCCTCATTGATCTGGCGTCCATCCTCATAATACTGAGTACAAGCCTCTGTTGTGATAGTGAAACCCTGTGGTACCGGAAGACCTAAGCTGGTCATTTCAGCAAGGTTCGCACCTTTTCCACCAAGAAGCTCACGCATGTTTGCATTTCCCTCTTTAAAGAGGTAAACCCATTTGTTTGCCATTTGAAAATTCCTCCTAAATACTTATAGTAATTATTATGTGATTCATCCGCGTTCTGACAATCACTTATCCATTTACAGGAGATGGCCTGTCCATGGATAAGTGATTGATTTTTCAGCTTTGGATTCTCACAAGTTTACAATTTGTATGCACCTCATTTATAGGACACACAATTATTGTAACATACTTTTTTCGATTAGCAACATTTTTTTCAAGATTCTGGATACTTTTTTCCAAAAACAGGCAGGAATAAAGCGGACAGGCCCCTCCCCCTAATCTTGGAATATTGGTTTGCGCACTTTGCTGCGCCGTATACCGGTACTTCCGCCATATAATTCCTCTCATGCGAATATGTATATTACCCAACTTTACCGCCAGTAAAGTTGGTATAAATGCTTGATTTTTTATGGAAACAGGCATTATATCTTATCGCTCCTTTTGTGGGCTCTATCCACACCCGACCTCTGAAATAAGGCTGGGATTTTCTCACAATAATATAAATGCCGATGGAATAAGGCTGGGATGGCTGGGATTTTCAGTTACTGCCATCCCGGTTCTTTTTACAGGTATCCTTGAAGTGCTACAGATTTGAGAAATAAAAACTTTTCGCAATAAAATAACCAGATTTCAAGCAGAACAATCTTCTATGCGTTAAAATGTAGATAAGGATTTTTTCGCACAGGAGGTTTGCAGATAAGAAAAAAGAAAAGCGGGAACGAAAGAAACAAGACCGTGGGATCGTTGATTTTATGATGGTCGCGAATCACTTTTTTCATTCTCTGAGAGAATGGATTTTGAAGATGAATGATCCGAGAAATCAAAGAAAATTTCAATCAGGATACCTGTATTGATACCCTTCGATTTCTGCCTGGAAACCAGAGGCTTAGAGAGATGCCTCATTAGGATACGCTCAACTATTACCTGGAGAGGCTTTCGCCGGAATGTCTTTCAGATTTGAAAAAAAAGATGCTCACAAGCCTGCTTCGCAGAAAACAATTCAACAGAGGACGGCTGCAGGGAAAATACTGACGGGTTATTTTAGATGGCACAGGTCTGTTTTATTTTAAAGAAAAGCATTGTGAGAATTGTCTTTGCACCACAAGAAAGACGGATGATGGAAAAACAACGAAACTGTATTATCATAAAGCCCTGACAGCAAAGATTGTGTTGGATGATTCTGTTATCATCATCCTTGGAACAGAATTTATTGAGAATGAAATGGAAGATGTAAATAAACAGGATTGTGAAATAAATGCGGCAAAACGGCTCTTAAGAAAGATAAAAAAAGAATATCTGCGGCTCCCAATCGGTATCCAGGCAGATGCGTTGTACGCGGCAGAACCGTTCATGGAACTATGCAGGGAAAAATACCATTGGGAGTATATATTCACACAAAAGCTTATGGATGCAGTCAGCGGCTCATAGAGGCTCTTGTCAAGGCGGTAGGAACGTTTGGCTGCCTGCTGTAACAGTTCGGCAGTCTGTTCCGGGTCGGCAATGCGTCCCCTGCTGTGCTCTGCCACGAATCCAACCAGCTCCTCTATGGAGGCATTTACCAGCTGTTCCGCGGACATGAATTCGGTCAGGACGGCTTCTGCCGTGGCACCGTATTTGTCAGAGAAAGGATGGCGCTCTTTGTCCAGCAGGGCAAACTCGCTGAACTTCAAAAAGATGTTGTTGAGCATATATGTCTTTTCCCTGGCGATACACTCTGTTATGTGCAAACGGTGTCGTGTGAGCCTCTGCAAAGCAAGATACTGCGCACCGCGCCATGGCTTAATGCTGATGCGCCCTACACGGGCAAAATCAGCGATTACGAAGGAATCAATGCCGTCATTCTTGTCAAGGGAGTTGAATGATTTTTTGTAGTTCTTCACTTCCTTTGGGTTGAGGCAGTAGACGCTGGTATTGAATGCTGCCAGCTTTTCACAGGTTGACAGGTAGTTGGCAATATGGACACCGTAGAATCCTGTGGATTCCAGCCCGATAATGACGTAATGGAATTCATGGTGTTCACTAAGCACAGCGGCAATCATGTTTTCAATCGCTTCGGCACCGCCCTGTGAGTTTTGTACAGGAAGCATTTTGATCAGGTAATCCTGCTGGAAGTTGAGGGCTGAGACAACGTTGACGCGGGAACCTATGTCGATACCGACAAAAAGTGCCCGCAGGTAATCAATCTTCTTCATGGATATCACCACCTTTCGTATTGGAATGGGGAAGAAACAAAACCAAGGGTTATCCCAATCGGATGCACCAGTCGCAGCCTCGCGTTATCAGCATTCATCCAGTAGAAATACCCTGCTGGTGGCTAGTGACTGGGATGCAGCACTTGTGTAAGCG
>QXWW01000001.1 GCA_009911185.1 Lachnospiraceae bacterium
TGGTCGGCTTGGAAAACAGCGTATCTGCATGGATATGCAAAACCAGCAAGATGTCGGGATGTTCATATGGCAATAAGCAATGAGAGACTAACCTCATTCGGATTAGTTTCAATGTTAGACTACTACACCAAAAGGTGTGTTGCTTGTTAAGTTGATTGAACCGCCGTGTACCGAACGGTACGCACGGTGGTGTGAGAGGCCGAAATTTCCTCCATTGAGAAAATTTCTCCTACTCGATTATACGCCGTTTTAGTGTTTCCTCCCGCTGCAGAACGTACATTTTTGCTTGGTAAAAGCTATGAGGCAAAAAACATTGACAAGCAATCTGGTTTTTGCGAATATTTTCACTCTTGTCCACATATATTTGAAATCAGATACAGGCTGGAGCATGTTTGAAAATTTATTTCAGTCCACTTCCTGTACGATTTAACAAGATATTTGCGCCAAAGCCGGCAGAACAGCGTTTTATGAGTTCCTGTTTGGCGGAAATTTCTATGAACAGCAATTTTCAGATATGTTCTGGCGTATGTATGATGCATCATCATACAATCGGGTTACTGGAACGCTCAGGGAGGAACGTTTATGGAGGAGATTATTAATGTATTTCCCAATTCGTTAAGGCTTCTGTGCCGCGCCGGGTTTCAGCCGGGAATAGAAGCAGAGGAGATCCGGCTCCGCATTGGACGTCCTGTGATGGTGTTCGGGAGAGGATGTGAATATTTCTGGAACCAGCAGGAAAATCGTCTGCAGAGGAACCGTGAGCATAGCTATCTTTGGAGAGAGGCTGATATGAAAGAAACGCTCTCCAGAATGAGCCAGTATTCTATGTATGCATTGGAGGAAGAGCTGCGAAATGGCTTTTTTACCATTCAGGGAGGACACCGGGTAGGAGTATCCGGAAGAGTTGTCTGCGAACAGGGGAAAATCCATTCTTTCCGAAATTTATGCAGCTTGAATATTCGAGTGGCAAGGCAGAAAAAGGGCTGTGCCAGGGCATTGATGCCATGGCTTGCCCAGGGAGACAGCATTTGTAATACCCTGATTTTGTCGCCGCCGGGGATAGGAAAGACCACAATGCTTCGGGATTGTATCCGTTTGCTGTCCGATGGAACCAGTGAGATTTCCGCCAAAAAGGTAGGGGTGGTCGATGAGCGCAGCGAGATCGCTGCCTGCTATTTTGGAATACCGCAAAATGACCTGGGAGATCGTACCGATGTATTGGACGCCTGCCCGAAAGCGCAGGGGATGATGCTTTTGCTGCGGAGCATGTCGCCTCAGATAATAGCGGTGGATGAGCTGGGGAGCAGGGAAGACTGCCGGGCGGTAGAGGAAGCGCTTTTTAGCGGCTGCAAGATTCTGGGAACGATGCATGCGCAGAATATCGGGGATCTTCAGGAAAAAATGTATCTGGAGAGCTGGCTGCAAAAAGGATTTTTTGGACGCTATGTATTTCTGGAGCGGGATCGGGAAGGAGAACGGAAATTTTGCGTGTATGACGAAAGGATGCGAAAGCTATGTTAAAATTGGCAGGCAGCATTTTGATTATTACAGTTTCAGCGCTGTATGGCTGGAAGGTGAAAAGAGAACTTGCAGAACATGTGCGGCAGCTCGTGGGTATGAAGGAAATGTTTCTTATGCTTTGGGGGGAAATTTCTTATACCAGGACGCCCTTGAAAGAGGCATTTCTGCAAATTGCATTTCAGAATAAGGAACCTTTTTCCGGTTTTTTAAAGAAAGCGGCAGAGGGGTTAAAGGAAAATGAGGAGAGCATAGGGATTTATTGGAGCCGTCTGGTGGAACAGGAAGCAGATAAATTTCTATTTAACCAGGAAGAGCGGGGACTTTTGCAGCGCGCCGGAGAAAATTTCGGTTATCTGGATGGGCAGATGCAGTTAAAGAATCTGGAATTATATATGGAACAGACGGAGGTACTGATCCAAAAAGCACAGGCGGAATTAAAGGACAGGCAAAAACTGTCCGGGGTACTGAGCCTGATGTGCGGCCTGTTTCTGGTGATTCTCCTGGTATAAGAATACGGAGGAAGCTATGAGTATAAGTTTAATTTTTAAAATTGCGGCAGTGGGGATTCTGGTGACTGTGTTGAGCCAGGTATTGAAACATAGTGGAAGAGAAGAACATGCATTTCTTACCAGCCTGGCAGGGCTTTTGATTGTGCTGTTCTGGATAGTACCGTACATCTATGAGCTGTTCGAAACCATGAGAAATCTATTTGCATTGTAGCGGAGGCTGGCATGGACATTGTAAAGATTGCGATTCTGGGAATTGTAGGGGCTTTACTGGGCATTATGCTTAAGGGACAGAAAAAGGAATATGAGCTGTTTGTCACATTGGGGGTATCCCTGTGCATTTTTTATTTTCTGATGTCTAAACTCCAATTGGTGGTTTCCGTAATAAACCGGATGCAGGATTATGTGGAATTAGATACCAGTTACATTGAAATTCTCATTAAGATGATTGGCATTACCTATGTATCGGAATTTTCGGCAAACCTTTGCAAGGATGCCGGATATCAGTCAGTGGCGGGGCAAATTGAGATGTTTGGCAAATTATCCATACTGGTGATCAGTATGCCGGTGATACTGGTACTGCTGGAAACCGTAGGAGAATTTTTGCAGTAAAAGAGAGGAGAATGCCAGTGTGGAATATGGCGAAGCAGAGAGAGGCGGGTATGGATAGAATAAGCAGGCAGGCAAAAGTTAAGACAGGGATATTTCTGTGGTTTCTCCTGTTGTGTATGCCGTTTATGTCAGGTACCGCGCAGGCGTCAGACGTTCCGCAGACAGAAACTTTTTCAGAACCGGAAACTGCGGACAGCCGGGGACAGGATAAGACAGTTGACCGGCAATGGGAGGAAACCGTGGACGGATATCTGGATGAGCTGGATTTTTCTGAAATTGATAAGCTGCTGGGACAGCAGGAAGAGATATCGGGTTTCAGTTTCCGGGAATTGGTGGAAATGCTGATGAATGGGGAGGAAATAGAGAAAGGATGGCTGGCAGAGAAGATTCTTTCCGCAGTATTTTCAGAGGTGCGGTCATTTCGGGGCAGCCTGATACAGATTGTGCTGTTGTGCGTAGTATTTGCCATTCTCCATAACTTTGCCAATGTATTTGAGCATCCGGCAGTTACCGATATCAGCTTTTATATGGTGTATATGATTTTGCTGGTACTGCTGATGAAATCCTTTTTTATTCTGCGCGAGGTGACGGTCACCGTGATTGCCCAGATGATGACGTTCCTGAAAATCCTGATTCCTACGTTTACTACCAGTCTGGTCTTTTCCGGACAGATTACGACGGCGGCAGGATTTTATGATTTAACCTTTCTGTTGATCTTTGGTATGGAATGGATCATGCAGTATTTAATTGTTCCGGCAATCCAGATCTATGTATTGTTGGAATTGATGAATTATCTGACAGAAGAGGAGATGATGTCGAGGATGACCGGGTTGGTCAAATCAGGCATTTTATGGGTTATGAAATTTCTTTTTACCGTTGTGATTGGAATCAATGTGATACAGAATCTTTTGACGCCGGTGATTGATACGTTTAAATCCAGCATGATCGCCAAGACTGCAGGGCTGGTGCCGGGGCTGGGGGCAAGTATCAACGCAGTGACAGAAATTATGGTGGGTTCCGGAATTATTATTAAAAACGGCATTGGGCTGGCAGCCATTCTTGTTTTGCTGATGTTGTGCGCCGGACCGCTGATTAAGGTATGGGTTATGACATTCCTGTATAAACTTCTGGAGGCTATGATACAGCCGGTTGCGGATAAACGGATCATCGGCAGCATTGGCGGAGCAGGAGAAGGCGGCAGGCTGTTGGGAAAAGTGGTGACGACAACGACGGTCATGTTTCTGGTTACCATCGCCATGATTACGGCGGCGACTACATTCAACCGCTAGAAAGGAGAAGAGATGAGCTGTATATTTGCCTGGGTAAAAAATCTGGTGTGTTTCTATCTTCTGCTGACGGTAATTTTAAATCTTCTGCCTAAGAAAAATTACCAGAAATATGTGCGCTTTTTTTCCGGAATGCTGTTGACGCTTCTGGTGACTTCCCCCGTGCTCTCGCTGATGGGAAATGAAGAAATACTGCGGGAGAAAATCAGCCAGGCGGGGCTTTTCCAGGAATTGGATAACTTAAAGCTGGATACAAAATTTTTGGAGGATACCCAGAAAGAACGCTATTTGCAGGAGTATGAAAAAGCGCTGGAGATGGATGTGAGCCGTATGGCAGAGGAAAAACAGCTTGCAGTCAGCGAGGCGGAAGTTCACTTATCACTGGATTATCAGGTGGAATCTATTGAACTGACGGCGGCATTCGTGGAGGAGGAAGGTATATTTGTCCACAAAGCATCCTTTGCAGACAGGATTCAGGAATATCCCAGAGTACAGGAGTTGAAACAGGAGCTTATGGAATTTTACCGTTTGAATGAAACTCAGGTCAGTATTGAGATTGAGTAAGAGAGGGGGCTGAGAATGAAAAAGGAAAGATTTTCCATGGACAGACTGAAAAAAATATCCAAAAATCAGCTTTTGATCGCAGGGCTTGCCGGTATTTTGCTTCTGGTAATTGCAATTCCGGTGGAGAACAGAGAAAATACCGGCGGGGAAGAACTGCAGGGAGAGGCGCGGCAGGAAAGCGCTTCTGAAAACGGAGGGGATTATGGAAAGCGGCTGGAGCGAAGATTGGAGCAGGTGCTTAAGGATGTGGAAGGAGTGGGGAAAGTGAAGGTGATGATAACGCTGCAGGATCAGGGGGAGTACGTACTGGAAAAAGACTGGACGCAGAGCAGCCAGGAGATTTCTGAAGAGGATGGCGGCGCGAAGCGCAGCACCAAAGAACGGCAGTCTCAGGAAGAGACGGTTTATTCGCAAAGCAGCGGCAGCACGGGAGAGCCGTTTGTAAAGCGGGAGGTAACGCCGCGGGTGGAAGGGGTGCTGGTAGTGGCGGAAGGGGGTGGGGATGCAAAAACAGTGAAAAATATTTCTGATGCAGTTTTGGCATTATTTCCAGTAGAAGTACATAAAATTAAGGTAGTTAAGATGAATTGACAGGAGGGCATCAATTTGAAAAAAGTTTTCAAGAAAAACCAGATCATCATTACGGCTCTGGCTCTTATGATTGCTGTGGCAGGCTATTTGCAATATACGGGAAGTCAAAATGACAGCGATCTGGCAAAAGAGGCAAGCGCAGATACCAATGAGAGTACATATGAAATTTCTGACGAAGATATGTATAGTGCAGAAGATATTTTTACAGATACCGGGGAAAGCGCTGAGACATCTGCAGACGTGCAGGGAGTCCAGACGGGAGAAGAAATAGCCAATAGCCAAAACGCAAACGGAGAAAATCCTGGAGAAGCAGTATTAACCAGCACGGGCGTGAACAATGTGGATTTTGTGTCGGAGGTAAAACTGAACCGGGAGCAGATTCGTTCCCAGAATAAAGCGTCTCTGATGGAAGTAATCAATAATACCAATATTACGGAGGAGCAGAAGCAGGACGCTATCAATGCTATGATTTCCATGACAGACATTGCCGAACGGGAAGCTGCGGCCGAAATGCTTTTGGAGGCAAAGGGTTTCACAGACGTGGTGGTCAGTATTACAGACAGCAATGCCGACGTGGTCCTGAATATGGGAGAGGTGACTGACGCAAAGCGCGCGCAGGTAGAGGATATTGTAAGGCGTAAGACAAATGTAGAGCCTCAGAACATTGTTATCACGCCGATTTCCGCTACTGAGATTTCAGAAAATGCTGCGGAAGGAACCGATGCATCAGTAGATGGAACCGCTGCGGATGAAAATACCACAGACGCAAATACTACAGATGGAAATACGGCGGATGGAAGCAGCGCCGCTACAGAAGGAGAAGCAGCGGGGGAAGGCCAGTCGCAGGAAATGACCAAATGAGAAAAAACCATAAAAGCAGAGGAAAACAGAACGTAAAAGGTGTAAATCCACAGGGTTTGCACCTTTGCGCTTGCACTGTAAAGTGGCATGTGTTACCATATACTGCGGGACAAAAAGAACACGGAACGAAAGCCGTGTATTGCAGTATATGGAAAGCGAGGAACTTACGTTGGCAGATTTAGAGAAAGAAATAGAGAAACGCAGAACATTTGCGATTATATCACATCCGGACGCGGGAAAAACCACTCTGACAGAGAAGTTTTTGCTGTATGGCGGGGCGATTAATCTTGCAGGTTCTGTAAAAGGCAAGGCGACAGCCAGACATGCCGTGTCTGACTGGATGGAAATTGAAAAAGAGAGAGGTATTTCCGTTACTTCTTCCGTTCTGCAGTTTAATTATGATGGGTATTGCATCAATATTCTGGACACGCCGGGACACCAGGATTTTTCCGAAGATACGTACCGGACGCTGATGGCGGCCGATTCTGCCGTGATGGTGATTGACGGTTCAAAAGGTGTGGAAGCCCAGACAAGGAAGCTGTTTAAAGTGTGTGTGATGCGCCACATACCAATTTTTACCTTTATCAATAAGATGGACAGGGACGCCAATGATACCTTTGATTTGCTGGATGAGATTGAAAAGGAACTGGGGATTGCCACCTGCCCCATAAACTGGCCCATTGGTTCCGGAAAGAATTTTAAAGGGGTTTACGATCGCAATACCAGAAGGGTAATGACCTTTGCCGATACTCAGAAAGGTACAAAAGAAGGGGTGGAAAAGCATATTGCCATTGACGACCCCAATCTGGAAAGCGAGATAGGGGCGGATTATATGGCGACGCTGCTGGAGGAAGTAGAGCTTTTAGATGGCGCGAGTGCAGAATTTGATATGGAACTGGTGGCAAAGGGAGAACTTTCCCCGGTGTTTTTTGGCTCCGCATTGACAAACTTTGGAGTAGAAACGTTTCTGCAGCATTTTTTAAAAATGACGACTTCTCCGCTTCCCAGAAAGGCGGATATTGGCGAGATAGATCCGTTTTCTCAGGATTTTTCCGCGTTTGTTTTTAAGATTCAGGCGAACATGAATAAAGCGCACCGTGACCGCGTCGCATTTATGAGAATCTGTTCCGGAAAGTTTGAGGCGGGCATGGAGGTTACCCATATTCAGGGGGAGCGGAAAATGCGCCTGTCCCAGCCGCAGCAGATGATGGCGCAGGAACGCAAAATTATTGAAGAAGCTTATGCAGGAGATATCATCGGTGTGTTTGATCCGGGGATTTTTGCCATCGGAGATACGATTACGACGGCGGCGGACAAATTTGCATTTGAGGGGATTCCCACATTTGCCCCGGAACATTTTGCAAGAGTGCGCCAGATGGACACCATGAAACGGAAACAGTTTGTGAAAGGAATTACCCAGATTGCTCAGGAGGGAGCAATCCAGATTTTCCAGGAGTATCATACCGGTATGGAGGAAATTATTGTGGGAGTAGTAGGCGTCCTGCAGTTTGATGTGTTGAAATACCGTCTGGAAAATGAATATAAGGTGGATATCCGTCTGGAGAAACTGCCTTATGAGCATATCCGCTGGATTGAAAATAAAGAACTTGATATGGATAAACTTGTCGGGACTTCGGATATGAAAAAAATTCAGGATTTGAAGGGAAATCCTTTGCTTTTGTTTGTGAACGGCTGGAGCGTGGGAATGACGTTAGAGCGAAATGAAGGACTGGTACTTTCAGAGTTTGGGCGGAATTAATGTAAAAGAAAAATGACTGCTGCACCTTGGAGTTAAATCCTGGTGCAGCAGTCATTTTCGCTACTCAAATACTTTAAATTCATAACCCTGTGCCCGTGCCTGGTCAATAAAATCTCCTAAAATCTGGGTGTTTGTCTCAGATTCAGCATGGAGCAGGTAAATAGCGCCAGGGTGAAGCTTGCTCATGATTTTCTGCAGGCTTTCTGCCGGATCCGGCTGATTTTCCACATCATAATCCAGATAGGCAAAACTCCAGAAGACGCTTTTATAGTTCAAATTGTTTAACAGCGCTACGGACTGTTCACTGAATTTTCCGGCGGGATAGCGGAACAGGTGCATATCATAATTGAAATTCTGTTTGACATAGTCGTGATTTCCAGTGACCTCGGAGGTCTGTTTTTCAATATCCTGGGAGGGAAGTCCGTCTGCAGGATGGGTAACGCTGTGATTTCCTACCTCGTGCCCTTCAGCGATCATGCGCTTTACCAGATCTGGGTTCTGTTCAGCGTATGATTTGGTGATAAAGAAAACAGCATGGACGTTTTTCTCTTTTAAAGTATCCAGTATCCTTTGAGAGCAGCCATATTCATAACCTTCGTCCAGGGTTAGGTAAATCACCTTTTTTTCCGGCTCGTCGGAAATGAAATAAGCGTTATATTTTCCGTATTTCTCCTGGTACTGCATACAGCCTGCCGGGCGGTTCCACTGATCCAGGTCTCCACCCTGACCCCAGTCAAGGCATGTGGTATCCAGTCCGTTTAAGTCAATCTGCTGGTTCTGCAGGACGATTCCATTTTCAGCAGGGCGTTCGTCAAAACCTTCTGGATTGTCAAGGTCGGCCAGGGTAAAAGGTTTTTCTGCCTCTTCTGGTTCCGGTACATCTGTCGCTTTCTGTTTTTGCTGTTCTGGTTTCTGCTGTTTTGATTCTGTCTGCTCCCGGTCTTGCGGTTGTGTGACCGTGTCTTTCAGGGGAAATGATTTTGCAGATTTCTGTTCCGGTGTTTTGCTGCCGGAAGATTTGGTGGCGATTGCGGCAATTCCTGCGACTGTCAGGATGACAAGGACCAGCGGAATGGCATAAATGAGCGTGCGCAGATACCGCTCTCTTTGTCTTCTTCTCCGCAGGTTTCGTTTTTTATGCATATGTTTCACTGCCTTTCTTTTATTTGTTGTGAGGATTACTCAGATAAAGACAATTATACACGATAGCGCATGTTTGCGCACTTGAAAAATGAAAAAGAACAGTTTGGAAATTCTTAAGATTTATTAAATTTATTGTCTGCTTTATGTTTCTTCGTCGTCTGCCATGCGGTAGCCTACGCCTACTTCCGTAAAAATATAGACGGGTTCTGCCGGGTTCTTTTCCAATTTTCTGCGAATATTTGCCATATTTACACGTAGAATTTTGTTGTCAGATTCTGAATAAGGACCCCAGACATTATTCATTACTGTGGAATAGGTCATAACTTTGCCGGAATTTTGCGCTAGAAAAGCTACAATTTTATACTCGATTGGCGTTAAATGTACAGGGTGTCCGGCGATGGTGATGGAACGCTTGAAAAAGTCAATTTCCAGATCTTTTGCTCGGTAGGGGTGCTGGGGAATGCCGTAGTTCGTGTTCGGATGGCTGCTGTGGCGAAGGGAGGTTCGGATTCTTGCCATTAGCTCAGAGATACCGAAAGGTTTGGTCAGATAATCGTCGGCGCCGGCATCTAGGGCCTGTACTTTGTCATTTTCCTGGGTACGTGCGGAAAGTACGATAATAGGGCAGCTTGACCAGGTACGAAGCTGGTGGATAACTTCCATGCCGTCCATATCCGGAAGTCCAAGATCGAGCAGTAAGATATCCGGACAGAGGGAGGAGGCAAGAGAAAGCGCTTCTTTTCCGGTAGAAGCGCAGCGCACACGGTAGCCATGAGAGGACAGGGTTCTGGATGTAAAATCACGGATACTTTTCTCATCTTCAATTAATAGAATTGTAAATTTATTCATTTGAATCCTCCTTTGGTAATATAAAAAGAAATTCGGCTCCGCGTTCACGGTTTCTTGCAACGATCGTGCCGTCATGCGCCGTGATGATGCTGTGGCAGATAGACAATCCTATGCCATTGCCCTTGCGTACGTCAGGAGAAGCAGAATCCGTATAGGTACCGTCAAAAATATGTTCCAGATATTCTTCTTTCAATCCTACGCCATGATCAATGATGCGGAAGTAAATATTGTGCGTATGGTTTTCGACGATAAGTTCTACCGGCTGCTCGCTGTGTGAATGGAGCACGGCATTTTCCAGAAGATTGATAAGAACCTGTTCAATCAGCATGGCGTCCATAGGCACCATAAGGATTTCTGAAGGAAGCGTTACCTGAATCTCAGCGTCGGGAAGACGTTTTTTCAGACGTGTGACAGATTCGGCCACTATTTCGTCTACGACTTCAAGCGAGGTGTTCAGCCGGGAACCTTCCGTTTGTATATGCGTGATGGAAAGAAGGTTTTCTACCATGTTTAAGAGCCAGCTTGCATCATCGTGGATGTTATGGAGTAATTTTTTGCGTTCTCCCGTTTCGTATTGTTCCCATTCTTCTTCCAGGGAGGCGCTGGCTCCCAGAATGCCGGTAAGCGGAGTTCGCAGATCGTGGGAAATCGCCCGGAGAAGATTTGCCCGTAATTTTTCCTTTTCAGCCTCCATAAGCTGTTTTTCACGAGATGCAAGGAGTTCTGCCTGGCGTTTTATGTAAGAGACGGTAGCGCTGGTGAGAATAGAGAGTGCCAGCATACAAAAAAATGTAAAGGGATAATCCGGCAGGGAAAAGTTAATACTAAAATAAGGATAGGTAAAAAAGCAATTAATAAGTATGACGCCCAGAGCAGAAGCGAGAATACCGTAAAAATAGCCATTGGTATTCTTTGCCGTGGTAAGGATGCCGAAAATATAAAACAGAGCTATATTTGCAGGATTATCAGAAACTTGAAAGAACAAAATGAACGTAAGGCTGGTGGTGATAAATAACAGTCCTAACGTAATGAGCAGATCGTGTGATATTTGTCTGATTGTACTTTTTCGCATGTTTGATCTCCTTTTCTGATATCGTCATTGGTAAGTTGATAGAATAAATGTAACACGAAGAAAGAAGGGATTACAAGGTGGAATAGAAATTTTAACACTATTTTAGCAAAAAGTATGTTCGGAAGCGGGAAGATGTGATATACTTTGGCGTGAGGAGGAGCCTTGACGTCAATAAAGAGGGGAAGAAAAAGAAGACAGTGAGAAACGTTCTGGAAAGGAGAACATGAATATGGCAGTAATAACAATTACAACAGAAAATTTTGAAGACGAGGTAAAAAACAGCGAGATACCGGTTTTGGTGGATTTCTGGGCTGCCTGGTGTGGTCCATGCCAGATGCAGGGACCGGTCGTGGATCAGGCGGCAGAAGCGTTTGCCGGTAAACTCAAGGTTGGAAAACTCAACGTGGATGAACAGGGAGAATTGGCGCAGAAATATGGCGTGATGAGCATTCCCACGTTAATATTGTTTAAAGGCGGAGAAGCTGTAAAAAAAGAAGTTGGTTTTCATTCGCTGGAAGAAATAAGCGCAATGATACCTTGACGAATACTTTTGTACGCTTTATAATAAAGAGCAGTTGCTATTATGTAACTGTTCTTTTTTCTTTTCTGGCAGACGGGCCGTCTGCGGCTGGTTTTCTATATTTTAATCGTCGAGAAAATATTTCCATAAAAGTAGTTGACAATTTTTCAAAAGTGTATTAATATGTTATCGAACATGAGTTCGCAAAAGGAGAATGAGTATGGCAAAAGAAGATAAAGCAAAGGTATTAAGTATTCCAGGAACGAAAGAGGAGAAATTAAAAGCATTGGACGCAGCCATTGCCAAGATTGAGAAGGATTACGGGAAGGGATCTGTGATGAAACTGGGAGATTCGGCCCGGAACATGAATGTGGAGGCAATTCCCACAGGATGTCTCAGCCTTGATCTGGCGCTGGGTGTGGGAGGAGTGCCGAAGGGAAGGATTATTGAGATTTACGGTCCGGAATCCAGCGGGAAAACTACCGTGGCGCTGCATATGGTTGCAGAGGTTCAAAAAAGCGGCGGAATTGCAGGGTTCATAGATGCCGAACATGCGCTGGACCCGGTTTACGCCAGGAATATTGGAGTGAATATTGACGAGCTTTATATTTCCCAGCCGGACAATGGAGAGCAGGCGCTGGAGATTACGGAAACCATGGTGCGTTCCGGGGCGGTCGATATTGTAATTGTGGACTCCGTGGCAGCTTTAGTGCCGAAAGCGGAGATTGACGGGGATATGGGCGACTCCCATGTGGGGCTGCAGGCCCGTTTGATGTCGCAGGCGTTGAGGAAGCTGACAGCGCTTATCAGTAAGACGAATTGTATTGTAATCTTTATCAATCAGCTTCGTGAGAAGGTAGGCGTAATGTTTGGCAGTCCTGAGACTACTACAGGAGGACGTGCACTGAAGTTTTATTCTTCCGTCCGCCTCGATGTAAGGAGAATCGAGACACTGAAACAGGCAGGGGAATTTATCGGCAACCGCACCAGAGTGAAAGTAGTAAAGAATAAAGTAGCGCCACCGTTTAAAGAGGCAGAGTTTGATATAATGTTTGGGCAGGGAATTTCAAGAGAAGGCGATCTTTTGGACAATGCCGTAGATTTTGGAATTATCAATAAGTCGGGAGCATGGTTTGCCTATAACGGCGTTAAGATCGGGCAGGGGAGAGAGAATGCTAAGAAATATCTTACCGATAATGAAGAAGTTTTCACAGAAGTGGAAGAGAAGGTAAGAGCACAGGTTCTGGCAGATGAAGAAGACGGTAAACAGGAGGAAACTGAGCCGGTGAAAGCAAAAGAAAAAACGGCGTCTGAGAAGGAAAAAGGAAAAGAAACGGAGAACTCTCAGACAACTGAAACTGCAGCGAAAATATAGGATCGTTTTAACGATATTTGGGCAGGACGTCCGTGAAATAGGAAGGGGAACAGTATGCAGATCGCAGAAATTGCGCAGATAGATAAAAAGCGTGTGAAAATCCGTCTGGAGGACGGAACATGTTTTGCACTATATAAAGGTGAAAAGAGACGGTATGATTTGGCGGAAGGGGAAGAAGTTTCTGAGGAATTGTATCGGGAAATCTGCAGGGAGGTTCTCATTAAGCGGGCAAGAAAAAGAACATTGTATCTTTTGGAGCGCATGGACCGCACAGAGTCCCAGTTAAGATTAAAGCTGAGTCAGGGATACTATCCCCAAGACATCATTGAAGATGCCATTGCCTATGTCAAAAGTTATCATTATCTGGATGATCTGCGTTACGCACAGAATTATGTGAGAAATCAGAAAGATCGTAAAAGCCAGCGGAAAATACAGGCGGAACTGTTGGGAAAAGGAATTGCAGGGAATCTGGTTCTGCAGGCTTTGCAGGAAGAATATCAACAGGAGAATGAGCGGGATTTAATTTTAAAATGGGTCGAGAAGAAGAATTATTCCTCTGAAACCGCAGATTTAAAAGAAAAACAGCGAATGTATCAGTTTTTAATGCGGAAGGGTTTTCATTCCAGCGATATATTGCATGTACTGGAGCATTTTTCAAACACGCTTTAGACTACTTGACATCAAGCGGAAAAAAGTATAAAATCAGTATGTTGTTATTCATGTCCTTAGGCTGCATATCATGGGTGCGGTTTATTGTATATGACATATTAGAAACGGAAATGTTTTGCTATATGTACAATGAAAACTAAATAAGGAGGTGCTCCTGTGCCAGAATTTTTAATCGCTGTAGTTGCTGTAGCAGTCACGTTAATTATAGCAGTACCTATTACTTACTTTTCTACGGTTGCCTATCGCAAGCGTGTGGCGGATTCCAAGATTGGAAGCGCTGAGGAAAAAGCAAGAGAAATAATAGATGAAGCTGTGAAGGCTGCCGAAAATAAAAAGCGGGAATCCATGCTGGAAATCAAGGAAGAATCCATTCGCAGTAAGAATGAGATCGACAAGGAAATCAAAGAACGCCGGAATGAGATTCAGCGCAACGAGCGGCGCATTATCCAAAAAGAAGAAAATCTGGATAAGAAGTTAGAGTCGATCGAGAAGAAGGAAGCAGGCTTTGCGGCAAAAGAAGAAGAGATTAACAGGCAGAAAGCAGAAGTTGCAAAACTACACGAAGAGCGTGTACAGGAACTAGAAAGAATCTCAGGATTAACCTCTGAACAAGCAAAAGAATATCTCCTGAAAATGATTGAAGACGATGTGAAGCTTGATACTGCAAAATTAATCAAAGAACTGGAAATCAAAGCGAAAGAGGAAGCAGGCAAAAAGGCAAGGGAATATATTGTGACTGCGATACAGAAATGTGCGGCAGATCATGTGTCTGAGACTACAATTTCTGTAGTTCAGCTTCCAAACGACGAGATGAAAGGAAGGATTATCGGAAGGGAAGGCAGAAATATCAGAACCCTGGAAACGATGACAGGTGTCGATCTGATTATTGACGATACGCCGGAAGCGGTAATACTTTCCGGATTTGATCCTATCCGCCGTGAAGTGGCCCGTATTGCTTTGGAAAAACTTATTGTGGATGGGCGTATTCATCCGGCAAGAATCGAAGAAATGGTAGAGAAAGCACAAAAAGAAGTGGAAACCATGATTCGGGAGGAAGGAGAGGCAGCAACTCTGGAGGTAGGCGTGCATGGAATTCATCCGGAGCTTGTCCGTCTGCTTGGCAAGATGAAATTCCGGACAAGCTACGGTCAGAATGCATTGAAACATTCTATCGAGGTAGCGCAGCTTTCCGGATTGCTGGCTGCAGAAATTGGCGTGGATGTAAGACAGGCGAAGCGCGCTGGCTTACTCCATGACATTGGAAAGTCTGTTGACCATGAGATGGAAGGTTCTCATATTCAAATTGGTGTGGACTTATGTAGAAAATACAAAGAAAGCGCTACTATTATTAATGCAGTGGAAGCACATCATGGAGATGTAGAAGCACAGTCTCTGATTGCATGTCTGGTACAGGCGGCAGATGCTATTTCAGCAGCCAGACCGGGGGCGAGAAGAGAGACTTTAGAAACATATTCAAACAGATTAAAGCAGTTGGAAGATATTGCTAATGGTTTTCAGGGAGTGGATAAGTCTTTTGCTATTCAGGCAGGCAGAGAGATTCGGATTATGGTAGTTCCGGATCAGATTAGCGACGCTGATATGGTGCTGTTAGCACGGGATATTTCGAAACAGATTGAAAATGATTTGGAATATCCGGGGCAGATAAAAGTCAACGTAATTCGTGAATCGCGTGTAACTGATTACGCTAGGTAGAATATAAGACCGTCAACAGTTTTTGTTGGCGGTCTTATTGTTCTTCTATAGGAAAGACCATGTGACGCTAAAGCGTGAAAGTATCATTTCATTAAAAAAAACTTATGCGCATTTGTGCCAAAGGAAATATATTCTGAAAAGCGCCGTATGCGGAAGACTGCGGTAATGTAGGCGTGCCTGAGCACGCATTTAATGATGAAATGGAGGTAATAAAATGGAACAAACATTGATTAAGAGGGTAAACAGAGTGTTGGAGCATGAAGGTTCTATTCTGGATTTTTATTCGGATTATATGGAATTGCCCGATGGAAAAATAGAAAAGTGGGATTATGTGGAACATCGAAAAGGGGCTGCCGCAGTAGTGCCGGTATTGCCGGATGGGAAGATCCTGATGGTACGCCAGTACCGAAATGCATTAGAACGTTTTACACTGGAAATACCTGCCGGTTCCAGAGATTCAGCGACGGAGCCTACCATAGAATGCGCTTCCCGAGAGCTGGAGGAGGAAACGGGTTACCGCTGCGATCATCTGGAATTTTTATTGTCTCTGAGAACTACGGTAGCTTTTTGTAATGAGATGGTAGATGTGTATGTAGCGCGAAATCTGATATCATCGAAACAGCATTTGGATGAAGGAGAATTTATTGATCTGGAAGCGTATAAGCTGGAGGAACTCTGTGAGCTGATTTATCAGGGAGTGATTCAGGATGGTAAGACAGTGGCGGCAATCATGGCGTATAAAAATAAATATCAGAAATAAAATTTGGACGAAGGATAATTTTTTGTACGAGATCTGCATATGATAGAAAAAAAAGAATGGGAAACGTATGAAAAAAATACTGAGTCTGCGCAAGAGACAGAAAAGAGGGAACCTTGATCACAGGACCTTGTGGGTGCATATCATGCAGGGAGTGTTTTTGGGGGCTTTTGCCGCCGGAGTTTTTATGGCGAATCTAATGGGAAGGGAGGCAGTTTCCAACGCAGGGATTCTCAATGATTATTTTGTAGAAAAATTCCAGTATACGGAAATAAACGGGCAAAATCTGTTTTTCTATATTTTTGGAGAACGCATCCCGTTGCTTCTGCTTCTCTGCTTTCTGGCTTTTACTTCGTTAGGGGTTATTGCGGGAATCCTGGTTATTGGATGGCAGGGATTTTCCATAGGGTTTATGCTCTCGGCAGCTATTGCAAAATATGGAATAAAAGGAATCCTGCTGGCGTTGGGCGGATTGTTTCCGCAATATCTGTTTTACGCGCCCGTGTATATCCTCTGCTGCTGGTTTACGATATATCTGAGGCAGCGTTTATTTAGAGACAGACAGGAACAGGAGAGAGACAAAAGATATACCTATATGGCCGGACTATTAATATCGGCAGGTTTATTTGTCATTTTTGTTACGGGAATTTTTCTGGAAAGTTACATAAATCCTGTCATATTGAAAAAAATATTAAAAATTTTTTAACAAAATTTTACAAGATATGGGAGAGAAAGGGAACTTCGAAACGACATCTTGTAGTATTCTGGAAACCTGTGAAAAACCGGGAAAAATACCATTTGATTTTCCATAAAAAAGTTATTATAATGTAATCTATCAGAAATTTCAGGATACGTTACTAAAAGGCGGGGTAGTTCATTTATGACAGAAGAAATTCGCAAATTTATCCAGTACATGAAAGAGGTTCGAAAGACTTCAGAGAATACGGCGGTCTCCTATGAACGGGATTTGAAAAAAATGGATCAGTATTTTGTAGACCAGGGCGTTCGGGATATCGGGCAGATTACGGTTACGGGACTGAGTTCGTATATTTTATTTTTGGAGAAACAGGGAAGGAAGCCAGCGACTATTTCCAGGAATGTCGCCTCCTTGAAAGCGTTCTTTCAGTACTTGCACAAAGATGGATATTTGAAGCAGAATATTGCCGAGGAATTGAAAGCTCCCAGGGTAGAGAAGAAAGCGCCGGCCATATTGTCGGAGGAAGACACCATACGTCTGCTGAATCAGGCAAAGGGGGATTCTCCCAAGGAGCTTCGGGACAGGGCGATGTTAGAATTATTGTACGCCACGGGAATCCGTGTGACGGAACTGGTTTCCCTGAAGCTGTCGGATATTAACCTGCAGATGGAGTATATTGCCTGCAGAGAGGGCGGCAAGGAACGGGTGGTTCCCTTTGGAAAGGTGGCGAAGCAGGCAGTGGAGCGGTATTTGCGGGAGGGAAGAGACGCTCTGTTGGCAGAGACAGAAAGTGGATATTTGTTTACGAATTGTTCCGGACATGCCATGAGTCGTCAGGGATTTTGGAAGCTGATAAAATCTTATGGGAAAAAGGCGGGAATTACGGGGGAATTGACGCCGCATACGCTTCGCCATTCCTTTGCGGTACATTTGGTCAGCAATGGCGCCGATATTCATTCCGTACAGGAGATGCTGGGACACGCAGATATTTCTACCACGCAGATGTACGCACAGATTGGCCGGGACAGAGTGCGGGAGTCATATGCAAAGGCACATCCCAGAGGATAAAAAGAGTTCGCAGATTCTTGTAATGCGAACTCTTTTTTCTATCGGGAAGAACCTGTTACGGCGAAGTGTTAAAATTGATTTCTCTCCTATACAGGAGAAAGCCTTTCTTTCTGGAAAATAATTTTATATTTGATTCATCTCAGCAATATGATAGAGAAGCTCTGCGGATTTTTCCCAGCCAAGACAGGGATCGGTGATAGATTTACCATAAACATGTTCTCCAACCTTTTGACAGCCAGGTTCAAGATAACTTTCAATCATAACGCCTTTTACAAGTTTGTGGATTTCGGGAGAAATCTTCCGGTTATGCATCACTTCTTTTACGATGCGTATCTGCTGTTCATATTGTTTATTGGAATTGGAATGATTCGAATCAATAATGGCAGCCGGATATTGTAAATCCATATTATCATACATTTGAATCAGACGCTCCAGATCTTCATAGTGGTAATTGGGGATACAGACGCCGCGTTTGTTTACAGCGCCCCGCAGAATAACATGTGTTAAAGGATTGCCGGTAGTGCTGACTTCATATCCACGGAATACAAAATGATGAGGATGCTGTCCGGCGTATACAGAATTGAGCATAACCGACAAATCGCCGCTGGTGGGGTTTTTCATTCCGGCGGGCACGTCGAAACCACTGACCGTGAGCCGGTGATGCTGGTCTTCTACGGACCGTGCGCCGATGGCTACATAGGAGAGTAAATCTTCTACATATGACCAGTTTTCCGGATAGAGCATTTCGTCTGCCGAGGAAAGACCGCTTTCTTCCAGGGCGCGGATGTGCATTTTGCGCATGGCGATAAGGCCGGCAAGCATATCAGGACGTTTTTCCGGATCGGGCTGATGGGCAATGCCTTTGTATCCTTCACCGGTAGTACGGGGTTTGTTGGTGTAAATCCTGGGTACAATGACCAGGCGGTCAGCAACCTTTTCCTGTACCTTGCTGAGACGACTGATATAATCGCATACAGCATCCTCATTATCAGCAGAACAGGGACCAATGATGACTAGGAATTTATCGGATTTGCCGGTAATGATATCCCGAATCATTTTGTCCCGCGCCTGTTTCGTACATACGGCAGATTTTGATAATCCATATTCTTTTTTGATTTCTTCCGGACTGGGAAGTTCTTTTAAAAATGTAAAACTCATCTCGGTTCACTCCTTAATCTAATTTGAAAAATACTTTTTCTTAATGACGTCTACGGGCATTTCTGCGCCTGTCCAACAGGTAAAAGCAGCGGCGCCCTGGTACAGCAGCATATAGAGGCCGTTAAAGCAGGGACATCCCCGTTTTTTTGCCTGTTTTAACAACAGAGTTTCCCTGGGATTATATATAATATCAGAAACAATTAAATCCTGGCGCAGTATGGAAGGATCCGGAATGGGGCTTGCGTCAACATCAGGCGCCATGCCGATACTGGTGGCATTGGTTAAAATTGCGCTTTCAGAAATACTTTCGGCAAGAAGTGCGCAATCATTAAAATCCAGAAGCCGGATGTTGCAGGAGGTTTCAGAAGAAATCCGCTTACAAAATGCCAGCGTTTTATCCCAGGAAGCATTTTTTCGTTTGAACATATCAATGGAAGAAACGCCGTCTAAAGCTGCCTGTACACAAATAGCAGTGGCAGCGCCGCCGCTTCCCAGCAACGTCATTTTCTTGCCGATGATGTTATAACCGGCGTCAGAGACAGAACGCATATAACCGTTCCCGTCTGTGGTATGTCCAATCAGTCTGCCATTTTTTACGGTCACGGTGTTGACAGCGCCGGCAAGTCTGGCCGCCGGGGTAATTTCATCTAAGAGAGGCAGGATATGTACCTTTAAGGGCATGGTAAGATTGAAACCGCAGATACCCGCCGCCTTGAAACCGCTGACAGCGTCTTTTAAGGTATCGGGGGTCACGTCAAAGGCGAGATAGACGTAATCCAGCCCAAGCTGACGGAATGCTTCGTTGTGCATTTGCGGGGAAATACTGTGTGACACCGGACTTCCCAAAAGCGCGGTGAGTTTCGTATTTCCAGTGATTTCGTAATTCATGTGTTCACCTGGTTTCATTATTTTATAATAAAATGTTCCTGAATTATCTTAAAGGATAATAAAAAATATGTCAATGTCTTGCAGGTTATGTTTTAATGGTATATAATGATCTGGCATAAGGGTTTTTCATGCCCCACAGAACAGCGAATGGTGTAAAAGGCATGAGAAATCCAGGTATCCTATGCGGGCAGGAATTTAATATCCACGCAAAAATGAAGGAAGAATATGAAAATAAAAGAATATACGCTGGAAACAGGAAAACCGCTGATTTGTGTGCCAGTAACGCAAGCGCGGAAAAATGAAATATATCAGGCAGCAGAGAAAGCCATAGAACGGGGAACAGACGCTTTGGAATGGCGTATGGACTGGTTTGAAAAAAGTGATGACTGGAGTCAGGTGGAGGAAACACTTGACCGTTTGTCTGAAATCTGCAGGAAAGCAGTACTTTTGTGTACGTTTCGCAGTAAACCGCAGGGAGGGCAGCGGGCGATAACGCCAGAAGCTTACATACTGCTTTTGCAGAACATAGCCGGGAGCGGACTCGCAGACCTGTTAGATGTGGAAGTGCCGGAACTGTCGGAAGCGTCGGGGGTCATAAAACGTCTTCACGATCTGGGGCAGAAGGTAATCGGCTCCAGGCATTATTTTTCAAATACTCCGGATACGGAAAGGATGCAGCGGGATTTGGCGGAAATGAAGTCTGCCGGAGCAGACATTGGCAAGCTTGCGGTAATGCCGCAAACGCCGCTGGATGTCATACGGCTTATGGAAGCTGCCGCGCGCATAAAGGAGAATATGCCTGATTTTCCGCTTGTCACAATGGCAATGGGAGGGCTGGGAGCAGTTTCCAGAGTCGGAGGACAGCTCTTTGGCTCCTGCATGACATTTGCAAGCGTCGGGAAAGCGTCAGCTCCCGGACAGCTTCCGATAGAAGATACGGTTATGATATTGGATAAAATTTCAGAAAGTATGAAGCTAAGATGAAGCAGAATATATATTTAATTGGATTTATGGGAACTGGAAAAAGCACCGTATCCCACAAACTTGCCAGACTGTTGGGATATGAAGAATTAGATACGGATGCATGGATTGTCCAGAGGCAGGGCAGGAGTATCGCGGAAATATTTGAGGCTCAGGGAGAAGCGGCCTTCCGCGATATGGAGACAGCGTTGCTTGAGGAACTGGCAGAAGGAGAACGTAAAATTATTTCCTGCGGAGGCGGAATGGCAATTCGTGAAGAAAATGCGGATTTGATGAGGAAAAATGGGATTGTGGTACTTTTAACAGCGGAGCCGGAGACAATTTTTGACAGAGTAAAGAAAGATAACGGTCGTCCTGTGCTGAATGGAAATATGAACGTGGAGTATATCCGCAGTCTTTTGGCACAGAGGAACCCTTATTATCGGGCAGCCGGAGAGATGGAGATAGCCACAGACGGGCGTTCCCCAGAGGAGATTGCAGAAAAAATTGTAAAGGAAATGAAAAATTTTAAAATGATAGAAAAAATCTTTTGATTTTTGGAAAGAAGTGTGCTATACTAACTTATGTTCGAAAAAATAATCAGAAAGCACCCATAGTTTAACGGATAAAATACCAGATTCCGGTTCTGGGGCTGGGGGTTCGATTCCCTCTGGGTGCATTTGATACTTTTGATGTTAATCTTTCTGACTGCGGAAGCGCAGCAGAAAGTTATATATGTGAAGTTGCAGTTCTGACAAGAACTGTACAGATAGATAAAGGAGAATATATGAAGGATAATAAGAATACAGGTTTCGTATTTAGTATAGATAAAATAACGCAGTTTTGTAAGGCAAATGTCAGGTATGTTTCCGCAGGGGTATTAACCGCTGCTCTTGTTTTGGTTCTCTCTGTCAGTGCATGCAACGATAAGAATGACGGCGGGACTTCCGGGAATCAGGGCAGCCAGCAGCAGGAACAGCAGGAGAAAGAAAATAATCAAAATGATACGGAGCCGGCAAAAGACCTGGCGTCTGATAACAGCCAGGAAGAAGTTTCAAGCCCTGAGATTACAGAATTGTTGTCCACTTATTATAATTCATATGCGGCAGGAGATTTGGACAAGCTGTCTGGGTTGACGAAATATCTTTCTGATATGGAGAAAGATTATATTAATATGATGAATGAGCATGTGGAGAGCTACAATAATGTTTCCTGTGTGGTAGAGAAAGGAAGAACGGAGGACGAATATATTGTTTCCGTCGCCTACGATATGAAATTTGCAGGTGTGGAGGACGCCCTTCCAGGGATGAATATGTTCTATGTTCAGACGAATAAGAAGGGTGAGCTTTATATCAATAACAGATATAGTTCTTTTAACCGGGAAATGGGTGAACAGAAGACGAAGAAAAAGATTCTTACATTGATTGAAGCTTTTGAGAGCAGTGAAAAGGTTGATAAGATTCGGACAGAAATTCAGGCGGAGTATGACAAAATTATAGAAGGTAATGATGAACTGCAGAAGAAAGTGAACGATGTGGCGGAGGCAATAAGTAAATGGAAAGAAACTTATACTGCGCCGGCAGAAGAACCAAAACAGGAGGAGCCGGAACAGGCGCCGGAAGAGCCTAAGCAGGAAGAACCGGAACAGACGCCGGAAGAACCTGAGGAGGAGAATTCTGATAATGAAGGTTCTGAAGACGGAGAATCCAGTGGAATCAATTATGTGCCGGAAGGAAAGGTACTGACGGCTAATAATGGTTACAATGTGCGTGCGTCAATGAGTGAAACGGCAGAGCTTGTGGGAACAACAGCCGTCGGAGACAGTATCACTGTAATTCTCAGTTATGCAGAAGGATGGACGAAAGTTGAATGGAATGGAGTGACCGGATATATCAGGACAGATTTGCTGCTGAATAATTAATTTGGGCAAAGTATCCGGACGAATAAAGCAGTTTTCAAAATAAGCAAAAGAGGGAATTGTCCGTTGAGGGCAATTCTCTTTTTCTTTCAGAAGGCGTGGCGCTTATCGATATATGGTATATTGACTTCAGTAATTAGTTTTTTCAGCGTTTACCCTTCCACCATGAGGGGGACATTCTTTGCCTTGCACGGCGCTTTGACGTATAATTTTTTTCGTGTGCGTGTGCATCTTATGTTTCTTCTGTGAGAAAAGTGTTTTCCACCCCTGCGACATATTTCCTTTTGTACGAGTGCGCATTTTAATTTTTTCTGTAGGATAGATACATTCATGTTTTTATGTGCTAAGATCTTTCTGATGGAAGAACAAAGTGGCGGGTCCGTTCAGGAAAATAAAAAGTTATTTTCCTGATAAATGCAGTATAAAATAAAAGAAATGCTTCAACCTAATGGTAAAACCAATAGGAGGAAGTTATGCGAAATCAGGAAGAAATTAATGTATTAAAAGAAACCAAAAAAAACGCGTCTATGGCGGTAAGCGCTATTGATGCGTTAATGGGAAAAGTATATAATCAGGAGTTTGCCTACGAGCTTACATCTGAGAGAAACCGTTTCCAGGATTTTGAGAGAAAGGCGGAAGCAGGCTTATGGGAATATGGATTGCTACCTAAGGAATCCGCTGTTCAAAAAGCAATGCTTTGGGGGGCCGTTCAGGCAAATACGATGTTGAATATCAGTACCAATCATGTTGCAGACATGATGATTCAGGGAAACACGCGGGGCATCACGGATTTATTAAAAGTGAAGCATAACAATAAGAAGGTGGGCAGCTTTGCCAATGAGCTGGCAGAGGAGCTAATGGATTTCCAGGAAGAGAATATCGAGCGGCTGAAAAAATTTTTATAAAACAAAAGAAGAACACAGGAAAAGGTGGGGGAACTGTAATGTCAGATGCAATCAGAATTAATAAATATCTCAGTGAAGCGGGCGTGTGCTCCCGCAGGGAAGCAGACCGGCAGATTGAGGCAGAACGTATTACCATTAATGGCAAAGTGGCTTTGAGGGGAGATAAGGTCTATCCCGGCGACGTGGTAATGTATGGGAGAAAACGTGTGTCAAAGGAAGAAGAGGCGATCCTGATTGCCGTGAATAAGCCCGTAGGAATCGTATGTACGTCAGAGAAACGGGAAAAAAATAATATTGTAGATTTTATCAATTATCCAAAACGTATCTATCCCATTGGCCGCCTGGATAAGAATTCTCATGGACTGATTTTAATGACAAACCAGGGAGAGCTGGTAAATAAAATGATGCGCAGCGCAAATTACCATGAGAAGGAATATATTGTAAAGGTAAACCAGGATATCACAGAGGAATTTATCCGGGGAATGAAAGAGGGGGTATATCTGGAAGAATTGGGCGTATCTACCAGACCCTGCCAGGCAAAAAAGGTTGGGAAACGGACATTCCGAATAATTTTAACACAGGGGATGAACCGGCAAATACGCAGAATGTGTGAGATTTTTCATTTTCGGGTGATGGATTTAAAGCGGGTGCGTATTATGAATATCCGGTTGGGAGAACTGAAAGAAGGCGCATACCGAAACGTTACGCCAGAGGAATGGGAGGAATTGAGCAGACAAATCAGGGATTCTTCCAATTGAGACTGAGGCAAAGTTTTTCAGTACAACAGGAAAGGAATAAGTTATGGATAAAGAGAGCGCCAAGCAGAGAGTAAAAGAGCTTCGCAGTGAACTGGAATATCATATCGAGCGTTATTACAATCAGGATAATCCAGAAATCAGCGACTATGAGTACGATATGAAAATGAAAGAGCTGAAAAATCTGGAACAGCAGTTTCCTGAACTGGCGACGGAAACTTCCCCCACTCAGAAAGTAGGGGGGACGGCTAAGCGGGAAGCGGGGAAACTGGTAAGGCATAACGTACCTATGTTGAGCTTACAGGACGTATTTTCCCGGGAAGAAGTGGACGAATTTGTGGAAGAAATGCAAAAACAGTTGGAAGAACCGGAATTTGTCGTGGAATATAAAATTGATGGTTTGTCTATGGCGCTCAGATATGACGAGGGAGAATTGAGTCTGGCGCTGACCAGAGGGGATGGGATTAATTTTGGCGAAGATGTGACAGTCAATGCCAGGGTAATTCCAGATGTGAAGAAAAAATTGAAAGAACCGGTGGAGTATCTAGAGATCCGCGGGGAAGTTTATATGACAGAACAAGATTTTGAGAGAGTCAATACAATCCAGGAATTAAATGGAAAGCGGCTGTTTGCCAATCCCAGAAATTGCGCGGCGGGAACCCTGCGTCAATTGGACAGCAAGGTGACAAAAGAACGGGGACTTTCCATGTTTGTCTTTAATATTCAGCAGATCCGGGGTATGGAGCTTAGCACCCATACACAGGGATACGAATATCTGAAAAGAAATAAGATACCTGTTATAGATGATTACCGGGTTTGCCGCACAAAAGAGGAGGTCTGGAAAGCTATTTGCGATATCGGAGAAAACAGGGGTAACCTGGGATATGATATTGATGGCGCAGTAGTAAAGATCAATTCCCTGGCACAAAGAGAACTGCTGGGGGCAACCTCGAAGGTGCCGCGTTGGGCAGTGGCGTATAAATATCCGCCGGAAGAAAAAGAGACGACGCTTTTGGACATTGAGTTGTCTGTGGGGCGTACCGGAAGAATCACGCCTACCGCTGTCTTCGAGCCGGTGCGGCTCTGCGGTACCAGCGTATCGAGGGCTACGCTTCATAATCAGGATTTTATTGATGAACTGGATATTCGCATTGGCGACCGGATTCAGGTGTATAAATCCGGTGAAATTATTCCCAAGGTGCGCAAGGTATGGAAGGATAAACGGCCGGATTCTGCAGTGCCCTATCATTTGCCGGCAGTCTGTCCGGTGTGCGGTGCGAAAACGATGCGGGAAAAAGATACCGCGGATATAAAATGTACTTCTCCGAACTGCCCCGCCCAGCTAGAACGCCATATTATAAATTTTGTGGGCAGGGACGCCATGGATATCAAGGGGTTTGGAACGGTCTATGTGCAGGAATTGGTGAGGAGAGGATATCTTAAAAATGTGGCGGATATTTATACCTTGAGGCAATATAAGGAGGAATTGATTGAACAGGGGATTATCGGCAAGGAAAAAAATACGGAAAAATTGCTGACGGCCATTGATAAATCGAAGGAGAATGATGCATATCAGCTTTTGACCGGATTTGGAATCCCAAATGTGGGAAAAGCGGCGGCCAAGGCTATTTTAAGGGAGTTTCGGAGTATGGACGCCTTGATGGAGGCAGACAGTGAAAAGCTGCAGAATGTGAATGATATTGGCGAGATCAGCGCCAATTGCATTCTGGATTTTTTCAGCAAAGAGGAAAACCGCCGCATGGTGGAGCGAATGCGGGAATACGGGGTCAATCTTCTGTCGAAGGAACAGCCTAAAGGCAGCAAATTCCAGGGAATGACATTTGTGGTCACAGGGACGCTGCCGAGTCTTGGAAGGAAGGAAGCGTCGGAACTGATTGAGTCGCAGGGAGGGAAAGTTTCGGGGTCTGTCTCTAAGAAGACGTCGATGGTTTTGGCAGGGGAGAACGCCGGGAGCAAGCTGGCGAAGGCAGCGGAGCTGGGAATCCGGATTATATCAGAACAAGAACTGCTGGAACTGCTGGAAGTATAGAACAGTGAAAAAGCGCCTGAAATTTTAAACAGTATAGAAGAAAGAAGGAAACAATATGCCAATTAAGGTTCAGAGCGGGCTGCCCGCAAGAGAAACGTTAGAGAGAGAAAATGTATTTACAATGGATGAGAACCGGGCGGTGCATCAGGATATCCGCCCGATTGAGGTGGGGATACTGAATCTAATGCCTTTAAAAGAAGAAACAGAGCTACAGATTTTGCGGGAGTTGTCCAACACACCTCTGCAGGTGGATGTGACGTTTGTGGTAGTCAGCAGCCATGAATCCCGAAATACCTCCAGCAGCCATTTGAATAAGTTTTATCATACGTTTGCAGAGATCAGGGAACGGAAATTTGACGGTTTTATCATTACCGGAGCGCCTGTGGAACAGATGGAATATGAAGAGGTAGATTACTGGAAGGAATTTCAGGAAATATGCGCGTGGACGAAGACCAATGTTACTTCCACTATGTATCTTTGCTGGGGCGCTCAGGCGGGATTGTACTATCATTATGGAATCCCCAAATACATATTAGATGAAAAAATGTTCGGCTTGTTTGAACATAAGGTCAGCAACCGTAAAATTCCCCTGGTGCGGGGATTCGACGATTATTTTCTGGCGCCGCATTCCAGGCATACGCAGGTGCGCCGGGAGGATATAGAGAACGTGCCGGAACTTACTATCCTTGCAGAATCTGAAGAGGCCGGAGTCTTTCTTCTGATGGACACCACGGGCCAGAAAATTTTTGTTATGGGACATCCCGAGTATGACAGAATTACGCTGCATACAGAGTATATGAGAGACAAAGAGAAAGGACTGGATATTCAGCCTCCGAAAAATTATTATGTGGATGATGATTGTACGATCCGTCCGAATCTGCAGTGGCGCGCCCATGCCAATACACTGTATACGAACTGGCTGAATTACTATGTTTACCAGGCAACCCCTTACGAATATACGTCCGTGCCGCCGAAAAGGCGCAAGTAAATAATCTGTATAGGCTGGACATGAACCGTAATCAGGCTGTTGCCAAAAAATGATAAAAACCTGCCGAATACCTTTGCAAAAATTGGATATTCTGGTATAATAACAGAATGAATAAGTTTAGGAGGCGTAAACATGGCGGAAGACAGAAAAGCATATATGATAAAAGACGACAATTTGGGCGAGGTACGGATTGCAGATGAGGTGGTTGCTATCATTGCAGGGCTTGCTGCCACGGAGGTGGAAGGCGTAAGTTCCATGGCTGGCAATATTACCAATGAACTGGTAAGTAAGCTGGGCATGAAGAATCTGTCCAAGGGAATTAAGGTGGAAGTACAGGAGCATGTAGTGAAGGTGGACGTTGCGTTGAATATCCGTTTTGGTTATGCAATTCCGGAAGTATCCTCTAAGGTACAGGAGAGAGTGAAGTCGGCGGTTGAGAATATGACCGGACTGGAGGTCAGCAGTATTGACGTGCGCATTGCAGGTGTTGATATGGATAAGCGTAAATAAGTTCCGGTCTGGACACTTTAAATAATGAACCTTTAAAAGTAAAGACGAGAACAGCGTATGCAAATTGTCAGGGGTGTCTTTCAAGACACCCTTTTTCTCTTATAGGAAAGGAAGCAAATGAGTCGTAGAGAGATCAGAGAAAAAATATTTAAACTGTTGTTTCGCGCAGAGTTTTATGAAGAGGGAGACTTGTCCGAGCAGCGCCAGCTGTTTTTGGAAGAGCTGGGACAGGAGGATAAGGATATCCTTTATATACGGGATAAATTTGAGCAGATTGTAAGCCACCTGACGGAAATTGACGACATGATCAATCAGGTGGCGCAGGGATGGAAGACCGGCCGTATGGGAAAAGTGGATCTGACCTTGATACGCCTGGCAGTGTATGAAATAAAATTTGAGGAGGATATTCCGACAGGAGTAGCGATTAATGAGGCGGTGGAGCTGGCAAAAAGCTATGGAACCGATGATTCGCCGTCTTTTGTAAACGGAATTCTTGCAAAACTGGTATGACAAAAAATATATATACCGTAGGCCAGGTGAACGCCTACATTAAAAATATGTTCACCCAGGATTTCATGATGAACCGTATATATGTAAAAGGTGAAATATCCAATTGCAAATATCATACTTCCGGGCATATTTATTTCACACTGAAAGATGCGTCCGGGGCGCTGCCGGCAGTACTTTTTGCCGGGAACCGCAAGGGTCTGGAATTTTCCATGAAAAATGGGGATAACGTGATTGTATTAGGCGCCGTGTCCGTCTATGAAAGAGACGGCAAATACCAGCTCTATGCCAGAGAAATCCTGCCGGACGGAGAAGGACTTTTGTACCAGCGTTTTCAGGCTTTGAAAAAGGAATTGGAAGAAATGGGAATGTTTGCGCCGGAGTATAAACAGCCTGTTCCCAAGTATATTAAAACCCTGGGGATTGTGACGGCGTCCACCGGAGCAGCGATCCGGGATATTCAAAACATTAGCAGACGGCGTAATCCTTACGTGCAGACGATACTCTATCCAGCGCTGGTGCAGGGAGAAGGGGCGGCGCAAAGTATTGTCAATGGGATTCGCGCTTTAGAGCAGCTTGGTGTGGATGTAATGATTGTAGGAAGAGGCGGCGGCTCCATGGAAGATTTGTGGGCGTTTAACGAAGAGATTGTGGCACGCGCCATATTTGAATGCACTGTGCCGGTTATTTCTGCAGTAGGTCATGAGACGGATACAACCATAGCGGACTATGTGGCAGATTTAAGGGCGCCGACTCCTTCGGCAGCCGCAGAGCTTGCTGTGTATGATATCCGTGAAATGGAGGAAATGCTGCTTTCTCTGCACCTGGAACTGAACCGCAAAATGAGCGATAAGCTGGAACGCTGTCAGGAGAGCACCCGGCAGTTTGAAGGAAAATTAAAATTATTAAGCCCTCAAAACCAGTTAAATGAGAAACGGCAGACGGCGGCAGACCTTGAGGACAAGCTGCGTATGCAGATGCAGCACAAACTTACCCATAAAAAGTACGCGGTGGAATTATATATAAGACGCATAGAAGCTTTATCTCCTCTGAAGAAATTGAGTATGGGTTATGCGTTTGTGGCAGACGGGAGAGGAAAAAGCCTGCGGGATGTTAATGCGCTGCAGCGGGGAGATGTTCTCAATATTCACATGCTGAATGGAAAAGTGAAGGCTCAGGTACAAGAGATCCAGCGCTTAGAGCGTATGGAAAAAGAAAATGGTGCAGAGTTTATACGGGACTGGAAGGAAAGGAGCAGTGAGAATGAGTAAGGAAAAGCAGGAAGCCACTCTGGAAGAGACCTTTCAGGAGATGGATGCCATTATAGAAAAGATGCAGGATCGTGAAGTGACATTAGAAGAATCCTTCTCCCTTTATGAACAGGGAATTAAAAAATTAAAATATTGTAATGAGAAAATAGACAGCGTGGAGAAAAGAATGCTTTTGCTGAATGAGCAGGGAGAATTGGAGGCATTTGATGAATAGAGAATTTCAGGAAGAATTAGCTGCACGCACCAGGCAGGTTGAGGCGGTCATAGAGAAATATCTGCCCAGCGCAAAGGGATATCAGAAGACAGTGGTTGAGGCAATGAATTACAGCATTCAGGCGGGAGGGAAACGTCTGCGCCCCCTGCTCATGTGGGAAACTTACCGGATGTTCGGCGGCAGATCAGAAGTAATCGAGCCTTTTATGGCGGCCATTGAGATGATACACACGTATTCTTTAGTTCACGACGACCTTCCGGCCATGGATAACGACCAGTATCGCCGGGGAAAAAAAACGACGCATGCCCAGTATGGGGAGGCGATGGGCATTCTTGCGGGTGACGGCCTGCAGACGTATGCTTTTGAGACGGCGGCAAAAGCATTTGGGTTAGAACCTTCAAACAGCCAGATTGCCAAAGCACTGTCTGTGCTTGCTCAGAAAGCCGGCGTCCAGGGGATGCTGGGAGGACAATGTGTGGATGTGGAAGCGGAGGGAAAGCAGATGTCGGGGGAAATGCTGACGTTTATCTATCGTCTGAAGACAGGGGCTTTGCTGGAGGCTTCCATGCTTATCGGAGCAGTTCTTGCAGGGGCTACAGGAAGCGAGCAGCAGCAGGTAGAGCAGGCGGCGTCAGAGCTGGGGCTTGCCTTTCAGATACAGGATGATATCCTGGATGTGGTCAGCACCACGGAAGAGTTGGGGAAACCAGTGGGCAGCGATGAGAAGAACCATAAGGCTACCTGGGTCACGTTATTTGGGATTGATGAGGCGAAGAGGCAGGTAGAGCGCTTATCGAGACAAAGTGTGCAGCGCATGAATGCTCTGGTAGTGAGAAATGAATTTCTCACCAGCCTGATGTTAGAGCTGATACATAGGAAGAAATAACCAAGGAAAGAGGGTATTATCTATGGTATTGGATAAGATAAAAGCGCCCAATGATATCAAGAAGCTGGAAGAATCAGAGCTTCCCTCATTGGCGCAGGAAATCCGGGAATTTCTGATTGAAAAAATATCGGAAAACGGCGGACATCTTGCATCGAATCTGGGTGTAGTGGAACTGACAATGGCTATGCATTTAGTATTCCAGCTTCCACAGGATAAAATTATCTGGGATGTTGGGCATCAGTCCTATACCCATAAGCTTCTGACCGGAAGAAGGGAAGGATTTGAGCATTTGCGGGAATACAGCGGGATGAGCGGATTTCCCAAGCGCAAAGAAAGTTCCTGCGACTGTTTTGACACAGGGCACAGTTCCACCTCGATTTCAGCGGGGTTAGGCTATGCGGAGGCCAGAGAAATTACAGGCGAACAGTTTAAAGTAATTTCCGTAATTGGGGACGGTGCCATGACGGGAGGAATGGCATACGAGGCGTTGAATAATGCTTCCCGGCTGCGTACGAATTTTATGATTGTATTAAATGATAATGACATGTCAATTTCAGAAAATGTAGGAGGTCTTTCCCGTCATCTGGGAAACCTGCGCACGACATATGTCTATCAGGATTTGAAGACGGGAGTGACAAATTCCCTGAATAGAATACCTGTTGTGGGAGAACGAATGGTGACTCGTATCCGCAGAACCAAAAGCGGAATCAAGCAGCTTTTCATTCCCGGAATGATATTCGAAAATATGGGGATTACCTACTTGGGGCCGGTAGATGGACATAATATAGGAGCGATGCGGCGGATTTTCCGCGAGGCTTCTAAAGTAAACGGAGCTGTGCTGGTTCATGTGATTACCAAAAAAGGAAAAGGCTATCTTCCGGCAGAACGTCATCCAGCAAGATTTCACGGCGCGGAGCCATTTCAGATTGAAACCGGGCTGCCGTTAAAACCAAGGACTGCCGCAAATTATACCGACATATTTTCTACGGTGATGCGGAAAATGGGAGAACGTGATTCTAAGGTGGTGGCAATCACTGCAGCAATGCGTGATGGAACAGGTTTGAAGCGGTTCCACAATTTGTTTCCAGAGCGTTTTTTCGATGTTGGCATTGCCGAGGGCCATGCTGTTACTTTTGCAGCCGGGCTTGCCGCGGCAGGCTTAAAGCCGGTGGTAGCGGTGTACTCCTCTTTTTTGCAGCGTGCTTACGACCAGATTCTTCACGATGTCTGTCTCCAGGATTTGCCAGTCGTATTTGCCATTGACCGGGCTGGACTTGTGGGAAGCGATGGGGAGACGCATCAGGGCATTTTTGATTTATCTTATCTGTCTTCTATACCCAATATGACAATTTTAGCGCCCAAGAATAAATGGGAACTTTCCGATATGCTGAAATTTGCTTTGAATTTTGAACATCCAATTGCGATTCGCTATCCCAGAGGCGAGGCGTATGCAGGCTTAAAAAAGTTCCGCGGGAAAATAGAATATGGAAAGAGCGAGATGATTTGCCAGGAGCATGAAATTGCATTGCTTGCAGTAGGAAGCATGGTGAAGACGGCTGAAGAAGTGCAAAAACTGCTGAAAGCCATGGGATATTTTTGTTCTCTGGTCAATGTGCGGTTTGTAAAGCCTTTGGATTCGGAACTGCTTGATACACTTGCCAGTACCCATACGCTTCTGGTTACTTTGGAGGAAAATGTGATAACTGGAGGATATGGGGAACAGGTACTTCATTATTTCAGTGATAAGCATGAACCGCAAAAGCCGTCGGTTATGAATATTGCTCTGAAGGACAGATATGTAGAGCAGGGAAATGTAGAAATATTGAAAAAAGAACATGGTCTGGATGTGGCGTCTGTTTTAAAGCAGATTGTGGCAGGCTATGTGCGCAAATAGAGAGGCTGCGAAATGAAAGAACGTTTGGATGTGCTGCTGGTGCAGCGGGGGCTGGCGCCTTCGAGAGAAAAGGCTAAGATTATGATTATGGAGGGGAATGTATTTGCGGCCGGTCAGCGTGAAGACAAGGCGGGAACTTTTTTTGACGATAAGATTTCCATTGAGGTACGGGGAAATACGCTGAAATATGTAAGCCGCGGAGGATTGAAGCTGGAAAAGGCAATCAAACATTTTAATATTTCCCTGGGAGGTAAGATTTGCATGGACATCGGCGCGTCTACCGGAGGTTTTACAGACTGTATGCTGCAAAATGGCGCCCAAAAAGTATACGCAGTGGACGTGGGGTACGGACAGTTTGCCTGGAAGCTGCGGCAGGACGACAGGGTGATCTGCATGGAGAAGACAAATATCCGTTACGTGAAGCCAGAGGATCTTGCGGACGTGTTGGACTTTGCATCGGCGGATGTCTCTTTTATTTCACTTACCAAAGTTCTTCCGGCGGCATGGGATTTACTTTCTTCCCAGGGGGAAATGGTTTGTCTCATTAAGCCCCAATTTGAAGCGGGCAGGGAAAAAGTAGGGAAAAAGGGAGTGGTGCGGGACGCCGGGGTACACAGGGAAGTGATTGAAAAGATTCTTGCCTTTGCACAGGAACTTGGATTTGCCGTGAAGGCTCTGGAATTTTCCCCGATAAAGGGTCCGGAAGGAAACATTGAATATCTTGTGTATATCCGAAAAAACAAAGAATTGGACGAGGCTTGTATAGATGTGCCCGCAGTAGTAGCGCAGGCGCATAGGACTTTGGCATAATATGGGGCGGGGAAGCTCAGGAGGACAGGGAATGGAGCATTTTTATATCATTGTAAATCCCAAACGGGATGCGCAACTGAAGCTTACCAAAGAGATTCAGCAGTTTATTCTGGAACATGGGGGAAGCTGCAGATATCAGGAGAACCGGCTGCAGGAAGGAAAGTCTTTTGAAAAGAGCCAGATTCCGGACGGGACAGAATGCATTCTGGTAGTAGGGGGAGACGGAACGCTGCTTCGCGCAGCCAGAGATATGGCCGAGCGCAATATACCATTGATTGGCGTTAACACCGGACATGTGGGATATCTTTGTGAATTGGAAAAGGATACTGCAATACAGGGAGTCAGGAAGCTCCTGGAGGGCGCGGATTATGCGGTGGAATCCAGAATGTTATTATCTGGTTGCTGTCTGCAGGCAAAAACGGTACAGACTGAGCGGATTGCTTTGAATGATATTGTAATTCATCGTTCCGGAATGCTGCAGGTAGTAGATTTGATTATTTCGGTGAATGGGGAATATCTGAATACATACCGTGCGGACGGCATCATTATTGCCACGCCCACCGGCTCTACGGCATACAGTATGTCCGCAGGAGGACCTATTGTGGATCCAAGGGCAGATTTGCTTGTGATGACGCCTATCAGCCCCCACACCCTGAATGCCAAGAGTATCGTATTGGGTGCAGAAGATGAAATTACGATTGAGGTCCGGACGCGGGACGGAGGGCAGGGCAAGATGGTAGAGGTCAGCTTTGATGGACAGCCTGTGGGAATTTTAAAAGAAGGGGACAAAATCCTGGTAAAGAAGGCCCAGGTGCGGACCAGGATTTTAAAACTTAACAGCATGAGTTTTTTAGAACGGCTGAGAAAAAAATTGCAGGGGTGCGCCTGGTAAGGGGTGTACAGGAGGTAGAAATGAAGTCAAAGCGTCATACGAAAATATTGGAGATAATTTCAAAAAACAGTATTGAGACACAGGAGGAATTGTTGGATTGTCTGGAACAGGAAGGATTTCAGGTGACGCAGGCAACCGTTTCCAGGGATATCCGGGAATTGAAGCTTACCAAGGTGGCAGGAAGCGCCGGGCGTCAGAAATATGTAGCGTTTAATGAGACGCACAAGGACTTGAGTGAAAAATATAGCCGCATTTTTAAAGATGGTTTTCTATCCATGGATATGGCGCAGAATATTCTGGTAATTAAAACCGTTTCCGGCATGGCGATGGCGGTGGCGGCGGCTCTGGATGCTATGGACTGCCATGAAATTGTTGGCAGTATTGCAGGAGACGATACCATTATGTGCGCCGTGCGTACGGTGGAGGATACTGTACTATTAATGAAGCGTTTACGTAAAATTGTAGAAACCTGAATTTCAGCGAATCAAAGGTCTGCGATAACATACTGCCGAAACTGAGAGAGTAGAAGGAGAATGTATATGTTAGTAAGTCTTCATGTAAGAAACCTTGCCCTGATGGAGGAAGCTGAGGTTGAATTTGGAAATGGATTAAACATTCTGTCCGGAGAGACGGGAGCCGGAAAGTCTATTATTATTGGTTCCATTAATCTTGCTCTGGGAGAAAAGGCGCCCCGGGAAATGCTGCGGGAGCATTCAGACTTTGCTCTGGTGGAGCTGGTGTTCCGGGTGGAAAATGAAGCGCAGGTTCAGCAATTGAAGGAACTTGATATTTATCCGGAAAACGATGAAATTATTATGTCAAGGAAGATTACGGCCAGCAGAAGCGTGGGAAAGATTAATTCAGAGATAGTTTCCGCCTCCTGTATGAGAAACGTTGCTTCACTGCTTATTGATATCCATGGCCAGCATGAGCACCAGTCTCTGCTTCATAAGAAGAAGCATCTGGAAATCCTGGACGCGTACGCCGCAGATAAATTAAAAAATAAAAAGGACGTCCTGAAAAAGCGTTACCAGGAATATCAGAAGGTATTGGAAGAACAAAAACAGGCATTACAGGATGCAGAAGGCAGGGAACAGGAACTTTCTTTTCTGGAATATGAGATTCAGGAAATACAGGAAGCGAATCTGATTCCGGGGGAAGATGAAGAGTTGGAGCTTTCTTACCGGAAAATGGTCAATAGCCGCAGACTTATGGAGGCTGCGGGGGACGCTTATGGGATGACAGGCGGCAACGGAAGCGCCACGGAGCAGATTGGGCGCGCGCTGCGGGAACTGCAGTCTGTGTCGGAATTTGATTCGCAGCTGGGAGAATTAAGCGGACAATTAGAGGAAATCGACGATCTGTTAAATGATTTTAACCGGGAATTGTCCGGCTATATGACGGATGGAGAATTTGACGGGGAGACATTTTATGAAGTAGAGAAACGCCTGGATTTGGTAAATCATTTGAAAGATAAGTTTGGCGGCAGTATTGAGGCGGTTTTACAGGCGAAAGAAGAAAAAGAGATCCGCAGCGGGCGTTTAAGAGATTTTGAAGAATATCTGCAAGGCTTGAAAGAGCGTCTGAACGAGGCGGAAAAGGCTTTACGGGAGATATCTGACGAGGTATCCATGATTCGCCGCAAGAGCGCGAAAAAGCTGACAAAGCAGGTGCAGGAAGCCTTGGTGGATCTGAACTTTTTGGATGTGAATTTTACAATGGAATTTGCAGATACCGAGAATTATACGGCGAACGGAAGAGATGAGGCTGAATTTTTGATATCCACCAATCCGGGAGAACCGTTGAAACCTTTGGGGAAAGTGGCTTCCGGAGGCGAGCTTAGCCGTATCATGCTGGCGATTAAGACGATTCTGGCTGAAAGCGATCAGATTGAGACGCTGATTTTTGATGAAATCGACGCTGGAATCAGCGGCCGGACCGCACAGATGGTAGCAGAGAAAATGAACGTTATCGGTAAAAATCATCAAATTATCTGTATTACCCATCTGCCCCAGATTGCAGCCATGGCAGATCATCATTTTTTGATCAGTAAAAATGTGGTAAGAAATGCGACCTATTCCAATATTGTACTCCTGGAGGAACAGGAAAGCGTGACAGAGCTGGCCCGGATGCTGGGCGGCGTAAAGATAACGGATACGGTTTTAGACAGTGCAAGGGAAATGAAGGAACTTGCCGTTTCTGTAAAAAATAAAAAGTAATTCAAATCTATCTCCTATCATAATCGAAAAGCGGGTAATCTTCCGTTTCTAACGGCTGCTGCAAGAATGCCGTACATATTTTTGCAGCGGCTGCATATTTGAGAGAAATTCATCAATCGCTGCGTCTTTGGCGCAGTTCATATTTTCATTCACATAAAAATTTTGTTTAAAATTTATAAAAAAGTAACTGACGGGACAATAAGTTAAAAAATCCCAGAGTGAAAAAAAAAGAATTTCACATACTAAAAGAGGATTTCAAGTCATTTGAAATTCTATTAATAATTTTTGGCAGTAAGGGTGTGTGAAAAGTTGAAAGAACATAAGCAAAAGAAAATAAAATACCAGAAATGGATTGCCTGGGGAAGCCTGGTGGCAGGGATTTGTTGGGGAATATTGTTCTCATATTACGCCATTGCCCAATCTATTCCGGATACCATCCGTATAGAAAGGGGAGAGACAGAGGATTTTGATTTTCATGTGCCCATAACAGCAGAACTGGAACAGGAAGGAATGGAGGTATTTGGAAATCAGTCTCCGATTGTCGATAAGGATAAAATAACGCTCGATTTGAACCGGAGTTTTTCTTTAAAATCACAGCAGCAGGGAAATTATTTTATGTCATGCAAGCTTTTTGGAGTGTTTCCAATGAAAGCTGTTTCTGTAGAAGTGGTGGAAAAAGAGAAGATCGTTCCCTGCGGAGTTCCAGTGGGGATATATGTAAAAACAGACGGCGTACTGATTATAGGCACGGGAAGCGTTGTCGGAAATGACGGCATGAACTATGAACCTGCTGTAAATCTGGTAAAAAGCGGCGACTATGTAAAGACTGTCAATGAACAGATGATTGCGAATAAGGAAGAGCTTATAGAAAAAATTAACCAGTCCCAGGGAGAACCGGTAATTTTGGGGATTATGCGCGACGAAGAATATATTCAGATTAAAGTGGAGCCTGTAATGACAGAGGAAAATGATTATAAACTGGGAATCTGGGTACGGGACGACTTAGCCGGCGTAGGTACGCTGACCTTTTACGACAGTCAGGGCGGATATGGAGCTTTGGGGCATCCAGTCAGCGATATGGATACCGGACTTAAGGTCAGTCTTTCGGAAGGAACGCTATATGAAGCAGAGATTGCGGGGCTGACAAAAGGTGAAAAGGGAAACCCCGGAGAGATTTCCGGCGTGATTACTTATTTGGATCAGTATAAATTGGGAAGTGTTGAGGAGAATACCAGTGTTGGTATTTATGGAGAATTGCAGCGGACACCGGAAGAAAATCAGGAAAACCAATATTATCCGGTGGCTTTGAAACAAAATATTGAAAAGGGCGAGGCTGTGATTGTGTCAACTGTCTCCGGAGAACGTAAAGAGTACGGCATTAATATAACAGAGTTAGATTATAACAGTGAAAATAAAGGAATCTTATTTCAGGTTACAGATCCCGAATTATTGGATTTAACTGGCGGCGTTATTCAGGGCATGAGCGGCAGCCCCATTATTCAAAATGGAAAAGTGATTGGTGCTGTCACTCATGTGTTTGTGCAGGACGCTTCCAAGGGATATGGAATATTTATTGAAAACATGTTGCAGCATTAAGGGATAACAGGGAAAAAGCGCTCCTGGTTCTGCCGTTTGTGGCCGGAACCGGGAGCGTTTTTTCTCTTATAGGAAAGAGCTTGTTATGCGAAAGTGTGAAATTATCTTCCTCGTCGAATAAAAAGAATATGCGCACGAGATAAATTTATCCGTTAAAAACTAATCGTCAAAAATTTTGTTACTTACGACATTTTTCGACACTTTATACAATTATACAATATGTATAATAAGGTTGAGAGAAAAAACGGGTGCAGCATTTGACAAGATTCGTGGGAATGTCAGAAATGTAAAATTCTTATGTCGAAACCCGGAGATATCTTTTTCTTGAAGGTGTTTTCAGATATGTTATAATGTCGAATGACATGGAAATGCCGGGGGGTACGTTTTGGGGAGTATAGGGAGTGCCTTTTTTTGAGCGAATATTAGAAAAAACAGCAGGAGGATTTAACGTGGAAAAATTAAATGTAGCGATTGCAGACGATAATGAGAGAATGTTGCAGACCTTGGGCGATATTGTAAAAAGTGATGAAGAGCTTCAGGTTGTTGGAACGGCGAAAGATGGAGAAGAAGCGTATGAAATGATAAAAAGAAAGGAACCAGACGTAGTATTGCTGGATATTGTAATGCCGAAATTAGATGGGCTGACGGTAATGGATAAAGTCAAAAATGACAAAAATATTAAAAAACACCCGGCATTTATCATGATTACAGCTATTGGACAGGAAAAGATTACAGAAGATGCCTTTTCTTTGGGGGCAGATTATTATATTATGAAACCATTTGATAACGATGTCGTTATTAATCGGATTAAGCACGTGAGAAATTTGGTAATGCGCAAAACCGCTGAAGTACGGAAGGTGAATGCGTATGAGAAGAAACAGGAACTGGAAGAGCGGAATCTGGAAAATGATGTGACAAACATTATTCATGAGATTGGGGTGCCGGCACATATCAAAGGATACCAGTATCTTCGGGAAGCGATTGTTATGTCGGTGACAGATATGGAAATGCTCAATTCTATTACGAAGATTCTTTATCCGGGCATTGCTAAAAAATATCAGACGACGCCAAGCCGGGTGGAACGCGCGATTCGCCATGCCATAGAAGTAGCGTGGAGCAGAGGGAAAATGGATACGATTGATGATTTGTTTGGATATACGATTCATAATGGAAAAGGAAAACCGACAAATTCTGAATTTATAGCTTTAATTGCGGACAAAATTCGGTTAGAATATAAGTTAAGAGAGTGAACGGTCCATAGCGGAAATGGATAGATAATTCACCCTCCTCAGAAAATATTTTGGAGGTTTTTACCATGAAGAAAATACTCTTTGCAGCGTCCGAGGGAAATCCTTTCATTAAGACGGGTGGTTTGGCAGATGTGATTGGCGCGTTGCCCAAATATTTAGACGGCAAAAAATTTGATGTGCGGGTGATTCTGCCAAAATATTTGTGTATCCCGGAGAAGGACAGGCAGAAAATGTCACATGTCACGGAATTTTATGCAGATATGCCAAGAGGGAGAGAGTACATAGGAATTGATAAAGCTAAGGCGGAGGGAATTACCTATTACTTTATCGACAATGAACATTATTTTGCAGGGGATAATCCGTATAACCAGATTTTTGAGGATGTGAATAAATTTGCGTTTTATTCCAGGGCGGTACTGGCAAGTCTGCCGGAACTTAAATTCTGTCCGGATATTATTCACTGCCATGACTGGCAGGCAGCTTTAATCCCGGTGTTTCTGAAAGAATTTTATGGAAATGACCCGTTTTTTCATAATATAAAGACTGTCATGACCATCCATAATCAGAAGTTTCAGGGAAGATGGCGTATAGATGATATTGAAAATTGCCGGGATTTGTCTGCAGACTGCCGGTATAAGGCAATGGAAGCCTATAAAGAAACAAATTTTCTTAAGGCGGGCATTCTGTATGCAGACCGGGTGACGACAGTGAGCGAGACTTATGCAGAGGAGATAAAATTTCCCGAAGGCGGTGAAGGTCTGGACGGAGTTATGCGGGAGGTGTCGGGTAAACTGTCAGGGATCGTCAACGGTATCGACTATGAAGAATATAATTCCATGAAGGACCCGATGCTTGCAGCGCCATTTGGATTGAGGAATTTAGCTCAGAAGAAGAAGAACAAGGAAGCGCTGCAGACAGAAATGGGATTGAAGCTGGATAGTAAAGTGATGCTGATTGGAATTGTGTCCCGGCTCACGGAGCAGAAAGGTTTTGATTTGGTAAATTACATAATGGAAGAGATGCTGACTACCATGAATGTTCAGGTAGCGGCGCTGGGAACCGGAGAAGAACGTTTTCAGGATTCTTTTCGGTATTTCCACAACAAGTATCCGGGACAGTTCTCAGCCACTATTGGTTACAGTGAGGAATGCGCGCATAAAATTTATGGAGGGGCGGATGTATTTTTAATGCCTTCTCAATTTGAACCCTGCGGTCTCAGCCAGCTCATTAGTATGCGCTACGGAACAGTACCAATTGTCAGGGAAACTGGCGGCTTAAAAGATACAGTGGAAGCATATAATGAAATTTGGCAGACAGGCACGGGATTCAGTTTTGCAAATTATGATGCCAGAGAGATGTTTAACATTATCCGTTACGCGTATGATGTGTACCAAAATCATTCCAAAGAATGGAAAATGATGATGAAACGCTGTATGAAAGCGGATAATTCCTGGCGGAATTCAGCTAAGAAATATGAAAAACTTTACCAGGGGTTAGCAGAATGACAGATGTGTCTTAAGTCTGTGATAATATGAGGTGCTCTTCTTCCTTTTGATAATAGTACACAGAATCAGAAAGGACTTCGTCTGGCGCGACTTCCGTCAAGTTAACTTCCTGAACAATCTGGGAAAGTTCTAAAGGATTTCCAGCCAGAGAAACGGGAATGAGGATCACTTCATGGATGCTGCTGGGAAGAATATACAGATCATCTCTAAGGTTGCGGGAAATTTCCGATAAAGCCTGGGGATACAGTATACAGGCGGCGCCAAAATACTGTTGGCTGTTGGTGAGGACAAACATAGGGATACTTTCTTCTTTCAGAACCGTTTGGGAGATCGGTTGTCTGTAATCGGGAAAGAAGCTAAGCGCCGGAAAGATTACTTCAGCCAGAGAGCTGCAGCGCCAGGGAAGCAGAAAGGGCGTATTTTTTCTGGCAAGCTGCAAAAGATCGTCCGCTGAGATATTCCAGTAGAGAAGATGGTGATTATAAATCAGGATAGAGGCGTTTTCATAAGGTGTTTCCGGAACCAGGCAATAAAATACAATGGCAAGATCCAGATAAGGAAAATGGGGAATTTCATTGAGAAGTTCCCTGTTTTTTTCATAATGGATCAATTTATATACAATACGGGGACTTACCTGGTCAAAACAGGTAAAAAAAGTGGTATCGATGCTGTTAAGGGGACAGTGCTGGTGATAATACTGGAGAATCTGTTGCTGAACGGCCGAAAAATCAGAATGCTTGCAGTATTGTTCAAAATAGTGATTCAGATAAATGGTAGGGGAAATGTTAATGCCAGGTTCTAAAATGGTAAGTCCGTCCAAAACCAGGCGGTTGTTGTGGGGAAACTGCTGAATGGAAATCTGGGTATCTGCAGAAAAGAACGTTCTGAGATTTTCAACTAATTGCTGTTTAAATAACTCGTATGTCATAATTGCCTCCTGTGCTGTGCTGGCATTGGGAGGAGCTCATCGAAATATTATGAGGCTTCTAATGTATCACGACAGGCAAAAATATGCAAGATATTTGCAGAAAATATGAGTTTTGCATATTTTTGCGGGTGATGTTTGTCTGTGTATGCGAATATTAATTAGTCTGCAGACTTGATTTCTTTCCAGTACAAGTTATACTTCATAGTAGCTTCATCGTCCAGGGATTTTAACACTTCACAATTTTCTAAAATTTCTGTAGGAGGAAAAATCGTAGGGTTTTCCTGAAGTTTTGGATCCAGGGCATCTTTTACCTGAGTGTTTGGCGTGGCATAATATACGTATTCAAAGTTCATCATCGCGATATCTTTCCTGCAGAGGAAATTGAGGAATTTTTCCGCGTTTTCTGTGTGTTTGGCTCTCTGCGGAATAAACCAGCAGTCAATCCACATATTAGAACCTTCTTTTGGCACCGTAAAAGCCAGCTTGTCGTTAAATTCCAGGGCATATCCGGCTTCACCGGAATAAACCACGGCCATGGCAGCGTTTTCCGCTACTATTTCATCCTGTGCCTCGTCCACCAGATAGGAGTAAACCAGCGGCTTTTGTTGAATTAAAAGTTTCTGTGCCGCCCGCAATTCCGCTTCGTCTGTGGTATTCAGGGAGAAGCCCAGACGTTTTTGCGCTACCATAAAAGAGTCCCGCACGGAATCAGCCATGATGATTTGTCCGGAATAGTCCTCGTCCCATAAAATGTCCCAGGAATTTACCTTTGATTCATCCACTATTTCCTTATTGTACAGGATTCCCACAGTTCCAAAGAAATAGGGAAGCGTATATTTATTTTCTGGGTCAAAAGACTTTGAAAAGTCAAAATAAGTCTGTTCCAGATTTTCCACAAGGGGGATATTTTCATAATTCAGTTCCGAGACTTCATTTTCCTGAATCAGCTTTTCGATCATATAGTCAGAAGTGCAGATTAGGTCGTAATCGATGGCCCCGGCCTTGTATTTTGTATACATATTTTCCGGGGTAATATATTCTTCATATTCGACTTTTATCCCGGTTTCTTCTTCAAATATTTCAAGAATTTCCGGATCAATATATTTGCCGTAGTTTAATACAATCAAAGTATTGGAGGAATTTTTTTGGCCGCAGCCAGAGAAGAAGCAGAAGAGCATTAGTATGGCAAGAACACATAATAGCTTCTTTTTCATAGTTGTATCTCCTTTCTTGCAGTTGGACCAAAATTCATAAACAGCAGAAGTATGAAGGCGATTAAAAACAGAATTGTGGACAGCGCGTACATTTCCGGACGGATGCCCTTACGCATTTCTGTGTAGATTATAGTGGACAAGGTGTTGATGCCGGCGCCTTTGGTAAAATAGGTGACAGAAAAATCATCCAGCGACATGGTCATGGCCATGAGAAAACCGGAAAGTACGCCGGGAAGTATCTGAGGCCAGACGATTTTGCGGAAAGCATATAAAGGGGTCGCGCCTAAGTCCAATGCAGCTTCATATGCGGTATGGCTGCTCTGTTTTAATTTTGGCAGGACATTTAAGATGACATAGGGGATATTAAAGGTAATATGCGCAATCAGTACCGTATTCATGCCCAGGCGGGTAAAGCGCACAAACAGCAGCATCATGGAGATACCGGTAACAATGTCTGCGTTCAGCAGCGGAATATTAGTGGCGCCCAGCATCACAGCCTGGCCGTGTTTTTTCATGGCGTCAATGCCCAAAGCCGCCAGGACGCCAAGGAGCGTAGCGATAGCCGCAGAAGCGAGGGAAATAAAAATTGTGGTGTAAAAAGCTTCCATGACGGCGCTGTTGGAAAATAATTTTTTATACCAGTTTAGGGTAAATCCGCCCCAGACGACTTTGGATTTGGAGTTATTAAATGACAGTACTATCAGCACGCCAATGGGCAGATATAAAAATAAAAAGATCAGAAAGAGATAAACTCGTTCTGCGGATTTTCGAATCATTTTAACCTCCTTTTTGAAGGGGATACGTTTCCGGTAATTACAATACCCCGGCCCCCTGATCGTCGCCGCGGGAATTCATGAGGGCCATGCTGGCGATGACGAAGATCATCAGCACGAAGGAAAGCCCTGATCCCAGGTTCCAGTTGTATTCCTGCATAAATGCCTGTTCAATCACATTTCCAATTAAGAGGACTTTACCGCCGCCTAAGAGATCCGAGATAGCAAAAGAGGTCAATGCAGGCACAAATACCATAATGATGCCGCTGATAACGCCGGACATGGTGAGTGGAACAGTAATTTTAAAGAAAATTGTGATATTACCAGCTCCTAAATCTTTTGCCGCTTCGATAATGTCTGTTTGAATCCGCGTCATCGCATTATAGATGGGAAGAATCATAAATGGCAGGAAATCATATACCATACAAAAAACCACGGCGGTGGGAGTATTTAAAATGTCAATCGCCGGCAGTCCCAATGTGCCCAGAAGAGAATTTATAATACCATTGTTGGAAAGAAGCATTCTCCACGCGAGAATGCGCAGCATGAAATTCATCCACATAGGCAGGATAAAAATAAAAACGATGAATCCCTGGCTCTTTGTCTTCATATGATTTAGAATCATAGCAAGAGGATATGATAAAACCAGACAGATTATTGTGCATAGTAAGGCAAGTTTCAGGGAGAGAGCCAATGCTTTTAAATGTACTGAGAAAGTGATGGAAGTAACATTCAGAAACGTAAAGCTGCCGCTGGTGGTAGTGAATGCATAATATAAAACCATGGCGATTGGAAGCAGAATAAATCCTGCCATCCATAAAATGTAAGGACCGGCAAGGAGCTGCCGTTTTAATTTAGACATCTGATACCACCGCCCTTTCGTCATTGGATTCTGGTTTGTTCATAATCTGGATATTAAACGGGTCAACCCGGATTCCTACATGAGCGCCTACCGGATGCATTTGGGTAGTCTGAACCAGCCATTCATAGCCGTTTGCAAGAACCTCCATTTCCCAGTGCACGCCTTTGAAGATCAAGGAGACTACATGCCCTTTTAGCATTCCCTGTTCCGGAGAAACCAATTCTACATCCTCCGGGCGGATCACCACATCCACCGGGGTATTGCAGCCAAAGCCCTCGTCCACACAGGGAAATTTTACATCCAGAATTTGTACCAGGCGGTCTTTTAGCATGAAACCATTTATAATATTGCTTTCCCCGATAAAATCGGCGACGAAGGCGTTGACAGGTTCATTGTAAATATCCTGGGGCGTGCCGATCTGTTGGATGTAGCCCTGATTCATTACCACGATGGTATCAGACATGGTTAATGCCTCCTCCTGATCGTGCGTCACATAGATAAAGGTAATCCCGAGCTCATTTTTCAGGCGGATAAGCTCGTACTGCATATCCTGGCGCAATTTCAAATCCAGCGCGCCCAGAGGTTCGTCTAAAAGCAGAACCTTTGGTTCGTTGACAATGGCGCGGGCGATGGCGATCCGCTGCTGCTGTCCGCCGCTTAAGGAATCTATGCTGCGGTTTTCAAAGCCTTCCAGATTTACCAGTTTCAACGCGTATTTGATTTTATCTTCAATGTAAGATTTGCTCTTTTTGCGTATTTTCAGTCCAAAGGCAATATTTTGTGCAATGGACATATGGGGGAACAATGCATATTTTTGAAATACTGTGTTTAGTTGCCTCTGATTGGGAGCCAGGTTTGTAATGTCCCTGCCGTCAAAAATTACATTTCCCTGATCCGGGGTCTCGAACCCTCCGATAATTCGCAGTGTGGTCGTTTTTCCACAGCCGGAAGGCCCTAAAAGTGTGAGAAATTCATTTTCCCGGATATATAAATTCAAATCATCCAAAATGGTCTGTCCGTCAAAGGATTTTGTGATATGCTGTAAGTCGATGAGTCGTTTGCTCATGGCTGCCCTCCTAAAAGCTTGGGGGAGTGGAAATCCAGAGTATGACCGCCTCCCGGCTGCTGCAATTTTCGATTGAATGTTTTTTTTCCGCTTTAAAGTAAAAAGATTCCCCCTGCTTTACGGTAAAAGAGCGGGGACCGTAGAATAGTTTGACGCTGCCTTTTAATACATAACCAAATTCTTCAGCCTCATGGGGAAGCTGGACTTCGGAGACGCCATGTGGGGCAAGAGTCATCAGTACCGGTTCCATGGCATTTTTCTGTGCGTTGGGAATGAGCCATTTAATTTGATGGTGAAGTTCTTCTTTTTCTTTAATGAAGTAATCTTCCTGCCGGAATACAAGTTGTTCCGGTTCCTGATCTGTAAAAAATTCCGCCGGAGTGGTGCCAAGGCATTGGATAATGTCTAACAGCGTGCCCACAGAAGGAGAGGTGAGATTCCGTTCTAATTGGGAAATAAAGCCCTTGGACAGTTCACTGCGGTCAGCAAGTTCCTGTTGCGTCAGTCCATATTGAATGCGCAGTTCTTTCATCCGGTGTCCGATATCCATAATAACCCTCCTTTGGCGCGGTTCCGGCAGACAGGCGGGGCCAGCGGAACCTAAAAGTAAACATCAAGTATAGTATCAGTCTAATAAAGCTGATAATGATTTTTAAGTTTAATAATAATAAACAAAGTATATTATAAATAGAAAATAAAAAATGTCAATAGAACAACTGAGAAAAAAATAAAAAAAAGTCTTGCATTTTAGATGCAAAGCGGATATAATAATAGAGGATTTGCTAATATCCATGCCAAAGTGGCGCAGTTGGTAGCGCGTCGCATTCGTAATGCGTAGGTCGAGGGTTCGAGTCCCTTCTTTGGCTGATTGGGAGAGTGCCTTTTCACATGATGGTGAGAAGGCGCTTTTTACATATAGGATTCGAGCGGATTTGAAAATTTATTCCTGTAATTTGTGAGATACAATGGTCGGGAAACAAGTTTCAGGTATGTTTCAAGGCGGCAATGGAGCTGACTTTTCGCACTGCGGCGGCAGCATTGACCTGGCAGTAAGACGGAGGAACGAAAGATGAAGGATGAATCTGCAGTAAAGGATAGTGACCTGGAATTTGTGGAGATCGCTGAGTTTAAAAGAAGCGATAACCGCCGGGAAATTTTAAGATATAAAGAGCAGGAAAGGAGAAGAAAAAGAAATTTTTACAGAATGCTTACCGTGTTTTTTGCGTCAGTTCTGGCGGCTTTTTTGCTGGGTGTGTTTGTTTTTCGTTTATCTTTGCTGCTGGTCGGCGCAGTTTTGATTCTGGAGGCGGCGATTGCGGTTTGTTTGTACCATGCTCCAATAGGGGTACATTTGCTGGAAATAATGATTGCCCTGGGCACAGGCTTGGCGTGCGGCCAGTTCCTTTTTATGATGGTTGGGGCAGTGGTTTATCTTACTGCAATTCTTGCCTGGACCGGTGTAGAAAACTATATTTTCTGGCAGTAATTTAGAAATGGAAGGAAAGACGATACAGATGCAATACCGGACGGTGGTTTATTATACTTTTTGCCCAGCCAAAGAAATGTCATGGAAAGAATATAAGAAATATCAGCGCAACATTGCAGATCGAATGCTCGCATATGGGTTTTGTGCGCAATTTGGGCTGGGGTATGATCCCAAGCTGGTGGAGAGGGGCACGCATGGAAAGCCATTCTGGACAGGGCGGCAAGAGATTTATTTTAATGTGAGCAATACCGCAGGGCTGGTAGTCTGCGCGTTGTCCGATTTGGAAACTGGCGTGGATGCGGAGCACATCCGTGCGGTTAAGCCTGCAGTGGTAAGAAGGTGCTGTACAGAGTCTGAAATTGATTATATAAAGGGAACGTCGGGAGAGAATCGGGAGGAAGAGGCGAAAGAAAGATTTTTTCAGTTATGGACGTTAAAGGAGAGTTTTATTAAAATGACGGGCCAGGGCATGTATTTTCCGATGAAAGAGGCGGCATTTTCTATTCGGAATACGGAGTGTATACAGGAAATTTTATGTACGCAGGCAGGATATTTTACCCAGAAACGAGTGGGAGACTATTGGCTCTCTCTCTGTACGGAAAGCGGATCAAAAGTCGTCTGGAAGGAGCTGGCGCTGCAAGATTTGCGAGAATCATGGACGTAATGCTCATGTACGGTAAAGAAGCAAGAAACCGAAAACAAGAGATAGACCGCCAGCACCACACTATTCCGAACAAAAGAATCAAAGAGGAATTATCTACAGTAGAAGTAAAGCAGAAAGATGGAAGTGTTAAAAAGGCTGTAGATGAAGATTTGAAGCAGAGCATTATTCTGAAGCTGTTAGAGGAAATTCCAAATTTTGAGGTTGAGGAGGAAAAATAGTGGGATTTTTGGGATATGAAAATAGTGAAGTATGCAAATACGATGACAAACGCTGTTGTGTACTATTTTTCTACTTTCTTTCCAAGCTACACTATCTTTATATTCGTAGCGTATTGTCATCTGACGAGAGATAAAACGTTCACTGCATAAATATTTTCGCTTGGTTTGAAGGTAGTGATATTCTTTCAAATACAGATACAGAGAGCTGGTGTAGAAGGACCTTGCGGTAACCAATCAGATTGTGTATAATATTCTTGTTATAGTCAGAGACTAAAATAGAAAATATGTAGAGGGGGAAATACTTTGAAAAGAATAATGATGACGATTTGTGTGATACTGCTTATTGCTTTATCAACTGGTTGCGCGAATGTGAATAAATCTTCAACAGAAGTTCAAGATAACACATATTTGTCTGATCTTTCACCAGAGGAAATCCTAGAAACAGCTTTTAACGCCCTAAAAAAGTCAGATGGAAAAACTTTCAACGCCTGTGTGGAGTACCCAGATGAAGAACATAATAATGTATACTTTGGAAATGATTTAAGTGGCGATGATGGTTATATTGAAGCACTGTTTGAAAAGATGTCTTATGAGGTATTGCAGATAAAGGAACAGAAAGAGAATTCTACAATAATCTCATGCAAAATATCCAATAAAGACTTAAACAATTTAGACTATGACAACTATTCAGATGAAGACAATCCAATGGTATCAGCAATTAGAAATGCAGATATCAATATTGTTTCCAATACAGTTGATATAAATATGGAAAGAAAAGATAAGCAATGGAAAATCATCATTGATGATAATTTTACAAACGCTATATCGGGTGGTCATTGGTAAATGGATTTAAAAAATAAAGTAAAAGATAGCCGGTTCATGGTTTAAATGACCATGATACCGGCTATCATTCTATTCAGTAGCAGAAAGTTCCTCAGATCCAAGAAAGTTTTGAGAGCGAGAAATCATTTATCTTTACTTTTTCGGGCGATACACACAACAGGAAATTGGGGAAATATACGGGAGCTGCCGGAGTACGGCATGGCATCACATACACAGTGCCTTAAAGATGTTGCATAAAGAAATGGAGGTGCTTTCACATGGGGAAACCTAACCTTGTGCCGTATGAAACCATTGTCAGAGCTACCAGCGGAGAGCCGGAAGCCGTGGACGAGGTTTTACAGCATTACAGCAGACAAATCCGGCTTGCCACCCTTGAAAACGGGCATCTCAACAAGGACACCGAGGACAGCATAAAACGGCGGCTTATCTCTACCCTGTTTCAGTTCCGCTTTGGGAGTCAATGAACATAAAAACTGAATAATCGCCGCCCATTACAGCGGCAGATACAAGCAGTGAGTTTGAAAAGATTTGCTGCTTTTTTTGCGCCCGTTTTGGCAGAATATCCGCACACAGCAAGCCGGAGGAAAATCGGCACAAGCCTACACAGAGGAAGCCGCCACTTTCTAACAAGATTCTACCATAGTACCAAATTTCGATTATCGCTCATTTTGTCCTATGGGAATCTTGTTGGGGTTGCCACCCCAAGCCCGCCTTTTTGCGGCTTGCGCCGCTTGAATGAATCCACCCATGAAAGGAGGTCAGCAGACCATGAAAAGATACAACACGCCCCACCGCCGCCGGGTAATCAAGACACGCTTGACCGCGGAAGAGTATGCCGAGTTTTCCGAGCGTGTCACTCTCTGTCAAATGAGCCAGTCAGAATATATCCGGCAAGCCCTTATCAAGTCGAGAATACAGCCCGTCATTACTGTTTCTCCGGTCAATGATGAATTGTTATCTGCCGTTGGAAATCACAGCGGAGTATGGAAAGATAGGCGGCAACCTGAATCAGATTGCCCGCTGTCTGAACGAGTACGGCGTACCTTATAACGCCCTCTCCAAAGAGGTACGAGCCGCCCTGTCAGAACTTGCCGCCTTGAAGTTTGAAGTCTTGCAGAAAGTAGGTGAAGCCATTGGCAACATTCAAACATATCAGCTCTAAAAACGCCGACTATGGAGCTGCCGAGCAGTACCTAACCTCCCCGCATGACGAGTTTACCATGAAGCCTACGCTGGACGAAAACGGGCGGCTTATCCCCCGTGACGATTACCGCATTTCCTCTCTGAAGTGTTGTGATGAAGATTTTGCAATAGCGTGTATGCACTTCAATCTGAAATACGGCAAGAACCAAAAAAGGGAGGACGTAAAAAGCCACCACTATATCATTTCCTTTAACCTCCTTGACGCACAGGACAACGGCTTAAATGTTGACTGGGCGCAGGAGTTGGGCGAGTGGTTTTGTAAAGAGCATTTTCCCGAACACCAGGCGTTGGTATGCACCCACCCGGACGGGCATAACCACAGCGGGAATATCCATGTGCATATCGTAATCAATTCTTTGCGGATTGAGGAAGTACCTCTATTGCCCTACATGGATAGACCAGCCGACACAAAGGCGGGCTGCAAGCACCGCTGCACAGACGCAGCTATGGAATATCTGAAAGCGGAAGTCATGGAAATGTGCCACCGTGAAAACCTCTATCAGATTGACTTATTACACGGGAGCAAGAACCGTGTCACCGAGAGGGAATATTGGGCGAAACGAAAAGGACAAGCTGCACTGGATAAAGAAAATGCTGCCCTTGCCGCCAAGGGAGAACCGTCCAAACAAAGCAAGTTTGAAACCGACAAGGAGAAGTTAAGGAAGACCATACGGAAAGCCGTTTCTGCCGCTGTCACCTTTGAGGAATTTTCCTCTCTGCTTCTCCGGGAGGGCGTGACCGTCAAAGAGAGCCGGGGGCGGTTATCGTATCTCACCCCGGACAGAACGAAGCCCATCGCCGCCCGGAAATTAGGTGATGATTTTGACCGTGCCGCCGTACTGGAAGCACTCACCCGAAATGCACAGAACGCCGCAAGAGCCGCCGAAAAGCCCTTACCTAAACAAGAATACCCCCGTAGCATAAAAGACCGCTTACAGCGAGGTAAAGCCGCCATAAACGCCCCGAAACATGCCGGAGTACAGCGTATGGTAGACATAGCCGTGGGGAGAACCGAGGGCAATGGGAAAGGCTACGAAAAATGGGCGACTTTGCACAACCTAAAACAAATGGCGGCGACCATGAGCATTTACGAGGAATCCGGATTTTCTTCCCCGAAAGAACTGGAAGCCGCCCTTGCCACCGCCAGCGCAGAGCTGAACAGCGTCCATTCCGAACTGAAAGCGACAGAAAGCACTTTGCGGGAGAAAAAAGACTTGCAAAAACACCAATGAAGCTGAGCAAAAGGAGCTGAAAGAACGTGCCGCCGTTTTACAGGGCGAGCTTTCAAGGACACTGGAAGCCACCGCAAACGCCGAAAAGTTTATGAAAGTCGTCTGCAAATACACCAGCTTTGGGGAACTCACCCCTACCCTGTTACGGGAGTTTGTGGAGAAGATAGTCGTCCACGAATCGGAAGCCCTTGACAGGAAACGCCGGGGGGAAGCTCCGCAGACAGGAAATCGAAATCTATTATTCTTTTGTCGGCAAGGTAGAGCTGCCCGACACATAAAGCCCGCCCTGTCCGGCAGTCAGCCGGATAGGAACGGCAAAATTTTTTACACTTCTATTACTTCTTTATCTCACATGAGCAAATGCAAAAGGGATAAAATTTCTATGGAAAACGCTGGACTATTTTGGCAAAATATGCTTAAATATGTTTAGGTATGTTAAATACATGACAGTGTCTTTAACATGATAAAATTTGTATGTATTGAAAGGAGTCTTAAAATGATTTACACTAAGGAAGTCGAAAACATGTGTCCTGTAGCTAAGGGCGCAAAACATGAACCTGCTCCAATTCCAGAAGAAGGGAAATGGGTTCATTCTAAGAAAATTGAAGATATTTCTGGTTTTACACATGGTGTGGGCTGGTGTGCTCCCCAGCAGGGCGCCTGCAAGCTTTCCCTGAATGTAAAAAATGGTGTAATTGAAGAAGCTTTGGTTGAGACTATCGGGTGTTCCGGAATGACTCACTCCGCAGCTATGGCAGCAGAGATTTTACAGGGCAAGACGATTTTAGAGGCATTGAATACAGACCTTGTCTGCGATGCCATCAATACCGCTATGAGAGAGCTGTTTTTACAGATTGTTTATGGACGTACCCAGAGCGCGTTCTCTGATGACGGACTTGCCGTGGGCGCTGGTTTGGAAGACTTAGGAAAAGGACTTCGTTCTCAGGTTGGAACCATGTATGCAACAAAGGAAAAGGGTGTTCGTTATCTGGAGATGGCGGAAGGCTATGTAACAGGCATTGCGCTTGACGAGGACAATGAAGTTATCGGTTATCAGTTCGTAAGCCTTGGAAAAATGACTGACTTCATCAAAAAAGGTGATGATCCAAACACTGCATGGGAAAAGGCAAAAGGACAGTACGGCCGTGTAGCAGATGCAGCTAAGATCATTGACCCAAGAGAAGAGTAAGGAAAGGAGAACGAATACAATGGCTTTATTTGAATCATATGAAAGAAGAATTGACCAGATCAATTCTGTATTAAATAGTTACGGAATCAGCTCTGTGGAAGAAGCTGAGAAAATTACCAAAGATGCTGGGCTTGATGTATACGAGCAGGTAAAGAAAATCCAGCCGATTTGTTTTGAAAACGCATGTTGGGCATATACAGTTGGTGCAGCAATTGCAATCAAGAAAGGTGCAAAAAGAGCGGCAGACGCAGCAGCGGCAATCGGAGAGGGTCTCCAGGCTTTTTGCATTCCTGGTTCTGTTGCAGACCACAGAAAAGTAGGTCTTGGTCATGGCAATCTTGGCAAAATGCTGTTAGAGGAAGAGACAGAATGTTTCTGCTTCTTAGCGGGACATGAATCTTTTGCAGCAGCAGAAGGTGCGATCGGTATCGCTGAGAAGGCAAATAAAGTGCGCCAGAAACCTCTGCGTGTTATACTGAATGGTCTTGGCAAGGATGCAGCCCAGATTATTTCCCGTATTAATGGGTTTACTTTTGTAGAAACAAAATATGACTACAAGGAAGCAAAATTGAATGTGGAGTTTGAAAAAGCATATTCTAACGGGCTTCGTGCTACTGTAAAATGTTATGGCGCTGATGATGTTCAGGAAGGTGTTGCAATTATGCATCATGAGAATGTTGGTGTGTCCATTACAGGTAATTCTACTAACCCCACACGTTTCCAGCATCCGGTAGCAGGTACATATAAAAAAGAATGTAACGAGCAGGGTAAGAAATACTTTTCTGTTGCTTCCGGCGGCGGTACGGGACGTACGCTTCATCCGGACAATATGGCGGCAGGACCGGCTTCTTATGGTATGACAGATACCATGGGACGTATGCATTCTGATGCACAGTTTGCAGGTTCTTCTTCCGTTCCGGCTCATGTGGAAATGATGGGACTGATTGGAATGGGTAATAATCCAATGGTAGGCGCTACGGTTGCGGTGGCAGTTTCGATTGAAGAAGCAGCAAAGGCAGGGAAATTCTAAGAAATGCAGTAAAATCAAGGGCTATCGTTGATGTGGATTGTCAGCGATAGCCTTAAATTTTACCATGTAGCACACAAGTAACACACAGGTAGCACACAAAAATGGAATGATAAAAACATGATTATTTTATGACAAAAACATGACATTGTTTTTGGTACTGCTAGGTGCGATAATATAGCCAGAATATGAAAAAGGAGGAAACTATAATGGAAAGACCAGAAGGCTTAGCGATGGAGATGTTGAGGCATGAAAGAAAGGGTAAGAAAATTCTAGCTATAGGATTGCTTGTTTCATTGACAGCGAATATTGCTATGGCGATAGTGGCTTTTCTTAAAAAGCACTGACTGGGGGACCGTTACCTAAGTAGGAGGGCAGCGGTCTATTATTTTCCTAGCGGTTTGCATTAACGGTAATATTTGAGAAAATATGTGTATAAGGCAGGGCATCAAAGCCCCGCCTTATATGTGTATTTATTAAAGTGCCAATTTGTATAATGCTAACTGATTAAGGCTTACGCCCTCTTTTTCTGCTTCAATGGCTAATCTTTGATGTAGGGATTTTGGAAGCCTTACAACAAATTTGCCGCTGTAATTGTTTGATGTTTCTGGAATAGGGACAGAGAGATTATTTTCGATTTTTATTTCAATATATCCCTCCATTGCTTCATTAAGGCTTTCATATAGCCCTTCAAGCGTATCGCTGGTACTTTGACATCCGTCAAGTTCTAAAATCCTGCCATAAAAATAATGTCCACTTTCGTCATTCATTTCCTGTACCAATCGTGTATAAGGCAATTTCATATAATCTTTTACTTCCATGCTTTCATGCTCCTTTCTGCTTTCTACATCATTCTAGGATAAGGGGATTATTCCCCTATCCTATTCAGAACATCTACAACATAAGCTTTTTTTAATGGGTTTTCTTGTTTTATTGTTTTATTGTTATCAAATCGCCCGTTTCTTTATTCAGATAATGCTTATGACTTCCTTTTTGCCTTGCCGGAACATAACCGTATGTTGTTAAAACCTTGTCTATTTCTTCTGGTCGCATTCCGTTTGGCTGTTACTTCATTTTCTCAATTAGTTTTTTTACATTTGGCACTGTGAATATCTACTTTCTTTTATATAGTATCATATATAGTACTATTTGTCAATGGGATTATGGGAGAAATAATTAGGGGATAGTATCAAAAGTAATAATATTTGAAAGTGTATTAAAAGTTATTGACGACAACAATAATAAGATGTAGAATGATAGTATCAAAACAGACGAGCGATAGAAATGATACTGAAAGAAGGGGTATTGCTTATGTGTATGTATGGATATTGCAGAATAAGTACAAAGCAACAGAGTATTGATAGACAGATACGGAACATTAAGAGCAGCTATGATAAAGCTGTGATAATACAGGAAGTATATACAGGAACAAAGCAGGATAGACCGGAATGGAATAAACTGTATAAGAAAGCAAAGGCAGGAGATACCATTATTTTTGATAGTGTATCGCGAATGAGCAGGAACGCAGATGAGGGCTTTTGTCTGTATGAAGAATTATATAATAAGGGTATAGAGCTTGTATTTCTGAAAGAGCCGCATATCAATACAAGTACATATAAGAAAGCGTTAGAAAGTAATATATCAATGACTGGAACAAACGTAGATTTTATTTTAGAGGGTGTGAATAAATATTTTATGTCGCTTGCGAAAGAGCAGATAAGGCTTGCATTTGAGCAATCAGAGAAAGAAGTACAGGATTTGCATCAAAGGACAAAAGAGGGTATAGAAACAGCAAGATTGAATGGTAAGCAGATAGGGCAGAAACAGGGAGCAAAGCTGACAACGAAAAAATCTATTGAAGCAAAGAAACAGATACAGAAGCATAGCAAAGATTTTAACGGTACTTTGTCAGATACGGATTGCATGAAACTGATAGGGCTTGCAAGGAATACGTTTTATAAGTATAAGAGAGAATTGAAAGCAGAATAAAGATTGTTTAAGGCAGGGGTCTTGTGGACTGTTGCCTTTTCTTTTGGCTATAGGCGGTAGGTGGGGGTTTTATATAAAACCATGCATGCCCCCTGCTAAGTGGGCTTTTCTGCCGGGCATTTTCAAAAAGGCTTAGTCCTGCTGCCAGTGTGAAAAATTTTTTGAAATATACAAAAAGGCGGTTTTGTGATAAAATAAAAGAGAAGTCGTTACCTGAATGTTTAGCTGACTTTCCTTAATATTCCGCATCTACTCAAATTATAGCAAAGGGGTAGGTGCATTACAATGACGAATGAGCAAATTGTGTCTGAAATTAGGAACGGTTATTCTGTAGCGGATAATATGCAATTACTGTATGAAAGCAATCTGCCATTGACTAAGAAATTTATAAAGCCATTTGCCGCCTATGAGCCTATGGAGGACTTGTTGCAAGAAAGTTATTTTGGGCTATGGAAAGCAGTACAGCATTATGAAACATCTGAAAATGTGCGTTTTATGTCCTATGCTGAATACTGGATAAGGCAATCAGTACAACGTTATCTTGAAAAATGCGGTTCGGTTGTACGCATACCGGGCCACACAAGGCAGAAAATAGCACGTTACAAGAAAACCGTACAGGAGCTAGAGCAGGAACTAAGTAGAATACCAACGGGTAAAGAAATAGCTGATAGAATGGGCATATCTGTAGGACTGCTGCCGGAAATGAAAATACAGATGCAGGGGGTAGCCAGTTTAGACACTCCATTAACTGATGATGACAGTTTGACACTTGCCGATACAGTGCAAGCCGATTTTAGCCTTGAAAATGCTACCGTTGATAAAATATACAATGAACACTCTAAAAATGAGTTATGGGGCATTGTAGAGCGTTACACAGCGGAAAGAGAAAACCATGTTATCAGAGAAATTTTCATAAATAATCTGACTATGGCGGCGGTAGCAAGAGCCGAGGGTATATCAATAGACCGTATAAGACAGATTAAAGAAAAGGGCTTGCGAAAGCTACGGATAGGCAAGGCAAAGCGTGAACTACTGGAAAAGTTTGATATTGTGGAAGCAGGAGCATACAGGAACAGTGTAAGCAAATTTAATGAGCATGGTTTTACTTCTACGGTGGAATATATTGCTTTACACAGGGCAGAGATACAAGCGGAGTATGAAGAACGAAAGAAACAAATAGAAGCTTTGTTTGAGCATAGGAAAAGAAAGTGCTTATAAGTGTTCAAAAATAGATAAAAATATAGATGCGTAACACACCGATAGCACACAAATAGCCCTTAAAACCCTATAAAATCAATAGTGGCAGTTTCGATTGAAGAAGCAGCGAAGGCTGGTAAGTTCTAGGAAAACCGCTAAAAATGGGCATTCCAGGCGTGCTGGGCTGGTCTTGGACGGTTTTAGTTTTTCTCGGTAGGACCCACGTAAGACACATTAACAAGACACAAGACGCACGAGTTGGGCGTATGTGATATGAAAAGCTTCATACCAGAGTTTCCTCCCAAGTTAGGATATAGTGGATGTGATTTCCGCGAGCAATGCACCATAGGGCACTTAGGAAAATAGACGTGTTTACATGGATATTTGACGAATGCCGCGAGAGTCAGCAACGAAGTTGCTGGCATTCTGTGCGCCTTTTGGGTGGAGACTCTGTTTTTTCTGTGAGTTGGCATGTTTCATGTATTAATATCAGAGTTTCCCCTTGAGAAAGGCAGCGGATATGATGTTATATCCTGTGCTGTCTTTTTGTGTGGGGACTTTTTTCTTATATACGGATATACGGAGTATCCTTGCAGAGACAGGCTGTGGCAAATGTAATCATATTATCCTGCTGATTTTCTTCACTATGCTCGCCAATGCGGATGACTGGGTGGAAATGGAGGTGTTCGGAAAAGAACATGAAAATTTTCTGCGGAATTACCTGGAACTTCCCAATGGAATCCCTTCCCATGATACCATACAGAGAGTTTTTGCAATGGTACCCTCGGAATTCCTGGAAAGTTTTCAAAGGAAATGGAATGAGATGTCAAACAGCGACGAGGGGGATTAAGTAAAACGGCTGCTTGCGATTGTCGGAAAAATCCAGAGGGGAAACGGAACCAAAACCCAGAAGGCCAACCACATAGTCAGCACCGTGGATGAAAGAGGATTTTGTCTGGGCAGAAACGGGTGGACGAAAAAACAAATGAAATCAAAGCAATCCCCGAACTGCTTGACAGTATGGACTAAAGGGAACCATCATTACAACAAACACGATGGGAACCCAGACGGCAATCGTAAAGAAAATCTGGCGGAAATGGGCGGATTATGTGCTGGCGTTAAAAGCAAATCAGGGGAATCTGCTGGAGGATGTCAAAATGTATTTTTCGGGCCGTGGACTTGTGGGAAAATGTGCCTATAAAAAGACAACAGAAAAAGCGAGAGGAAAAACGGAAAAGAGGGAATACTGGCAGACGGATGATATTTTTATGGTTAAGTCAGAAAAAGGAACAGGCAGGGCTAAAGAGCATTGTCCAGACATAGGAAATAAGGCTTTAAGCCTGAAAAAGAAGAGGTCTGCCATCGGCACGAATCCTGAAAAACATTTGGAGCGAATCCTGAGTTTGTAATTTTTTATTATAATTTAAGGGATTGGTTGTGTAACATGTTCATGCGTTTGTTTTGGGGAACAATTTTCTTCTTGCATTTCCTTATATTAAGTGCTATCATATATATGATAACTAGATAAATTCAGACTTGAGAGTGGGTAAAAGCCCACTCTCAATTTTATGTGCAGGCGGATACTTGTCCAGAAAATGTACCTAAAATAACAAAGGACAGAGAAAGAAGGTGTAGTAATGTCAAAGAAAGAAATATATGAACAGGAAACAGAAAAGCTGCTGATACCAATAATGGAAGAGTATCAGTTCGAGCTGGTGGATGTGGAATATGTAAAGGAAGGCGCAACCTGGTATCTGCGTGCCTATATAGATAAAGAAGGCGGGATAACCGTGGATGACTGCGAAATGGTCAGCAGGAGGATGAGTCAGCTTTTAGATGAAAAAGATTTTATAGAAGAATCCTATATTTTTGAAGTGAGTTCTCCAGGACTTGGCAGACCATTAAAAAAGGAAAAAGATTATGTCAGGAGCCTGGGAAAAGAAGTAGAGATCCGCACATACCGTGCGCGCAATAAGAAAAAAGAATTTTACGGAACCTTAAAATCTTTTAATGAGTCCGCAGTAACCATTGAGATGGAAGATAAGACAGAGATGGTTTTTGCAAAATCAGAAATTGCATTGATTCGTCTGGCTTTTGATTTTTAAAATGCGTCAAATAACAGAAAAACTATTCAGGAGGATAAAAAAATGAACAACGAGTTATTGGAAGCGTTAAATATATTAGAAAAGGAAAAGGATATCAGTAAAGATACTTTACTGGAAGCCATTGAAAATTCACTGATTACTGCCTGCAAAAACCATTTTGGAAAATCTGACAACATCAGAGTGGATATGAATCCTGAGACTTGTGAATTTCACGTATATGCAGCGAAAACCGTTGTAGAAGAAGTGGAAGATGAAGTGATGGAAATCAGCCTTGGCAATGCAAGAATGATTGATTCCAAATACAATTTGGGGGACATCGTGAATATCGAGGTCAAATCCAAAGAATTTGGAAGGATTGCCACTCAGAATGCCAAAAACGTTATTCTGCAGAAGATCCGCGAGGAAGAGCGCAAGGTATTGTTTGACCAGTACTATGGAAAAGAGAAAGATGTGGTGACCGGAATTGTACAGCGGTATGTAGGAAAAAATATCAGTATTAACTTAGGCAAGGTGGATGCTGTCTTAAGTGAAAACGAACAGGTGAAGGGCGAGGTATTCCAGCCCACAGAGCGTATCAAGCTCTATATCCTGGAAGTGAAATCTACCTCCAAAGGTCCTAAAATCCTGGTATCCAGAACACATCCGGAACTGGTAAAGCGTCTCTTTGAGTCAGAGGTTACAGAGGTTAAGGACGGTATTGTAGAAATTAAGAGTATTTCCAGAGAACCAGGAAGCCGAACAAAGATTGCAGTCTGGAGCAATGATCCGGATGTAGATCCGGTGGGAGCCTGTGTGGGTATGAACGGAGCCAGAGTCAATGCCATTGTCAATGAACTGCGCGGAGAAAAGATTGATATTATCAACTGGAGTGATAATGCGGCGATGCTGATTGAGAATGCCTTGAGCCCGGCTAAGGTCATTTCGGTAATTGCGGATGCGGAGGAGAAAACCGCCAAAGTGGTGGTTCCCGATTATCAATTATCGCTGGCCATAGGAAAGGAGGGGCAGAATGCCCGTCTTGCGGCAAGGCTTACCGGTTTTAAAATTGATATTAAGAGTGAAACCCAGGCAAGAGAGGCCGGCGATTTCATGGATTATGAAAATGATTACGAAGAATATGAAGAATATGAGGAGGACGGTTATCCGGAAGAATACGAAGAGATTACCGAAGACGGTTATGCCGGGGAATATGAAGAATTACCGCATGAGCCGCAGGACGATTATGCAAAAGATTATGAAGCATTCCAGGAAGGTGACGACACCGAGGGTTTTGAAGACCCAAGTGAAGAATCACTATCCGAAGAATCCATAGACTGGGAGGAAGCCGATGAATAAAAAAATTCCAATGCGTCGGTGTGTGGGCTGTGGAGAGATGAAATGCAAGAAAGAACTGTTTCGCATTATCAAAAACGCGGAAAATGAGATTTTTCTGGATATAACAGGAAAAAAGAATGGCAGAGGGGCATATATATGTCCGAATAGAGAATGCCTTACACAGGCGATAAAGTCCAGGGGATTGGAACGCTCTTTGAAATCTGCCATACCAAAAGAAGTGTTAGAGACTTTGGCAAAGGAGATGGAGACAGTTGCAGAAAGATAAGATATTATCCATGCTCGGACTCGCAGCAAAAGCAGGAAAGATTGTCAGCGGAGAATTTTCCACAGAAAAAGCGGTAAAGTCCGGGAAAGCATTTCTGGTGGTTGTGTCCCAGGAAGCGTCGGAAAATACAAAAAAAATGTTTCGGAATATGTGTTCCTATTATAAGGTTCCTATATACTTATATGCTCCTAAAGAAGCATTGGGAAATGCAATTGGCAAGCAGTTTCGCGCATCCCTGGCGGTACTGGATCAGGGCTTTGCCAGAAGTCTTGAAGAGAAACTGAAATTAACAGAGAAAACGGAATAACGGAGGTAGTAAAAGTATGGCGAAAGTCAGAGTGTATGAAATTGCAAATGAATTAAATATACAGTCCAAAGAAGTGATTAAGTTTTTAGAGGAAAAGAATATCACCGGTAAGGTGGCAAGCAGCTCCATTGAGGATGAAGCAATTGCCATGGTAAGAGCTAAATTTTCCGCGCAGCCAGAAAGCAATGCAAAAGGAGGAGCGTCCGGCGCGGCGTCAGAAAATACTGGAAAAGGTGAAGCGCCAAAAGAGAGTTCTGCAAAGGCGCCAGCAAAAGAAGTTCCGGCAAAGACTTTGGAGCGTCCGCGAAAAAAATCCAGTATTACGACAGTCTATAATCCACAGAACAGTAAAATAGCAAAGAGGCGTCCAGCGAGACCTCAGGGAGAGAGAAACGGAAGACCTCAGGGAGAGAAGGCGCAGGCAGAGCGTGCGGTAAAGCCCCAGCGGGAGAAGGCGGTAAAGGCACAGACAGAACGAAATATCAGAGCCCAGGAAGAAAAGCCGGTAAAATCTCAGGAAGAAAACACCGTAAGAGTCCAGGGAGAAAATGCCGTAAGGCCCCAGGGAGACCGTAATGGAAGACCTCAGGGAGAGAGAAACGGAAGGCCTTCGGGAGATCGTAATGGAAGACCTTCGGGAGATCGTAATGGAAGACCCCAGGGAGAGAGAAACGGAAGACCCCAGGGAGACCGCAATGGAAGGTTCCAGGGAGACCGTAATGGAAGACCCCAGGGAGAGAGGAACGGAAGACCCCAGGGAGACCGCAATGGAAGGTTCCAGGGAGACCGTAATGGAAGACCCCAGGGAGAGAGGAACGGAAGGCCCCAGGGAGACCGTAATGGAAGAACCTCGGGAGACCGCAATAACCGGAATTATCAAAATGGACGCAGCGGGCAGAGAAATCGCTTTGAGCAGGAAATAAATAAACTCAATCAGAATAGTCCGTCATCTTCTATGGAGGAAGCAAGAGGCAAAGAGAGCCGGGAACGTGATAACCGCAAAGGGAACAGCCAGCGCCATGAAAAGGAATTGATGGGTAAGAAGAAAGAGCGTTTTGATAATCTGGAGAAGAAGACCAGAGGCAAGAAAAATCAGCAGCCGGCTCCTCAGAGTCATCAAAAAGAGGAAGAAACGATTAAGACGATTACGCTTCCTGAAAAGCTGACAATTAAAGAGCTTGCTGACCGCATGAAAGTGCAGGCGTCTGCAATAATTAAAAAGCTGTTTTTGCAGGGAACAGTAGTAACGGTGAACAATGAGATTGATTTTGCAACAGCAGAAGAAATTGCACTGGAATTTAACTGTATTTGCGAGATGGAAGAAAAAGTAGATGTGATTGCTGAACTTCTGAAAGAAGAAGAGGAGGAAGAAACAGTTCAGGTAAAACGTCCCCCGGTTGTCTGTGTTATGGGGCATGTTGATCATGGGAAAACTTCTCTTTTGGATGCCATCCGTGACACACATGTCATCGATAAGGAGGCTGGCGGTATTACGCAGCATATTGGCGCCTATATGGTAGAATGTAATGGTGAAAAAATCACGTTTCTCGACACACCGGGACATGAAGCGTTTACAGCCATGCGTATGCGTGGAGCTAATGCTACGGATATTGCAATTCTGGTGGTGGCAGCGGACGACGGCGTGATGCCTCAGACAGTGGAAGCAATCAGCCATGCAAAAGCGGCAGAGGTAGAAATCATTGTTGCGATCAATAAAATAGATAAGCCCAGCGCAAATATCGAGCGTGTCAAGCAGGAACTTGCAGAGTATGAACTGATTCCGGAAGACTGGGGCGGAAGCACCATTTTTGTACCGGTATCCGCTCATACCCATGAAGGAATCGACTCGCTGCTGGAAATGGTATTGCTGACGGCGGAGGTTAGCGAATTAAAAGCAAATCCCAGGCGTAATGCAAGAGGTCTGGTAATAGAGGCTCAGCTTGATAAGGGGCGCGGGTCTGTGGCGACCATCCTGGTGCAGAAAGGAACCTTAAAGGTGGGGCAGCCGGTTGCCTGCGGAAGCTGCTATGGTAAAGTAAGGGCAATGATTGATGATAAGGGCAGAAGAGTTAAGGAAGCAGGACCTTCTACTCCGGTGGAAATATTAGGATTGAATAATGTGCCCAATGCAGGGGAAATCTTTGTATGTACCGATTCGGAAAAAGAGGCTAAAAGTTTTGCAGATACTTTTATTTCTGAGGGACGTGAAAAGATGCTGGAGGACACAAAATCCAGAATGTCTCTGGATGATTTGTTCTCACAGATTCAGTCTGGTAATATCAAGGAGCTTCCAATTATCGTAAAGGCAGATGTACAGGGGTCTGTGGAGGCGGTAAAACAGAGCCTGGTTAAATTGTCAGACGAGGAAGTGGTGGTAAAAGTAATCCATGGCGGCGTGGGAGCAATTAATGAATCTGACGTCAGTCTGGCATCTGCCTCCAACGCTATAATTATTGGGTTCAATGTGCGTCCGGACGCCACTGCAAAAGCAACCGCTGAACGGGAAGGCGTAGATATGAGATTGTATAAGGTAATTTACAATGCTATTGAGGATGTGCAGTCAGCCATGAAAGGAATGTTGGATCCGGTATTTGAAGAGAAAGTTTTGGGCCACGCAGAGATTCGGCAGATTTTCAAAGCGTCCGGAGTAGGAAATATTGCAGGTTCCTATGTATTGGACGGCGTATTCCAGAGAGGGTGCAAGGTGCGTATTTCCAGAGAAGGAGAGCAGATTTTCGAAGGAGATCTTGCTTCGCTGAAACGTTTTAAGGACGATGTGAAAGAAGTGAAAGCCGGATATGAATGTGGTCTGGTGTTTGAAGGGTTTAATGACATTCAGGAGCTTGACGTGGTAGAAGCCTATACGATGGTGGAAGTGCCGCGTTAAAGAATGCTTTCCGGTACAAGATGTACAGGAGGCAAATAAGGAGTAAGACGGAATATGAGAAAAAACAGCATTAAGAATACAAGAGTCAATGAAGAGGTGTTGCGCGAGCTGAGCAATATTATCCGCGGAGACATCAAGGATCCCAGAATTAACCCAATGACCTCGGTAGTTGCAGTAGAGGTGGCGCCGGATCTGAAAACCTGCAAGGCATATATCAGCGTCTTGGGAGAACAGGAATCGCAGCAGAATACCCTCGCCGGTTTAAAGAGTGCGGAAGGGTACATCCGCAGCAAACTGGCAAAAAATATTAATTTAAGGAATACGCCGGAGATTCGCTTTGTACTGGACCAGTCCATAGAATATGGCGTGAATATGTCAAAACTTATTGACGATGTCAATAAACAGCAGAATCAATGATGCGTAAATAAAACAGGGAGCGTTCCATATGAAAGATTTGGCTTCTCAGTTGGCACAGGTAAAAACAGTTGCCATTGCAGGTCATGTGCGGCCTGACGGCGACTGTGTGGGTTCCTGCCTGGCAACTTATAATTATATTACTACCTGGTTCCCGCAGATTCAGGCAGATATTTATCTGGAACCCATTCCGAATATTTTTAAATTTTTAAAAAATTCAGATAAGATATGTAATTCCTGTGAAAATGATAAAGAATATGATCTCTGTATTGTACAGGATTGCGGAGAAACAGGGCGTTTGGGAGCAGCCGTCAAATATTTTCAAACAGCGGGAAAGACGGTTTGTATTGATCATCATGTGAGTAATAACAGCTTTGCAGATGAAAATTATATTTTTCCGGAAGCCAGTTCTACTTCAGAGCTGATTTTTGAACTTTTGGAGCAGGAAAGGATTACCAAAGAAATAGCAGAATGCATTTATGTGGGGATGGTGCATGATACCGGGGTATTCCAATATTCCTGTACTTCTGCCAGGACTATGAATGCGGCGGGCGTTCTCATGGAAAAAGGGATCAACTTTTCTAAAATCGTGGATGATACGTTCTACACCAAGACCTTTGGGCAAAATAAGATTTTAGGGCAGGCGCTTTTAAACAGCCGTCTGTTTCTGCAGGGCGCAGTTATCGCCGCAGCGGTCACTCAGGAGGAGATGGAGCGGTTTCAGGTACTGCCGAAGCATTTAGACGGCATTGTCAGCCAGCTTCGGGTGACAAAAGGGGTGGAAGCGGCCATATTTCTTTATGAAAATGAAGATCATACCTGGAAGGTAAGTATGCGTTCCAATGGAAAAGCGGATGTGGCTGAGATTGCAATGAAATATCACGGCGGCGGCCATGTGAGAGCCGCAGGGGTTACGATGCAAGGAGATCCCGAACGAATAATAGAAATTATCTGTAAGGAGATAGAAAGGCAGCTTCATGATTAGCGGAATCATCAATGTGTACAAAGAAAAGGGTTATACCTCTCATGATGTCGTGGCGAAGCTGAGAGGGCTCCTGAGACAAAAAAAGATCGGGCATACCGGAACGCTGGATCCGGACGCAGAGGGGGTGCTCCCGGTGTGTCTGGGCAAAGCCACCAGGGCTTGTGATATGCTTACGGAAAAAGACAAGGAATACGAAGCGGTCATGCTGTTTGGAAAAACGACAGATACCCAGGACATTACCGGAACGGTTATGAGCCAGCAAGCCGTGGACTGCAGCGAGGAAGAGATTCGGAATATTATTATGAGTTTTAAAGGCAGCTATGCCCAGATTCCGCCGATGTATTCCGCGCTCAAAGTAAATGGCAAAAAACTCTGTGATCTGGCAAGAGCGGGGGTTACGGTAGAGCGGAGTCCCCGGACTGTACAGATATATGATATTCGAATTTTAGAAACTGCATTGCCCAGAGTACGAATAAGCGTGCATTGTTCCAAGGGAACATATATACGTACCCTTTGCCATGACATTGGAGAAATGGCAGGCTGCGGCGGCTGTATGGAAACTCTGGTGCGCACGCGTGTTTCGGGATTCAGGCTTTGTGAGTCACACAGGATTTCGGAAATAGAAGAGCAGATTTGTGCGCTTCGTCAGCAACAGCCCGGGCGGGAACTTACGAAGTCAGATTTAAAAAACCTGATAATAGATACAGACAGTGTTTTTTTGGAATACCCGTATGTTTGTGTGAGAGAAGAATTTTCTAAACTTTTGTATAATGGAAACCCTCTCTCGCGTGAGTGGATAAAGAATTGGGATAATTCATACAAAACACAGACGCTGCGTGTGTATGACAGCAGGCAGACCTTTGTGGGGATGTATCAATGGAAAGAATCCAGCAGAGACATTCGCCCACTAAAGATTTTTATGGAATAGGACAGAAGATATGGAATACATAAGGCAGAGTATGACATTTAATATCGAGGAACCGACTGTGCTCTCTTTAGGGAAATTCGACGGACTGCACCGAGGGCATGAATTGCTGTTAGAGTGTATGGCAAAAAAGAAACGGGCGCATAAAGAACTGAAGGCAGTAGTTTTTACCTTTGATATCCCTCCGCAGGAGCAGGTAGAAAACGTCCGGCTCCAGGTACTTACAACCAAAACAGAGAAAAAACAGCTCTTTGAGAAGATGGGCGTTGATTATGTGATCGAGTGCCCCTTCACCCGGGAAATCATGTGTATGGAACCAGAAGAATTTATCCGCAGGATTGTCGCCGGCCTCCATGTAAAATATATGGTCGTGGGGACAGATTTCCGCTTTGGGTATCGGCGCAGAGGAGATTACCAGATGCTCTTGGAGTACGCGCCTCAGTATGGCTATGAGGTTGAAGTTCTGGATAAAATACAGGAAAATGGAAGAGATATCAGCAGTACCTTTGTACGGGAGGAAATAGCGTCAGGAAACGTTGAGAAAGCAAACGAATTACTGGGATATGAATTTTTTGTGGAGGGAAATGTTCTTCACGGTAAGAAAATGGGAAAAGCCGTGCTGGGGATTCCTACAATTAATCTGCAGCCGGCCCAGGACAAGCTTTTGCCTCCAAACGGTGTATATCTTACGGAGACGGAGTGGAGTGGCCGGCGTTATCCGGGCATTACCAATGTAGGATGCAAGCCCACCATAGAGGGAACAAATCCGGTGGGTGTGGAAACACATTTATTTGACTTTGCGGAAGATTTGTACGGGGAAGCAGTTCGTGTCTGCTTCTTGAAGCATGTGCGCAAGGAGCAGAAGTTTGATTCTCTTGAGGCATTAAAAGCGCAGATGATAGAGGATATTCAATATGGAAGGGTGTATTTTAACACAGGAAAAGGAGTTCAGAAGAACTAAAGGGTGAATTAAATGGAATTAATATTAAGTTTGCTGGGCGGTCTGGGACTGTTTTTGTTCGGCATGAATTTTATGAGCCAGGGGTTACAGAAAGCGGCGGGAGCAAGGCTTCGTTCCATTTTGGAAGCTATGACGAAAAATAAGATTGTGGCGGTGCTGTTTGGAGCATTATTTACGGCAATCATACAGTCGTCAGGGGCAACGACCGTTATGGTGGTCAGTTTTGTAAACGCCGGAATAATGACGCTGGCGCAGTCTGTGGGAATTATTTTCGGAGCAAATATCGGAACAACCATCACTTCTCAGCTTGTTGCGTTTAACCTGACTGGGGTTGCGCCTTTTATTCTGTTTGTGGGGGCTGTTCTCATCATGTTCGGTAAGAAACCTATGGTGAAGAAAATAGGAGAAGTGATTCTGGGGTTTGGCGCCTTGTTTATGGGAATCAGTATGATGAAGGACGCCATGACGGATTTAAGAGATTATCAGATAGTGTTACATGTATTGAGCAGCATGGATAATCCTCTGCTGGGGATATTATTGGGGACAGTCATTACCGTGATTGTACAGAGTTCCTCTGTAACCGTCAGCATTTTACTGCTGATGGCAAGTCAGGGACTGATAGACCTGCCTGTCTGCTTTTATGTAATTCTGGGCTGCAATATTGGTTCCTGTACCCCGGCAGTTCTGGCCAGTCTTAACGCCAAGAAAGAGGCCAAGCGCGCTGCCGCCATTCATGTTATGTTCAACGTTTTAGGTATGGTGATTATTGGAATCCTGCTTGCGTTTGGAATGGATTATTTTGAAAGCTTTATTTTACATATTTCCGGCTCTGACGTGGGACGCTGCGTTGCCAATGCAGATTCGTTTTATAAGATTTTTCAGACGTTGATTTTCCTGCCTGTGTCCGCACAGTTTATCGCCATGACCCGCCGTATCATTCCAGGGGAAGACCAGATGCAAAGCGAGTACCAGTTTATGTATATTGGAAAACAGACGATATTCGCGCCTTCCACGGCAGTAGTAGAAACTACTCAGGAAATCGAGCGTATGGGAACTTTGGCCAGGGAAAATCTGCAGCTTGCCATGGAGGCGTTCTTTGACCGGAATGAGCATAAAATTGCAAAGGTCTACGAAACGGAAAAGCAGATAGATTTCTTAAGCAAGGAAATTACAGATTATCTGGTAAAAATTAACCAGCTTCAATTGCCAGTGGTAGACGCCAAACGTATTGGCGGTTTGTTCCATGTAGTCAGTGATATTGAACGTATCGGAGATCATGCGGAAAATATAGCCGATGCAGCCGTAAAAGGGGCGGAGGAAAATCTGGAGTTTACGAAAAAAGGGCAGAAGGAAATTAAGGAAATGCATGAGAAAACTATGGAAATTCTGGAAAAATCTATGGAAATGTTTACCACTCTGGATCAGAAAAACCTTCCGGATATACTGGAACTGGAAAATGATATTGATAATATGGAACGGCAGCTTCAGCAGAATCATGTAAAACGTATGGCAAAGGGGAAATGTTCTCCAATGACAGGCATTTTGTTTACAGACCTGGTAACAGGCTTAGAGCGTGTGGCAGACCATGCCACCAATATTGCGTTTTCCATTTTGGAGAATGATCCCAAGGAAGGTAAGCAGGTAGTGTAAAGCAGCCCAGGAATCAAAAGGGGTTGGGTATATGAAGACAAATTTTGTTGGTCAATCACAGAACTGTTACAACATATTACACAAATATTACAAAATTCTTGACAACATATACAGGCCTTGTTATAATAACGTAAGAAAAATAGTAACAGTCTTTTCCTGGAGGTAAACAGATGAGGAATCACATAAGAAATCAATGGAAAAAAGTAATTGCAGGATGTTTGGCGGGAGTAACGGTATTCAGTATGTCCCAGCTTTCGTTACAGGCGGCAAACCAGGCAAGCGCAGGCGTTTCAGCCATGCTCAATGAGTGTCTTGTAAACAGTGCGGACGGCGTGCAGTCGGCATCTTCAGAACCGGAGACAATATGTGGTTACACCAATCTTGGGATTGCAAATGTAGAGAATCATTTAAATATAAGGGAAGGCGCGGGTGAGGAAAGCGAGCTTGCGGGGAAGCTTCCCAGAGATGCAGGCTGTGAGATTCTGTCACAGGATGGCGAATGGTTCCAGATTAAGTCTGGCGATGTGACAGGGTTTGTTAAGGGAGAATATTTGTTGACGAATGAAGCGGCGGCGCAGAGAGCCAGCGAAGTGAAATCTATCGTTGCCACCTCGAATACCCAGACATTGAATGCAAGGGTGGAACCCAATACAGACAGTACGATATGGGTTACCATTGCAGAGGGTGAAGAAATGCAGATGATTGAAGACATGGGTGACTGGGTAAAGGTTGATATAGATGGTGATGAATGTTATGTTGCCAGGGAATATGTAGAATTATCAGAGCAGCTTCCCAAAGCCATGACTATGACGGAGATTCGTTATGGCGAAGGTATATCTGACGTCCGTGTGGATATGGTGCAGTACGCATGTCAGTTTGTGGGAAACCGCTATGTCTGGGGCGGGACAAGCCTTACAGGTGGTGTGGATTGTTCTGGTTTTACCATGCGTATTTATGAAAAGTACGGTATTTATCTGCCCCATTCCTCCAGTGCGCAGTCTGGTTATGGTACGAAAATCGACCCTTCCGATGCAAAACCGGGCGATCTTTTCTTCTACGGAAACGGCGGAGGAATCAATCATGTGGCAATGTATATCGGCAATGGGCAGATTGTACATGCCAGCTCTTCTAAGACAGGAATCAAGATTTCCAATGCTTTTTACCGTACGCCTATCTGTGTAACGAGATTGATTAGCGAGTAGAACTTTACTTAAATGATAAAAGAACTGCCTGGTTTGGGGAATGGATCCCCGCTGGGGCAGTTCTTTTATCATTGTTGGATAAGGCAACAATGGGATATTGGAAAAGGGAATAATCGGAAAATAATTTCTTTACAAGTAAAAAGTTGTATGGTACAATATTATCCGGTGAGTGTCTTCTGATAGTCGCCAGAATTTTTGAGAGAGCCCATATTCAGTAACCGGATACTCCGACCATTACTTGATATCTCTAAGCTTTTCGGAATAAGGAAAAGGGAACGGGCGATACTAATATTTAAGGAGGTTATCATCATGATAGCAAAGGAAAAGAAACAGGCAATTATCAATGAGTATGCAAGAACACCTGGCGATACAGGTTCACCGGAGGTTCAAATTGCAATATTGACGGCGAGAATCCAGGAATTAACAGATCATTTGAAAGAAAATCCCAAGGATCATCATTCCAGACGCGGGCTTTTAAAAATGGTTGGTCAGAGACGTGGTCTGCTGGCTTATTTAAAGAAGGTGGATATTGAAAGATATCGTTCATTAATTGAGCGTTTAGGGCTGAGAAAATAATTTCTGCAAGCCCGGTAATAGAGCGGTTTTCCGCTCTATTTTCTTATTCTATAGGAAAGCTCTGGTCACGCGAAAGCGTGAAAGTGCCTTTCCTTTAGAATAAAAACAATATGCACACGCGCACGAGAGGAATTATGCGCAAAAGCACCGTGCGCGGCGTATCAAAGTGTGCATCCCTTCATGAGTGAGGGGGAAGGGGAGTTGAAATGGGCTTGCCCACTTTGTTCTCTTATAGAAAATACCGGGAATTTCCTGTATAACAAAATTGTGTTGAGGCGGATACGTCCGCCATGTTTAAGGAGAAAGCTTATGTATAAACAGTTTACCATGGAACTGGCAGGCAGGACGCTGAGAGTTGATATTGGCCGAGTGGCTGCCCAGGCAAACGGTGCGGCATTTATGCATTACGGTGACACCGTCGTATTGTGTACTGCAACGGCATCGGACAAACCTAGAGAAGGGATTGATTTCTTTCCCCTGAGTGTGGAATATGAAGAGAAATTATATTCGGTAGGGAAAATTCCGGGCGGGTTCAACAAAAGAGAGGGAAAGGCGTCTGAGAATGCTGTTTTAACCTCCCGTGTAATTGACCGTCCTATGCGCCCTTTGTTTCCCAAAGATTACCGAAATGATGTGACATTGAATAACCTGGTTATGAGCGTGGATCCTGACTGCCGGCCTGAACTGGTGGCAATGCTGGGTTCCGCAATCGCGACCAGTATTTCAGACATTCCTTTTGCAGGTCCCTGCGCGACTACCCAGGTGGGAATGATAAACGGCGAGTTTGTAATCAATCCTTCTCAGGAACAGTGGAAAAACGGCGATCTGAATCTGACCGTGGCGTCTACCAGTGAGAAGGTGATTATGATTGAGGCCGGGGCTAATGAGATTCCGGAAGATAAAATGATCCAGGCCATCTATATGGCTCATGAAGTAAATCAGACCATCATTGCGTTTATCAATGAGATGGCAGCAGAGGTGGGGAAGGCAAAGCATTCGTATACAAGCTGTGCTGTGCCGGAAGAATTGTTTACTGCTATTAAGGAAATAATTCCTCCTGCTGAAATGGAAGAAGCCGTATTTACGGATGTGAAACAGGTACGTGAAGAGAATATTAGGAAAATTACGGAAAAGCTGGAAGAAGCGTTTGCGGATAAGGAAGAATGGCTGGAAGTGTTGGGAGAGGCAATTTACCAGTATCAGAAGAAGACCGTGCGCAAGATGATTTTAAAGGATCATAAAAGACCGGATGGACGCGCGATTGACCAGATCCGGCCGCTTGCGGCTGAGGTAGATTTAATTCCCAGGGTACATGGTTCGGCAATGTTTACCCGTGGACAGACCCAGATTTGCGATGTGGTAACCCTTGCGCCACTATCTGAGGTTCAGAGGATTGACGGGCTGGACGAAAATGAAATCAATAAGCGTTATATGCATCACTATAATTTTCCATCTTATTCCGTGGGAGAGACAAAGCCCAGCAGAGGACCGGGCAGACGTGAGATTGGACACGGCGCGCTGGCAGAGCGTGCGTTAATACCAGTGCTTCCCTCGGAAGAAGAGTTCCCCTATGCAATCCGCGCCGTGTCGGAAACCTTTGAGTCCAACGGTTCAACTTCTATGGCGTCTACCTGCGCGTCTTGTATGGCATTGATGGCAGCAGGCGTGCCTATTAAGAAGATGGTGGCAGGTATCTCCTGCGGTCTGGTAACGGGAGATACGGATGACGATTATCTGGTACTGACAGATATTCAGGGGCTGGAAGATTTCTTTGGTGATATGGATTTTAAAGTAACTGGTACACGTGACGGTATCACAGCCATCCAGATGGACATCAAGATTCATGGTCTCACCAGGCCGATTGTGGAGGAAGCGATCCGCAGGACCAGAGAGGCCAGGCTTTATATTATGGACGAGGTTATGTCCAGGGCAATTGCAGAGCCGCGCAAGGAAGTGGGTGATTTTGCGCCGAGAATCGTGCAGATTCAGATTGATCCTGCTAAGATTGGCGATGTGGTTGGCCAAAGAGGTAAGACCATTAATGCAATTATAGAGCAGACGGGTGTGAAAATTGATATCAGTGATGAAGGCGCCGTTTCTATCTGCGGGACAGATAAGGTTATGATGGACAAGGCGATCAATATGATTGAGATAATCACTACTGACTTTGAAGCGGGACAGATATTTACTGGTAAGGTTATCAGTATTAAGGAGTTTGGAGCGTTTTTGGAGTTTGCCCCGGGGAAAGAAGGTATGGTCCATATTTCCAAGATATCCAGAGAGCGTATCAACCGGGTGGAGGATGTGCTGACGCTGGGAGATATCGTAAAGGTTGTCTGTGTGGGCAAGGATAAAATGGGAAGAATCAGCTTTTCTATGAAAGATGTGCCCAGGGAGGCGAAATAAGAATATTAATAGATTTACCGGGACTGTGCGCTTTGCCGTACAGTCCCGGTTTACATATGCGTATTATTTTTTTATAGGAAAAAGCAAGCCAATGCCTGAAATTCAATATTTATGATTTGCATAGAAAATATATGTTCCATCTGTACAAGACTTATAGAATGTGCGCAAGCCGGTCATTGCATATTCTTTTGTGTTTTGCAATTCGTGATATCCCAATCCCTTGTATCCTTAAAAATGCGTAATATAAGTTCGTTCAGTGGAATATTATCTTTGCAGGACTGTTTTTGAAGGCTTAACCTTGGAAAAAATATTAGTGCGCAAAAATAACGGGCAAATACTGTATATAGTCTGAAAATTCTGGCAAAACAAAATTAATATTGCCGCATATATTAATAGAAAAAGGAATCCGTATGGACAGAGTCAGAAAGATTTTAAATACCCAGGCGGCATATAACAGAGGGTATTTTGGAGAGAATATAGGAGTGGCAATTCTGGATACGGGGATATTTCCCCATGCAGATTTTGGAGAAAGAATTTGCTGCTTTGTGGATTTTATTAGTGGAAGAAAAAGGATATATGACGACAACGGACATGGGACGCATATCGCAGGAATTATCGGCGGGGACGGTGGAAGTTCCGGCGGCAGATATATGGGAATTGCTCCGCGCTGTCATTTTATTATTATAAAAATTTTAGATAAAAAGGGGAATGGAAACACGGAAAATGTAGTACAGGCAATTCAGTGGCTGGTGCGCTATAAAGAAATGTATCAGATACGAATTGTCAATATTTCCATAGGGATGGTGCTGCAGGCAGAGAGCCAGGAACGGGTACGGCTGCTAAAGGCGGTCGAGTTTGCCTGGGATAACAATCTGGTGGTGGTGGCGGCAGCGGGAAACAATGGGCCGAAAGAGCACAGCGTTACCGTGCCGGGCATCAGCCGTAAGGTAATTACCGTCGGCTGCTTTGACGATAACAGAGAGCAGATTGGCAGGTCTTTGCTGAAACCGGAATACTCCGGACGCGGTCCTACGGAGCATTGTGTGGTGAAGCCGGAACTGGTAGTGCCAGGGACAAATGTGGCGAGCTGTGCTAATCAGCAGGGACTTTATACGAAAAAAAGCGGAACCTCCATGGCGGCGCCTATGGTAAGCGGCAGCATTGCCTTGCTGTTAAGTAAGTATCCGTGTTTTTCTCCGGCGGAGGTAAAACTGCGGTTATATCAAAGAACGGTAGATCTGGGGCTGCCCCTGTCAAAACAGGGCTGGGGAATGGTAGACATTGGAAGGCTCTTATGATAAAATGGACTGGTTAATACGAGAGGATGAATGAAATGAAGAAAATCAAGAAATTTTTACTGGGAAGAGCGACAATTGTAGCATTGGCGATTTTGCTTCAGCTTGCTTGGATTTTATCGTTTTTACAGGGATTCCGTATGAGGTATTCCTTTTTAAATTCTATCATTGACATTATTGCAATCTTTGTCGTACTTGTGATTGTTAACAAAAAGAGCAATCCTTCCTATAAGATTGCCTGGATGGTAGTGATTCTTGCGATTCCTATCGTGGGACTTCTGGTTTATTTTATTTTTGGACGTTCAGAATTGACGCGTCCTACCCGTAAGAGAATGGAGGCCATCAACCGGGAAATGGAAACGAAGCTGCCAGATAATGCAGGCGTTCTGGCAAGGCTTCGGGAGGAAGATAAGTCCGTATACCGCCAGGCAAAATATATCAGGGATTGGGCCAAATTTCCAGTTTATCAGAATACGGAGGCCAAATATTATAAGACCGGAGAAGAGATGTTTCCGGATATTTTAGAGGCGTTAGAGGAAGCGCAGCGTTTTATTTTCATGGAATATTTCATTGTGGAAGAGGGCTATATGTTTGGCAAAATCCTGGAAATATTAAAGCGTAAGGCGGCGCAGGGAGTAGACGTAAGGTTTATATATGATGATTTTGGCTGCGTAACTACCCTTCCGGCAAAATATTACCAGAATATGCAGGAATGGGGTATTCAATGCGTGCGTTTCAATCCGCTGTATCCGGTCATGTCTGTGATTATGAATAACCGGGATCATCGCAAAATCCTGGTGTCGGACGGCAAAGTGGGATTTACCGGAGGAATTAATCTGGCGGATGAGTACATCAACCGGGTGGAACGTTTTGGATACTGGAAAGACACTGGACTGCGCCTGGAGGGAGAAGGGGTATGGAGTTTTACGGTTATGTTTCTGGAAATGTGGGACTATATCAATCGGAGCAATGAGCCGGATCTGGACAGATATCGTCCCCGGCATTATCAGGTGATGCCGTTTACCAGCGACGGCTATGTTCAGCCTTATGCAGACAGCCCTTTGGATTCTGAGACTACCGGAGAAAACATTTATATGAATATGATTGCAAAAGCAAAAGATTACGTTTACATTTTTACTCCATACCTGATTTTGGATAACGAAATGATTCGCACACTCCAGAATGCGGCGAAGAGCGGTGTGGATGTGAGAATCATCATGCCCGGCATCCCGGATAAGAAAGTGGTATATTGGATGAGTCAGTCTTATTATGAACCTTTGATTGAATGCGGCGTGCGGATTTACCAGTATAAACCTGGGTTTCTCCATGCGAAATGTTTTGTAAGTGATGACAGCCTGGCGACTGTGGGAAGCATTAATATGGATTATCGGAGCCTGTACCTGCATTTTGAATGCGGTGTTTTTATGTACAAAACTTCGGCGGTGGCAGAGGTAAAAAAAGATATGCTGCAGACCATGGCAGAATCGGAAGAAATCAATATGGAATTTTGCCAGAAGCGTCCGGCGGCAATTCGTACCTTTTTGGGCGTAGTGCGTCTTTTTGCCCCGCTGTTATAAGGCTCAGAGCGCCAAAAAATGCGTTCCTGGAAGTTTTGGCGCTCCAAATGACAGTAAAGAATTTAGATAAAAAATGCGTCCAATGCTTTCCGGAAATAGTCTTTGAACAATGCTTTTTCAATCGATTCTTCAAATAATACATTGATGGAACCAATTTCTTCATTGTTTAATTTGTACACCAGTTTTCCGGCAACCTGCCCTTTTTTGAGGGGAGCGTCTGCATGTTTGGGGAGCTTTAGTTCTTTCGTGATTTGGGACAGATCTGCGCCGGTTACGTCCATGTAAGAAAAATCAGTTTCATAGGTGAGAGAAACCTGCTCGGCAACGCCGCCCGAAACGGCAAGTTTTGGAAGTTTTTCTTTTGTTTTGTCGGTGTAGACCTGGCATTTTCCAAAACCGTAGTTGAGAAGTGTTGTGGCGTCCTGGAAGCGCACTTTATGGTCGGGAGCCGCCATCACTACGGCGATGAGTTTCAGCCCGTCTTTTTCGGCAGTTGCGGAGACGCAGTATTTTGCCTGATCGGTAGAGCCTGTTTTCAATCCGGTGGCGTAAGGGTACTGCCGGATGAGTTTGTTCGTGTTGGTCAGCCCAAATTCCGAAGAGCCTCTTCTGGTTACATGTGTAATGTTTTCCATCCAGATAGTACAGTAATTATGGATTTGAGGATATTTAGTAATCAGTTCACGGGACATGAGAGATACGTCTTTGGCGGTAGTCATATGTCCCTCCACATCCAGACCGCAGCAGTTGACAAAGGTGGTATGATTCATGCCAAGGTTTTTGGCCCGTTCATTCATTTTTGCAACAAATTCCTGCTCACTTCCGCAAATATGTTCTGCCATAGCTACGCAGGCGTCATTGGCGCTGGCAACGGAAATGCATTTGAGCATAGTTTCCACGGTCTGGGTTTCCCCGGGTTCGAGAAAAACCTGCGAGCCGCCCATACTGGCGGCATATTCGGAAACCGTTACGGTATCGTTAAGTGAAATTTTTCCGGTTTCCAAAGCGTCGAATATCAGAATCATCGTCATGATTTTGGTGATACTGGCAGGATGCCGCAGAGTATCCGGATCTTTTTCATAAATAATCTGGCCGGTGGACGCTTCCATCAGCACTACGGAAGGAGCGGAGACAGAGACTTCCTGGGCAGGCGGTTCCTGCGGTTTCGTCGTGGAGGCAGAAAGCCAGGAAGAGAACGGCAGGACAATGGATAATAGTAAAGATAAAATACAATGCATAGCATAACCTCCGGGAAATGCGGCTAAATTTATAGCACGTGTAATATATTATAATGTAAGCAAAGGGCGTGGACAATATGACTGTTTTGGTGATAATTTTGTTTGCCGCACTGGGATATATCCTGTGGCAGAAATGGGAACTGACAAAATTTAAAGTTACCTCTTATCAAATACATTCCCCAAAATTGCAGAAGCCGGCTTCGGCAGTAGTGATTGCGGATCTGCATGGATTTTCTTATGGAAAGGAAAACCAAAGACTTTTGGAACAGATTCGGCGTATCCATCCACATATGATCCTCATTCCCGGAGATATGCTGGTGTCTAAGTATGGGGAAACGTATCAGGCTGCATGGAAAACACTGGCAGAGCTTGTGAAGATTGCCCCGGTTTACTATAGCTATGGCAACCATGAGAGCCGTCTGAAAGATCCGGAACGGGCGAATCATTTACTGTTTTTGCAATATATGGAGCAGGTACGGGCCTTGGGAGTGCATGTTCTGGAAACAGAGAGCAGACAGGTTTCTCTGGGGGAGAACCAGGTTATGCTTTCCGGGCTGGAACTGGAGATGGATTACTATGAAAAGGGCCGGATTGTTCCGCTGGAGCCTTCCTATCTAAGAGAACGCCTGGCCAAGCCCAGGGCAGATATGTTTCAGATTATGCTTGCCCATAATCCGGCTTATGCAAGAGAATATGCCCGCTGGGGGGCTGACGTAACCTTTTGCGGACACAATCATGGAGGCTTGATCCGCATTCCGGGAATCGGAAGTGTGATTTCTCCGCAGTACACCTTATTTCCCAGATATGATGCGGGAGATATCCGGTTTGGCAGCCGGCATGTGATTGTCAGCAGAGGGCTTGGCACCCATACCTTTCATGTGCGTATTTTTAATCGTGCAGAGTTGCTGGAAATAAAATTTTTGCCGGAAAATTCTTGAAAATCGCTGGAAATATGGTTAAAATAATAAACAGCGTTTTTGGACAGGCAGGTATGAGGTGTTTTTATGGATTTGAAAGTAAAACTGCAAGTGTTTGAAGGGCCTTTGGATCTTCTTTTACATCTGTTGGAAAAAAATAAAGTAAATATATACGATATCCCAATTGTAGAAATTACCAGTCAGTATATCGAATATATCAGTGAGATGAAACGGCAGGACTTAAATATTGTCAGCGAATTTCTGGTAATGGCGGCTACTTTGCTGGATATCAAGTCCCGGATGCTGCTGCCAAAAGAGGAAAAAGAAGAAGAGCAGGATCCGAGAGCGGAATTGGTACAGAAGCTTCTGGAATATAAGATGTACAAATGCATGTCCTATGAATTAAAGGACCGCCAGGTGGACGCCTGCAAAGTGATGTTCAAGGCGCCGACGATACCGGAGGAGGTCCGTCGGTATGAAGAGCCGGTGGATTTAGAGCAGTTGTTGTCGGATATTACCCTGAAGAAACTGAACGCTGTTTTTAAAACAATTATGCGTAAAAGAGAGGATAAGATTGATCCGATCCGTTCTAAGTTTGGTAAAATAGAGAAAGAAGAGGTTTCTTTAGAGGAACGGATGAATTATCTGTCGCAGTATGCACTGACGCATCACCGTTTCAGTTTTCGTGCAATTTTAGAAGCTCAGTGCACCAAAATGGAAGTTATCGTCACTTTTTTATCAATTTTAGAGCTGATGAAGACCGGGAAAATACGGATATCCCAGGAATATATCTTTGATGATATCCTTATAGAATCAAAAGTTGCCGCATGACAGGGCAAAACAGAATGGAGAGTATATGAAGGCAGAACAATACCAGGCAATCATAGAAGGAATACTCTTTACAATGGGTGAAGCAGTAGAAATTGAGAGGCTGGCAGAGGCTTTGGAGCTGGAAACAGAGCAGGTGCGTCAGATCATACGTCAGATGGCAGAACGGTATGAGCAGGACGATCGGGGGATCCAGCTTATGGAAATTGAAGATGCAGTTCAGATGTGTACGAAAAAAGAGTTGTACGAATACCTGATTAAGGTTGCAAAGCAGCCCAAACAGCATGTACTTACAGACGTCCTCTTAGAGACGTTATCCATTATCGCTTATAAGCAGCCGGTTACCCGCCTTGAAATTGAAAAAATACGAGGGGTATCCTGTGCCCATGCCGTCAATAAGCTGGTAGAATATAATCTGGTCTGTGAACTGGGAAGGCTGGACGCACCGGGACGTCCCCTCCTTTTCGGGACAACAGAAGAATTTCTCCGCAGTTTTGGCGTTCACTCTATTGAAGAGCTTCCTGTATTAAATCAGGATCAGATGGAGGAATTTAGACAGCAGGCGGAAGAGGAGATGAATCTGAAACTGAATGTTTAAACGGCGGTAAAACCTTATACATAAATTGTCAGTTTTTTCATATAATGAAGGGAAATCAGGAAGCGGATGTGAAAAGACGTTTATGAAAATCGGAAATCTGCAGACAATTTGCCGTCAGGAAGATAACGGAAAACAACAGAAGTTGCAAAAGAAGCGCAGAAGATGGAAAAAAGCAGGATTCGGCAGTCGTATCCTGCTTTTTGCACTGTGTATAATTTGGGGTCTCAGCGGTAATCAGAGGTTTACGCTTGCAAAAACCCCTGAAATGCAGAGAGAAAAAGTTCAATTGGAATCGTCTGCCGGACAGGAGGAAGCGGGGCAGCCAAAAGCAGCTTTGCCACAGCCTGATATAACGCTTTATGCCAAATCTGCAGTTTTGATGGATGCCGACAGCGGAAGGGTGCTATATGAGAAAAATGGTTATACACATATGCCGAATGCCAGCACTACCAAAATAATGACCTGCATTCTCGCCCTGGAACAGGGAAATATGGATGATGAAGTGAAAGTCAGCAGTTATGCGGCATCTATGCCTAAAGTACGGCTTGGCATGGCCGCGGACGATACGTTCCGGCTGAAAGATCTGCTTTATTCTCTGATGTTGGAATCCCATAACGATTCCGCCGTGGCAATTGCAGAACATATTGCCGGAAGCGTGGAAAAATTCGCGGAGCGGATGAATCAGAAGGCAAAGGAGCTGGGCTGCAAGGATACATATTTTATTACGCCCAATGGATTGGACGGCCAGAATGAAGCGGGAGTGCACGGCACGACGGCAGAAGATCTGGCGCTGATCATGAGTTATTGCATCAAAAATGAAGCTTTTCTTCAAATTACCAGAACGGCAAGCCATCAGTTTACAAATCTCAAAGGGACAAAATCCTATAGCTGTAACAATCATAACGCATTTCTGCAGATGATGGAGGGGGCGTTGTCCGGTAAAACCGGATTTACCGGAAACGCAGGCTATTGTTACGTAGGGGCATTGAGACGGGAAGACCGGACCTTTGTGGTTGCGCTGCTTGCCTGCGGCTGGCCGAATAACAAAACTTATAAATGGGCGGATACGAAAGCGCTGATGAACTACGGACTGGAACAGTATCAAAAGACGGATGTCTATGAATACGGCAAAACATTTCCGCCTGTGGGCGTAGTGGGCGCAGAGCCGGAAAACGGCAGGCTTTATCAGGACGTCACTCTGCCGCTGATAATACCGGAAGAGAAGCTGGTGGTACTGAAACGCGCCGATGAAGAGATAAAGACGATCTATGATATACCAGAGTCGTTGGAAGCACCCCTAAAGGAAGGACAGCAGGTAGGAAGCGTACGCTACTATCTGGGAGAACGGCAGATTGCGGAGATTCCAGTCTGCGCGGGAAAGAACGTAAAAAAGCAGGAATCTTCCTGGTATTGGAATTACCTTTTAAAACTGTTTTTTATGGAACGGGAATTTCAGGGGGAAACAACGGCGAAATAGTGAAAAAATTAGCATAATTATGCAATTATCTATTGAAAAAAACTGTTAAAAGCGATACAATTACAATCGGAAGAAAATTTTTTTAAATTTTAAAAATACATGATGGAGGTTTAAGTAATGAGTAATTCTACTAACTCAGCAAGACAGAGAATCGCCGGTCTTCTTGACGAAAAAAGCTTTATGGAAATCGGTGCTCTGGTAACTGCAAGAAGTACAGATTTTGATTTGAGTCAGTCAAAAACGCCGTCGGATGGAGTTATCACCGGGTATGGTCTGATTGACGGAAATCTGGTATATGTGTACAGTCAGGATGCTTCTGTGCTGAATGGAACGATTGGCGAGATGCACAGTAAGAAAATTGCCGCGGTTTATGACATGGCAGTGAAGATGGGCGCCCCGGTTATCGGTCTGATTGATTGTGCAGGTATGCGTCTGCAGGAATCCGTAGATGCATTGCATGGTTTCGGAGAGATTTATGCAAAGCAGGTAGCGGCAAGCGGCGTGATTCCTCAGATTTCCGCAGTGTTTGGCGCCTGCGGGGGAGGACTGGCTGTTGTGCCGGCATTGAGCGATTTTGCTTTTGTAGAGAAAGATAAGGGCAGGATGTTTGTAAATTCTCCTAACGCCATTCAAGGGAACCATGCCGGAAAATGCGATACTGCCTGCGCAGAGTTTCAGGGCAGCAATAATGGCTGTATCGATGGAATCGGAACTACGGAAGAGATACTGGCAGCTATCCGCCAGCTTATATGTGTAATTCCCGGTAATAACGCAGAATGCGGCAGAGAAGACGAATGTATGGATGATCTGAACCGCGTCTGTGAGAATCTGGCGGGATGTAAGGAAGATACCAGGCTGGTGCTTTCTAATATTTCAGACGGCAATGTGTTTGTGGAAACCAAGAAAGATTTTGCCAGAAATATGGTGACTGGTTTTATTAAACTAAACGGTATGACTGTGGGAGCAGTTGCAAACGCTTCTGCAGCGTATGATGAGAACGGTGAGAAAGCGGAGACTTTCGAAGCGGCGCTTTCCGCAAGAGGCTGCAATAAAGCGGCAGAATTTATTAATTTCTGTGATGCCTTTGACATTCCGGTATTATCCCTGACAAATGTAGAAGGATTTGTAGCGACAGAGTGTTCTGAGAAGAATCTTGCCAAGGCAATGGCGCGTATGACTGCTGCATTTGCGGGAGCAACCGTACCGAAGGTGAATATCATTATCGGCAATGCCTATGGAAGCGCTTATGTTATGATGAACAGCAAATCCATCGGGGCAGACCTTGTCTATGCGTGGGAAGGAAGCAAGATAAGCATGATGGATGCGGCGCAGGCGGTTAAGATTATGTATGACGGCGAATCCGCACAGGTAATTGCAGAAAAGAAAAAGGCATATGAAGAATTACAGTCTTCTGTTCAGACGGCAGCCAGACGTGGACAGGTTGATTTGATTATTGCACCGGAAGATACCAGAAAATATGCGGTGGCTGCATTTGAGATGCTCTACACCAAAGGAACGGGCGCGCCGGTTAGAAAACATACAGCAAAGTAGAAAGGTGAAGTTTATGAAAAAGAAAATATTGCTGATGATCAGTATGTGTCTTATCGTACTCGGGCTGACAGCATGTGGAGAAGCGGATCCTACAACAGTGGATTATAATGGTCATTCCTATGACGAATTAAAAGAGACATGTGAAGGGACTGTGAATTCTCTGAAAGATATGCCGGATGAGCAGAAGCAGATCTTTCTTGCCATGGAAGATATGACGGACGTTCAGAAAAAAACATATATTCTGTCTCTGATGCCCACGGCTACCGGGGATGATATCGAAGAGATTATAAGGCAGACGAACCTGATTATCCGCTGGGAAGAGGCAACGCAGGAGGTCGGGGAATTTGTTGAAATGGGTAAATTTACCATTACAAAATCCGGTAAGACATTGACCTGCGAGCAGGAAATTATTTATGAGAAACGTCCGGTTCTGTTAAGCTACGTATACCAGTATTATGATATGGAACTGGAAGACATCGGCGTTGAGGCGGTACAGACATTAGGCGAGAAGATGACAAATGCGGCGTTGAATACTTTAATGGGTATGGGCGTAGTGTTTGCGGTACTTATCCTTATCAGTCTGATTATTTATGGATTTAAGATTTTCCCATATCTGGAAGCGAAGAAGAAGGCAAACGCAGCAGTGGCTCTGCCTGCGGCAGCACCAGCGCCAGCACCGGCAGCGGCTCCGGTGGTACAGGCACAGGATGATTTGGAACTGACGGCAGTGATAGCGGCGGCGATTGCTGCATCTACCGGAACTTCTACAAGTGATTTTGTAGTGCGTTCCATCAAAAGAAGATAATAGAATATTCAGGAGGAAATAAAAATGAAAAGTTATACAATTACTGTAAATGGCAACGTATATGATGTTACTGTGGAAGAAAACGGGGCAGGATCTGCGCCCGTAGCAGCGCCCGTAAGAGCGGCAGCCCCAGTGGCGGCGCCGGCAGCAGCCCCGGCACCGGCGGCGTCCGGCGGCGCAGGAAATGTGAAAATTGAGGCAGGTGCGGCAGGAAAAGTGTTTAGTGTTGACAAGAAATCCGGAGACGCTGTAAAACGCGGCGATACGATTCTGGTATTGGAAGTTATGAAAATGGAGACCCCCGTGGTAGCGCCGGAGGATGGAACTGTTGCAAGTATTGACGTAACGGTAGGACAGTCTGTGGAAGCAGGCGCATTACTGGCAACCATGAACAACTAATTTTTTGGAGGTAAAATATGAGTTACGTAGGAGAAACTTTATCCAACCTCCTGCATCAGACGGCATTCTTTAACCTGACCTGGGGCAATTATGTTATGATTTTGGTTGCGTTTATTTTTCTGTTTCTTGCAATCAAAAAAGGATTTGAGCCTCTGCTGCTGGTTCCGATTGCGTTTGGTATGCTGCTGGTAAATATCTATCCGGATATTATTGCATCTCCGGAAGAGACCAGTAATGGCGTAGGTGGTTTACTTTATTATTTCTATAGTCTGGACGAATGGTCGATTCTTCCTTCCCTGATTTTTATGGGAGTTGGAGCCATGACAGACTTTGGTCCCCTGATTGCGAACCCGATCAGCTTCCTGTTGGGAGCGGCAGCGCAGTTCGGTATTTTTGGCGCATACTTCATGGCGATTCTGTTGGGATTTAATGATAAGGCGGCGGCAGCCGTATCCATCATTGGCGGTGCAGACGGGCCTACTTCTATTTTCCTTGCCGGTAAATTAGGGCAAACCGGTCTCATGGGGCCAATTGCGGTGGCGGCATATTCTTATATGGCGCTGGTACCGATTATTCAGCCTCCTATTATGAAATTATTTACAACAAAGGCAGAGCGCAGCATTAAGATGCAGAATTTGAGGCCAGTGTCTAAACTGGAGAAGATTTTATTCCCCATTGTGGTTACGGCGGTAGTATGTATCCTTCTTCCCACTACAGCGCCTTTGGTAGGCATGCTGATGCTGGGGAACCTGTTCCGCGAATCCGGTGTGGTGCGTCAGTTGTCTGAGACGGCTTCCAATGCAATGATGTATATTGTGGTTATTTTGCTGGGTACTTCTGTAGGAGCGACCACCAGCGCAGAGGCTTTTTTGAACATTACAACTTTGAAGATTGTAGCGCTTGGTCTGATTGCATTTATGTTTGGCACGACTGCAGGCGTATTGTTTGGTAAGATATTATGCAAAGTTACCGGAGGCAAGATTAATCCGCTGATTGGCTCGGCAGGAGTATCCGCAGTGCCTATGGCGGCGCGTGTTTCCCAGAAAGTGGGCGCGGAAGAAGATCCTACCAATTTCCTGCTGATGCATGCAATGGGACCGAATGTAGCAGGTGTTATCGGTACGGCGGTAGCAGCCGGCGTGTTTATGGCGATCTTTGGAATTTAGATATTGAGAGAAAAGGGTGAAAGGAAAAAAGAAGAAAGGAAAAATATGCAAACACATCTTTTACCCTTTGTGTTTGCGCCTCAAATGAAGAATTTTTCTTTGAGGCTTGGTGCAGATTATGGCTAACAAGAAACCGGTTAAGATTACAGAAACCATATTGCGGGATGCACATCAGTCTCTGATTGCCACACGTATGACAACAGAACAGATGCTGCCGATTATTGATAAAATGGATAAGGTGGGCTATCATGCCGTAGAGTGCTGGGGCGGCGCAACTTTTGACGCATCCCTGCGTTTCCTAAAGGAGGATCCATGGGAGCGTTTGAGAAAGTTAAAGGCAGGATTTAAGAATACCAAGCTGCAGATGCTGTTCCGTGGGCAGAATATTTTGGGATATCGTCCCTATGCAGATGATGTAGTAGAATATTTTGTACAGAAATCCATTGCAAACGGTATCGATATTATCCGTATTTTTGACTGTCTGAACGATTTGAGAAATCTTCAGACCGCGGTAACTGCTACGAATAAAGAAAAGGGACATGCACAGGTTGCTCTTTCTTATACGCTGGGAGACGCGTATACATTGAAATATTGGACCGATATGGCTAAGAAGATAGAAGCTATGGGAGCAAATTCCATTTGTATTAAGGATATGGCAGGTCTGCTGACTCCTTATAAGGCGGAAGAGCTGGTGAAATCCCTGAAGAAAGCAACAAAACTTCCCATCGAGCTTCATACCCACTATACCTCCGGCGTTGCTTCTATGACATATATGAAGGCGGTGGAAGCAGGCTGTGATATCATTGATACAGCGATGTCCCCCTTTGCGCTGGGAACCAGCCAGCCGGCTACCGAGGTTATGGCAGAATCATTCCGCGGAACGCCTATGGATCCTGGATTTGACCAGTTGTTGTTAAAGGAGATTGCAGATTATTTCCGTCCCATGAGAGAGGAAGCGCTTAAGAGCGGCCTTCTGAATCCCAAGGTGCTTGGTGTGGATATTCAGACCCTGTTGTACCAGGTACCGGGCGGTATGCTCAGCAACATGGTATCACAGTTAAAGGAGCAGCATGCGGAAGATAAATACATGGATGTTCTGGAGGAAATTCCACGGGTGCGCAAAGATCTGGGCGAGCCGCCGCTGGTAACGCCTTCTTCCCAGATTGTGGGTACGCAGGCTGTATTTAATGTATTGATGGGTGAGCGTTATAAAGTTGCGACAAAAGAGACGAAAGACGTGCTCCTTGGAAAATATGGGCAGACCGTGAAACCGTTTAATCCGGAAGTGATTGACAAAGTTCTTGGTGAGGATAAGAAAAATGCCATTACCTGTCGTTATGCAGATTTGTTAGAGCCGGAATTGGATAAGATTGAGGCGGAAATGAAGCAGTGGAAACAACAGGATGAAGATGTGCTTTCTTATGCGCTGTTTCCACAGGTTGCCACAGAGTTCTTCAAATACAGGGAGGCGCAACAGACAAAAGTAGACGCGTCGATTGCAGATACTGAGAATGGAGCTTATCCGGTATAGGGGAATGCATCTTATATGAGAAGAGATACTGTTCTTTTGGACAGTATCTTTTCTCTATCAAAGAAGCGGGAAGGAAGCCATGGAACATGAGCAGTGCCAATGATTTAATGAGCCGGATCAATGAGCGTTATTCAGCGCTAAGCAAGGGGCAGAAGCTGTTGGCGGCCTATATTACAGATAATTATGATAAAGCGGTATTTCTTACAGCGGCAAAGCTGGGGGAAGTGGTGGGAGTGAGTGAATCTACGGTGGTCCGTTTCGCCATGCACTTAGGCTATAAAGGTTATCCCCAGTTCCAGCAGGCTCTGGCAGATTTGGTCCGGGGGAAGCTGCATACCATGCAGCGGATGGAGGATGTATATGGGAGGATTTCCCAGTCGGAGATTTTGTCAACGGTACTTCTGTCAGACGCTGACCGTATCCGGGAAACTTTGCAGACCCTTGATGAACAAACATTTAATCTTGCGGTAGAAACACTTCTCAACGCAAGAAGGATTTATGTGATAGGGCTTCGCAGCTGTGCGCCGATTGCAGAATTTTTGGCATTTTATTTGAACCTGATGATGGAACAGGTACAGCTATTGCATACGACCAGTTCCAGTGAGTTGTTTGAGCAGATGCTGCATATCAGTAAGGAAGATGCGATTGTTGGAATCAGTTTTCCCAGATATTCCATGCGGACGCTGAAAGTAATGGAATTTGCTAACAGCCGTAAAGCGAAGGTGATCACGCTTACAGACAGCGTACATTCTCCCATGAATCTGTATTCTTCCTGCAACCTCATTGCCTACAGTGATATGTCTTCCATCGTAGATTCACTGGTGGCGCCTCTGAGTGTAATCAATGCATTGATCCTGGCAGTTTGTATGAAGCGGCAGAAAAAAGTGGTAAAAAATCTGGAGTTGTTGGAACAGGTTTGGGAAGAGTATCAGGTATATGGGAAGGATGAAATAGATTATATTGACGACACCATTGATATACGTTATACCGGAGTGGAGCAGAAAGAGAGCGGTACATGAAGCAAGTGATTGTAATCGGCGGCGGTGCGGCTGGAATGATGGCGGCGATTCAGGCGGCCGAAAAAGGGAATCAGGTATTGCTGCTGGAAAAAAATGAGAAACTGGGTAAGAAAATTTATATTACCGGAAAGGGTAGATGTAATATCACCAATGCATGTGAGACAGAAGATCTATTTAAAAATGTGCTGCGTAACAGTAAATTTTTGTACAGCGCTTTTTATAGTTTCAGCAATTGGCAGGTGATGGACTTTTTTCACAGCCATGGTCTTGCCATTAAGACGGAGCGAGGAGAACGGGTATTTCCACAGTCGGATCATTCTTCGGATGTGATACGGACATTGCAGCGGGTGTTAAAGCAGAAAGGCGTGCAGGTGCGGTTTTCTGCGCCGGCAGCGGAGATTTTAGAACAGCAGGGGAAGATTACCGGGGTACGGCTTACGGATGGGGAAATCATACATGCAGAAGCGGTGATTATTGCCACTGGAGGCTGTTCCTATGCGTCTACCGGTTCTGCCGGAGATGGTTATAAATTTGCAGAGATGCTTGGCCATACAGTAATGAAGCCTCAGCCTTCCCTGGTGCCTTTCGGGGTTATGGAATCATGGGTGAAAGACTTGCAGGGACTGTCATTGCGCAATATCAAAATATCCATACGCAAAAATAAAAAGCTTTTGTACGAGGAATTTGGAGAAATGCTTTTTACTCATTATGGAGTCAGCGGTCCTTTAATACTCAGTGCCAGCGGCGTGGTGAATGATTATATGGAAGATATGCCATTGTCTCTGACAATTGATTTAAAACCGGCGCTGTCAGAAGAACAATTGGATAAACGCGTATTAAGGGATTTTCAGGAAAATCAGAACCGTCAGTTTAAAAATGCAGTCCAAAAGCTGTTTCCGGCAAAACTAATACCAGTGATGATTCACCAAAGCGGTATAGACGCGGATAAGAAGGTAAATGAGATTACAAAAGAAGAGCGGCAGCGTTTTGTGCGCCTGATTAAAGAATTTTCTTTGACCTTATCTGAATTTCGGGGGTTTAATGAGGCGATCATTACCAGAGGAGGCGTCAACGTCAAGGAAATCAATCCTTCTACCATGGAATCGAAGCTGGTTAATGGTTTGTATTTTGCCGGTGAGGTCCTGGATGTGGATGCGCTGACGGGAGGGTTTAATTTACAGATTGCCTGGTCTACCGGATTTCTTGCAGGAGACAGTATTTTAGAAAAGATCTTGTCAAGCGAAAACCTGAAAGTATCTTTCTATAAGTAAAAGCAATTATGCGCACTCGCACAAGAAGCAATGATTGCTTCGCAATGGTGCCCGGTGCGTCAAAGTGTGCAGGCCAATTCCCAGGGATTGGTGGTAAGGGGGATGTGAGCTTTCCCGCTTTGCTCTAAAATTTGGAAAAGGATGGAGAGAACATATGGCATTTAATATAGCAATTGATGGTCCGGCTGGCGCGGGCAAAAGCACCATAGCCAGGCGGGTGGCAAAGGAATTATCCTTTATCTATGTAGACACGGGAGCTATGTACCGGGCTATGGCATTATATTTTTGGAGAAAAGGAATTAACCCGGAAGATGAGGAGGCAGTCAGTGCGGCATGTGACGAGATTACAGTGACCCTTTCCAATGAAAAGGGGGAACAGCAGGTATTTTTAAATGGAGAAAATGTCAATGGATTTATCCGTACGGAGGAGATTGGCAAAATGACGTCGCAAGTCAGCGCGTATGGAAAGGTGCGGCAAAAACTGACACAGCTTCAGCGGGAAATGGCTTCTTCTACGGATTTGATTATGGATGGCCGCGATATCGGAACCTGCGTGCTGCCAGATGCACAGGTGAAAATTTACCTTACGGCAAGCGTTGAGACCAGGGGGAAACGCAGGTTTTTGGAATTGCAGGAAAAGGGTGCAGACTGCGAACTGGGACAAATCTGTGAAGATATCCGCCTGCGGGATGAGCAGGATATGAATCGGGAGATTTCTCCACTGAAACGGGCAGAGGACGCAGTGCTGATTGACAGTTCCTTTATGAGTATTGAGGAAGTTGTGGCTCAGATTTTAAAGATTGTGCAAAAGTGCAGGCGATAGACAAGAAAAATCGTTGAAGGGGTTGCAAAATAGCGGAAAACAACCGATAATGACAGAGAGGAATTTATGTTTATGGAAGTAATTCTGGCAAAAAGCGCTGGTTTCTGTTTTGGCGTTAAGCGCGCTGTAGATACCGTTTATAGACAGACAAAACATGGTGGTAAAATTTATACCTTCGGCCCAATCATACACAATGAAGAAGTGGTAAAAGATCTCGAAGCGAAGGGCGTTCGCGTAGTGGAAACGGCAGAAGCATTGAAAAACTGCGGGGACGGCACCGTTATCATACGTTCTCATGGCGTGGGGAAAAATATCTACGATCTGTTGAGAGCGGAACAGATTCCCTATGTGGATGCCACATGTCCTTTTGTACGTAAAATCCACAGGATTGTGGAAAAATACAGCAGCCAGGACTGTCATGTGGTGATTATTGGAAATGAAAACCATCCGGAAGTGGAGGGGATTAAAGGATGGAGCAGCAGTTCCGGGACAAGCGTGGTTTCTTCCGCAGAAGAAGCGGAAAAGTTCACTTTAGAAGAGGAAAAAACGGTCTGTATTGTATCGCAGACGACATTTAACAACAAGAAATTTCAAGAATTAGTTGAAATTTTTGAGAAAAAAGGTTATGATATAATTGTTTTGAATACGATTTGCAATGCCACCCAGGAAAGGCAGAATGAGGCAAAGAAAATTGCCAGTGAAGTGGAAGCCATGATTGTGGTTGGTGGGAAGAACAGTTCCAATACGCAAAAGCTATTTGAAATATGTAAAAAAGAATGTGAAAATACTTGCTATATACAGACACTGGGAGATTTGGATTTGTCTAAATTACAGTCCATTAATAGCGTAGGTATTACCGCAGGGGCTTCTACCCCAAACAAAATTATTGAGGAGGTTCAAAAAAATGTCAGAAATGAGTTTTGAACAAATGCTGGATGAATCATTTAAAACAATAAGGAATGGAGAGGTAGTCGAAGGTACCGTTATTGATGTGAAACCAGACGAGATCATCTTGAATATTGGTTACAAATCCGATGGAATCATTACCAGAAATGAATATACAAACGAACCAAACGTTGACTTGACTACTGTAGTTTCCATAGGCGATACTATGGAATCAAAAGTCCTGAAAGTGAATGACGGAGAAGGTCAGGTTATGCTGACTTACAAACGTCTTGCCGCCGAAAAGGGAAATAAGAAGCTGGAAGAGGCGTTTAATTCCCAGGAGGTACTGACTGCGAAAGTGGTACAGGTATTAGAAGGCGGTTTAAGCGTCGTGATTGACGAGGCAAGAATCTTTATTCCTGCAAGTCTGGTATCGGATACATATGAGAAGGATCTTGGCAAGTACAAGGATCAGGAAATTGAATTTGTCATTACAGAATTTAATCCCCGCAGGAGAAGAATTATCGGAGACAGGAAGCAGCTTCTGCTTGCAAAGAAGGAAGAACTTCAGAGAGCGTTATTCGAAAGAATCAGCGTAGGAGATGTTCTGGAAGGAACAGTTAAGAATATTACAGATTTCGGCGCTTTTATCGACCTTGGCGGAGCGGACGGATTATTGCATATTTCCGAGATGTCCTGGGGAAGAGTGGAGAATCCCAAGAAGGTATTCAAAGTTGGCGATGTGGTTAAGGTATTCATCAAAGATATCAATGAGAGAAAGATTGCATTGAGTATGAAATTTGAAGATGAGAATCCCTGGAAGGATGCCTCTGAGAAATATGCGGTTGGCAATATCGTAACGGGAGTAGTCGCAAGGATGACAGATTTCGGCGCATTTGTAGAGTTGGCGCCGGGAGTAGATGCTTTGCTGCACGTATCGCAGATTTCCAGAGAACATGTGGAGAAGCCGTCCGATGTTCTGAGTATCGGTCAGGAAATTGAAGCAAAGATTGTTGATTTCAATGAAGAAGAGAAGAAGATCAGCCTGAGTATCAAAGTATTGCTTAATGCGGCAGAGGATGCACAGGAAGAAGGGGAAAATGTAGAAGAGTAGAGGAATTTGCCATGAATGGGTATGAAGAGTTCAAAAAGGATATTTTTGGGTTAACTAAAATAGATCTGAATTCTTACAAAGAAAAGCAGATGAAGCGCAGGATTGAAACCTTAATCACAAAGAATAAGATTGACAGTTATAAGAATTATGTAGCGTTAATTAAGAAGGACAAGGAAAAGTTTGAGCAGTTTGTTAACTTCCTTACAATTAATGTATCAGAATTTTACCGGAATCCGGAACAATGGCAGCTCTTAGACAAAGAGGTATTTCCTGCATTAATTAAGAAATTTGGCAAAAATCTAAAGATTTGGAGCGCGGCATGTTCCACCGGAGATGAACCGTATTCTCTGGTAATGGCATTGTCCAAGCATATCCCGCTTAATCAGATTAAAATTACGGCGACAGACATTGATAAGCAGGTGCTGGACAAAGCGCGGATGGGACTTTACAATGAGAAGAGTATCGCGGCTGTACCTCCTGAATTTAAGAAAAAATATTTTACCAAAATTGGAAATTCTTATCAGATATCCAATGAGATTAAACGTCAGGTAGAATTTAAAGAACACAATCTGTTGAAAGATCCATACCCAACCGGATGTCATCTGATTGTGTGCAGAAATGTGCTGATTTATTTTACAGAGGAAGCAAAAGAAGAGATTTATAAGAAATTTAATGCTGCGCTGGCAAGCCAGGGAATTTTGTTTATCGGAAGTACAGAACAGATTATGAATTATAAAGATTTGAATTATAATAGAATGCAGTCCTTCTTTTTTCAAAGGAATTAGCGCACAAACATATATACGAGAGTCAGTCTTTTCCCGCAAGGGAAAGGCTGGCTTTTTATATTATTATGAAAGCTTTTAGCTTTCACAGAATAGATGTCCATGCGGCCGGTACAAAAGACCTCTGTCAGAGTTTAACGCCGTGAAACATGAGGCTTTAGAAAATGGATGCACTTCTATTCGCCGTTCTCTTGAGAAATTAATAATTAGCAAACTTTTAAGAGCCATTCCAGAATATGCAGTGCATAGTTCTTCTGCAGTTCTGAAGATGCAAGAAAATCTTCCGTCATTTCAAACCAGGTAATCTTGTCCCGATATTCCTGTTTAAACCAGGGAGTCATGTTTTCCTGAAATTGGGGCAGAAAATCCCCTGTTTTTCTAATGTAGCAAGTGGAGGCCTTCGCTTTTGCCCGATATTCCTTGTCGACATAAAAAGCGACGCTTTTATGGATCGCACAGTCTTCCTGAGGGAGATAATAATATTCCCGGTAATTGGGGTAAAAGTGTTTTAGTTCGCCGTAAAATACAGGAATTTTCAGCTTTGCCCGGTATTCAGAGCCGGTGAAGTAAATATTTTCGTTGTTGAGAGAAATGCGTTTTGGCAGAGGGTATTTCAGAGAAAGCGTAAGGATAAGTTCTTTCGCCTGTTGGTGTTCATAGGTTTGATAAATATTTTCCTCGTGTGCAATTATATGAAATCCTCCCTCAAATAATTGCGGATAAGCGAGAACGGGCAGAATCTTAATCATCCCCAATATATCTTCATAATTGTGAAGCAGAAGCAGCGAGCATTCGTGCTCCGAGGGATTTTTGACATATTGCAGATACAGTTCAATCAAGTCGCCGCCGGAATATGTATCTTCTCTTTCTACATTTATAAATTTTTCCAGTGATTTTTGCTTTAGGCCCGGCAAATTTAAGAGGGGCTTGAACTTAGACAGTTTGCGGTAAATATCCAAATGGGTTAACGTATCGAATGAGTGAGCAAGATGGTGTACGGCGCAGCGTTCTTTGAGATAAGGCACGTCAAATGTTCTCCCATTAAAAGAAATCAACTGATTGTATTGGGCAGTAAGCGCTAGAAAAGCAGAAAGAATCTGCTCTTCTTCGGCCGGGGTTTCTGCAAAAAACTGCGTTAATTGTATCGTATGTTCCGTTCTTGCAGCACAGCCAATCAAGTAGACATGTGTATTTGCTGCGGAAAATCCTGTGGTTTCGATATCGAAAAAAAGAGAAGAATCTGGAAACAATTCCTCAACGAGAGAAAGTCCGGGTGGAAAATTTGTCTGTCTGTTCAGGATTTTCATAGGGCCCTCCATATTGGTTATCGGTTTTTGATTACAATATAAATGGTTTCATTGGATGAAAAGCAGCTATAAATAGCGCTTTTTGCCGGAAATGAATCAGGCAGTACGCCGGTTTCCTTATAGTGTCATAATAGCATTGCTAATTTAACTTGTCAATTCTGGTAGATTTTGTTTCCCTTTAATGCATTTGGTCATGAAAAAATCCCTGGCATCATATAGTCGCAGATATATCATGGTTTGCCGATGGTTACACATTGTGCTATCTCGTTGTGAGATTTTCCACATTCGCTCTGCACATGCTTTTCGTGCTATACAAATTTTGGTTCTCATGTTAAAATAAAGATAAAAATAAAACTGCAAACTGTGCGGAGAACGGAGGAGTTATGGAGCAAAAACGAAGAAAACGGTTTTGGGCAAAGGCGGTCAGTTTGGTGCTTTCTTTTGCAATCAGTTTTAGCGGAATGGGGTTGGCGCCGGGAGGGATTTTGGAAGTGGAAGGGGCGACGAACGTAATTTCCATTACCAGCGCATCGGACCTGGCAAAGATCGGAGTGGATCCCGGATATCCGATGGATGGAGATTATGTGCTGACGGCCAATATTGATCTGAGCGGTGCGGGAAGCTGGACTCCGATCGGCGGGGCGTGTGGGCCAGAGTATGCGCTGGTGAGCGGGGCACGCGTATTTTCCGGAACGTTTGACGGTGCGGGACATGTGATTGACGGGCTGACAATTCAGTATGACGGGAGCAGCAGCGGAGAGAGCAAGAATGTATCGGGTCTGTTTGCTATGATTGGGAGTGATTCGTCTGCAGATTATGCGGAAGTAAAAAACATTAATTTTACAAATGTGTCTATTACGCACACTCTTGGAAGAGGCGATACCATTGGCGCGCTTACGGGAGATGTGAATGGATACGCAAGAGTTGATAATATTGCGGTACTGAGCGGAGATATTCAGGTGAAAGGCAGCAGTAACGGGGATCTGATCGGTGTGGGTGGTATTGCCGGTCAGACGAGAACAAACAGCGCCGCAGTGCAGATGACGAATTTGTATAATGCGGCGTCTGTGAGCGTGGATTCTGCGGTATCGACCAGATGGGAGCGCTGCGGAGGAATCCTGGGAAGAATCCATCAGCAGGGAGTTATCGGCGCTTTATCTTCCAGCGTAAATGTGGGGAGGGTCACATTTAAAGGCGCAGTCGGTTATGCAATTAATGGCTACAGTGATTCCATAGATTCTGCAGCGAATAAGACGAATATAGTGAACTGTTATTATATTACAGGCAGAGGTAAGGATTTTGGCGCCGCCACTGCGGTTTCAGAAGAAGAACTTGCAAGCGAAGCAGTCGTAAAAGAATTGGGTGCAGATTACTGGGCGGTTTATAATGGAAAGCTGACGCCAATTATCGGCGAAGGGAAAGTCGTTGCGCCAATCCCCTCGCCGCAGTTTGCAGAGGGTGATTCAGCGTCTTCTGTGACGAAAGATTTCATGCTTCCGCTTACATTTTTGTCAGAAGAAGGGGAGGAAGAAATATTCTGGTCAAGTGCGAACACGGACGTGATTTCTATTGACAATGAAAGCGGAACCGCCACGGTGTCAGCGACTCTTGCAGATACCAGTGTGAAGCTGACGGCGGTTACTTCTGTTTCCGGGAGGACAAAAACCATAGAAGTAACGGTGCGTTCCAATCTGATCCTTTCTATTGATAAAGAATACGCAAAACCGGGCGTCCCTATGACGGCACAGATAGAACAAGCGCCTGTGGGAGCTTCGTTTTCCTATACCTGGGAGGTGTCGGATGAAACGGTAAGCGACACAGCGTCCTACACGCCTGCAGAGTCAGATTTAAACAACTGGATTACGGTGACTGCGTCGTTAGACGGGGCTTTTGTAGCCGAAAAGAGAATATACTGCAGCAAGCTTCCGGTTGTGTATATCGATACCACGGACGGTTATGGAATTACCAGTAAAACACAGTATAAGGATGCCGCCATGCACATACAGGGCAATGATACGTTTAACAGCAAAACGACGTCGTTGTATGACGGCGGGATTTCGATACGCGGCCGCGGGAACAGTACCTGGAATACCGGTTTTAATAAGCTGCCGTATAAAATCAAGCTGGATAAGAAAACGGATCTGCTGGGCTTTGGAGTAAGCAAGCATTGGGCGCTTCTGGCAAATTATATGGACGAATCTTTGATTCGCAATACAACTTCTTATGATCTGGCAGGAGAAATGGGTCTTACGCCGCATTTGAAATCGACGCATGTAGAGTTGATTTTAAACGGCGTCTATGCTGGAAATTACCAGTTGGTGGGCAATGTCCGCATTGATAAAAGCCGCGTCAATATCTATGATTGGGAGGATTTGGCAGGGGATGTGGCCAAGGCCATTGGACAACAGGAGAATCTAACGGGGAACGCCCTTGACGTTGACGCTCTTGAGGATTATTTAAATGAGCATATGCAGTGGATCACCGACGGCAGCGTGACTTATCAGAACAAGACCTATAAAATTTCAGACTATTTTACAGATATTCCGAGAAATGCGGACGGAAGCGTCAACGTGTCAGGAGGATTTCTCTTTGAGCTGGACGAATATTACGATGAGGTATCAAAATTCAAAACCAGCTACAATCAGCCCATCATGTTTAAAAGCCCGGAATTTGCCAATACAAATACGGCGTTGTTTAATTCTGCGAAAAATTATATCCAGGCGGTAGAAAACAGCTTCCATGCAGGGGATTTTTACACGGAATACGCGGGGGAGAAAAAGCATTATACGGACTTGGTTGATTTGGATTCCCTGGTAAATTATCTGATTCTCAATGAATTTTACTGGAATACGGAAACCATGAAAAAAAGTACCTATATGTACAAGGATTTAGACAGCAAGCTGGTGATTGGCCCGGTGTGGGATATGGACTGGACGTCGGGCAGTCTGGTCAGTGCAGGGGAAACCGGGGATTACAGTGTTTGGATGGTTTTAACAGCGAACAAGGGAGGACAGGGCGAGTCCTGGTATCGCTACTTGATCGGCGATCCCTATTTTGTACAGAAGATGTATGAGTGTTATACGAAAAACCGCCAGAATTTTGAGAATATCGTAAAGACGGGCGGTATTATCGACCAGGACATTGCGTATTTGAAAGAGTCCGGGCAGGCGAATTATAATGCGGGATTTTTACAGAGGCGTTCTCCATTTGAAACGGAAGCGGAACGGCTGCGCACATATTTAAAAAACCGTTTAAACTGGATGGACCGGCAGTTTGCGTCTCTGGACACACTGTTAAACTCTTTGGGGAAATACAGTGCGTCCGGCCAGATTTCCGTGACGGCGGATACAACCGGAAAAGAATCCACTGCCTATACGGCGGTTGTGACGAACAGTACGGCAAAAAAAGTTGGGTTTTATATCAATGGGATTTTAGCAGGCACGGCGGAAGTATCTGACGGGAAAGCTGTTTATACAGCAGAGGACAGATATCTGGACAAAACAAAAGAGGCCGTAAACATTGTCCAGGTAAGGGCGATGGATGCAGCCGGTACGTTATTGTCGGGAGGAGCCGTTACCAATTATGCGGCGTTTACAAAGGACGCGCAGGCAGAGCCGCTTACTGGCCAGGTTACGATTATCGGGCACGCAAGGGTAGGTTCTGAATTAAAAGCAGAAGTTAGCGGTTCTAATCATACGGGCGCTCTTTCTTACCAGTGGAAGGCGGACGGTACGGCGATTGCCGGAGCAACTGCGCAAAGCTATCTGCTGACAGAAGCCGAGGAAGGAAAATGCATCACTGTGGAAGTAACCAGTTCCATAGAAACCGGGAGTTTGGTCAGCGATGCCACTAAGGCGGTTGTCAAAACAGAATTAAAAAACGATCATATTATTATCAATCAGGTGTACGGCGGGGGTGCAAATAACGGTACGCCAGTATCGCACAGTTTTATTGAGCTGCATAATCCCACGGATGATGAAATCAGTTTAAACGGTTGTTCATTAGGGTATATTTCCGGAGGAAAAAACGGTGCGGCAGTTCAGGAGGTAAGACTCGCGCTTACTGGGTCAATTCCGGCACACGCTTCTTACCTGGTCCGCTGCGAGGCACAGGACGAGGGGACGCCGGAATTAATTACGCTCCGTTTGGAGGCGTTTGATCAGGAGTGGAGCCAGAGTATTGATAATAAACGTTACCAGCTTATATTGTACCATGGAGAAGAGATTGTGGACGGCGTATCCGTCAATGAAACGGCGGTTGAAGGGCCGGCGCTGCCAGACGGTACGATTAGCAAGCAAAAGGCGATCCGCCGCAAAGATTTTGCAGATACGGATAATAATCAGGAAGATTTTGAAGTGATCAGTTATCAGGGAGCAACGCCTGCTGTGGTAGAAGCAAACCGTCCCAGAAGCCTTAAAGACGGCTCCTGGGGAGCAGGAGGAGAGGAACCCAAGCCGGGACCGGCGGAACTTTCCGGCAAAGTTTCGATTCGAGGAAACGCCATATGCGGTGCAATTCTGTATGCGGATGACGCTACAAATAGCACGGGAACGCTTTCCTACCAGTGGAAAGCGGACGGAACGCTTCTTACAGGAGAAAACGGGCAGTTTTATGTGGCGGATGAATCCTGCCTGGGGAAAAAAATTTCTGTAACGGTTACGAGCAGTGCAGAGACAGGAGAGTTGGAGGCGGTTATGGAGCAGGCCATAACCGCAGTCGCGGTGCAAAAAGAACATCTTATTATCCTTCAGGTATATGGCGGGGGCGGAAAGGGCGGCACGCCAGTCTCACATAGTTTTATAGAATTGTATAATCCGACGCCGCGTAAGATTGATTTGGAGGGATATTACATAACATACCTGTCAAGCGAAAAGAGCGGGAAGCTTATGCTTTCCGGCAGCATCCCGGCGTCGTCCTCTTATTTAATCCAATGTGCCCCGGAAGAAAACGGCGGAAGTGCTGTGACACTTTCCAATCCGGATTGTAATTGGGATTTGACAATTTCCAATAAGCGCTATAGTGTGCGCCTGATGCAGGGAGAAACGCAGATAGACGGTATCTCGGTAAATGAAGAAGCAGTAGAAGGCGCGGCGCTTTTGAATCCGGCAGGCGATGAAATTATTTCGAAAAATAAGGCTGTCCGCAGAATTTGTTTTGTCGACACGGATGACAATGCCGCAGATTTTGAAGTATTGAACTATAGCAAGCTGCCCCCCAATCTGCTTGTTAAGGCCGCTCCAAGAAGCGTCTCTGACGGTGTTTGGGGGCTTGAGCCAGAACCAGAAAAACCGGATCCAGAACTGATTCAGAATTTAAAAGATCTGATTGCGGAAGTCGGACTGAAAGAGAAGGATAACTATACAGCGGATTCCTATGAACGTGTGGAACAGGAGGCGGCAGAAGCGAAAAAAATTTTGGAGAACCCGAATGCCACGCCGCAGGAAATAAAAACGGCGCTGGAAAATCTGCAAAAAGCAATTTTACAACTGCAGGAGAAGCCGGAACAGAAACCGGACGATGGAACGAACCCGAACCCAGGAGACGGAACGAACCAAAATCCAGGAGATGGAACAAACCCGAACCCAGGAGATGGAACGAACCCGAACCCAGGAGATGGAACGAATGAGAATCCGGGAGGTGGAACGAACCAGAATCCCGGAGATGGAACAAATGAGAATCCAGGAGGAGGAATGAGCCAGAATCCGGGTGACGGCACAAATAGCGGTTCGGGGAAGCCCCCTCTGGCAGTTGGGAGTAAATTCCGTTCTGACAAGGGATGGTATAAGGTTACTAAGTCTGCTGTAAAAGGCGGTACGGTGACGTATCTTAAGCCAGCATCCAGGAATTATAAAAAAGTAGTAATACCGGCAACGGTCAAACGACAGGGTATTACATATAAGGTGAAGGCTATTTCGGCAAGAGCTTTAAAGGGTAATAAAAGGCTGACAACGGTTACAGTTGGGAAGAACATAGAGAATATTGGTGTCTCTGCGTTTGAAGGATGCAGAAAATTGCAGAAAATTACGATTAAGACCAAGACGCTCAAAAAAGTCGGCAGGAATGCTCTAAAAGGTGTAAATGGAAAGTGTAAAATAAAAGTTCCGAAAAAATTGCAGAAAAAGTATACTGTTAAGTTTAAAAAGAAAGGCCAGAAACCCGGAGTTAAAGTTGTGAAGTAAATATAGCGGCAGAAGTCAGCCAGGAAGGGAATGCGGAAACGTTTCTTCCTGGCTGTGCTGTATGGTAATAACACTGTCGGTTTCAGGTGAAAAAGAACGAATAGATTTTTGGCTATTTATAAGAAATATGTCGAAAAAATGCAAAAAGTATGTACTAGTGGAAATAAAATGTGATATAATTAGAAAAATGATTTGTCCTGTTTCTACAATGCTAAGACAAGGGATAAATTGTAATACTAATCTATAAGAAAGTGGGGCACGAAAAATGGGTTTCATGACATTTAAGGGCGGTGTTCACCCGCACGATGGAAAAGAATTTTCCAAAGACAAGCCGATACGTGAACTATTACCCAAAGGTGAACTGGTATTTCCTGTTTCACAGCATATCGGAGCGCCGGCAAGCCCGATAGTGGCAGTAGGCGATACTGTGCTGCGTGGACAGAAGATTGCAGAAGCAGGCGGTTTTGTATCTGCGCCGATTTATGCTTCCGTATCAGGTACGGTAAAGGCGATTCAGCCGCGCAGAGGTGCAGTAGGAGATATGGTGAACTCTATCATCATTGAGAATGACGGAGAGATGAAGGAGGCAGATTTTTCTCCTGTCCAGGACATAACAGCGCTTTCCAAAGAAGAAATTATTGCAAAGGTGAAAGAAGCGGGTGTTGTGGGAATGGGGGGAGCAGGATTTCCGACTCATGTAAAATTGTCACCCAAGGAGCCGGCGAAAATTGAATATATTATTGCGAACTGTGCGGAGTGTGAGCCGTATCTGACAGCAGATTACCGCCGTATGCTGGAAAATCCTCAGGAATTAATTGAAGGCATGCGTATTGTTTTGCAGTTGTTTGATAACGCTAAGGGACTATTTGGTATTGAGGATAATAAACCGGACTGTATTGCAAAAATGCAGGAATTGACTCAGAATGAACCACGGATGGAGGTCTGTCCGCTGAAGACGAAGTATCCTCAGGGCGGTGAGCGCCAGTTGATCTATGCGACTACCAAGAGGGAGATTAACTCCACGATGCTTCCGGCAGATGCAGGCTGCATCGTAGATAATGTGGAGACTTTGATTTCCATATACAAGGCGGTTAAACTGGGAATGCCGGTGATGAACCGTATTTTCACGGTAACTGGAGACGCTGTGGCTGAGCCGGGTAACTTTGATATCTGTCTGGGTATGAGTTATGCAGAGGTGTTAGAGGCAGCGGGAGGATTTAAGACTCAGCCTGAGAAAATAATTTCCGGCGGCCCTATGATGGGATTTTCCATGTTCGGACTGGATATTCCAACGACAAAGACGTCTTCTTCTCTGCTGTGCCTTGTCAAAGATGATGTGGCGGCAAGTGAGACGACAGCCTGCATTAACTGCGGACGCTGTGTAACCGCATGTCCGGAACAGATCATTCCCACACGTCTTGCCAAAATGGCAGGTCACGGGGATATGGCAGGTTTTGAGAAGTGGAACGGTATGGAGTGTATTGAATGTGGAAGCTGCAGCTATATCTGTCCGGCAAAAATACCGCTGGCACAGTCTATTCGAACGATGAAGAAGCAGATTCTTGCAGAGAGAAGAAAAAAATAGTTTTTATAAAGGGCGTTTATTTCCTTTTTGTGAAAGAGGTTTTATAGAAATTTATGCCGCATGCAGCGAGATTCAGAGCGAATGTGCGGGCAGCACAGCATTTGTGTGGCTCTGATAATAACAGAGCGTTAAAGTCAATAAAAGAGAAAGAGGTGTCTTATTGTGAGTGATTTATATAATGTGTCATCATCATCACATATCCGGGCCAAAGATACATCCTCCAGAATTATGCTTTATGTAATCATTGCCTTATTGCCGGCAGCAGTTTTTGGAGTGATTAATTTTGGAATACGGGCGTTGGTGCTGATTTTGATCTGTATTGCAACCTGCGTGGCTTCCGAATGGATTTTTGAGAAGCTGATACATAAAAAAAGTACGATAAATGATTTCAGTGCCGTGGTAACAGGGCTTTTACTTGCTTTGAATCTGCCTCATACCCTGCCTGTCTGGCAGGCGGTGCTGGGCAGTGTGTTTGCCATTGTCATTGTAAAGATGATGTTTGGCGGACTGGGACAGAATTTTATGAACCCGGCGCTGGGAGCCAGATGTTTTCTTCTGGTTTCATTTGCAGGAACTATGACAAGTTATACGTACGACGGTGTGACCGGAGCTACTCCGCTGGCTCTTTTGAAAAATAATGAGAGTGTGGATACCATGAAGATGCTTCTGGGAACCACAGCCGGAACTATCGGCGAGACCAGTGTAATTGCAATTTTAGTGGGAGCAGTGATATTGATTATGCTGGGTGTGATTGACCTTAAGATCCCGGCAAGCTACATTCTATCTTTTGCAGTGTTTATTCTGCTTTTTGGCGGACATGGGTTTGATGCAAATTATCTGACTGCCCATCTGTGCGGCGGCGGACTGATGCTGGGAGCTTTTTTCATGGCAACCGATTATGTGACATCTCCAATTACTCCTATGGGTAAAATCGTGTTTGGTATTCTTCTTGGCGTCCTTACCGGATTATTCCGTATTTTTGGCGCGAATGCAGAAGGCGTCTCTTTTGCAATTATTTTAAGCAACCTTCTGGTGCCGATTATTGAGAAGTTCACCATTCCACGAGCATTTGGACAGAAAAAGGAGGTAAAGCATGAATAAGAAAATTGTACATGACGCCTTGATTTTAACCGCCTTTACCCTGGTATTGGGATTTCTGCTGGGCGCCGTCTATGAGATTACAAAAGAGCCGATTGCTGCGGCGGAAAAAGCAGCCCTGGATGAGGCATATAAAGTTGTATTCGCAGACGCCGCTTCTTTTGAAGAAGATACAGAGTTTGATGCAGCGAAGGCGGCGGAAGTTCTGGCTGCGAATTATTCAAAAGACGAGATAACGGCAGTAAATAAAGCACTGGATGATTCTGGAAATGTGCTGGGATATGTGATAAATGTTACTTCCCATGAGGGAAGCCAGGCGGATATTTCGTTCTCTGTTGGAATTATGAGCGACGGAACCTTAAATGGATATTCCATTACTGCGATCAGCGAGACGCCGGGTCTGGGCGTGCTGGTTCAGGAAGAGCCGTTTTATTCTCAGTTTGAAGGCAAGGCAGAAGAGACCTATACGGTGGTAAAGACAGAGCCGGCGGCAGACAATGAAATTCAGGCGGTTACTGGAGCGACCATTTCTTCCAGGGCAGTCACCAATGGTGTCAACGCATGTCTGGAATATTTCAGAAGTGCTTTGCAGGGAGGTAACTAAGTATGAATAAATATGTTGAACGTTTATATAATGGAATTATCAAAGAAAATCCTACGTTTGTGTTAATGCTGGGAATGTGTCCTACATTGGCGGTTACATCTTCTGCTGTCAATGGCGTCGGCATGGGACTTTCCACCACAGTGGTTCTTGTTATGTCTAATTTGCTGATTTCTATGTTCCGTAAGGTGATTCCTAACGGCGTGCGTATGCCGGCGTATATTGTGGTAGTAGCGTCTCTTGTTACGATTGTTCAGTTTGTCATGCAGGCATATACACCGTCTTTATCAGCATCATTGGGTGTATATATTCCCCTGATCGTTGTAAACTGTATTATTTTAGGAAGAGCAGAAAGTTATGCCTCTAAGAATCCGATTGCGCCATCCATTTTCGACGGACTTGGCATGGGACTTGGATTTACGGTAGGTTTGACCTGTATCGGTTTGATTCGTCAGATTCTGGGAGCATCACTTGGCATTACGGTGTTTATCATGGCTCCGGGAGCATTTCTGGTCCTTGCCTTTCTTGTTGCAGGAATGAATGTTATCCGGGATAAGATGGAAAAGAAAGGCAAACCGCTGGCAGCGCCTTCCGGATGTCTTACCGGAGACTGCGCAAGCTGTTCACAGTCTGCAATGTGCACTGGAAAATTACCAGAATCTGCAAAAAAGGCAGAAGAATAGGAGGCAGAATAGATGAAAGAATTATTGATCATTGCAATCGGCTCTGCCATTGTAAACAACGTAGTATTGAGCCAGTTCCTGGGAATCTGTCCATTTCTGGGGGTTTCCAAGAAAACAGAGACCGCGGCAGGAATGGGTGGCGCAGTTATTTTTGTAATAACGCTTGCTTCCTTTGTGACAGGTCTGATCTATAAATTTATCCTGGTGCCTTGCCATGTGGAATATTTACAGACGATTGTATTTATTCTGGTCATTGCCTCATTGGTTCAGTTTGTGGAAATGTTTTTAAAGAAAAATATGCCTCCATTGTATGAGTCGCTGGGAGTATTCCTTCCACTGATTACTACCAACTGTGCCGTATTAGGTGTTGCTCTGAATAATGTCAGCAAGGGATATGGTCTTTTAGAGGGTGTGGTAAATGGTCTTGCCACTTCTGTTGGATTCTTTATCGCTATTGTAATTATGGCGGGTATCCGTGAAAAAATCGAATATAATGACGTTCCCAGGCGTTTTCAGGGAACTGCCATTGTGCTGATTACTGCCAGCTTAATGTCAATCGCCTTTATGGGCTTCTCAGGCATGATCTAGTTTAACAGTTCAGCCATTGTCTGAACTGTTAAAAATTAAGGAGGAAAGAATCATGAATATAACAGCAATTATCATTGCCGCCCTGGTAGTGGGCGGAACGGGTATTTTCCTTGGCTTTTTCCTGGGAATTTTCGGAGAGAAGTTTAAGGTGGAAGTAGATGAAAGAGAAGAAGCTATCACAGGCGTTCTTCCTGGAAATAACTGCGGCGGCTGCGGTTATGCAGGCTGTTCCGGTCTGGCAGCGGCAATTGTAAAAGGGGAAGCCCCTGTCAATCAATGTCCGGTAGGCGGTGCGCCTATTGCGGCTGAAATTGGTAAGATTATGGGGGTTTCAGCAGAGCAAGGCGTGAAAAAGGTTGCTTTTGTGAAATGTGCCGGAGACTGTGAGAAGGCAAAGCAGGATTATGAATATACTGGCGTGGAAGACTGTGCGGCAATGGCGTTTATTCCCAATGGAGGGGCTAAGGCATGTAATTATGGATGCCTGGGATATGGAAGCTGTGTCAAAGCATGTCCTTTTGATGCAGTACATATTGTCAATGGCATTGCGGTGGTAGATAAGGACGCATGTAAAGCGTGCGGAAAATGTGTGGCGGCATGCCCGAAGAATTTGATTGAGCTGGTGCCTTATGACGCGGTACAGAAAGTACAGTGCAACTCTAAGGATAAGGGAAAAGACGTAATGGCGGCATGTTCTGTGGGTTGTATCGGATGTCATCTCTGTGAGAAAAACTGTCCCGAACATGCAGTTACCGTTACTGATAACATTGCTCATATTGATTATGAAAAGTGTACGGGATGCGGAACCTGTGCAGAAAAGTGTCCGAAAAAGATTATCACTGTTTAGGATTTTTTACAGCAATTATAACCGTTTCTTCTTTGTGGTCTTTTGTTGTGCTGACGGCAGGGAAGAAACGGTTTTTTAGGAGATAAAACATGATATATACTGCGTATGAGCTGATATGGCTCTTTTTTATTTACAGTTTTCTGGGCTGGTGTCTGGAAGTGGTGTATGCTGCGGCAGCGCAAAAAACATTTGTAAACCGTGGATTTTTAAATGGTATTTTATGCCCGGTTTATGGGTTTTCCATGGTGTTTATGCTGGTCTTTATGGACACTCTGAGAGGGGAATGGTTCTATCTGTTTTTGGGATGCCTGATTGTGGGAACGGTGACAGAGCTTTTGACAGGTCTGATGCTGGAGAAAATGTTCCATCTGCGTCTCTGGGACTATTCAGGGAAAAAATTCCAGGCAGGAGGTTATATTTGCTGGTCTGCGTCTCTGGTATGGGGATTGCTTGGAATTGTTGTGATGAAATTTTTAAATCCGTTGTTTCTTGCGATTATACGTGAATTGCCGGGGCTTCCTGGAATGGCGCTGTTGATTTGTCTGCTGTTGATTTTTGCGGCAGATACGGTGACCACCACAGCGGCGGTGATGAAAATGAAAAATCAAAGTCCGGCGTTTCAGGAAATTGCGGAGGGATTTCATCAGGCGTCCAAATCTCTGCAGGGATTTATTATAAAAGTGGTACAACGCCGAATGTATCGTGCTTTTCCCAAATTAAAGAAGGAAGAACCCACAGAGCAGGAACGGCAAGAAATGATTCGTCAGAAAACCATATTTGCATATGGCTGCAGTTTCCATAAAGTGTTATGGATTTTCTTTTTGGGGGCTTTTCTGGGAGATTTGACGGAGACGGTGTTCTGCCGGATTACCATGGGACGGTGGATGAGCCGCAGCAGTGTCGTTTATGGTCCTTTCAGTCTGGTATGGGGGCTTGGAGTAGCAGGGGCGACCATCTTATTGTACCGCTACCGGGATCGTGAGGATCGCTATATTTTTCTGGCAGGAACGCTGTTGGGAGGAGCTTATGAATACATATGCAGTGTTTTTACGGAGCTGGCGTTCGGCACGATATTTTGGGATTACAGTGGTATTCCTTTTAATCTTGGCGGGCGCATCAATCTATTGTATTGTTTTTTCTGGGGGATTGCAGCACTGGTATGGATGAAAATCTGCTATCCCAGAGCGTCTAAGTGGATTGAGAAAGTGCCGAAAAAGGCAGGAAAATGCATGAGCTGTCTCATTCTTATATTTATGTTCTGGAATGTGCTTATTTCCGGACTTGCCCTGGGACGATACAGTGAACGGGCTATGGGGATTCCTGCACAAAATGAAGCGGCACATAAGCTTGATGAACATTTTCCGGATGAGAGAATAGAACAGATCTATCCGAATATGAAGATGACAGAATAGAGATTCAAAATAAGGGTAATTTTGACTTTTCACGGTGTTTTTTGATATAATGGTGCTGCTTTCATTTGTGTCCGGATGGGACAATAGAGCAGTAATGAATAAGAGCAGGGCAATATATGGAGGAAGTTACAGAAACATGGAGACAAAGGAATATTTTAAAAATAAAAAGAGAGTAGTGGTAAAGATTGGCTCATCCTCTCTAAATCATGAAGCTACCGGGAAGCTGAATTTTACCAAATTGGAGAAGTTGGTGCGGGAGCTCTGTGATATCCGTAATCAGGGGATAGATGTGTGTCTGGTAAGTTCCGGCGCTATTGCAGTGGGACGTCAGGTGATGGGATTTCAGGAGCGGCCGCAAAATATTTCCACCAAGCAGGCATGCGCCGCCGTGGGGCAGGCGAGACTGATGATGACGTACCAGAAAATGTTTGCAGAATATCACCAGGTGGTGGGTCAGGTATTGATGACAAAGGGAACCATGCTCGATAATGTTTCCCGGAAAAATGCACAGAATACGTTTGAAGAGTTATTCCGGCTGGGGGCGATACCGATTGTAAATGAAAATGATACGGTGTCTACTTATGAAATGCGGTTTGGTGACAATGACAGCCTGTCAGCCATTGTGGCGGCGCTGACAGGGGCGGATTTGCTGATTCTGCTTTCAGATATTGACGGGCTGTTTACAGATGACCCTCATGACAATCCAAATGCGGAATTGATTGAGGTAGTGGACGAGCTGGACGAAGCGGTACTTTCTATGGCCAAGGACAGTACCGGGAGCGATGTGGGAACGGGAGGAATGGAAACAAAGCTGACAGCGGCACGGATTGCAACACTGTCGGGAGCAGATATGGTGATTGCCAATGGGGAAGATGTAGGAATTTTGCATGAAATTTTCCAGGGAGAATTTGTGGGAACTTTGTTTCGGCAGCATTATGACGAGGATTTTTATCTGGCAGACTTTATAGAGAAGACTTTAGCATGAGGAGGGACCCAACGATTTGGCATGAGGAGGGACCCAACGAAGTTGGGAGGAGCCCTGATGCCACTGAGAACAGTCCAAGAGAAAAATTGGGAGGAGCCCTGATGCTTTGTGACGGAGCCAAAATGTAAAATAGCATGAGGAGGAAATAATGGAGCAGAGTAAGATTGACAGAATTAATGAACTGGCAAGAAGATCAAAAGCGGAAGGATTGACGGAGGCTGAGAGGAAGGAGCAGGCTTTGCTGCGCAAAGAGTATATTGCAAATATACGAAAAAATCTGCGCGCACAGCTTGACAGTATTGATATGGTTAATCCAGACGGAACGATTGAAAATCTGGGAGAAAAGCATAATTTGTAAAGACGGATGTATTTACTTATGGTTGATTTGACAGTTATTATGGTTTGCAGACGCACAACTACGTAGAATCGATAGATATCAAATAGAAGAAATCCATAAGGGATTATCTCCATTCAAGACAGAATTGGTTGAATATATAAAAAAGAAATGTTACTAATAATGAACGTTTGGATATACGTAGATTGATTCGTGTTTATGATTATTTAAAATGGGGAAAATAAAAGAATTTTCTGACGAAAGCGCCTGTATAAAGACACCATACAGAAAACCCTTTAAAAATCAATTATTTTGTACCTTTGGGCTGAAGCATTTATAAATAAATACCGAGCGTAATAGTACATACTTATTTTATGTTTCTACAAAAATAAGTATACAAGAAAATAAGGTGTTTGTAAAAAATAAAAAAAATATTGAAATTGAGATCTAAAAGGAACAAAAGGCCGGAAGATGGTTAAGGTTTATGTCTTATAATTTTGTAACGTAATTTTAGGTGGCGCCGAAAGGATATGCAGGAGGAGGCAAAATGATGGAGGATAAGAATCAGATACGTTTCTCGTTCGGGAAAAAGAGAGCTGCGCTTTCAGAATCAGAGGTCAGTCTTTGGTCTGAAAAAATCTGTGAAATTTTACAGCGGCAGCCGTGCTTTCAAAAAGCGGAAAAAATTTGTTTCTATTATCCGTTGGGAAATGAAGTAAATCTTCTTCCGTTGGCTGCCGCTACCCTGGCTCAGGGGAAACAAACGGCATTTCCCAGAGTGGACGGTGATCATATGGACTTTTATCAGGTGAATAGCCTGACGGAATTTGTTCCAGGGACGTTTGGCGTTATGGAACCTGTTGGAAGAGAGAAGATAAGCGCTGAACAAGGGCTGGTTTTCGTACCAGGGCTGGTTTTTGACGGTGCAGGAGGTCGTATGGGGTATGGAAAAGGGTACTATGACCGATATTTTGCCAGATGTCCTGAGTGCTGTAAGCTGGGGGTTTGTTACGAAATGCAGTTGATTCCCCAGGTGCCCTGTGACCGGAATGATGTCTTGATGGATGGAGTGGTCACAGAGCAGAAATTATTTAAGGCGTCCAATTCATAACATCAAAATCCTTGATGATTTTATATATTATTTCAGATAACCATCTTTTACAATATCCTGTACGACGTCGGTAGGAATCTCAAAAGTAACTATTCCCATGTAGCCAGGAGCTACCTGGCATTCGTCAAATACGATTGTCAATCTGCCGGATTCATTGATATAAAAATTGACGTCTTCGGAAATATGTTGAAAGTCCCATTCTGGCACATCGCTGTCCAGCCAGTATACTTTCGTTTCGTCTTCTGCCATCTGCTGTTTCATCTGAGTTTTGATATTTTCAGAGATGGCAGTTTGATAGTCCGTTTTATCTAAAAACAGATCCTGCAGAGTAATCATTTTTCCGCTGGTTTTGTCTATATGATAAATTTTCTGGCTCAAGCTGGAGCTGGCCATCACTATGTTTTGCTGGAAACACAGGGAAAATAACTTGTCGTTGTCAGTGACAATGTCATAGTCAAGCGTTAAATCCTGCATGCCCTCCCCGCCGGCGGCTTTTACATCGGCTTCATAAGCGGCAATGATTTGTTTTGTGTATTTTTGGATGGCATCATTCATATCTTCGGTGGCGTCCGCTAGAACCTTTCCCTCTTTATTTTCTACCTGAACTTCCGGAATTTTTATATCTGCCTGCATTTGATTTTCTTTGTGTTGGTATTCGCGGAAGGTAACGACCCTGGCAATCGTGCCAAGTACAGGAATTTCTTCCATGGCATGTGCAATATTGGCACTGGAATTTGCCAGAACAGCAATGGTAAGGACCGCAGCGGCAGCACTTCCTATGCCGCAAAAAGCAAAACGGCGGATTTTGGATATGTGGGTAGCTTTATGTCTGTTTTGGGGAAAAGCATCTGCGGCGCATGCGCTGTCTTTTTTTGCCTGAGCAACGGATTGCTTCACTCGTGTTTTCAGTTCCGGTGGGATGGGTATATTCTGATAATCATGTTTCATTTCTGTTAAATTATGTTTCATGGCATATCTCTCCTTCCGTTAATTCGATGCGCAGTTTTTTTAAACTCCGGTACAAGATACTTTTGACGGTGTTAAGGTTTTCTTTCATGGCGTCAGCGATATCTTGCAGACGGCAGTCCTCAAAATAGCGCAGGATGATGACGGTGCGTTCTTTGTCGTTTAAGACATTTAGTGCTTCCATCATGTCAAAGTCTGTATACTGGTCATTCTGTCCCTGTTCCGCGATTTTTTCTGCGGCTACTTCAAAGGAATTGCGGCGCAGTGCAGAGAGCGCGGTATTGATGACGATTCGAAAGATCCAGGTGCGGATATAATCCACATGTTTGACAGTGGCCGCATGTTTGATGGCCAGATAGGCGCTTTCCTGAACAATATCCATGGCGTCGGATTCGTTTTTGACATAGGTGTAAGCCAGCCGGTACATAGAAGCATAATTAGATAGCAGTTCCTGTTCCACCAGCTCTTGTGTAGTTGGTAAATTCATCGCATTTTATGGCTCCTTTCTGTAGTTATAGGTTAGACGCAGTGCATAAAGGAAAAGTTTCAAAATAAGTAATATTTCTTAAGCAAGATTTTATTACGCCCAAAGCGGTATGTCGACCGATTTATCAAATGCGTGTTAAGAACTGGAAAAAGATAATTTTAATTAAGGATGACAAATTGTGAAAGAATTGTTATACTGATAGGAAGAAAAGAACACAGCAGCGATTCAGGCTGGAACGATAGGGAACGGAGGAAAATTATGACAAATCTTACGTTGGAAGAAATTGGAAGGAGAGCAAGAGCGGCAGAAGTGGCGCTGCGCGTCCTGCCCACGCTCCAGAAGAATAAGGTACTGACGACTTCCGCAGATTATCTGTTGGAAAATAAAAAAATACTTTTAGAGGCAAATGAGAAGGATATAGAATTGGCAAAGACAAATCAGATGCCGGAGGCCCTGAAAGACCGCCTGCTGCTGACCGAAAAACGGATTGCGCAGATGGCGGAGGGACTGCGCCAGATTGCAGAACTGGAAGATCCGGTGGGCGAAGTGCTGTCTATGAAACAGCGGCCGAATGGGCTGCTGATTGGACAAAAGCGTGTGCCTTTAGGGGTCATCGGCATTATCTATGAATCCCGCCCCAATGTGACGGCAGATGCGTTTGGACTTTGCTTTAAGGCTGGAAATGCAGTGGTTCTCCGGGGTGGGAAAGACGCCATAAATTCCAATCAGGCCATTGCCGGAATCCTGCAGAAGGCGTTGATCTCCTGTCAGCTTCCAGCAGACGCCATTTTGCTTATTACAGATACCAGCCATGAGACGGCGGAAGAGTTTATGCGTTTGAACCGCTATATAGATGTTTTGATTCCCAGAGGGGGGGCGGGCCTGATCCGCACTGTGGTGGAACATGCTACTGTTCCGGTCATTGAGACGGGTACGGGAAATTGCCATGTGTATGTGGATGAAACGGCAGACCTTGCCATGGCGGCCGATATCATTTTCAATGCCAAGACACAGCGGATCGGGGTGTGCAACGCCTGTGAATCTCTGGTAATTCACGAGAAGGTAAAGGATGCGCTGCTCCCGCTTCTGGTACGGAAAATGAAAGAGAAAAATGTCGAGCTTCGGGGGGATGAGGCAAGCCGCAGGGTGTGCCCTGAGATTATGCCGGCATGTGAGGAAGACTGGGGGACCGAATATCTGGATTATATTTTATCCATTAAGACCGTGAAAAATATCGAGGAAGCCATAGCGCATATCAATCACTATAATACCGGGCACTCAGAAGCTATCATCACCAGAGATTATGAGAATTCCCGGAAATTTCTGGATCAGATTGACGCGGCTGCAGTCTATGTAAATGCCTCCACGCGTTTTACCGATGGATTTGAGTTTGGTTTCGGAGGAGAAATCGGAATCAGCACCCAAAAGCTCCATGCCAGAGGGCCTATGGGATTGAAGGAACTGACCAGTACTAAATATATTATATATGGGAATGGGCAGGTGAGACCGTAAGATGGAGAAGTCGTATCACATATTTTCTGAGGCAGAGATTGTGAGGAGTCTGTTTCGGGGATTTTTGCGGTATCAGGAGGTAAAGAAATGCTGGCATAAGGGACCGAAGGGCTGGGAATTAAAAAATGTATCCTATACAGAGGATTGGAATGATGCGCAGTATGAATTTCTGGTGAAATGCCTGAAAAATACGGTGGCGACGGGGGGGTTTGTATTTGGGGTGTTTGAGGGCAGCCGTTTGATAGGATTTGCTTCTGTGGAGAGCAGGCGTTTTGGCATAAACAGCCAGTATGTTCAGTTATCCTGTATCCACGTGTCCTGGGAAAGCCGGGGGAAAGGGCTGGGCCGCGGGCTGTTTCAGTGCGTTTGCAGTGCGGCGCGCAAGCTGGGGGCAAAAAAACTCTATATTTCCGCACATCCTTCTCAGGAGACACAGGCTTTTTACCATACATTAGGATGTGTAGAGGCGAAGGAATATAATGAGGAGATCGCAGCGACTGATTCAGGAGACTGCCAATTAGAGTATGTTTTGTGATTCTAAGACAGGAAGCGGATAACAATAAAAGATGATATACTTATATTGACAATCGTATTCCAAGAGGACAGGTATATAAAAGATTATAGGAACAGGCGATTAAATATGAGTAAAGAAATGTTAAAGGATTTGGCAGAATTGGTTCCGAAAAAAGATATGGATGCTTTGTATAGAGTGGTTATAAAATTTGAATCAGAAGTGATTCCTAGATCAGAAGAATTGGAAGCTTTAAGAGCTGGACGATAAGACGGGCAGTCAACGGGACAATATCACATGAAGCTATAAACTGGAATTAAGAAATACAAAAAGAAGCAAGTACCCACCCTTGAGCCATAAAGCTGTATGGTATTAAACCCGCTTCTTTTTAAATATTTATATGATAGAAGGGGAAAAGTCAAGAGATATGTATAACGAAATTGATTTAGACAAAATAGATGTAAACTCGCAGCCACCAACAGAGGAACCAGCCCGGCAATACTACTATATGGCGAAGTGTCGGGAATGGGTTCAGGAATTTGAGCTAAGAAACGGACGTCGCCCAACCGCGTTTACGCAAACGTTCGGCTGTCCGGTGCGGTGAGTAAAAAAGAATTTGAAAAGTTCCGATAAATACAAGGCTTTTCCGGAAAATGAAAGTTAAATAAAACGGTCGATTTTCGGCCTTGGAAAATGGAAAAACTGAATATTTGACTTTAACCAGAATAAAAAGAAGGGGCTTATTTATCCCCTTCATTTTTTTTATTCGGCCCGTGTTCACATGTTATAAGCTGATCGCCGCATATCGGGCAGATTTCCTTTTCACAGTCTGCATGATGGAACCGGCCGAAGTTGACGCCACATGACGCACATTTTGAAACTTTCTTCCCCTCATATGGATCACCAGGATCCCCAACTTGCACACGGCGGTATTTTTTGCCTTTATATGTGATTGTCCACGTCCGGCAACTGACAGTTTTTCCAACGGTGCAGCCGCACACGCGGCACTTCGGCAATTCCGCGGGGGCTGGATATGTAAATTCATGTTCAAGACCATTCACAAAACGGATTTTCTGAACGCGGCCATCCAGGGCGACGATCTGATCCACAATCTGATCTATAAAATCCTTTAAAATCTCATTATCTAGATCAAGACACATTTGAACATAGTCAATACGCTTTTTTGAAACAATCCGCTGGGCCACGAGAAAAGCCGACGCTTTTTTGATGAAAGACAGATCCGCCAGCTTGGAGCCTTCACCAGCACTTTCCATTTCCACCAGGCGTTCCCTTATGTCATGCGCCTTTTTATTTAATTCCTTTTTCTTTTTGGAGAATTCTTCTTTTGTTATGGCTTCTGGATCGTAAAGGTATAGTTCTGTCAATCTGAAAATAGCGTTTTCACACTTTTCCCGTTCTTTTTCTAGGATTGAACGACGTTCCATGATAGAAAAATCATCCCCGCTTTCCTGGGTGTCTAAATCTGGCATATACGCGCCCTTGCCTATGTTGTGTGATAATGATATAAATGTTTTCTGAAGGCTTTCCTTCGTCAAGCTGGCGTCTTGGAATTCTTCGCCTTTTAAAAGGGCAGATTCCAGTTTTTCCAGGGAATCAATTTTTTGCTTTTTGAAATCTTTCTGAACACGGGCCAGGTTTGCCACATAATTAAACACAAACGGCCCTATATAAAGATCGCTGATAACTTTTTTATTTTCACATGTAAGCATACGCGCCCTTTTAGCACAATTATAATATGACGGCCGGAATCCGTTTCCCCTGACACGATCTTTTGAAGCAATCATTCCGGAACCACACAAAGCACACACAAGTTTTCCTGAAAATACATGAACATGATATGTTTTCCGGATGTTGGAAACGTCGCGACTTTCTGCGTTTTCGTCCATAATCTTATTACAGCGGTCAAATTGTTCTTTACTGATGATCGCCGGGTGGTTATTCTCTTTTATAATCCATTCGCTTTCCGGCTTCAGGGGGCCGCGGCCAGATTCCCGCATATTATACCGGTATGTGCCTATATAAAACGGGTTCCGGATTATATCATGGACTAATTTTGATGACCAGGAGCCGCCGCGCTTCGTTTTTACGTTGTTATTATTCAGGCAGCGCGTGACTTTCAATGCCGATCGCGTCCGTTCGTATTCATCAAAAATAAACTGGACAACCTTTACTTCATCCGGATCCGGTTCCGGGTATTTTGATTCATCATTCCAACGGAAGCCAACTGGCATACGGGCGCCGTTCCACAGTCCATTTTCCGCACGGTCAAGCATGATTCCGGTTACACGTTCCGAAGTCATGTTTCTTTCTAATTCCGCAAAAATCAGGATAATTTTAAGCATGGCTTCCCCTATGGCCGTTGATGTGTCAAATTGTTCGTTCATAGATATAAAAGTAACACGGTGATCCTTTAATTCCTCATACATTGCCGCAAAGTCAAGAAGATTCCTGGAAATGCGGTCAACTTTCCAGACAATAATATGTGAAAATTCGCCCATTCGGACGCGGTTCATCATGTCTTGAAAGTGTGGGCGATCGGTGTTTTTGGCTGAATAGCCGTCGTCCTCAAAAATCTGGAAATTATCAATTCCCATAAGTTTACAGTATTCTTTTAATTTTTTACGCTGAAAAGGCAAACTGTCTTTATCTATCTGATAGCGGGTAGACACACGAACATATAACGCCGCCTTTTCTTTCGTCCATAGCCGAACAGATTTATTTTTTCTATTTCTCAAACTATACCTTCCCTTTCCCCAAACGCCGAAAAAAGGGTATAAAAAAGAAGCCCTATTGATTTGAGCGGCTTCACATGCTATAATATATATGCGTATTTCCAGCATGGGCCGTTAAATTTCGGTTAGTCTGGTATTAAAGAAGGTCACGTTTGCAGACGCGGCCTTCTTTTTATTTAATTGTAAATTCTATGTACTGTTTCCCTTGTACCTGTTTTATTTTCCCGGATTCAATCAATGATTTTATAGCAGTATCATATAATTTTCGGTCTGGTTCAGAATAAACTTTCCTTATATCTTTTCTTGGCATGGATCCGCCTGAATCCTGGATTTCTTTCAATATTTTTCCAGACAAACAATTTATAGCCTTTTTGCGCGCCTTTTCTTCCTCAAAACATTCTTTTGCTTCCTGATACTCATTTTTAAGGTAAGAATCTAAATCCGCTTGTATTGTCTGGTATATATCAGAATAGTTTTCTCTAAAATATTCAATGCCGCCTTCGCCGTGAGAAATACAAAAATCCTCTAATTCATGGGCTAATGCAAGCATTTTATTAAATCCAGCAACATTTTTGTCGGGATCAATATTGTCCGTGTTCACACTATAAACCTTATGTTCCATTCTTTCACAAGTTTTATAGTGTTTCGATTCAAATTCATCATAGGCAGAATCAGGATCCAGAATGTTGCTGTCATGAGATTTTTTATCTGATACTGGTTTGTATGTACTGGCAGATTTTATATCTTTTGCCGCTGATTTCGTCAACTTTTTACTCATTTTAAAAAGTGATTTTGACAGAAATCCCATTATTCACTTCCCTTCTGACGCCTTATTCGCTGGCCGCCGCTTTTTTCGTATCGTCGCCGGTAGAATTCAAAGCAGTAGATCCCGTGTTCCCCGCAGAATTGTAAATCTTTTTTATATATTCCGCTTCGGCTTCCTCAACCGCCGCTTTATGTTCTGATGATTCCGGTTCCGATTCATGGCGATCAGCGACGTCCATTCCGTTTAATACATTATAAAAAAATTCTTGAACCGCGTTCCGCTTTTTTTCATCCAGCTTTAAATATTCATATACAAAACTACAAGTGAAATCGTCAAGATGAAATTCTTCCCGCAATTTTTCTATTGTTGACGACGGTGTTTTTATAAATACGTCGCCGGTTCCATTTCGGATCCATTCTTCAGATACGTTAAATTTTTGGCATATATCTGAAATAGTTCTATCCGACGGATTTCTTTTCCCGACTTCTATTAAAGAAATAGAATTTTGTTTTAGATTCAAGGTTTCCGCAAATTCTGATTGGCTTATTCCTAGCATTTTACGGAGTTCCCGGATTCTTTCATTCATCTGCTTACCTCCCTTCTGAAATAATGATAACCCCAAAATACTTACTTGTCAATATACAAGGCAAAAATTTTAAAACAAAAACATTGACAAGTAAGTATCTGTGTGATATTGTGTACTTACAAGTTAGTAAACTTGTTGATAAGAGAAAGAAAGGGGTTGAAGGCATGAGCGGCGAAGCGAATATTACGAACGTTCGTAAAGAGGACAAAGAATTTATCCGCATTGTAACCGGGCTTGCGCCTGACAAGATGGCTTTAATTAAAGGGATCGTGATAGGGCTGCAGCTTCAGGACAAACAGCTCACACAGGCGGCACAAACAACCTGATAACGGTTGTAAACATATAACCGGAAAAACCGTCTGCAAGCGGCGGTTATATGCTGGAAATACGCGCACATGACAACTGAATACAGAAAAGTAACTGGAAAATAAAGCACAGAAAGAAAGGAGGTGGGAAAAGTGCGGGTATTAAGTTTGTTTGATGGTATCAGTTGCGGAAAAGTGGCACTTGAAAGAGCCGGGATCCCCGTTGATGAATACATAGCATATGAAATCGACAAAAGTGCTATTCAAATAAGCAAAAATAATCATCCGGATATTATTCAACGCGGCGATGTAACAAAAGCTGATTTTACAGAGTATGAAGGTTTCGATCTTGTTATGGGCGGCAGTCCTTGCCAGGGGTTCAGCATAGCGGGAAAACAGTTAAATTTTGATGATCCGCGAAGTAAATTGTTTTTTGAATTTAAACGGGCCATTGACGAAGTAAAACCAAAATATTTCCTTTTGGAAAATGTAAAAATGAAAAAGGAATATGAAAACATCATTTCACAATATTTAGGCGTTGAGCCGATCAAGATAGATTCAAACCTTGTTTCTGCACAAAACAGAAAACGTCTGTACTGGACGAATATTCCGGGAGTAACACAGCCGGAAGATCGCGGGATTATGCTAGAAGATATTGTGCATGAAAACAGGTCGGAAGATAACGTGGATCTGGCGCCTTATAAAGTTCCTTTTGATAAAACGCTAAAAATCATTGAAAAGGAAGTGCAAGAAGGAAAGGTTGGGTATTTTAAATACGACGCACAGGCGAACCGGGTTTATTCCATTCATGGGAAATCGGTTACTTTACTGGGGGAAGCTGGCGGCGGCGCCGCGAAAATGGGGCAGTATCTTTTCGGGTGCATTACGCCGGATCGAGTAGATAAAAGACAGCGCGGGCAGCGATTCAATGAAGGCGATAAATTTTACACGCTGACAGCACAAGACCGGCACGGCGTATTTATTGATGGGTATATCAGGAAATTAACGCCGGTGGAATGTGAACGATTGCAAACCTTACCAGATAAATATACGGCCGGCGTGAGTGACGCGCGGCGCTATAAAGTCCTGGGGAACGGGTGGACGGTTGAGGTTATAACACATATTTTGAAAACACTTCAGGACACAGGAAAATAAAAGAAAGGGGGAAATCCGTGAAATGTTACACGTCGATTTGACACAGTTAGCGGGCGGGGCATTACAGGAAAAGTTTGATCGGGAAATTACGCGTGTTATTGAGAACATGCAAGATCCAAATACACCGTTTGGTGAAAAACGGAAAATAACGATTGACATTTCATTACAATCTAAAACCGAATTTCGCGACGACGCAAATATCGAAATTTCCGTGAAGTCAAAACTGGCCGGGGTTATATCAGCAAAAACTAATTTTGCTATGGATAAAGATCTACAGTCTGGCCAGGTGATTGTTAAGGAATATGGGAAACAGATTCCAGGACAAATGTCTTTTTCTGATATGTCGGAACCGGCGGAAAAGGAACCAGAAAAACCGAAAATTGCTTCCATGCCGCGCCATTTAAGAGCCAACGGCTAATAAAGAAAGAGAGGTAAAAACAGATGATTAAAGAAGCATTGCAGTATATTATCGGGCTACAACAGCCACGAATCGAGGAAATCAGCAACCAGAAATATTATTTTCATAACGGAATTCCTATTTTAGTTGATGGTTGCCGCGATTGTGAAACGCTGGAAATTTCAACATTGACTTCCCTTGTTGACTACATAAAAAACCGCTTGCCGGATGATTTTTCTACACCTGGCGGAATGCCGAAAATGATTGTTCATGTAGAATCAGAAACGGAAGTCCGGCTTGTTACCGTCTTTAATGATGATATGAAAAGATGGGAACTTGCAAAAGTGAAAGCAAGGCTTCCACGGATCGCGCTGAATGAGTTTGTCGGACAGGAACAATTTATAATTCAAATGCAGTCCATGTTCACAGATACGGACGATAAAGCGATCGTTATGCAAGTGGCCGGAAATGTTGAGGATAAAACGATTGCGAATTATGGGGATGATGGCGTTTCACAGAAGGCCACGATCAAGACCGGTCTTGCAAATTTGGAAGATGTGATTGTTCCGAATCCGGTAAAATTACGGCCGTTTAGGACATTTCACGAAGTAGAGCAGCCGGAAATAGAATTTGTTTTCCGTATGAGGAATGGATCGAACGGTATTTCTTGCGCCCTTTTTGAAGCTGACGGCGGCGCCTGGAAATTTAGAGCGGTTCACAGTATCGCGGAATATCTGAAAGAGGAATTGAAAGGCGTTGAGAATATCGCTGTATTGTCATAGTGCGTTTACAAGCACATGAACGAAATAAAGCCGCGCAAGGGCTTTTTAATAACATGAAAGGGCGTGATCCGCACGGTAACAGACACTTTTTACATTTATGATACAAAAATTTCTTTTAGGAATAACACGGAAAGAGAAGTAAAAGATGATTGGATGAATCACAAATTCCGACATTACGGATATTTCTATCAGGTTTTAAACATGCTGGCGGCGGATGGATTCAGCGTTCAAAAGGATCCAGAAGTTAATGAAATCATCCGGCGCGATTATTACATTGGAAAATTTCGCGATCTGGAATTTGCAGCACATAAGTATCAAAACGGATTTGAAATTGAATTTTTCCAGAATGTAAATTTTGAAAATCCGAACGGCGGCAGATATGATTTTAACAGATTTTCAAAAATGCCGCACATGATACAGCTTTATTTTGTAAAGTTCAAAAATAAAATTGTGAATCTTTTAAAATCGCTGGTTCCTGATATTTGCGACAATTCCACACTTTTTCCAAAGCTGGCGGAAGAATGGATCAAGTGCAGATATGTAGAATCATGTCACCACGAACAGAAAAACACGGATTTTGACCTTCGGAGCCTGGACGGGCAGACGCAACCGCCATATAACGGGCTGGATAGAGATAAAAAGACGATCCGGAACGGGGAAATTAAATATTTTCGCGGGCGTGACGGCTATTTATACCGCGGGCGCGTCTATCATGATTTGAATAATATGTGGTGGGTGATTATCAACAAATTTTCGGCGAAAAGGGTTGCTGCATTTGAATTATTTGATCTTGCGCCTGGGGATGAACGCGGTCGGGTTGCGCCACTGAAGATTCCGCCGGAATATCTAGCAAGAAAACAAGCGATTTCACAAAGCACAACAAAAGAACTTGTGTCCGAATTGCGGAAGCGCGGTTTAAATTTAAAAATTCAGTAGAGAGGAAATACGCAAATGAAAGAAAGAAAATATGTAAAAGAAACGCCGGTTGTTATCTATGACAAAAACGGACTTCCTAACATGATGTTAAAAGTTGAAAACACGGCGCCGACAAAAGAACAGGCGGATCCGATTTTTATTGTTAAGGGCGTGGAATATGATTCTATTTATCTTTCCCGGTTCTTAAATAGCGCCGCGGGCGATCAGGTTGTTTCCCTTCCATTCCGTGATCCGCTGGCAAGTATCAACATGGACGACGCGATCCAGAAAATCCGCCAGAAGGGGGACGGCTGGCATTTGCTTACTAATTGCGAATGGCAATACATAAAGGACACTACACGGCCAGGAACGCACGGAAATACAGCATACGGAAAATATCACGGGGATAGCGCGGAACGTAGCGTATTAAGCGAATACGGGCGCACAGAAACAGGATCCGGCCCGGCGTCCTGGTATCATAACGGGGATAAAGAAACGGGCATAGCGGACACGATCGGGAATGTATGGAAAATCGTTTCTGGAATCCGGCTGAAGCGCGGAAAGCTGGAATATATGGCGAACAATGACGCGGCGGCGCCTGACGCTGATTTATCAGAGGAAAGCGCGGAATTTCTGGAAGTCCTGGCAGACGGCAGCCCGGTAAAGATTGGCCCTGGTGAAAATGGGATGATGATAACAACCGGAGAAGTAGAAGGCTGGGATTGCGTGGAGCGCGGCGACGTGTGTATTGATCTGAAAACCGTTCCGGATATTTTGAAAGATATTGGAATCATTACAGATGATACAGAAACCGAAACGGATATTTTCGCCGCTGACGCGGAACTTGACGAAGCAATTTGCCGATCGTGGGTGCGGGCTGGAACGACACTTCGCATTCCGGGCCGTCCGCGTTGGGCCTCAACAATCCCCGGACGAGCGCGAACGCGAGCATTGGCTTGTTTTCCGCTTTATTGGGGAATCCTGTAATCCGATAACTGTTAATCTGTTTTCCCGCGCGATAGCGCGGCTAATAGGCCCACAGAGGGCCGGAAAGGTGGAACTATGAGAAGAAAACCAACAAACCGCACTTCATACAGAGAGGTAACGGCATTATATCAGCATTACGGAATTCATGACTACATGCTTCGCACGATTGAAGATGTAAAGAACATTCACAATTTCGACGTGACCGAAACGACAGGTTATGAAGATCTGACGGAGGAAAACAAGCGCATTTTCGAAGCCTATGTGTTACGGCATATGAATAGCGTTGGAATGAATACAAAAATAACTATGTGGCCGAAATCCGTTCATTTCGTCCGGGAATATTCCTATTGCACGGCGCCGGAATGGGATGAATACGAAAAGAAAAATATCCGGTGGGAAATCGGCCGCGAATATATCATCCTGAAGGCGAACGGCCGGACAAGGAAATTCAAGAAATATCTGGATGATGATAGAACGGAAGCTGATATTGACAAAAGCGCGACAACCGAAAAAGAATTCCTTCGCGTTGACTGGCGCATGAATGGGGAAAATATCTGGTTCCATGTTTCCAAAGAGTTAGAGTATTACTAAAAAAGGGGGCCTAAAGATGGCAGAGGAAAAAGCAATCAAGCGCCAGAATCCGAAAGCTGAAAATCTGAAAGAGATTTTAAAGGGGCTAGGGATCCGGACACAAAAGGAACTTGACGAAGCCTTATACAAGGCCCTGGACGGCCTGACGATCGGCATTATGACGGAATCGCCGGTTATTGACAGTACATAAAAAGAATGGCGTAACGGTCAAGATTGGAGCCTTCCCGTTACGCCTGATCCCAAACTGACAATATACGCCAGCCTTTAATAATTGTAAGTGCTGGCGGGTGAAATGTCAAGACAGATTTTATATCCAGGCGGGGATGGAATAACCAGAATTTCCGATCCGTTTTGGATGAATTATTGTAGAAAATGCGGACATTCGTTCTGGTCGTGTTTGTGTACGGCAGATTGTCCGGAATGTGGGAATCAGGATCTAAAACGGGAACTAGGTACAGTACCATATGAACAAATTATTGCTGAACGCGGCGAACCGATAAAGCCAAAATCAGAGTAAATCAGAGTTTATCAGAGTTTATCCGAATAAATCAGAGTAAATCAGAGTTTATCCGAATAAATCAGAGTTCGCAAGCGGGAAGGATGGTGAAAATTGAATAGATTAGGTTTTATTATTCTTTCAATCTTGCGAAAGTCCGACGCGACAAATCGGTTATCGTCAATGACCGTCCGGGAAATTGCGACGGCGGAAGAATTCGGATTGAAAGAAAACACAATTTTTAAAAAAATAAAGGATTTTGAAAATTCCGGCTATATCGGCCGGGGCCTGAAAGAAGGCCGCGCCGACACTTTTTTTATCACGCCGGAAGGGTGTAAATGTTTAGAAAAAGAAAGGGGTAAATCATGAATAAAAAAGTATCATTTGTGGCCGTCGGCCAGGCTGCCGGAAACGTTGGCCGCTTACTGGAAGAAAAGGGCTATTCCGTGATTTATATTAACACTTCACAGGAAGATCTTGACACGCTGGAAAATGCGAAATTCAAGTATCATATTCCCCGCGGTGAGGGCTGCAACAAAGACAGACACAAGGCGAAACAGCTTGTGATCGACGATTTTGACAATATCGCTGGTGAAATCGAATCAAAGGTAAAATCTGATATGCTTTTTGTCATTTTCGCGAGTGGCGGCGGAACCGGATCCGGGGCCGGGCCTATGCTGATCGATCTTTTGATCGACGAAGGGAAAAATGTTGGAGCGATTACCATTATTCCGGCGCCTGATGAAAGTGTGAAATCACATATAAATTCCTACGAATGTTTTTCGGAATTAACAGAAATTCAGGCTTCAGGGGCTTGTTTTATCATTGACAACGGAACCGGTGAAAAGATGGAGTTAAACAAAGTATTTGTTGATTCCCTGGCCGCGTTTCTTGAAATTCCTGAAAAGCATAAAAGCGTAAAAGGGAACATTGACAAAGCGGAAATCATGGAAACATTACATTCCCACGGAATGGCCCTGGTAGCCCGCTGCAAGGGCAAGGACAGCGCCGACGTTATCCAGGCAATAAAAGACAACGCTTCCGCGCCTATGGAGCCAGACAGGGCCGTTAAATACATTACGGCGTCGCTGACTGGAAATGTCCGAATGGCGGATCTTGAAAAGGCGTTCGGGACGCCGATCGACACATTCCAGACGTTTAACGACGCGGAAACAATTTGCTGTATTTCCGGCCTGACATATCCTCTTTCCCGCTTGGAAACTGTTTATGAAAAGGTTGACGAAAACAAAGACCTGATAAAAAAGAATCTGGCAGCGACACGGGAAACCGGCCTGAAAAAAGGCGTCAATTTCCTTGACGATATGGAGCCGCCAAAGAAAAAAACGGCGGAGAAAAAGCCGCAGTCAAAGCGGGATATTATGAGCAAATATTTGTAAATTGTAGGTGGTGATAATATGGCTGAAATACGCTGGATCAAACTTCGGATTGACATGTTCGACGACGAAAAAATTAAGATCATTCAATCCATGCCGGAAGGTGACGCTATTCTTGTTATCTGGATCCGGATTATTGCCCTGGCCGGGAAATGCAATTCCAACGGGCTTGTATTGGTCGAAGATGAATTCCCGTACACGGATGAAATGTTGTCCGTGATATTCGGGAAACCTCTTTCAACCGTAAAACTTGCGCTTGCGACGTTTGAAAAATTCCGGATGATTGAAAACACGGAAAAGGGAATCTATATCACGAATTTTGACAAACATCAAAACATAGAGGGCCTGGACAGAATCAGGGAACAAAACCGGATCCGGAAACAGCGGGAGCGGGAACGCAAAAAGGCGTTATTACTTGAAGAATCGGGTTCCGGCGTTCCGGCTCTTCCTGATAATGGCTCGGCCAAAAATACAGAAGTCACAAATTTGTCACGTGACATTTCACGTGAAGTCACGAAACAGAGAGAGAAAGAAGAAGAAGAGAAAGATAATAATATATCTATATCCTCTAACGAGAATATAGATATTGACGACGGAACGTCCGCCGCCGGGGACACTGGCGCGGAACCCGGACGCCGGATTGATTATCAGCATATTATGACAGACTTTCATGATACGTGTATAGATTTTCCGACGATCCGCGCAATGTCTGAAGCGCGGAAAAAGAAAATCCGGACACTGTTAAACGAATTCGACAAGCTGAAAATCTGGACGGATGTAACGATTTATGACAGGCTTCACAGGCTTTTTGTAATGGCACAGGACAGCGATTTTCTTTCCGGGCGTAACCAGAAATGGAACGGTTGTTCTTTTGACTGGATTATTAACAAGACGAACGCTTTAAAAATCGTCGAGGGGAATTATACCAACAAAGGGGGTGTAAATCATGACGCAAGCGGCGGAACGGACGCCGGAAGCGCTGCAAGAAATGGCAACACAGGCAATAGAACGCTTGAAAGCACAACGCGTGCAGCGCTTGAAAGATTCCGGAGAAACAGCGGAACCGGCGCCGGACTATAAATGCCAGAAGTGCCGTGATACTGGATATTACGAATTTGAAAAAGACGGCTATACATATATGCGCGAGTGCGAATGTGGAAAAATTCAGCGGGAGCGGATAAAAAGTAAGCTGGCGTTTGCGTCAATCCCTAAAGAATTTGAGGGACAGACGGTTGATAATTTCCGGACGGATTGTTATTCCACGGTCGAAGGCCGGGAACTGGCGGAAATGGCAAAAACGATCGCGAAGCGGTATGTTGAGTTATTCGACGAAATCCAGGAAACAAACGCGAAAGGGCTATATTTTCATTCTGGTGTAAAGGGCAGCGGGAAAACGCGTCTTGCGGTGTCAATCGCAAATGATTTAATTTCCCTGAAAGGGATTCCGGCGAAATTCTCAACCACAATACAAATTCTGGATCAGATAAAAAATACCTGGGGAGAACGTGCGCGGGGCCGTGATGAAATAAACCAGGCCAGGACGGAAGAAAGCCTGATCCGCGACATTGTTTCGGTTCCGGTGCTGATCGTGGATGATATAGGGGTTGAACAGCCCAAAGACTGGATAAACGAAAGATTTTATAATATCCTGAATGGCCGCATGATTGAAAAGCGGATCACAATCTTTACAAGCAATTACCGGATTGAGGAATTACAGCTTGACGATCGGATTGTTAGCCGTATAGATAAAATGGCGCTGCCTATTGAGTTCCCGGCGGAATCAGTACGGGCGGCAATATCAAGAAAGGAAAATGATGATCTGATGGATCGTCTGTTAGGAATATGATTATTGCAGTAGATTTTGACGGCGTTTTAACGCCAAACGGACATTGGCCGAATACCGGCGAACCAAATACAAAAATGATTGACTGGCTGATAATGTTCCGGGAAATGGGCGGGAAAGTGATTTTATGGACGAACCGCACAGGAAAAGCCCTGGAAGCCGCGGTTGAATTTTGCAGATATAACGGCCTGGAATTTGATTCCGTAAATGAAAATATTCCGGAAATCCTGGAGCAATTCGGAGAGGATAGCCGGAAAGTGACTGCGGATCTTTATATCGACGACAAAGCATGTAAACACGTATTCATAAAGGGGAAAATAGATGGATGATAATAACAAAATTATTGACAAAATCGAAAAGCTGATTTCTCTTTCCAGATCCAGCAACGAAAACGAAGCCAGGGCCGCAATGTTAAAGGCGCAGGAACTTATGGCAAAATATGAAATTGACCGTGAACAGATAAAAGGCCAGGAGAAGGAACGGCCGGTTGTCGGCTTTACATCCAGCCCGTACCGGGAAGAATGGATCAACATGGTTAGTTCTGTAATTGCCGAAAATTTCCGTTGCCGTAGTATTTCCATTGTCAAGAATAATTCTGGCGGATCTTTCCGGATCCGGTTTTATGGCTATGCAGAGGACGCCGAAATTTGCATAAACATTTTTAACTATGCAGTTCAGGTTATCCGGAAAAAATTTATAACATTACGGGCCATATACGCGGAAGCAAAAAGGGAGTTCGGGAAAAGCGAAAAAACAAATTACGTTACCGGGTTTTGTTGCGGCCTGGAAAAGAATTTCAAAGAGCAGAGGGAACAAAGCAAGTCCTTCGCGCTGGCACTTGTTACGCCGAAGGCGGTTGATGATTTTATAGCGGCGCTGCCTGGGCTTGAAGTCCAGCCTATAAAGATGGATGATGCCAGGAGCCGCGAAGCGGCATTATTGCGGCGGACGGGGTTTGTTGACGGAAAAACATTCCAGAACGCGGGCGACGCGGCCAGGCTGGAAAATTAACAAAATGGAAGGTGAGTGAATGAATTTTGATGAATGTAAAGAAAAATATTTCGTCCTGGTTGAAGGGGATGAAAGGGCGATTATTCGCGATACTGCGGAAGCCGCCGAAAGAAAAAGAAAAAAACTTGCAAAGTACAGCAAAGGAAAAAGGATTTTTGTCTTTAAATCCAAAGAACGAAACAACGGATAGCCAGAACGCCGACGCGGAAATATGGCGCTGTATAGAAACGATAGAATTCAAATTCGGGAATGAGGTATATACAGTAAAAGAAGCCAGCTTGCTATTTGTCTATGAAATAGGAGTTGAAAACGGCCGGATGTACGTTATAGCACTTTCCAGAAATTACGGGACGGTTATATTTTATATTCCTGATGATATTTTTGAATTGATTTCCGAACGCGCAGCCAGCTTGATGTGTTCGCCCCAAAAATACATAGCGGATCTAATTGAATTAAAAGACACTGAAAAGGCACTATTACAAAGCACTGCGGCGGTTGGCGTAACGCGTGAGGAAGCCGTAGCCGCGGTTTATGCCTTAAAAGACGCCGCGGAACGCGCCGGACATTCAGCCGCGGCTGCGGCCAGAGCGCTTGTTAATTTAGGAAAGGCGCTGAATGATTGTTACAAATACCCGGAAGGAAAAACAAATAACTGGCTGAAAATGCACGGTTTCCCTATGCGGCGGAAAGGAAAGGGGAGAAAAAAGCGTGAATAAATGGATAGGCAGCGGGCGCCTGACGGAAAATCCGGTGATCCGCTACAATAACGATAAAGTTTCGTTTGTTACATTTACGGTTATGTGCAAACGCAACAAGCGGATCCGGGAAGGCGATCAGCCGGTGGATTTTATAGATTGTATTTGTTTCGGGAATATCGCACGTCTGGCCCGCGATTATCTTTACAAGGATAAAAAGGTTGAAATCATAGGCCCGCTGCAGTCCGGGCATTACACGACAAAGGACGGCCAGAAAGTTTATACAAAAACTGTACTTGTGGAAGAATTGCAATTCGCGGAAACAAAGGCGGAAGAAAAAGAACGCCAGGAAAGCAAAAATCCGGCGCCGCCAGAACCGGCGCCGCCGGATTATGACTTTATGGATATTCCGGATGGCGTGGATCAAGAATTGCCGTTCAGGTAGGGGGTGCGAAATGGAAAACAGTCTGAAATATAACGCTTCAGGTTATCGGGATAAAGTGGCGGAACGCGCGATCAGGGCCGCGGATCATACGCCACATGAAATATCTGAACTGGTTGACGTTATCAAGAAAATTTCCGCGGCCTATGGGTACGATATAGAGGGCCGGATCGCATTTCAGGACAAAAAGACAAAGATAATTTATAGATAAAGGGGGGGCTGGCGCATGGAATTACAAGAAATTCCTTTTGAATTAAACCGCCTTTATAATCTGGATAGCGAAAAAGAAATAAAACGAATTCCAGACAAATATTTTGAATTGGCTATTGTTGATCCGCCGTATGGGATAGGCGAAAACGGAACAAAAAACCATACAAGAAGCAAACTGGCGGAATCAAAAGATTATAAAAGCTATGCGGGAAATGATAGCGCGGCGCCGCCAGAAGAATATTTCCGGGAATTATTCAGGATTTCAAAGAATCAGGTCATTTTCGGCGCGAACCATTTTATCAGTAAAATTCCGTATGATTCTAGTTGCTGGATTGCATGGGATAAAGAAAACGGAAATAATGATTTCGCTGATTGTGAATTAGCCTGGACGAGTTTTAAAAGCGCCGTCCGGATTTTTCGGTTTCGCTGGGCTGGGATGTTACAAGGCGATATGAAAAATAAAGAAATCCGAATACATCCGAATCAAAAGCCGGTCGCCTTATATCAATGGATTATAAATAAATTCGCGGCGCCTGGGGATAAAATCATTGACACACACGCCGGATCGGGAAGCTGCCTGATAGCGGCGCACAAGACACAGCATAAATTTTTAGGTTTTGAATTGGATAAAACCTATTACACGTCGGCAGACAAACGCCTTCGGGACGAAATGGCACAAATGACAATATTTGATTTCATGGGGTAGTTTCGTTTAATTGAAATATAAATCTGGAAGAAAGGGGAACGCATTATGAATCAGGAACAGAGAATAACGGAATTTATGCGTCTTATGCAAGAAGCGCTTAAAAAGACGGGGATCACAGTCGCGGTTGAATCTAGCCGGAATCTGGTAGTATTCGATACGACAAAAAATGAACCGATTGAACTTGAAATAACGGTCGGAACCGAAGTTGTAAAAGAAGGCGGTCAAACGTCCGTAACGGTGTTTGATCGTTCTGGTGATTAGGAATGAAAGGATATGGATAAATGAATACTGATGTAATGTTTTCTAGTAAGTCCGATCAATGGGCCACGCCAATAGATTTTTTCAAAGAACTTGACGCGGAATTTCATTTCAATCTGGATCCGGCGGCGGATGAAAGTAATCATAAATGTGATTCATATTTTACAGTAAAAGAAAACGGCCTTTTACAGTCATGGGGGGGGGGTGGCGGGTGTTTTGTAATCCGCCGTACGGCCGGGAAATTGGGAAATGGGTTGAAAAAGCGTTCAGGACAAATGCGGAATATGGGAATCTTATTGTAATGTTGCTTCCAGCCAGGACAGATACAAAATGGTTTCATGATTTTATATACAACCGCGCAGAAGTGCGCTTCGTCCGCGGACGCCTGAAATTTGGTGAAAGTAAATCTGCGGCGCCATTCCCGTCTATGGTTGTGATATACCACGAAAGGAAAGGGAAAGAAAAATGTTAGATTTAATTGAATCCGTGCCGGAAAATAAAGCGATTTTTGAATCTATAATCATAACAAACAGCAAAATAAAAAATCCATGCTATAAAAACATTGTTTGCAGCATTTCCGGCGGTGCTGATAGCGATATAATATTAGACTTAATTTCTAAGATTGACACGGAAAATAAGGTTAAGTACATATTCTTTAATACCGGAATAGAATATCAAGCAACAAAAAATCATTTAATGTTTTTAGAAAAAAAGTATGGAATCAAAATCATAGAAATAAAAGCAAAGATCCCGGTTCCGCTATGTTGTAAAAAATATGGAGAGACTTTTCTTTCAAAACAAATAAGTGAATGGATCATGAGGCTTCAAAAACATAGTTTTCGATGGGAATATGGAACCTTTGAGGAATTGTATAAAAAATATCCAAAATGCAAGGCGGCGCTTCGGTGGTGGTGCAATAATTGGCCGAAAACAAAAAAAGGATCCGAAAGCTCATACAACATAGAATATAACCGGTATTTAAAAGAGTTTATGCACGAAAATCCGCCAAACTTTAAAATATCAAACAAATGTTGTCATTATGCAAAGAAAGTTCTTGCTGAAAGCTATAAATTACAAAATAAAATTGATCTATCAATAACAGGTATACGAAAAGCAGAAGGCGGCGCAAGACAAAGAGCATATAAAACATGTTTTTCTTCTGATGTGGATGGTACAGACGAATATAGACCTATATTCTGGTACAAAAAGAAAGATACAGAACTTTATAAAAAGTATTACAGCGTACAAAACAGTGAATGTTATTCAAAATATGGTTTAGATCGTACAGGTTGCGCGTGTTGTCCGTATGGGGCGAACTACGAAAAGGAACTGGAAGCCGCAGAAAAATATGAGCCTAAACTTTACAAAGCTGCTATGTCAATATTTCAAAATTCATACGAATACACGAAAATGTATCATGAATTTTGTGAAATGAAAAAAGCGGAAAATGGTGAAAAGCATGAGTAAAAGAAAAGGGAAAAACGATTCGGAATATGTTGTGATATGCCGTGAATTTAACAGGCCCTCCGCTAAAATCGAAATATCGGTTATTGATTCCGGCGTTACGGATGATCTGTTAAAAAAATTGATTAGATTACGCCACATAGACACACACAGGCGTTATTTTCTTACTACAAAAAAGAATTATCAGAAATACGGCGCTGTAATGAAAAAACAAGCCGAAACCATGTCTTTTCATGGGAATAGAAATATTGTGGAGTTGGGCGCCGATTTAGACAAAGAAAGGGGAAAAAATGAAAAAAACTAAAATTGATTGGGCGGAAAGTTCATGGAATCCCGTTACCGGTTGTTTTCATGATTGCCCGTATTGCTATGCAAGAAACATAGCAAGGAGATTCAGCGGCGGAAAAGTGTTAAAATTCGGTATTCGGACAGTGTTAAATGATCCGGTTATAATATCGGGGAAAATATCGCCTTATCCATACGGATTTTTACCGACGTTTCATAAATACCGCCTGGGAGAATACCGGGAAAAGAAAGGGCGAAATATTTTTGTTTGTTCCATGTCGGATCTTTTCGGTGAATGGGTTCCGGATGAATGGATCAAGGATATATTTGAGGATTGCAAAGCAGCGCCACAACACAATTATTTATTCCTGACAAAGAATCCGGAACGATATATAGAACTTGCCAAAAAAGGTTTATTGCCTTCGGATGATAATTTCTGGTACGGATCCAGTGTAACAGGCCCGAAAGATTTTTATACATGGTTTTCAAAAGATTATCACTGGTTTTTATCCGTCGAGCCGATTCTTGCCGATCTAGGGAAAATGGATTCCGACGCACAGAAGCCGGAATGGATCATTGTTGGAGCGGAAACAGGCCGCCGCCGCGGGAAAGTGATTCCGGCGCCGGAATGGATCGATAAAATCCGTTTCCAGTGCGCGCATTATGATATACCGTTATTCATGAAGTCAAGCCTTGCCGGGATTTATCCGGTTCCGCTGATTCAGGAATTTCCGGAAAAGCTGAATCGAAAAGGGGAAACGGGGGCCGGTGTATGCTGATATTGCCGATCAAGAAAAAATGGTTTGATATGATTCTTTCCGGAGAAAAGAAAGAGGAATACAGAGAAATAAAACCATATTACAAAAGCCGGTTCCATACGGTCGGATTGATTGACAGATACGGGCTTCCTACAATTTCCGCCGCCTGGATCATGTTCCGGAATGGATATTCCACAACTTCCCCGGCCATAGAAGCGAAATGCACACTTGATATTAAGACAGGTCGCCAGGAATGGGGCGCGGAGCCTGGAAAGGAATACTATGTTTTAAAAATTGAAACCGTGAAAAGAGAGGTAAAAAAGAATTCATGAAAGAATACAACGATCAGTTAATGAAATTTAAAATTACAAATGATAAATTGAAAATGGAAATCAAATTATCAGATCTGGCGTGGTTGTTCAGGAATTCGCCGGATAATGTGGCGGACGACGGCGAACACGAATTTTGTCGCGTGATACGTGGGAAAAATAAAGAATTTGCGGAAGCGGTCGTGGAAATGTTGCGTGATGAATCGCCGAAAAATGGAAATGACACACGCTGGGGCCACACACTGGAAGATATATTCCAGGAGATACGGGAAAGCGCCGCGGATTTCTTAAAATATTATGATGATTGCTTCTGAAGCCTGGTTGATTTGACAAAAAAATAATGGTAAAATAAAAAGAACGAACCGCATTTCCAGCGGCCCGAACTTTCAACCTTTAATAATCATATCACATTCGCGGTATGATTACAAGGGGAAGCTGGAAATATGGCAAAACCTATAAAAAAGACGGAAAGGAATCTTTTTGACGAAATTGATCTGAAAATAATGCTAATCGGTGAACAGATAAAAAATCATCAAAGATCAATAGAAAAAGCTATGAAAATGGCTGGATTGAATGGCCCGGCCGGAATTTCTGGTATAGACTATTCAAGGGAATCAACAAAAGGCGTTCATTTGTCGTTTGATGAAGTCCTTCACATGATCCAACTGGATCAGGAGCGGATCGAAAAGCTGAAAAAGGAGCGATCGGAACTTCGGAAAAGCAAAAAACGGATAGAGAAAATATATAAAAGCCTGGCGGGAGCGGAAGCAAAGGTGTATTATTGGCGCGTAATCCGCAAGCTGACACAGGAAGCCGCCGCGGATGAAATCGGTTTTTCCGTCCGTCATTTTCAACGAATAGAAGCCGGAATGAGAGATCAGGGGCTGATCTGATTTTGGTAAATTTTTTAATGTGAATTTTTTGTAAATTTTTTGTGAACAAAATGCCGTTTTCGCCTGATTTTATGCGGATTTCCCGCGTTCACAAATGTCGTGTTTTATGTCGTGAAATATGTCGTGTTTTTGTCGTGTCAAGCGTGATATAATGGGTATAGTCAAAAGTGTAACAAAAAGCCGATACGGGCGCCGCCGGATGTGGTGGCGCTTTTTCTATGCCAGAAAGGGGGCCGCGGACGTGATCGAGGGAATAACGAATTTTATTTTTGCAAATTGGCGCATACTGATTTTCATATATGCAACCGGAGCCGCGATCACATTTGCAATGATTTCTTTCTTTGCAATATGGATTTTTCGGAAAGAATGGAAGCAGCGCGATCTATACCCGGATGAATATTTTTACATGGACGACGCCGGAGGCCCGGCGGGGCTGGCAACGGCTTTTTTATTCGTCCTTTTTATAGCTTGCATTTCTGCGGTTTTGTGGCCCGGAATCCCGCTTGTGGTTTTGGGTGTATTATTTCTTGAAAAAATTACAAGCCGTTTTCCTGGATTGATGGGGAATCTGTTTGATGAAACGGACGAAAACCAGGGGGAAGAAAAATGATTAAATGCGAAAAATACGGAGCCGCTTTTTTGCGCCAAAAAAAAGGGGGTGTTTTCCGTGAATACAGTTGAACCGATCCGCGACATGGATCTAGTTTTGGATGTGGCGGATTATTTAAGGGCCAAAAATGAAAGGGACTATGTTTTATTCATGTTCGGAATTTATACGGGCCTGAGAATTTCGGATATTTTGAAATTCCGGATCCGGGATGTAAAAGAAAAAGACGCGGTTTATATACGCGAAAATAAAACGGGGAAAGAAAAACGCTTCCCGATAAACGCGGAATTAAAGCCTGTTATTTCTGGATATATCCAGGGTAAAAAAGACTATGAATATATATTCAAGTCGCCAAATTTTCCAAACAAACCAATAAGCCGCCAGCAAGCATATAATATATTGACCGACGCGGGGAAGGCTTTTGGTATTAGCGCCATAGGAACGCACACACTACGGAAAACGTTTGGTTATCACATGTACCAACAGACACATGACGCCGTTACACTGATGGAGATATTCAATCATGCTGATATATCTATAACACTACGGTATATCGGTATCAATCAAGACAATAAAGACAAGGCTATTAAAGGCTTATCCTATCACAAGAGGGGCCATAGATAGTCTTTTATCATGCCTGAATAACGCTGGCATAATGGGAAGCAATACATTCATTGCGCCCGCCGCTTGACACATTGAGCGAATGACAAATGAACATATCACTTTTTGTTCGCATTTAATTGAAAGAAGATTCGCGCGGATGATTTGACAAAATATAAAGATATGTCAAGTAAAGTGAGCGAGAACGCCAACATTTCACGGCCAGCGCATAACAAAGAGGTCAACAAAGGCTTTAAAGCCTTGCCAGATAGGAAAAACAGGCAAGCAGCCCGAAAAAATTTTGTCTGAATCGAAAATAGGTTCTTTCAAAGCGAAAAAAACGTTGCGGGTCGCTGAAGCCCAAAATCTCGGTAGCTAAATGTTAAAAATTTTTAGGGTTGCCGTTTCCGATTTTGGGGCCAGAAAGGGGGTATGTCGTATGGCAAAGGGTGACACGGAATCCGCGAAGGTTACGGACATTGACAATCTGACCGTTTCCGTCGGCGTCCTGGCTAATATATTCGGTCTGACAGAAAGAAGTATAAGGCTAAAGGCAGAGGAAGGGATCATAGTCCGGGCGTCAAAGGGGCGTTATAAGCTGGTGGAATCCCTGAAAAATTACGTCCTGGCATTACGGCTTCAGGCGGACGGCCTGACAACGGATGATCCGGACGGCGAAATAAACATTGACGAAGAAAAAGCGCTGCATGAGCGCGTAAAACGTCATATATCCGAACTGAAACTTCAAACTATGAAAGGGGAGTTACACAAGGCCGCCGACGTTGAAAGCGTTATGATGGATATGTTGGTTGCCTTTAAAACTAGGGTGCTGGCGATTCCTACAAAGGCGGCGCCGATCCTGGAAAACCGCGACGCGGCATTTATCAAAGAACTCCTGACAAGTGAGGTTATGGAAGCCCTGAACGAATTGAAAGACTATAATCCAAAGGATTTCTACCCGGATGAATACGTGGAAGGTGATTATGATGGTGAAGAAGATTAGGGTTCAGGAATCCCCGGTTGTAGCGCCTGACACGGCCGTTATAAAGACGCGGAAAAAGGATCAGACGATAGAATATAAAACACTGAAACTATTTCGGCATATGGCGCGGGCCGTTTCGCCGCCGCCGGTTCTGACGGTTAGCGAATGGGCGGATCGTTACCGGAAATTATCGTCTGAAAGCGCCGCGGAACCGGGACAATGGAACACAGACAGGGCGCCATATCAGCGGGACATAATGGATTCTATCAATGATCCAATGGTTGAAGATATTGTAATCATGAGTTCCGCACAGGTAGGAAAGACAGAAATCATTTTAAATATAATCGGGTTTTATATTGACTATGATCCGGCGCCGATCCTTGTTGTGCAGCCGACAGTTACGCCTATGGCACAGGATTTCTCAAAAGATAGGCTTGCAACCATGATCCGGGACACGCCGGTTTTGACCGGAAAAGTCCGGGACGTGAAATCCAGATCTTCCGGGAATACGATTTTACACAAAACATTCCATGGCGGACATGTCACAATAGCCGGGGCAAATTCCCCGTCAAGCCTGGCTTCCCGTCCGGTGCGGATCGTCCTGATGGATGAGGTTGACCGTTATCCGGCCAGCGCCGGGACAGAAGGAAATCCGATCAAACTAGCTGAAAAAAGGACAACGGCCTTCTGGAACAAAAAGAAAATCAAGGTTTCAACGCCGGTTAATAAGGCTTCAAGCCAGATTTACAAGGAATATTTGTCCGGGACAATGGAAGAATGGAACGTGAAATGTCCGTGTTGCGGGAAATTTCAGCCCTACGAATGGACGCGGATCCGCTTTTCTGATGTGACTATGGAATGTAAATTCTGTAAAGAGCATATCCCGGAATTCGATTGGAAACAGAGCGAAGCAAAATATATTGCTGAACATCCGGAAAGATTTAGAAAGCGGTCATTTCACATAAACGAACTGGCGTCGCCGTGGGTACGGTGGGAAAAAATCATTGCGGAATGGAAGGAAGCGAACTATGAATATAAGAATTACGGCGATATAAACAAGCTGAAAACCTTTATAAATACCGTGCTGGGGGAACCGTGGGAAGAACGGGGGAAAAGCGCGGATGATGATTCCCTTCTTTCCAGACGGGAAAGATACACGGCCGAAATTCCGGACGGCGTTCTTTTACTTACGGCCGCAGTTGACGTTCAGGACGATCGCTTTGAGGTTGAAATCGTCGGCTGGGGCCGCGGGTGTGAAAGCTGGGGAATTCGTTTTGAAAAGCTATATGGAGATCTTGAAAAAGATGAAACATGGGATAAACTGGCCGCATATCTGGATCAGGAATTATATTTTGCTTCCGGTTCATCCCTTTTAATAGCGCTTACATGCATTGATACCGGCGGACATTACACCACAAAATGTTATCAATTTCTTTCCAGGATGGAAAAAATGGGTAAACGGATTTACGGAATTAAGGGGTTCGGGAAAGATTCACAAGGAATCCCGCTGATTCATAAGTTATCAACTAATAACGAATACGGCGTAAAGGTTTATATCCTGGGCGTTGACAGCGGGAAAGAAATTATTGTAACGCGGCTGAATACCGTTGATGAAGGCCCCGGTTATTGCCATTTCCCGATCAATAAAGAGTTGGGATATGATGAAACATACATAAAAGGGCTGAACAGCGAACAGCGCGTAACAGAAATGAAAGACGGTCGCGCGGTTGTTAAGTGGAAAAAGAAAGCCGGAACCAGAAATGAACCGCTGGATTTAAGGGTATACAATACTGCAGCAGTGGAGATTTTGCGGCCGAATTTTGATGTACTGGAAAGCAAGGTGAAAGCCGGAATCAATTACATGAAAAGGGTTCCGAAAGGGACAAGCAAAAATAAAAGGAAAAGAACTGGAAACGTGAGCCGCGGAGTACAGTTATAGAAAGGCGGAATCATGTTGACAGAATTACAGAAAAAGCGCCTGGAACGCTACAAAAAGCGCTTGGAAATGTACTATGAAGCCGAAGAAGCGGTTCTTTTAAATCAGGAATACACGATCGGAACAAAGTCATTAAAACGGGCGGATTTATCAACAATCCGGGCAGCAATAAAGGATCTGGAAAGCCAGATTGAAACGCTGGAAACAAACGGCGGGAAAAATAAGGCCGGGCGATTTATTCCGCGGGATATATAAAGGGGCGGTGAATGATGAATATATTTGACAAAATTGTTGAAGCGATCAGCCCGCAGGCCGCGTTAAAACGGGAATCGGCCCGCTGGAAGCTGGGCGCTATACAATCTATCAGGAATAGCGGCTATGATGAATCAGGCGCTTCCAGAAGTAAAAATTCTTTCCGCGGATGGCTGGCAAACAGTAAAACGCCACAAGAGGACATAGATAAAAACATTCCGTTATTGCGGCAAAGATCGCGAAGTCTGTATATGTCCGCGCCGCTGGCAGTATCAGCTATTAAAACAAACCGAACAAACGTCGTCGGGGTGGGCCTGAAACTGAAAAGCACGATAGACGCGGAATTTTTAGGAATGACGCCGGAAGCGGCCGTTGAGTGGCAGCACAACGCGGAAAGGGAATTTGAATTGTGGGCAAAGTCAAAGTTTTGCGATTCCACGCGGGTTAATAATTTCTATGAAATCCAGCAGACGGCGTGTATTGCCTGGTTGATGAACGGCGACGCTTGTATTCTGATAGAGTACGAAAAGGCAACAAAAAATTTCCCGTATGGCTTGCGCGTACATTTGATTGAATCGGACAGAGTTTCCACGCCACACAGTACCGGAAACAATGTTTATTTGTACGCGACGAATCCGGACAATGGGAATCGGATCTTTAATGGCGTTGAGGTTGACAAAAATAATCGCGTGATCGCTTATCATATATGCAATACATACCCAAATAGCAACCTTTACGCGCGGAAAGAGTGGAAAAGGGTTAAGGCGTTCGGGGAAAGGACGGGGATTCCGAATGTTTTAATGATTTATGAAACAGAGCGGCCGGAACAATATAGGGGCGTTCCGTATCTGGCGCCGGTTATTGAATCATTAAAGCAGCTTACCAGGTACAGCGAAGCGGAAATGATGGCAGCAGTCATAAATGGATTTTTTACGGTGTTTGTTACATCCGAAAAAGGAACGTCGGAATTCGGCTTTTCTGGCGTTATTGATGATGATGAACGCGTTTCGGATGATGATGTTAATTATGAGTTGGGGCCGGGCATGGTAAACATGCTGGCGCCTGGGGAAAAGATTGATATTGCTGACGCAAAGCGGCCTTCAACAAATTTTGACGCGTTTGTAACGTCCCTTGCTAAATATGTGGGCGCCGCGCTGGAAATACCGGTTGAACTGTTAATAAAGAGTTTCAACGCCAGTTATTCCGCGTCCCGCGCCGCGCTTTTGGAAGCGTGGAAAGCGTTCAGGATGAAGCGTGATTGGTTGGCGTCTGATTTATGCCAGCCGATATATGAAATTTTCCTGAATGAAGCGATTGCAAAAGGGCGCCTGAAAGCGCCTGGCTTTTTTCTGGATCCGGTTATCCGGATGGCTTATTGTGGCGCACAGTGGAACGGCCCGGCGCCTGGTATGCTGGATCCTGGGAAAGAGGTAGACGCAGCGGAAAAACGAATAGCGATCGGCCTATCTACCAGGCAAAAAGAAACTATTGAAATGACCGGCGGCGATTTTGACAGCAATATAGCGCAACTTGCGCGGGAAAATAAGCTGATGAAAGACGCGGGTTTACTATCTGGCGGGGAACCCGGCCAGAAAACAAAAAAGGAAGGTGAGGATAAAACCTATGAAAAAAATGAGGATGGATCCGACGGCGGGGAAAATGCCGACGGTGAGGAATCAGCCAGTGGCGGGGAATCCGGTTCCGAAAACAAGTAAATTCTGGAATTTTATTGATAACGGGGAAAGTGCGGATTTACAGCTTTTCGGAACGATCGAATCTGAAGAAAACTGGTGGAATGATGATTGCGTAACATACCGGAATTTTATTGATGAATTAAACGGCCTGGGGGATAAAAAGACAATAAATGTTATGATCCATTCCGTGGGCGGTGATGTTTTCGCTGCAAATGCAATCTATACGGCGCTTTTAATGAATAAAGCTACAATCACGGGAACCATTATCGGGATATGCGCCAGCGCCGCGACGATTGTTTTAATGGCGTGTGACAGCCGGAAAATAGCGAAAAATGCTATTCTGATGGCGCATAATCCGTCTATTTCACTATGGGGATCATACCAGGCGGAAGATTTAATCAAGCTGGCGGACGTTACAAACCAGGTGAAAAAAAGCATTGTAACGGCCTATATGGAAAGACTGGATAAAACCGAAGATGAAATCAGCCAGATTATGGATGAAGAAACCTGGTATGTGGGACAGGAAGCCATAGACGCCGGTTTTTGTGATGAACTAATCGACGCCGGTTTTCAGGATAACGCATTTTCTAATAAATTCATGGTGGACGGTGTTTCATATAGCTTCAAAAACTATATTGATAAATTTGTTCCGGAAAAAGTGAAAAAAAAGGTTCAGGATCTTTCTAAAACGCCGCAGAAAGACGCCGGGGCTTTTTTTAATACAAAAATAACAACACAGAAAGGAAATAATAACATGGGTGAAGAAGCAAACACGACAACGCCGGTTATTACAGACGTTGAAACACTGAAAGCAGCTTATCCGGAGTTATGCGCGAAGGTTGCGACGGAAGCCGTTGACGCAGAGCGGGAGAGGCTGAAAGCGATTGACGAAATCGCCGCCGGTATTCCGGAAGATTTACTGAAAAAGGCAAAGTACAGCGAACCGATTTCGGCCGCCGATCTTGCGCTGGCACAGTTAAAGGCCAACAATCGGGCCGGGCAGCAGTTTTTAAATCATATGGTGGATGATATGACAAATTCCGGCGCCGGTGATGTTGGCACAGATCCGAACGCCGGATATGATCCGGAGAGCCAGAAAAACGCGGAACGCGCACAGAATGTAAGCGGTTTCGCTGCAAAGCTGGGAAAAGATAAAAGAAGGGGGAAATAAGCATGAAAATGTATGAACAGATTGGAGAATTTACGCCGGATTCCCTGATTGTATCGCCTGACTTCCCGATCCTAAAATCCGGAATCGGCCTGAAGCCTGGATATGGCGTACTGAAACGCGGTTCTTTAATTGTAAAGGCGGCCGATGGATCCGGTTATCTGGCCGGAAGTACCGAAACGGAAGCAGCGGAAACGTCTGTTTTTGGAATCCTGACAGATGATACAGACACAGGAACCGATAAAACCGTAACTGATAACATCCCGGCAGTTGCATATCAAACCGGGGAATTCAATCCGGAAGCCGTAAAAGTAGCAGACGGCGCCGCGGTTGGAGAGTTTGAGGACGAAATGAAGAAAATTTCGATTTTCCTTCGCGCCGTCCAGAATTATTAAAAAAGGGGGATCGAAAAATGCCTGATTACACAACAAGAGAAATGATGGAAGCAATAGATCAGACGCCGCCGGTTAGAACCTTTTTTCAGAAAACGTTTTTTCCGACAGACAATACGCATGTCACGGAAAAAGTTGAATTTGATGTAAGAAAAGGGAAGCGTATCATGGCGCCGTTTGTTAGTCCGCGAATCGGCGGAAAGGTTATCACGCGCCAGGGATTCAAAACGAATCAGTTTTCAACGCCAAAACTTGCGCCCGAAAGAGCGTTGACCGTGGACGACATTTCACAGAGGATGATCGGGGAAAATATTTATTCACAGCGTACACCGGAGGAAAGAGAGGATGAACTTCTTGCGAAAGATATGACCGATCTGGAAGAATCCATTGCGAGAAGAAAAGAATGGATGTGCCGCCAGGTTCTTTATGAGGGCAAACTGGACGTTGTGGACGAAGAAGAAGGGATCGACATTCAGGTTGATTTCGGATTTACAAATATTGTCGTCCTGGGAACGGATGAACAATGGTCGCTTGCGACGGTGGATCCGCTGAAAATCCTTCGCGCCAGACGGAAAAAGACAATCAAAGACACAGGAAGAGCGCCGGACATTGCGATCTTTTCGTCGGATGTAATAGAGGATTTTATTTCTAATCCGGCGATCGTTAAGGCTATGGACGTTCTGAATATAAAAAATGTTGTGATTGAACCGCGGATTATAGATCCGGCCCTGACATTTTACGGACGGATCGCGGAACTGGATCTTGACATTTATACATATGATGAATGGTTCCTGAATGACGAAGGAGAGGATGAAGCAATGGTTCCGCCTGGAACCGTCCTTCTGGCACATTCCAGCGGTGAGGGCGCCATTGAATACGGCCTTGTTACACAGATGGAAGATAAAAAATTCCGTTCTTACGAAGGAAAGCTGGTTCCCAAAGTATGGGCCGACGAAAAAGACGAAGTTAAAAAAGTCCGTCTTACATCCAGGCCGCTTCCGCGCCCGTATGATGTGGATTCCTGGACAATTATCTATGTGAAAGGAGCGAACGCGTAATGAAATACAGAACAAAAGTTGATGTAGTAACAAACGGAAAGACATATAAACCGGGATCTATCCTTCCGGACGATATTTCCGCGCCCGATCTGGCGTTTCTGAAAATGAAAAAGTTTGTCATTCCGGTGGACGCGGCCGCGGTGGTTACGGAGCCGGTCGAAGAAGAAATGTACCGTGACGACGAAAACGAGGGAGATTTCACCGGATTTAACGAAATGCAGCCCGGAAAGCTGAAAACCGAAGCGGAAATCCGAAAAATCAGATCAAAGAAAGAGATCCGCGCCTATGCGGATTCTATCGGGCTGGCGTTGGGGGAGAACAGCGACGAAAAGAGCCTGAAAGAGCTTCAGGAAATTGTTATCAATTTCCAAGATGAACAGATGGAGAACGGCGGCAGCGACGAAACCGAAGGGGAATAACCGCGCATGAGATCATTTAAAGAGCAGCTGGAAAAGGATTTTGATGACACTTTTTTTAACCTGGATGAATTCGCAGAGTTACACACAATAGACGGAAACGAAATCCCCGTTGTTGTGGATAATGAAGCGCTTATTGGCCTGAATATGGGGAAATCGGTTGAAACAGACGGAATTTTCACAGACAGTATTATTATTTTTGTGCAAAGGAAGTATCTGGATTATGAACCGGTGATCGGCCAGGTGATAGACTTCGACGGCGTTACATATCCGATTGACAACGTTCTTTCCGATACTGGCGGTTATACCATGATTTTAAGGGGGAACGAGGGGTGATCTATCAGGAAATCAGAGTAACGGGCGTTGATGAAATAGAAAAAAAGCTGGGAAATCTGAAAAATAAGGCGCCGACGGTTTTATATCGAGCCATAAACAGGGCCGCGCAAAAGGCAAAAACAGAAACAAAACAGAAAGTTTCAAAGAAATATTTTATTTCACAAGGGGACGTGTTAAAAACGATCCGTTTGACAAAGGCTTCAACAGCGAAACTATCCGCGGAATTAACGTCAAAAGGCGGCCCGATCGCCTTGTCAAAATTCAGAGTATCACCACGGCGGCAAGTTTCCCGGACAAAGAGAGGGAAACCAAGTCCGGCGGTATATAAAGCGGGAGTAGAAAAGGCGGGCGGATTAAAGCCATTATCAGGCAATCCGAAAGCCTTTTTTTCCACTATGGGTTCCGGGCATGAAGGCATGATGGAAAGAGTTTCCAGCCGTCGGCTTCCTCTAAAGCAGCTTTACGGCCCGGCGGTTCCGTCTATGATAAAGAATGAGGAAGTGATCGAGAGAATCCAGAAAGAAGCGACAGAAACGCTAGAAAAGCGTATTGACGCCGAAATAAACAATATTTTGCAAAGGGGCTAAACATGCAAACCGACGTTCATTTACAAAGAAAGCTGGTTGAGATTGTAAAGGATGAATTAAAAAATTACACGTCTATCAATAATGAGGGCGTGTATTTACATTTTAACGTATATCCACAAAACCTTCCGGCAAAAACGGCGCGGCCTATTGCGGCGCCGGAAAAAGACGTGCCGCAAAAGCGGGCGCCAAAAAGCGACGACAGCCATTTTCCGTATGTTTTGGTATGCCTGGATGAAGAAGAAATCAACGGTGAAGATGATGATTGCGCCGTTGCGGTTTATTTTCTGATTGGGATTATTGACCGGAATATAAACAATCAGGGGCATTTTGACGTTGCCGAAGTTATGAATCGGTTGTCAATGCGCTTTTTGAAAGAAAGACTTTTCGCCGACAGATACCGGATAAATTTCCCGGTGACAAAGGTATTCCAGCGGGAAGATACCTGGCCCAAATTCCTGGGCGGAATGTCTACTGTCTGGACGGTGGAAGCGCCAGAATTGGAGGAAACCGAATTTGACTAATATGTATATCGGCCCTTCTATTAGGGGCGTTGTGAAACACGGCGCCGCGTTCAGCGGCGGGCTTCCGGCCAGGGTTAAAAAACTGGCGGACGCAAAACCGATTATCAATAATTTAATCGTTCCCGTTTCGGATCTGGCGGACGCAATCAAACGTTCCAACGAAGAAGGAACGGCCGTTGCGGTTGCCTATGACCGAATTTCGGAACTGACCGAAACGGAAATCAAGAAAATCATGGAAGGAGTGTAAAAAAGTATGTCTAATTACAAACATGGTATCAGGACGAGCAGACAGGCCACACAGTTATCAATACCTATCACGTCCGACGGGTGTTTACAGTGTGTGATCGGCACAGCGCCGGTAAACCTGGCGGCGGATCCTTATGATACCGTAAACAAGCCTTTTGTATTCCACAATAAGGCAGCAGCGATCGCGGGGCTGGGATATAGTGAGGATTTCAAAAATTACACATTATGCCAGTCAATGTATGCCACATTTGACGTTTTCGGGGTTGCGCCAGTCGTCATGATTAACGTTCTGGATCCGGAAAAGCATGTAAAGGCGGAATTGTCAAAAACCTATTCCGTGACGGCCGGAAAGATTACGATTCCGGACAATGGGATCCTTCTGGATAAACTTTCCGTTACATCCACAGAGGACGAACCGACGAAATATGAGCCGGAAAAAGATTATATTGCCGCGTTTAATACGGATGGAAGCGTTTCTATTGCCATTGTAAGCGGTGGAGCGGCGGCCGGTGCAGAGGAATTAAAAGTAACCTATGCACAGCTGGATCCTTCGCTTGTAACGTATCAGGATGTAATCGGGGCGTATGATGTGCAAACCAAAAAGAAAACCGGAATGGAATTGATCGGCCGCGTATATCCGAAATATGGCGTCGTTCCGTCGTTACTTCTGGCGCCTGGATGGTCGCACGTTCCGGCCGTTGCGCTTGCGCTGGTGGCAAAAGCGCAGCTTGTTTCAAGCCTTTTCACGGCGAAGGTTGTTGTCGATCTTGACACGTCCGAAGGGAAAGCGGATTCTATGGAAAATGTCAAGGAATACAAAGATAAAAACGCCTATTCAGATCGGAACATGATCCCGGCCTGGCCGCTTGTGGGTGTAGGGGATTATAAATATTATTATTCCGCGCAGCTTGCGGCCCACATGGAATATATGGCCGGAAATAATGGCGGCGTTCCTTCTCGTTCCCCGTCGAATAAGGATATTAAAATTACCGGCCTTTATACAGAGGATGGGACAGAGGTATTACCGGACATGGACGAAGCAAACGATTATTTGAACGCTTGCGGCGTCGTTACGGCGATCAATGTCAACGGCTGGAAATGCTGGGGAAATAATACGGCGGTTTATCCGGCGTCTACGGATCCGATCGACAGGTGGATCAACATTGTAACCATTTTTGACTATATCGAAAACAATTTCAAATTAACATTTTTCAAGAATGTAGACGATCTGACGAATTATCGTTTGATTGATGAAGTTGTTTCCGGGTACAACATGCAGTTGAATGGTTTACAGGGTTCCAACGATATAGCCGGTGGCGAAATTGTTTTCGATCATGACGAAAATCCGATTGCGGAAATTCTGAATGGACACATTAAATTCCATACCAGGATCGGCGGTTTTGCACCGGCGGAAGATATTGAAAATGTGTTTGAATTCGATCCAACAATTACACAGGCGGCATTAGAAGGGGGTGCTGAATAATGGCGGGATATAAAATTCCTACACTGTTAAATAATTTTAACACATATGCTTCCGGTCATAAATATGTGGGCGTTTCATCCGAAACAACGCTTCCGAATTTTGAGTATTTAACGGAAACGCTGGAAGGCGCCGGAATCGCCGGAGATATTGAAGAAGCCGTGGAAGGGTGTTTTGGTTCCCTGGAATCTGAAACGTCTTTCCAGAACATAGGCGAAGAATATTTCCATTTCCTGACACAGACCGGGATCGTAACATACCGCGGATCTATGCAGGTGCTGAATACAGCGACACAGACAAATGATTTCGAAGGAATCGTTGTAACAACGAAAGGTAGAGTGAAATCGTTTGATTTAGGAACGCTGAAAAGGGGCGGCAAAGGTGAGCCAAAGATCGTCCGGGAATTAACCTATGTAAAGATTACCATAGGCGGCCAGAATGTGCTGGAACTGGATAAATTCAACATGGTATGGAAACTGTACGGCGTTGATCGCCTTCAGAAAGTTAGATCACAAATATAAGAAAGAGAGGATTAAAAAATGGATGGAAATTACACAGAAACAAACAGAGAAGATTTTGTACCTGGAACCGACGAAATCCCGGTTTCACAGGTGGGCGACGAAGTAGCGAACGGACTTATCCCCGCATCGGTCGTCGAGGATGAAGAAAATTACCTGAAAATCACTTTTTCAAAACCGTACAATTTTGAGGGTGAAGTTTTCAAAGGCGTTGATCTTTCCGGACTGGAAGATATAAAGGGGCGCCAGCTTACGGCGATTGAAAAGGCGTTCGGAAAAACCGGAATTGTTTCCAGTATGCCGGAAACAACGTCCACATACGCGAAGATCGCGGCGACAGCAGCAACGGGGCTTCCGGCTGAATTTTTTGAGGATTTACCGGGAAAGGAAGTCCGGAAAATTAAATCAGCCGTAACACGTTTTTTCTACGAAGAAGATTAAGATACGACGACGGGCGGACAGTGCAAAAAAGCGCCGTCCGTCTTTCTATTTCCACAAACACAAGTATAGAGTTTTACACAGGTTTACCGATATTTGAATTTTTAGAAATCGCACAGGAGGTGGTCGAAATTGGCAAAGAGTCAGCACGAAATAACCGTAGAAATAGCGGGCAAAATAGCAAGTTCCTTCGGTAGTGCAATGGGATCGGTCAATAAACATATGGCCACGCTTGGAAAAGTCGCGGGTGGAGCGGCGAAGCTAACAATGGCGGGGATGGTTGCGGCCGGAACCGCTATTGCGGGCGTTGCCGCGGCTTCCGTTGAAGTTGGGAAAGCATTTGAAAGTCAAATGTCAACCGTCGCCGCCATATCAGGCGCAACGGCGGAAGAATTCGCTGCAATGGAAGCGAAAGCTAAACAGATGGGCGCCACAACGCAATTTTCAGCAACGGAAGCGGGCCAGGCAATGGAATATATGGCTATGGCTGGCTGGAAATCCGCGGATATGGTTGACGGTATCGAAGGTATTATGAACCTAGCAGCAGCCAGCGGGGAAGATTTGGCGTCAACGTCCGACATTGTAACGGACGCATTAACGGCGTTCGGAATGACCGCTTCAGAAAGTGGAAAATTCGCGGATGTACTGGCCGCCGCTTCATCTAATGCAAATACAAACGTTTCAATGCTGGGCGAATCGTTTAAATACGTGGCGCCGCTTGCCGGAACACTTGGTTATACGGCCGAAGATACATCAATAGCACTCGGCCTGATGGCGAACGCGGGAATTAAAGGGAGCCAGGCCGGAACAACATTAAAAACAGCACTTGCCAGAATGTCCGCGCCGACGGCAAAACAGGCCGCGGCAATGAAAAAACTTGGAATTTCCCTGACGGATAGCGAAGGGAATATGAAATCGCTTCGGGGTGTCATGGGAGATTTGCGAACGAGTTTCGCCGGAATGAGCGAATCAGAACAGGCAGCGGCGGCAAGTACAATTTTCGGAAAAGAAGCAATGTCCGGAATGTTGGCGATTATAAACGCCAGCGAATCAGATTTTGACAAATTAACGGCAGCAATAGACGGATCCGCCGGAGCCGCGGAACGAATGGCCGCCGTCCGTTTGGATAACCTGGAAGGCGATATAACACTTTTGAAAAGTGCGCTGGAAGGGCTTGGAATTGAAATTTACCAGGGTATGAACGCGCCTATGCGGGAAGCAGCACAAGCGGCTTCGGGGTACGTTGCACAGATGAACGCGGCATTTCAGGAAGGCGGTTTTTCTGGAATGGCAAAAGCGATCGGAGATATAGCAGCGGACGCACTAACACAAATAGCGGATCATGCACCGGAATTTATAGATATGGCTGCAACGCTGCTCGACGGTTTTGTAGATGGAATAGACAATAACGCCGATAAAATAGGGGCTTCCATGGGCCGCCTGATTATCGTTCTGGCGTCTGCGGTGATCCGCCTTGCGCCGCGGCTTGTAACAACCGGCGCACATGTTGTATTAGAAATCGGCCGCGGAATTATACAAAATTTGCCGGAACTTGGAACAGCGGCAAAAGAAGCTATTGCTTATCTGATGAACGCGGCGAAGGACGCGCTGGGGGATTATGCGGATTTCCTGGGGGATGATAGCATAGCACCGTTTAAAAAATTTATAGCACTGATTCCGGCGGTGGCGGCCGGATTTGCGGCGTTTGGCGGAATTAGTAAGATTTCAAAGAAAATATCTGGATTTATTAGCAGCATTAAAAAAGCCGGAAAAACAGCGCCAGGATTTACACAGGCCAGCAGCGAAATGTCCGCGGCTGCAAAAAATATAGCGGCGGTTGGCGCTGGGCTTGCGTTGGCGGCGGCTGGCATATGGTTATTAGCGGACGCCGCGATCCGCATTTCTTCAGCTGGCCCGGCGGCGCAAATTGGCCTTATTGCAATGGCGGCCGGTGTTGGCGCGCTTATGCTGATTGCGTCCAAAATGGGGCCGGAATTAACGGCGGCAAAAAACGGCCTGATTGCGTTTGGGGCGGCCGTTCTGATGATTTCTGCAGGAATGTCTTTAATGGCATACGCGGCTACACAATTAGCGGCCGCCGGGCCTATGGCGCTTGTAGGGCTTGCAATGATGGAAGGCGGAATGGTCGCATTGATGGTTATTGCGGACACGTTCGGAAAGAAATTAACAAACGCAGCGCCGGGGCTTCTGGCGTTCGGGGCCGCTATTCTTTTGGCAGCGGGCGGAATGTCTTTAATGGCGATTGCGGCGGCACAATTAGGATCCGCCGGGCCTGTGGCCGTTGTTGCGCTGGGAATCATGGTGGCTGGGCTTGCTGGATTTATGGCAATCGCGGCCACTATGGGGCCACAGCTTACGGCGGCTTCGGTTGGTTTAATTGCCTTCGGAGCCGGAATCACACTGGCCGCGGCCGGTATTTATATTATGGCACAAGCGGCGATCCAGCTAGGCGCAGCCGGGGCGCCCGCTCAAATAGCAATGGCAGCCCTGGCGGTCGGTATCCTGGCATTTGGGGCGGCGGCTGGCGCGTTGGCGCCTTTATTGCTGGCTGGCGCGGCAGCATTGGCGGCATTTGGGGCGGCTCTGGCGGTTGTAAGCGCGGCGGCGTTGTTAGGTTCCGCGGCATTGCTGATTATTTCCGCGGCACTTCCGGCGTTGTCGGAATACGGGGCTTCCGGGGCGCTTGCTATCCTGGAATTAGGCGGCGCAATGACTGTATTTGCTGGCGGCGCGGCGTTGGCTGGCGCCGGGGCTGGCGCGGCGGCGCTGGGCTTCGGGGCGTTGGCACTTGCGGCAGCAGCGGCGGATCTTGCATTTGCGCCGTTGGCCGTTGAAATGGTAGCCGTCGCCGGGGCGGTAGCGACGATTGCGGCGAGTGCTGGCGCTGGCGCGGACGGTATCAATTCCCTTCGGGAATCGTCGTCCGGCATGATTACAAGCATGGGAAAACTTGCACTTGCATTTGCACCGGTAACGGCGGCAATCGTTCCATTTGCAGCCGGGGCCACGGCTGGCGCAGCAGCAGCAGCGGCACTTGCGGCAGCATTGGCCGCGGCTGGGGCTGCCTTGCTTTTGGTCGGCGCTGGCGCGGTGGCCGTTGGCGCTGGTTTACAGTTGATAACAGTTACACTGATCGCGTTCCGGACGGCGGCGGCAACAATGGGAACATCCGCCGGAATGATTACACAGGCACTTTTACAAACAGCAGCGGGAGCCGCGCCAGCGGCGGCCGCGTTCCTGGTATTATCCCCGCCTATGGTGGCAGCAGCGGCGGCTTCTGGTGTCTTGGCGGTTGCACTTACGGCAACGGGGGCCGTTTTATTGATAATTGCCGCTGGTTCCGCCGCGTCTGGGGCCGCAATAATGGTTATGTCCGCGGCGCTTATGGCGGCTGGAACATCTGGAAACCTGACGGCGGCGGCTATGACAGCACTTGCGGCGGCGCTTTTGGCCGTTTCCCCGCCTTTAATCGCTGGGACGGCTGCAATTTTGGCATTTTCGGCGGCCATGATCGCATTTACCGCGGGAGCGGTGGCGGCCGGAACCGGGGCCGCGGCCGCCGCGGTCGGTTTCGGGGCGTTGGCACTTGCGGCAGCAGCGGCGGATCTTGCATTTGCGCCGTTGGCCCTGGAAATGGTGGCGGTGGCGGCAGCAATCGCAATTATAGCAGCAAGCGCGGCAACCGGCGCGGACGGTATCAATTCCCTTCGGGAATCGTCGTCCGGCATGATTACAAGCATGGGAAAACTTGCGCTTGCATTTGCGCCAGTGACGGCGGCGATCGCGCCGTTCGCGGTGGCGGTGGCGGCCGGGGCCGCGGCTGGGGCGTCGTTATCCGTGGCGCTTATGGCAACCGGCGCGGGATTACTTTTAGTAACAACCGGCGCGGCCGGGGCTGGCGCGGCACTTTTGGCAGCAGTGGCGGCAATCGCGGCGTTTCGCGCTGGGGCCGCAACAATGGGAACATCCGCTTCAATGGCAACGGCGGCAATGGCAAAATTCGCCGCGTCCTTTACAGTTGTTTCCGCGCCTATGTCCGCATTTCGGGCAAATGCACAGACGACGTTTTCAGGCGTCCAGGCACTTGTTATATCAAGCACAACGGCGACGACAACGCAGTTTATTGCTTTATGGAGAATGGCACAATCTACAATAACGGCAACATGGGCTTCATACCGTGGATCATTCGCCAGCGCGTGGAGCGGGGTTCATTCATACGCAGTAAACGCAGCAAGGAATACGGCGAACCAGATAAAAGCGGCTTTTGAGCATATGAGAATCACGGTTCCGCGCCCACGTTTGCCGCATGTATCAGTATCATATAGCACACAGGGATCCGGCGACGCACAAGTTAAGGTTCCAAATTTTTCCGTTTCGTATTATGCCGACGGCGCGATCATGACAGATCCGACGCTTTTCGGGATGGTTGGCGGGGAAGCCGGGCCTGAAGGAATTATCCCGCTGGATCCGTTCTGGAATCACCTGAATAGCGCCGTCGCCGCGGCCGTACAGCAGCACGGCGCCAGCGGATCCGGACAGCTTGACAGGGCAACACAGGACGCGGCCGGGCTGGAAAGAATACAGAAATCGGCGGCTTCTGGCGTTGATTCCAGGGCAAAAGAAATATACAGCGATATAACAAACAATAATACCGTGAACCGGTCAAATGACAATAGTTCTTCTGACAATTCACAGAAAATCGTGTTTTCGCCGCAAATTACAATTCAGGGAAACGCAAACAAAGAGGATGTACAGCAAGCGCTTCAAATGTCACAGGCCGATTTTGCGCGCATGATGGATGAATATAACTGGCAGAATGGCCGTACAGCTATGGCGTAAAAGGGGGCTGAAACATGGATGAAAACAGGATGTATACAACGGTACAAGGCGATATGTGGGATCATATCGCCTGGCGGTTTTACGGGGATGTAAAATATATCAGTTTTTTGTTTTCTGGAAATCCCACGCTTTTAGATATTCACGTATTTTCAGCCGGGACGAAAGTTTATATTCCTGAACTTCCGGAGGATTACGACGAAGATATTCCAGAATGGAGATTATAAGCTATGAACGCTAGACAGTCCTATGTTGTGGTGAAATACAACGATAAGGATATAACAAGGATAATAACGGATTATATAGAAAGTTTCCAGTATGTAGACAACGCTTCCGGAAAGGCCGACACAGTAAAATTAAAGATGAACGACCGAAGCGGGAAATGGTCTGGAAGTTGGATCCCCGTCCAGGGCGATAACGTCCAGACGACGATCCGGCTTACAAATTGGAGTTCTGAAGGGGATAACCGGAAATATAATTGCGGTTTTTTCATGATTGATGATCTGGAATTTTCCGGCCCGCCGTCCGTGGCTTCGATTGGCGGTATTGCAACACCGATCCAGGAAGATTTTAATGTGACGGAAAAATCTAAAACCTGGAAAAAAACGACAGTGAAGGGGATCTTGAAAAAAATTGCAAAGTCCGCCGGGGTTGAGCTTTACTTTTCCGGTCAAGACTATCCGATTGACGAATTAGAACAATCCAGAAAGACAAATCAAGCCTTCGCGTTTGAATTATGTTCTTCCTACAATCTGGCAATGAAACTTTATAACCGAAAAATCGTTGTATTCGATCAGACGGAATATGAAAAGAAAAAAGCCAGTCTGACAATCAAAAAAAATCAGGTTGACAGCTGGAATATAAAAAAGAAAATGACGCGGGCTTATGACGGAGTGCAGATCAGCTATACGGATTCTAAAAAAAATAAAACATTGAAATATAAATTTTTGACTGGAAAAGGAAAACGGATCTTGAAGCTGAACGAATCTGCAGAAAGTTTACAAGACGCGGAGATCAAAGCAAAAGCTAAATTATTAGAAAATAACCGGGCTTGTCAGACTGTTAGCATTAAATTAAAAGGCGATACAAAATATGTTGCTAGTAAATGCTGCAATCTGGAAGGCTTCGGAAAGTTAGACGGGAAATATTATATTGATACCGTCATACATGATAAAGATCCAGGCGGCGGCTATAATTGTTCACTTGAATTGCATTTGTGCGTGATTATAAAGGGCGTTACCGTTGCAAAAGTAGGTTCCGGAAAGACGGTCAAAAAGGCGTCCAGTTCATCCAAGACAAAAAAGAAATATACGATTGTTTCTGGTGATACGTTATGGGGTATCAGTACGAAACAATTAGGATCCGGCGCTAAGTATATGCAAATATATAACAAGAATTCTGGAACCATAGAATCAGCAGCAAAAGCACACGGGCGATCATCGTCCAGTAATGGACACTGGATTTACCCTGGAACTGTGCTAACTATTCCGTAAAGGGAGGCAAAAAAAAGAAATGTCTGATATTATCCGGGTCGGCTATATATCGGCCGTAAATTACAAGGACGGAACGGCGCAAGTCGCATATAAAGATCGTGACGATTCAACTTCCCCTTATATGCCGGTGTGGTCGAATGAGTACAATATGCCGGAAATTGACACGTTGGTTTATGTAATCCATCTTCAGAACGGCGGCACAAGGGGAATGATATTAGTTCCACCGTACACGGATCAGAATAGACCCGCCGAAGGAAAAAAGGGAATCTGGCGAAAGGATTTCGGGGATGGTTCCTATATTCGATATGATTATAACAAAAAACACCTTGACATAGTTTGTGATTCCGTGAATATTTCTGGAAATTTAACGGTTGACGGCAGTTATCCAAAATAGAAAGGTAGGTGAATAAATATGGCAAAAAGCAGTCTTATTTTGGGATCTACGATAAAGACAAAAACATCTAACACACTAAAATCCACGAATCTTTTTGATTCCCTTTCCGGACAACTGGAACGTCTTAAGATTCTTCCGGTTAGCATGATCGGATATTTTGGAGATGTTATCTTTGAAACAAACGATCAGAGAATATGTACTTTTAATAATATGAAACGAACGATTTCCGCAAACTATTCTGAACACAAACGATATACAAAGAAATCACAACGGGAATTTGATGGGCCTAAGAATCAGACCGTATCATTCAAAATGAAATTCGTGGCCGGACATGGTGTAAAGCCGTGGGATATGGTTCACGAAATTACACTATGTTGTGAACAAGGAAAAGTTTGCCCATTTGTGATCGGCGGCCACAAGGTAGGCGGTGGAAAATGGACAATTGACAGCATAGACGAAGATTACCGGGAAGTGTGGAATCGCGGAGAACTTGTTTCAGTGGAAATTTCTGTCACGGCTACAGAATATTACTAAGGGGGGGTGCGTTGTATTTGCTTGTAATTGACGGAGTTCGGATTGTGGTGAATGGGGCCTATGAAAAAAGGTTAAGAGAAGAAATTATTGATAAATGCATGTTTCTTTTAACATTGATAAAAGGAACAATTCCTATGAATCGTGAAATAGGCTTGGATCCGGATATAATTTCACAACCGGCTTATATTGCACAACAAAAATATACAATTAGTGCCATAGAGTTGATAGATGAATTTGAGCCGCGCGCGGTTGTAGAAGAAGTGTTGTTTGAAATGTCCGGCGTCGCCGGAAATATGATCCCGAAGGTGGTGCTAACGTATAATGGAGAATGAAATACAAAAACTTTATAATTTGCCGGAAATTTCTTTCATAGAGGGGATTACATACGAAGGGATCCTGAATCAGATGATCGCGGATTATGAAAAATACTATGAAGAAAAGACCGGCCGAAAGGTTGTTTTGCGGCCAGGCGATAAAGAACATATTCATTTGAGGATAAACGCCGGACAATATTTCCAAATGTATAATCAGCTGGATTATGCGGCTAAAATGAATCTTTTGAAATATTCAACCGGTGACTTCCTGAAACACATTGGAGCGTTTAAAAAGACATTTATCCAGGAGCCGCGCCCGGCCGTATGCACGGCCCGTTTTACTTTATCAGAAATCAGAAAAGAAGTTATCTATATTCCGAAAGGAACACGGATAACGGCCGGTGATGGGGTATATTTCGCAACGGATGAATACGCGGAAGTTTCCGCCGGTGATCCTTATGCTGATATAGATTGCACGTGCGAAACGGCGGGAACGATTGGCAATGAATACGAACCGGGCCAGCTGGAAATTATCGTTGATCCGGTTCCATACGTGGAAAGTGCCATGAATATAACAAAAACAGACGGCGGATCCGGCGAGGAATCCGAAGAAAGTTTTCGTGAAAGAATTTTCCTGGCGCCGTCAACTTATTCCGTGGCCGGGCCTTCTGACGCTTACGAATATTGGGTAAAACAGTATAATTCCGCGGCGATCGAGGATGTAAAAATTTATGAGCCGGTGGAAGCGGTGGTTGATATTCGGATCTTGCTTTTAGGCGGCAATCTTCCTAGTCAAGCATTTTGTGACGGCTGCTTGCAGTACCTGAAAGAAAATCCGATCATTCCGCTAACGGATAACGACATTGTGTCGGCGCCGGATGTGGTCGAATACAATCTGAAAGCAAAATATTATATTAACCGGTCGGATGTTCGCAATATCAATTCCATTCAGGAAAGTATAGAAGCGGCGAAAGACACATATTTAAACTGGCAGAAAACAAAAATCGGCCGTGACATAAATCCCGACGCGCTGATCGAGTTTGTGAGGGCGGCGGGCGGAAAAAGGGTTGCGATAGAATCACCAGCTTTTACACCGATTCCGGAAACATCCATAGCGCGTGAAAAAACGGTTGAATTCGTATATGGGGGCGTTGAAGATGATTAAACTATCTGATTATAAGACAGAAACGGCGTTCCCGGCGGAAATGAAAACCGTTGAAAGAATGGCCCTTGCGTATGCCTACGATAGACAAAAGAATTTATTCCTGGAACGCATGAAGCGCGTCTACATATGGGCCGATCTGGATAATGTGGATGAAAACAAGCTGGATTTCCTGGCGGTGGAATGTCGGGTATTATTTTACAATTCCGGTCTTTTACCGGATGTTAAAAGAAAGCTGATCCAGAATTCCATTTACTGGTACATGAAACTAGGAACGCGCCAGGCAATGGAAGAAATGATTGATATTGTTTTCGGAAATGAGAATACAAACATTGAAGAATGGTATACATACGCTGGCGACGCGTTCCATTTCCGCGTTGTAGTTGGAACGACAGTCACACAAACATCAATCAAAGAATTTCTTTTATATCTGAACCAGGTAAAAAATGCCCGGTCAAGATTTGATTATCTGGTATTCCAGAACGGTATTTCATTAACGATTTATCAACGTTCGGAATATGAAAAATTTGTATATACATTTTGCGGCGATTATGAATGTGGCACATATCCGGGAATTTCCGTTGCATTTCAGCCGGTCGAAGTTACGCTTACCCTGGAAGGGGACAGCATAGACGGCCGGACAGATTACACGGAATCAGGAACCACGCCGGATATTTCCGTTGGCGGCGCCGTCATGGAAAACCGGATCGACATTCAGCCGGAAAGCCTGGAAAACAACATTGTTTATTCCACGGACAGCGAAACCGAAAGCGGAACCACGCCGGATATTTCCGTTGCATTTGAAAAAGCGGAATCACAGATCGAAATAGAGCCGGAAAGCCTGGAAAATAACATTGTTTATTCCACGGACAGCGAAACCGAAAGCGGAACCACGCCGGATATTTCAAGCGGATTCCGGGGAAGTGGATCAGAAATCAATATTGATTCCGCTGCTGATTCTGGCCGCACGGCATACGAAGAAACCGGCACATATCCGGACATTTCAAGCGGATTCCAGGGAAGCGAAGGCGAGATCAGCATTGACGCCGACGCCGACACGGGCCGCACGGCATACGAGGAAACCGGCACATATCCGAATATTTCCGTTGCCGCACAATTTAACGAAGTTCAGGCCGCGTTTGAAATAGGTTCCGGGGGAAATCAAATTGATTATCCTTCGGACGTAGAAACCGAAAGCGGAACCACACCGGATCCGGTGGTCGGTTTTGCTGAAACAGAAAGCGGCGTTTCTGTTTTGGCAGATGGCGCGGGCCATGACTTATATTATAGCACTGACGCGGACAAATACGCGGCGGATGAATAGAAAGGAGAAAAACAGCATGGAAGCAAGCTATATTCCATTGACAAATGACGCACTTGACGATCTGAAAGAATATATCAAGCGTTGTGTTTCACATGCGGAATATCGTTCCGGAAATAATGTATGGACGAAAATTCCGATTTACAAAGTAGAAACGTTACCGGATGGGCGCGTTGCTATTTTTGTTTTATTCGATCATGACGCGGCGGATCAGATCACGGGGATCCGATTCTACCACAGAAACAGCTTTATATGGGCTGGCGGTGATGAAAACCTGAATAAACAGGAGTTTGAAGAAGGCGTCCTTTACCGCTATACTTTAAAAATTGTCCAGGCGTCGGGCAAAAGCTAGAAAGGAGTGAAAAAGGATGTATATTCCGGTATTTTGGAAAGATCGCGTCGTGCAATATCCGCGGCGCGTTTCGATTACAAACTTGGGAAACGGCCTTCAGGACTGGACGCCAGCGCCAGGGGAAATAATCGAAAGAGGAACACAGCAAAGCGCAACGCACTTCGGAAATATGGATTTCGGCGTTCTGGAAAATGCGCTAATGGTAGCATTTACGGCCATGAATCTTCGTCTGGTTCAGAATTCCATTGACGATATACAAGGCCAGGTTTTGACCGTTACGCTGAACAATACACGGAAATTCCCGGCCACGAACGCGGAAAAGACGGTAACACTTCCGAAAACGGTAAATAATGTTGATTACGACATAACCGCGGAAATCGTCGAAGCGGATGGGCCGGTTGAGTGCGTGGAGGTTTATGGAAAGGCCCTGAACGCCTTTAAAGTAAATTATTCCGGCAGCGCCCGCAATGTCACTTTAAAATTACATGTAACAGGGGGGCTTCACTAATGGCGGCAAATGTGATTATAAAAACAGATGAACGCCGCGAACAGGAAGCGGCAATGTTACGGCATTTCGGCGGCGGTTCCCCGCGTAATTCCGAACGGGAAAATCGGGAATACGCAGAGGAAATCAATGCACGGATGAACGAAGTTAAAAGAGAGGTAGGTATCAGGATATGAAAATTATTTCAGCGAATGAAGGCCCGAAGATCCCGTATACAGTTATGGGAAACTGGCTGAATATCGGCGATCAGATTATGTTGAATATTGAAAAAATGGAATCTGATCGGCCGGAACACAGGGACATAACCGCGGACGCGTTCGGAAATCTGCAAACTGGCGAAGGGCTTTACTATGTGGCACAAATTGACGTTCCGGCGTGCCAGTATACAGAAACCGAAGTTGACAATCCGGATTATGATCCGGACGCCGACGAAAACGGGGAATCCGGCGGCACTGGTAACAGTAAAAAGATTGTCAAGAGGGATCCGGTTCCGTTTTCTATGGAAAATGTGACGCTGACATTATACGCATTGAAAGAAGGTGTATTCTAAAATGAAAAGTTATAATTTCGACAGCTTAAAATTTGCGACAGAAGGGCTTACCGGTTTCGGGTGTACTGTTATCCAGGATGATGTAAACCTTCCGTCTTTCATGATTCCGTTTAGCAAGCGCACGAACGCGCAGTTGTTTGACGGCGGATCTGAAAAAACACATTCCGCGTTTATTGTGGATGATGTGGAATACAAGCGGTTTTTTGCCAGCAAGTTTATTAACTGCATTGTGGACGGCCGCGCCTATTCCTGGCCCGGCATGGATCCGGCGGTAAATGTCAATTACGATCAGGCAATGCAGGCATGTAACGCAAAGGGAACCGGATTCCATTTGTTGAGTATGCCGGAACGCGCGGTTATAGATCATTTAATTTATAAATCCGGTTTTGTTCCGCGCGGCAATACCAACTATGGGAAAAGCCACGCTTCCGGTTATTCATACGAAGTCGGAGAACAGACGGCGGATGAAAGCGACGGCAGCGGCGGACGCAGAACAACGCGCACAGCAACCGGATCCGGCCCGGCTACATGGTTTCATGATGGGACGCGAAACGGGATCGCTGATTGGGTTGGAAACGTCTGGAAATGGACTTCGGGAACGCGGGTTGTAGATGGCGAAATTCAGATTTTTGTCGGAAATGCAGCAGCGAAACAGGCGAACGCGGGCGCCGCTAGTACATACTGGAAGGCAATCATGCCGTCCGGCGCTCTGGTAGAACCTGGAACCGTTGGAACGCTGAAATATACAAAGGATTTCAAACTTGCAACCGCAACGGGCGAAAAAGGATCCACATACACGGCGAATTTCGGAAATCTTACGGCGAATTCCGGCGTAACCATTCCGGAAATCCTCTATGAATTACACCTTATGCCGAAAACGGGCGTAACACATCAGGGGGCATTTTGGATTAACAACGAAGGCGAGCGCTTGCCGTTCGTGGGTGCGGGCTGGCACTACGCTTCGCATTCCGGGCCGTCCGCGTTGGGCCTCGACCATCCCCGGACGAGCGCGTACGCGTTCATTGGCTTGTTTTCCGCTTTTATGGAGTTGTGATCTGATTCCTGATTGCTGTAATCTGTTTAGGGCCGCGGGAGCGGCCCTATATTTTAAGCGTGAAAGGTGATTAAATGGGTTATCAAAAGAGATATGACAACCGGCCGCGCGGCAATCCTGAAACGGATGAAGGCGTGGATCAGCGGAACAGGCTTATTATTTTGCAGAAAACGAAAGATTTAATGCAATATCTGTATACGTCATGGGTGAAATATCCAAAGAGCGAAAAGCTCGGATTTGTGGCTGATTATAAGAAAATCCTTCTTGAATTCTTGAAATACATAATTACGGCACAGAAAAAGTATTACAAGAAAACAACGCTTCAGGACGCGGATATTCAGCTGGAATTGTTGCGGCTATTCAATGATCTTTCATATGACTTGAAGTTTATTGACGAAAAGCGTTATTTGCTGATTTCTGATCGTTTATGCGAAATTGGAAGGCTTCTTGGCGGCTGGATAAAATCGCAAAAAGAAAAATCATAAAAAGAAATCAGCTAAAAAATCCGGCCGGATTCCTGGCCGGTGGGAATAGGTCATATAACGCTTGCCGATCGTGGGTGCGAACTGGAACAACACTTCGAATTCCGGGCCGTCCGCGTTGAACCTCAACAATCCCCGGACGAACGCGAACGCGAACATTGGCTTGTTTTCCGCTTACCTTTTGAGCCAGAAGGGAAATGTTCACGGACATTTTCACAGTGCAAGGAAAAGGAAAGGGATCTATCCCCGTTCTGGCGGCATGTATGCGCCGGAAAAATTAAAGTTGCTGATAATACAGTTAGTACCGAACAGACGGCCAGCGTTACCGGCCAAATGTAAGGGCCTGAAGGGTGTAACGATCAGCACAGCGCCTTTATGTCGAAAGCTAGAGGAGCGATCCCCGCCAGATGGTAACATTTGCGCTATGGCGGGGAAATCTTTTTGAAAGGGCGAAACATTGAAAACCTTTAAAATTACGCACGGAGAAATTATTGATCCGTCAAATTTATTGACAGCGGCTAAAAACGCTTCTATCGGGAAGCGTTACCGCGAAGAAAACCTGGCATTTACCGCACACAGGGAAGAGGAAATAGACAAGTTGCATTTTGAATTGTCCTATTTTCCGAAAGACGGGATTCCCGGAAATCCGCTGGAATCTTCATACCATGTCGGGCCGTATCGCCGTAAACAGATTTACGAACCAAAACCGCGGATCATTATGGCGTTGCAGTATCGGGATCGGGTTGTGCAATGGGCGTATTATCAGAAATTAAATCCGCTTTTTGACAAACAGTATATAGATCATAGTTACGGATGTAGAAAAGGCAAAGGAACCACGGCGGCTAGGGAACAACTTCAAAAATGGCTTCGCAAAGTTTCCAGAAGCCCGAAAAAGTGGTATGTTCTCAAACTGGATATAGCAAAATATTTTTACCGCGTAGATCATGAAATCCTGATGAAAATTCTTTCAAAGCATATAAAGGACGAACTGATCCTTCGGGATCTGCATAACCTGATAAATTGCGAGGAAACGCCATTCGGCCTTCCGTCCGGAGTACAGCCGGAATTGTGCGATCGGGAAGAATGGCTATACAGTCGCGGTATGCCGATCGGAAATCTGACAAGTCAAATGTTTGCTAACATTTACTTAAATGAATTAGATCAGTTTTGCAAACACAAGCTGCATATCCGGTATTATATCCGCCTTGTAGACGACATTATTATTCTATGGCCGGATAAACAAGAATTGAAAATGATTCTGGATGAGGTTTCCCGGTTCCTGAATGAAGAATTACACCTTGAATTAAATAAAAAGACGTGTATTCGTCCAGCCTGGCTTCCGGTTTCGTTTGTTGGGGCGCAAATTACGCCAAACAAGATCCGCATGAGGAAAAGCACAAGAAAAAGAATGATCCGCCGGATCAAGTTCATCCGGAAACTGTTTGAAGCCGGGGAAATCACTTTTGAAAAATTAAACAATACCATGCAAAGCTATTTCGGCCTGATGGCACACTTTACGGCCGGAAATTTGTTAAGGAAAATTATTGACGAATTTTCCTTCCGTGTGTTTCATGATGATAACAATTCATAACCTGGGGAACCAGGTTATTTTTGTTTAATAATCAGGAAAGGGGGTTCTTTTATGTCTGAAATAACTTTTGAACGTGAAGTATTGGATCGCCTGACAAAGATAGAAGCAAAGCTGGATAGTTTTGACGCTGCAAAGAAAAAGACATATGACAATGAAAACGATATTATTCGGCTGAAAGATGAAGTTAAAAATCAGGGCGATCGGATTATCAAGTTGGAAGATTCCAACAAGTGGTTATCCCGGACGATTGCAGCGGCAATCATTACGGCCGTTATCGGCGTTTTGGTTGTTGTGTTCCGCACTGGCGCCGGGATCTAAAGAAAGGGAAATTATGGAGAATGTACGCAGAAAAAGACGCAAAAGAAAGAGCGCCGCCAGAAAGAAATTAAAGACAATGGATATTATTCTTGTCGTTATGGCCATTCTTTTGGTTGCCTTTACTCTGAAAATGATCGTCGTGTTTGAACGAACGGGCGCCATTCCTGATACATTGTGTACGTGCGTATTTGCCGCCCTGGGCGGCGAATGTGGTGTTATGGGATGGATTAAAACCACAAAGGATAAACTGACGGATCGGAAATGGCAGATAGAGGACAGAGCGCAAGACGAAAAAGAAAGAGAGGAAAAGGAAAATGAATTTTGAAATTTTTTTGCTGGGATTGCTGATTGTTTCTACATTGACCGGGCTTTTCACGGAAGCAATCAAAGCGTGGCTTCAGGAGCGCGGAAAGAAATATTATTCTAACGCGCTGGCTGGTTATGTGGCGGCTGGTTTGTCGGTTCTGGTATCGTCCGGATATGTGATCCTGACTGAAACGGCCTTCAATGCAAAAATGGCGGTGTATCTGATCGCCTTAATTCTTTTGTCGTGGCTGGCCGCTATGGTTGGATATGACAAAGTGATCCAGGCGATTTCACAATTTAAAAAGGGGTGACTTCGTGGCATTAAGAGGAAAAGACATTGCGGAAAAGGTTTGGAACTTTCTGACCGACGCGGGAATTAACGAATACGGAACCGCGGGACTGATGGGAAACATCCAGGCGGAAAGTGGTATGAATCCGAAAAACCTTGAAAATTTGTGTGAAAAGCGGCTGAAAGAAGCCGGAAAGCCTTATTACACAGATGAAACATACACGGCCGCGGTTGACAGCGGGGAAATCAGCCGGGAAGAATTTTTACATCCGCTTCCCGGTAAACAATACGGCTATGGTTTAACACAGTTGACTTCCGCCGGGCGCAAAGCGGGCCTTTACGATCTGGCAAAGTCAAAAGGAAAGTCGATCGGGGATCTGGAAACGCAGCTTGAATTCCTTATGATCGAACTGAAAACAAGTTATAAAACCGTATACAATGCCATTAAGGACGCCGCCAGCATAAAGGCGGCGTCTGATATTGTATTGAAAAAGTTTGAAATCCCGGCGGATCAATCTGAATCCGTCCAAAAAAGACGGGCTGCAAACGGCCAGGAATTTTATAACCGGTTTTCCAAAACCGGCAGCAAAGGGGGAAATAATATGTCTATCAGGATAGGACACGCCAGCATTTCAGAGAATGGAACCACAAGCGGGAAAGCTGGCGATCAGACCGGAAAAGAAGTTTGTATTCGGAAATGGTATAGTAAACCGTGGGATTATATGGCAATTCATCCAGACGCGAATGTTCGCGAAAGACACGCCGCCGCCGTTGAAGCGGCTTGCAAAAATGACAATATCGGTTATAACTGGTTTGGAGAGAGTGACAGAAACAGTCTTTACAGACTGGCGAAAGCGGTAAATTACGATCTTTCCAAAGTCGGAAAATGTAATTGTGATTGCAGCAGCCTTCAGAATGTGGCGGCGGTGGCGTCTGGTTCCGGCGCAACTTACGGAAGTAACGGATGGACGACAAGCACAATGAAAGCCGCGCTGCAGGCCCTGGGTTACAAGATCATTACAGCCAGCACGTATTTAAAGGATTCCGCGTATTGCGTCCGCGGCGCGATCTATGTGAAAGCAAGTTCGCACACGGTTTGCGGCCTGGACAATGGTTCAAAGGCAAGCCAGACACTTTCCACGGCCGGTATTTCTGGCGGAAATTCAGGAAGCGGATCCGGAGCCGGTAAAAAAAGTGTGGATGAAATCGCGCGCGAAGTCATTAACGGCAAATGGGGAACCGGCGACGATCGCAAAAAACGCCTGGCGGCCGCTGGCTATGATTATGCAACGGTTCAGGCCCGTGTTAATGAAATTCTTTCCGGGAAAACTGGATCCAAAAAGTCAAATGAGGAAATCGCGAAAGAAGTTATTGCTGGTAAATGGGGCAATGGCGACGATCGCAAAAAACGCCTGGCGGCCGCCGGCTATGATTATGCAGCGGTTCAGAAATGCGTAAACAAACTTTTGTAAAATAGAATAATAATTTTTACAAAATACATTTGAAAGTTTATAAAATGTATGATAAAATGAGCCGCAGAGGGGGTTTTAAAGGGGGGTGCGGGGAAAGCTGACGCCAGGACGCGCCAGATGACCTATAAAGCCGTTTTTAGGTTCAGGCGGTAAATTCCCCGCATACAGCCGTAAAATCGCCGTATGGGGCAAATACGGGCCTTGCTGGGCCTGTTATGATAGTTCCGGCCCGGTTCCGTCCTGGGATATATTCAGAAGCGCGCCAAGCGGCCCGGATTTTACTTTTTATATTCTGATTTACTCTGATTTATTCGGATAAACTCTGACAAACTCTGATTTACTCTGATTTCCAGACAAAATAAGTAAGGGCCGCGGCCCTTACTTATTATTTTCCCTTCCCCGGCGGCGTCTGGCCGCCGGTATAGCGATTTTATTTTACGGTTGAAACATCAAGCATTAAAACGGTTGAAATGATTTTTTCGCGGTGCTTTATACTGTTTTTTGCGGCTTGTGTTAAAATCTCACGTTCTTTTTTGAATGGTATGATTGAAAGTGCGTATTGAACAAGCGCTTCTTCCGCCGCCTTGAAATTTTCCCTTGCCTTCAGGATTTCGGCCCACAGTCCGGATTCTTCTTCAATTTTTCCGAAATCTGTTATTGCTTTATCCGCTATTTCGTCGTCGTCGATCGCCCATGTTTTAGTAGGAATGGAGCCGTCCGGATTCACAACGCCTAAAGACTTTACAAAATCAGCTTCCATTTTACTTTCCCGATCCTCTAAGGCTGAAAGAATAGCTTTTGCGTTCATGTACTCTTTTTGTTCCTTGTTATATTTTCTCATTTTTTATATCCTCTCTTTCCTTGCTTCATCTTATGTTTGCATTATACATTATAAAATGTATTTTGTCAATAGAAAATGTAAAGAAATTTAAAATATTTTCAAGAAATCATTCACAAAATACATTTTATAATGAATAATATTCCGGCCCGGCGGCGTTTGGCCGCCGGATCCGCTAGGGATTATGCCGTTAATGCTTTTGCAACGTTTTCAAGAAAAGTTTTTCTTTCAATCTGATCTTTCACGCACTGGCAATCATGACCGAAATTCCACGACAATCTTTCGATTTCCGGATCCATGCCTTCCGCTTTTTCCTTGAAATGTTCCGCGATCTTGCTTCTGTCAATGTCCGTCCGGATTACTATTTCGGCATGTTCCGCGTTCCATCGCTTAGCTTCAGCCCGTTTCATCCAGCTATTTGTTATTACCATGATGGGCCAGAAACAAATATTATATTTCGCGGTGCTGATCTTTCCTGTTTTAGAGATTTTCCGTAAAGAATGATCTTTCCCACACCAGCCCGGATCCCCGTCGGAATGTTCAACGAAATAAAGCCCGTTGTCATTCTTGAAATATGCGCCTGTAATTTCTACCACATCACCAGTTTTGATTTCGATTCCGTTTTTATCTAACATTTTGTTTTCCTCTCTTTCTTTGCTTCACCTTATGTTTACATTATACATTATAGAATGTATTTTGTCAAGGGAAAATGTAAAGAAAATTAAAATATTTTCAAGAAAACATTTACAGAATACATTATAAAATGAATAATAAAAAAAGGGCCGTCGGCCCTTATGCTGAAATATATTTATACACATTGTAACTATGAGCGTGTACGGCTTCATTTTTATATTTATTTGTTTCGACGTGTATTTCATCTCCGGCCGAATCAAAAACCATTGTTTCCCAGGAGCCGCCGATCTTTTTTGTGCTGACCGTCCATCCGTTAGGAAGTACAGTTTTTAAATGCTCCTTTTGTCCTATGCCAGTTCTCATATTATCCACCTTCCCGGCCAGCAGCGGATCCGCCGCTGGCCTATTATATTTTATTCAGCGCTTAAAATGGGGGCCATTGAGTACCGGCCCAAAGGGAAAACCACTTCACAACCGCTATATTCAGATAATTTTTTGTTAATACGGCATTTCTGGCTTTTGGTACCGTCACTGATTTCGATTGTTTGAGCCGTCCGGTCGGTGACTGTATAAGTCCATACACAATTATGATCGCAAACGCTTGACATGCTGTATTCTTTTCCGATTTCAAATTTTTTCATTTTTATTTCCTCTCTTTCTTTGCTTCATCTTATGTTTATATTATACATTTTAAAATGTATTTTGTAAAGAGAAAATGTAAAGAAAATTGATAAAAAATAAATTTAATTTTACCTATTGACATTTTAAAATATATATTTTAAAATGAACGCATAAAAAAGAAAGTAGGTGCTTTATTATGTCAAATTTGAATACAGCAGAAAAAATCAGAATCGCCGTTACCAGATCCGGGCAAACAATGTATAACGTTGCTGAAGCCACAGGCCAGACGCGCCAGAATTTTTCTAACAAATTAAAAAAGGGGGATTTCCGGGAATCCGAACTTCGCGCGATCGCTGAAGCGGTGGGGTGCGAATTAGTGATTTCTTTTGTTGACAAACAAACGGGGGAAGAAGTAGGATAAAATAGAAAAATTTATTAAAATTTTCAAAGGTGGAAAGTCTATGTATAATGAAATTGATTTAGATAAAATTGACATATCAAAAGAGCCGCCGACTGATGAACCGGCCAGGCAATATTATTTTATGGCAAAATGCCGGGAATGGGTTAGGGAGTTTGAAAAGAAAAACGGCCGCCGCCCGTGCTTTTTTACTCAAACATTCGGGTGCCAGATGAATGCCAGAGATTCGGAGAAGCTTACCGGGATTCTGGAGCAAATTGGTTATGTACAGGCCGAAAGCGAGGAGGCGGACTTTGTTATCTATAACACCTGTACCGTGAGAGAGAATGCCAACAATAAGGTATGGGGCAGGCTTGGGTACCTGAACACTTATAAGAAAGCGCATCCGCATATGAAAATTGCACTCTGCGGCTGCATGATGCAGGAACCGGAAGTAATAGATAAACTGAGAAGAAGCTACCCTTTTGTCGATCTGGTTTTTGGAACCCATAATATATATAAGTTTGCAGAACTTCTTACGCGCACCTTTGAACAGCCGGGTATGCTGATAGATGTATGGAAAGGTACGGATAAGATTGTGGAAAAGCTGCCGATTGAGCGCAAATATAACTTTAAATCAGGTGTAAATGTAATGTTTGGGTGCAATAATTTCTGCAGTTATTGTATTGTTCCCTATGTCAGAGGCCGGGAACGGAGCCGCAGGCCGGAAGATATTTTAGAAGAAATTGAGAAACTGGCGCGGGACGGTGTGGTGGAAGTTATGCTGCTGGGACAGAATGTCAATTCTTATGGCAGGAATCTGCAGGAACCGGTATCTTTTGCACAATTGCTCCGGCAAATTGAAAAAATAGAGGGGATTGAGCGAATCCGCTTTATGACATCCCATCCCAAAGATCTTTCCGATGAGTTGATTGAGGTTATGGCAGATTCCAGGAAAATATGCAATCATCTTCACCTGCCCCTGCAGTCTGGCAGCAGCCGTATATTAAAAGAAATGAACCGCCAGTATGACAAGGAACAGTATCTTGCCCTCATAGCTAAGATTCGTAAAGCCGTTCCTGATATTGCTCTGACGACAGATATCATCGTTGGATTTCCAGGGGAAACAGAAGAAGATTTTGGAGAAACCATGGATGTGGTACGGCAGGTAGGTTATGACAGTGCTTTTACCTTTATTTATTCCAAACGTTCAGGAACTCCGGCAGCAGCTATGGAGCGGCAGATACCGGAGGACGTGGTCAAGGAGCGGTTCGGCCGTCTGCTGAAGGAGGTTCAAAAATGCGCGGCAGAACGTGCCAGAGCGCTGACTGGAAGGGTAGAAAAGGTTTTAGTAGAAGAAGTTAATGAACAGGATGAAGCTTTGGTGACGGGAAGGATGGGCAATAATTTTATCGTTCATTTTCCAGGAACAGAAGCGTTGATTGGCAGAATTGTTAACGTGAAGTTAAAGGAGTGCAAAGGCTTTTATTTCTATGGGGAACTGACAGATTAGAAAGGCGGCATTATGTATTCATATATGAAAGGTGAACTGGTTGAGATTCTGGAAGATACTATTGTACTTGAAGTGAATAACGTCGGCTACAATATCCACATTCCGGCGAGCATGATCGACAAATTTAGCGGGACAGGTCAGGAAATTAAGATTTATACTTACTTTCATGTGAAGGAAGATTCCATGAAACTTTATGGATTCCTCAGCCGGGATGACCTTAAGATATTCAGGCTGCTGTTGGGAGTAAATGGAATCGGTCCCAAAGGAGCCCTTGCCATATTGACCGTAATGACGCCGGATGACCTGCGTTTCGCCATATTGGGAGAGGATGCAAAGACCATAGCCAAAGCTCCGGGTATTGGAACAAAGACTGCTCAGCGGTTGATTTTGGAATTGAAGGATAAGCTTAATTTGGAAGAAGCTTTTGAAGTAAAGCTTATGCATGCGTCTGAAGAAGCGGGTGCCTCTGATACGGGGATAAGACATGAGGCGGCGCAGGCGCTGGCAGCTCTTGGATACTCTTCTGCAGAAGCATTAAAGGCGGTCAATGCGGTAGAGCTTACAGAAGGAATTACAGTGGAAGAGCTTTTGAAGGCAGCGTTAAAGCAGATGGCATTTTTATAGATTTTATGTTTCAGGATACAGAGCTGAAACAGAGTTTTAACATTGTTGACGAAACTGATTCAGGAGGTTCATATGATCACGATTAAGAAAATGGAAGAGAAAGATACGCAGGATGTATTGGAGATGATGCGGGATTTTTACGATTCACCGGCGATTCTCCATGAAGTGTCGGAAGAGATATTGAGACAGAATATCGAGGCTTGCGTGGGAGATAATTCTTACATTGAAGGATTTGTATTCCGGGCACATGGAGGGATTGCAGGTTATGCCATGCTTGCGAAAAGTTTCTCCACAGAATTTGGTGGTACATGTGTTTGGATTGAAGATCTTTACATGAAGCCGGAATACCGTGGAGGCGGTATCGGTACACAGTTTTTCCAATATCTTGAAAATACTTACAAGGGTAAGGCAGTTTTATTGAAGCTTGAGGTGGAACCGGGAAATACCTGGGCGATCGAGGTATATAAAAAGTGCGGATATAGGGAACTCCCCTATATGGAAATGATTAAGGAGCTGTAGATGAAAGATCACGTAATTGACCAGGGGAGGAACTTTGATTTTGGACGTACGTCTGCAGATTATGCCAGGTACAGGGATATCTATCCCGGAGAATTTTATCAGAAGCTTCTGAATGAAGGCTTATGCGTTCAAGGACAGAGGGTCTTAGACATAGGAACAGGTACTGGCGTACTTCCCCGCAATCTATATGATTACGGGGCGGAGTTTACAGGAATTGACAGTTCTCAGAATCAGATTGCTCATGCGGTTATGTTAGCAGAACAGTTCCATATGAATATTACGTTTCAATGCGTGCCTGCAGAGCAGATGAAATTTCAGGAAGAGAGTTTTGATGTTGTGACAGCATGCCAGTGCTTTACCTATTTTAAACATGAAGAACTTGCTCCTCTTATCTGTAAGTTGTTAAAACCCGGAGGGGTTTTTGCAGTGTTGTATATGGCATGGCTGCCCTTTGAAGATGAAGTGGCGGGAAAAAGCGAGGAATTAATCTTAAAGTACAATCCGGCATGGACAGGGTGCCGGGAAAAGCGGCATGTAATTGATGTTCCAGAGGTTTATAGAAATTACTTTGAAATAGAAAAAGAAGCGGTTTTTGACTGTAATCTGCCATTTGACAGGGAGAGCTGGCACGGGCGCATCAAAACCTGCCGGGGAGTTGGAGCTTCTCTGTCTTCGGAAGAACTGGAATTATTTGAACTTGAACATAAGAAGCTTCTTCGGAAAATTGCTCCGGAGCAGTTTCAGGTATTACATTATGCGACAATGACTTTTATGAAAAAAAGGTAACAGAGGAACGGAGAGAGGAACAGCTTTCATGGAAAAACGTGTAATATCCACCCAGATTCAGGAGGAAGACCAGAAAATAGAGACCAGTCTTCGTCCTCAGCGTCTGGAAGAATATATAGGACAGGAAAAAGCAAAAAAAACCTTGAAGGTTTATATTGAAGCAGCAAAACAGAGGGAGGAATCCTTAGACCATGTGCTGTTCTACGGACCGCCAGGATTGGGAAAAACCACGCTTGCCGGGATTATTGCCAATGAAATGGGCGTACATATGAAAGTAACCTCAGGACCGGCAATTGGAAAACCGGGAGAGATGGCGGCAATTTTAAGCGGGCTTCAGGAGGGGGACATCCTGTTTGTGGATGAAATTCATCGTTTAAATCGCCAGGTGGAAGAGGTGCTTTATCCGGCCATGGAGGATTACGCGATAGACATCATGATCGGGAAAGGAGCCACGGCGCGCTCCATCCGCCTGGATCTGCCGCATTTTACGCTGGTAGGAGCCACGACGCGCGCCGGCTTGTTGTCTGCTCCGCTGCGAGACCGTTTTGGAGTGGTACATCATTTGGAGTTTTATAATCCAGAGGAGTTAAAGACCATTATCCTGCACTCTGCAGGAAAACTTGAGGTTGAAATTGATGATGATGGAGCCTTTGAGCTGGCAAGGCGTTCCAGAGGCACGCCGCGTCTTGCAAACCGCCTGTTAAAGCGCGTCAGAGATTTCGCCCAGGTAAAGTATGACGGCAGGATTACCAAAGCAGTCGCTGTGTTTGCGCTGGATTTGCTGGAAGTGGATAAATTCGGCCTGGATCAGAATGACCGCAATATTCTTTTGACAATGATTGAGAAATTCCAGGGCGGTCCAGTAGGGCTTGATACGCTGGCGGCGTCTCTGGGGGAGGACTCTGGAACCATTGAGGATGTGTACGAGCCTTATCTTGTGAAAAACGGCTTTATTAACCGCACTCCTAAGGGAAGGGTAGCAACAGATTTCGCATACAGGCATTTTGGAATTGCAAAAACTGTCTCACAGTGTTAAAATAGTAAAAGCTATAATAATGGGATATGTCCGTAATTTCAGGGAGGATTCATATATATGTCAGTGAAGACCAGCGCAGATGTATTAATCGGCGGGAAAATTTACACCTTAAGTGGTTATGAGAGTGAAGAATATTTGCAGAAGGTTGCAAACTATATTAATAGTAAAATTAATGAATTTGATGAAATGGAACAGTTTCGGCGTCTTGCGGCAGATATGAAGTCCACATTACTGGAGCTTAACATTGCAGATGATTACTTTAAGGCTAAGGAACAGGCGGAAAAGCTTGAGGAGACTGTTCGTGAAAAGGAGAAGGAAATTTACGAGCTGCAGCATGATCTGATTTCTGCCAAAATACGGGTGGAGAGCAGTGAAAAACTGGCTGCTGAGCTGGAAAAAGAGAACAAAGAGCTTCTTTTGAATAAATCCAAGCTGGAATCTTCTTTGGAAGACGCGCTGCTTGGCAAGGTAAAGGGACAGGTTGTTCCGAAGGATTCTGAAGATTCCAAACAGGAAGAAGCCCAGGCTTCCGGAAAACAGGAATCTGAAAAAAGTAAAGCGGGCAAGTCCAAATCGGCTTCTCAAAATGGCAAATAGCCATTTCAGCGTCTAATTGGGAGAGGATGGGACGGCTGGCGCATGGCGCAGCTTTTAGCGGCAGATATGTTTTTGTGCGGCGCATATTATTTTTATAAACGCAAAAACGAGGGTGGCTCAGAAGAGAGAATGCTGGGCCACCCTTCTGAACTCACAGAAAAAGGAGGAACAAAAGGTTTGAATAGCAAAATAGAGCTGTTAGCTCCGGCAGGCTCTTATGAAATTTTAACGGCTGTGATCCATGCTGGCGCCGATGCGGTATATGCTGCGGGCGCCAGATTTGGCGCCCGCGCCTATGCTGATAATTTTACAGAGGAAGAGCTGCTGAAAGCCATTGATTTTGTGCATATCAAGGGGAGAAAGCTGTATCTAACCGTAAATACTCTTTTAAAGCAACAGGAAATTGGGGAATTATACGAGTATCTTTGTCCGCTTTATGAAGCGGGGCTGGATGCAGTGATTGTGCAGGATCTTGGCGTTATGCGGTTTGTGAAAAAGCATTTTCCGGATCTTGCCATTCACGCCAGTACCCAGATGACCGTTACCGGGGCGTATGGCGCAAAATTGTTGCTGGAGCAGGGATGCAGCCGTATTGTGACGGCCAGAGAACTGTCTTTGCAGGAGATTTCCAATATCTACCAAACGACAGGAGCAGAGATTGAGAGTTTTGTGCATGGGGCGTTGTGTTACGGTTATTCCGGACAATGTCTGCTCAGCAGTATGATTGGAGGAAGAAGCGGTAATCGGGGCCGATGTGCGCAGCCCTGCCGTCTTTCTTACGAGTTGTTTGAACATAAAAGTGCAGCCTTGGCAGCCGCAAAACGGCGGGAATATTATCCACTAAGCCTCAAAGATCTGTGCACGATTCACTTACTTCCGGAATTGGCTGCATGTGGGATTCATTCCTTTAAGATTGAAGGAAGAATGAAGCAGGCTGTTTATGCGGCGGGCGTTACCAGCATCTACCGCAAATATATAGATTTATTTGAAGCGCAGGAACCATATCAGGTGTCCGGGAAGGATGAACAGGCATTGCAGGAACTTGGCAGCCGCTGCGGATTTACCGAGGGGTATTACAGGAAGCATGACGGCAGAGATATGATTACCTTTGAGAAGCCTTCTCATGAAAAAAAGAATGAAGTACTGCAAAAGCAAATACAAAGCCGATATGTGCAAACAGAAAATAAAGAAAAAATAAAGGGAATCTTAAGACTTTTTCCAGGGAAAGCGGCAAGTCTTGTGTTACAATATAAAGAAGCGCAGACAGAGGTGACGGGAGATATCGTACAGCCGGCAGAGAAACAGCCCTTGTCAAGGGAAACGGTTCTGGAAAAAATGAAAAAAACAGGCAATACGCCGTTTGAACTGGAACATCTTGAACTGGAGCTTGGCGCGCAGAGTTTTCTGCCCGTGGGCGCCTTGAATCAGCTTAGAAGAGCAGGGCTTGAAAAGCTGATAAAGACAGTGACGGAAAAATACAAAAGAAGCAGTCCGCTTCCGCCGCGGCCAATATCCGTGGAATGTGCAGCGGATCAGGACAAGAACAGCAGTCTGCCTTTACGTTTGTCCGTCCTAACAGAGACCTTGGAGCAGTTTTATACGGTACTTCAGCAGCCGGAAGCAGACCGCATCTATCTGGAAGCCTTTGTGTTGGACAGAAAACAGAGGTTCTCAGAACTCCGTGCATTAATCGTCCAGGCGCATAATGCCGGAAAGGAGTGTTATCTGGCAATGCCTTATCTGTTCCGTTTACAGTCGGCACGATGGTATGAACAAAACTGGGAACAAATCAAACAGGCAGGAGTGGACGGGTATCTTGTGAGGAATCTGGAGGAACTTTCTTTCTTGAAAGAAAGGGAGGGAAATCTTTCTTGTATACAGGGAGATTATAACTTATACTGTTATTCCAATGAGGCGGTGCAGGCATTGGCGGATCTTTCCCTGCGGCAATATACTCTGCCGGCAGAGCTGAATTTTCGGGAATTAAAAGAACTGGATGGCTGCGGGGGCGAAATGCTTCTCTACGGTTACCAGCCTTTAATGCTCAGCGCCCAGTGTCTTCCTAAGAATACTGCGGAATGTGACCGGGAAAAAGGAATTTTTTATCTCAAGGACCGTTATGGTAAGCTGTTTCCAGTGAAAAACCGCTGTGAAGATTGTTATAATATTATTTATAATATCAGTCCTTTGGCATTGTTTCATCAATGGAAAAAAATTGAAACTCTATCGCCGGCAGGCGTCCGTATGTCTTTTACCCTGGAGAACCGGCAGGAGGTTGTGCAAATTTTCCGCTATTTCAGGCAGGCAAAAGACGGGAAACTGGACAGGGAGAAGTATCTGCAAAATTTTACCAACGGACATTTTAAACGAGGAGTCGAATAAGATATGCTGCATTTGATTACAGAACTATCCAAATATACCATGATCATTCTGTTTGCGCTGTATACCTATCAGTGTTTCTCAGCCTTGAAGCGCAGTGTGAACAAAGAAGAACAGGCAGAGAAATTCAGAAGCCAGGTAATTTACATGTACTTGTTCCATCTGAATGCCTATGCCGTACTCTATTTGTCCATGGATAAAAATCCGGAGATTTTGAAATTTTATCTTTTGCAGGTAGCGTTTTTTGCGGTGGTGCAGATCTGTTACAGTCTGTTTTACAGACGGGTGTCCCGGCTTGTCGTTAATAATATGTGTATGCTGATGTGTATTGGCTTTGTCATGTTGACGCGGCTTTCCTATGACCATGCCATCAAGCAGTTTCAGATCGCAGTAGTGTCCATGGCGTTGACGATGCTGATTCCATATTTTATCAGCCGTTTTAAATATCTCAAAAGCCTGACCTGGCTGTATGCCCTTGCCGGCATTACCATGCTGGGCGTGGTGGCGGTTTTGGGAGCCGTGTCCCATGGCGCGAAGCTTTCCTTTTCTGTTGCGGGAATTGCTGTGCAGCCTTCCGAGTTTATCAAGATTATCTTTGTATTTTTTGTGGCGTCCATGTTCTACGAGTCGACGGAATTTATACAGGTGGCGAAGGCCACTGTGATTGCGGGGCTTCACGTCATTATTTTAGTATTGTCGAAAGATTTAGGCGCGGGCTTAATATTCTTTATTGCCTATATGGTAATGCTGTATGTTGCAACCAGAAAACTGTACTATTTTGCGGGAGGACTGTTTTGCGGCTCCGTTGCTTCTGTCATTGCCTATCATTTGTTTAACCATGTACGGGTGCGGGTAGTGGCATGGCAGGATCCGCTGGCCGTTTTTGAGAGAGAGGGAAACCAGGTGGCCAACTCTCTCTTTGCCATTGGAACCGGCGGGTGGTTTGGCATGGGACTCAACCAGGGAATGCCGAACAAAATTCCAGAGGTAAAACAGGACTTTATTTTTTCGGCAGTGGCGGAGGAATTAGGCGGTATTTTTGCCGTCTGCCTGATTCTGGTATGCGTCAGTTGTTTTCTGATGTTTCTTAATATTGCCATGCAGATGAAGGATTCCTTTTATAAACTGGTGGCGCTGGGTCTGGGCACCATTTACGGGTTTCAGATTCTATTGTCTGTGGGCGGCGACATCAAATTCATTCCCTCCACAGGTGTGACGCTGCCTCTGGTAAGCTATGGGGGAAGTTCTCTTTTGAGCACTCTCATTATTTTTGCAATTATCCAGGGCTTGTATCTGCTCAGAGAACGGACGGAAGCAGAACGATTGTCAGAGCGGAAACAAAGGAGCAAAGCAGGAACGAAGAACAACAGTAAAAAAAAGCCGCCGCAGGGGAAAGGAGGAATAAAATCCCATGAAGAAAATATCCACGGAACAAAAGTCGAAGAATTTGACTAAGCGCAGCAAGAATCGGGAATTTGTGATTATCACATATCTGTTTGTAGGCATGTTCATTATGATGATGGGATATTTTGCCTACTTTCAGATTTTTCGCAGCGAAGACTTTATCAACAGTCCTTACAATACCAGGCAGAATACTTTTGCAGAGCATGTGGTAAGGGGGGAAATCCGTTCCTCTGATGGGAAAACGCTGGCGGAAACCATTGTGAAAGAGGATGGAAGTGAAACCAGGTATTATCCGTATGGAGCCATGTTTGCCCATGCAGTCGGGTATGACAGTAATGGAAAATCCGGAATAGAGTCCTTTGGGAATTTCAGTCTGCTGCGCTCCCATGCTTTTTTCTTAGAGCAGGTGTTCAATGGGATACAGGACAAAAAAAATCAGGGAGACAATGTGGTAACGACTTTGGCTTATAATTTGCAGGAGGCGGCTTATCAGGCTTTGGGAGGAAACCGGGGCGCCGTGGTGGTGTTAGAGCCTTCCACCGGAAAGCTTCTTACCATGGTGTCCAAGCCGGATTTTGATCCGAATACGATTGGCGCAGAGTGGGAGAGCATTATTTCCAATACGGACAGTGAAAATTCCATACTGGTGAACCGTGTTACCCAGGGGCTTTATCCGCCGGGGTCTACGTTTAAAATTCTGACAACATTGGAATACCTGAGAGAACATCCCGATTATCAGGAGTACTCTTATGAATGCACGGGAAGTATTTCCATGGAGAATACAGAAATTCATTGTTATGCCAATGCAGTTCACGGTATGGAGAACTTAGAGACTTCTTTTGCCAAGTCCTGTAATACCTCCTATGCAAATATCGGACTGGGGCTGGATAAGAAAAAGTTTGCAGATCTTTGTAATGATCTTTTATTTCACACCGATCTTCCGATTGCCTATGCTTCCAACCAGAGCAGTTTCGTATTGGAAAGAACGTCCAATACGGATCAGGTGACGCAGATGGCAATCGGACAGGGGGAAACATTGGTAACTCCTTTGCATATGGCGTTAATTACTTCTGCCATTGCCAACGACGGCATATTGATGAGACCCTATATCATTGACCATACGGAAAATTATAAAGGCATTCCGGTAAAAAATTATAAGCCCTCTACGTATGGTTCTCTGATTACGAAGGAAGAAGCACAGAAGCTTCAGGGATTTATGGCGAAAGTCGTCAGCGAAGGAACTGCTTCCAAACTGAGCGGGCAGAGCTATCAGGCCGCAGGGAAAACAGGGTCTGCGGAATTTAGCAATAATAAAAATGAGAGCCATGCCTGGTTTACCGGATATGCTTCCACGGAGGAGAAGGGCAGTATTGTGGTAACAGTCATTGTGGAAAACGGAGGAGCGGGCAGCACGGCCGCGGTACCAATTGCAAAGCAGATATTTGATACTTATTTTTCCAGATAAAGAAAAATCTTGCAAGATATTATAAAAAGGGGTATACTATTTTTAAAGTCGTTAAACCACATCAGGAGGTATTGCAATGATTGAAGCAACAAGTTGTGGTGGTGTGGTAATATTTCGCGGGAAGATTTTGCTTTTGTATAAGAATTATAAGAATAAATATGAGGGCTGGGTTCTTCCGAAAGGAACCGTGGAGCCAGGCGAAGAATACAGGGATACGGCGGCGCGTGAAGTGCGGGAAGAGACGGGAGTCGACGCCCTGATTATTAAATATGTAGGAAAGAGCCAGTATTCTTTCGCTATTCCGGACGATACGGTGGAGAAGGATGTCCATTGGTATTTGATGATGGCAGACAGTTACTACAGCAAACCACAACGGGAAGAATATTTTGTTGATTCAGGGTACTACAAATTTCACGAAGCATATCATTTACTGCGTTTTGCAAATGAGAAACAGATACTGGAAAAAGCATACAATGAATATCTTGATTTGAAAAAGAGTAATCTTTGGGGCAGCAGAAAGTACTTTTAGCCTTTCAGGATGGGAAGGTTAAGCCGGCAGGGGAAAGATACAGAGGGAAAAGGCGCTCACGAAAGCGGGCGTCTTTTTATATCATAAGAAAGAGAAACTTTAGGCAGACGTTTTCAGTAATGGAGTGGAGAGTGAAATGATCTTTTACAGGGATTTTTATGCAGGAGAGAGCATTGCCGGGAAAAAGGAAAAAGTAAAATGGAAGATCCTCCATAACGCGGGCCAGTTGGATATCTATGTGATTGCACTGGGCAGCAATCCCAAGAATCTTATGGATATTATACCTTCCTGGGAGCTGATGCAAAAATATTACCCAAGTCACGATACGCTGGTGATAGGAGTGGATAAAGGGTATGGTAATGCGATGGAACTGGCAGGGAAGATTGTAGTGGATGTATTTCAGAAAACCGGAAATCTGAATATCAGGGATTATTTTCTGCAAAAGCACAGAGAAAATCTCAGGAGAGAACCTGTATGGAAATCCTGCTCCTGATTTTAAAAATCATTGGCGTTCTGCTTGCCGTTATTTTTCTATTGCTTCTTACAGCGCTTGCGGTTCCGGTCCGTTATGGTATTCGTATGGAAGCACAGGATGATATCACAGGCACGGCTGCATTTTCCTGGTTCTGCCGTCTGCTCAGCCTGAACATAGCGTATAAAGAAAAGCAAACGGCGTTTCGCCTGCGGATTTTGGGTATTCCGGTTTCTTTGGGCAAGGAAAAAAAGAAACGGTCTGCTAAGCGGCGCAAAAGGAAGAAGGGCCGCAAGGAGAACGGATCGGCGAAATCAGCCGTTTTGGATGCGCCTAAGGAAGATGAAGCGCCAGTTTTAGAAACGGCAAAAATGGAAAAGCTTCCCGGCTCAGAGAAGCCGAAAGAAAAAAGAACCGGCAGGAAAAGAAAAAGGGCAAAGGGATGGAGGAAGAAACTTCGTGAAAGTATTGAGACGCTGCGGCAGTGGATTGCCGATATGAAAGACAGAACCGTCACAGGAAAAGAGAAGTTTCAGAACATAAAAAAGCTGATTTCGGAAGAAACTAATAAAAAAGCTATTCTGCATCTGCTTCAGGAACTGAAATTTTTAACGCGCCATTATGCGCCCCGTAAGGCTTCTGGAGAGCTTGATTTTGCGATTGGAGATCCGGGCAGGACAGGACAGGTGTTAGGGCTGTTTAGTTTCGTTCCCTTTTGGTCAAGATACCGAATCCATGTAATACCGGATTTTCAGGCGGACAGCTTCTATGTAAGAGGCAGACTGCAGATAAAAGGACGTATCCGGGCGTGGCATGTTTTGTGGTCGGCGTTCCGGTTGATCAAAGATAAAAATATAAGAGCATTGACAACAAGTTTTCGAACGTAACAGGAGGTAAGATGGATTATGCAGGATAATAATTTCAACACAACGGTTCAGTCTTTGTTTAAAGGCATGGACAGCTTTATCACGACAAAGACGGTGGTAGGAGAAGCCGTACACATTGGAGATACAATTATCCTTCCGCTTATAGAAGTGTCTTTTGGCGTGGGAGCCGGCGCATTCTGTCAGGATAAGAAGAATAATGCCGCCGGAGGGCTGGGAGGAAAGATTTCCCCGAGCGCAGTACTGGTGATTCAAAATGGCTGCACCAAGCTGGTGAATGTAAAAAATCAGGACAGTATTACCAAGATTCTCGATATGGTGCCGGATTTGGTAAATAAATTTACCAGTAAGAAGACGGAAAAGGAAACGACAGAGGTGGACGAAGCGGCAAAAAAGGCGGCGGCACGGGATTTGGCAGAGAAATTGAATGTGGCAGAATAAACAGCGCAGGCGTTTGGGAGGCCAGAGAACCTGCAGATAAAAGAAATATAAGAATATACCGTATGAAACCAGGAACCAGAGCATATATTAGTAGTAATAATATATGCTCTGGTTTCTGGTGATAGCATGAAACGACTAATCGGCTTTATTTTATTTTGGATTGCAGTGGGAATGGCGATTATGATTTTTCTTCCCAATGAGGTGCTGGGAATATTAATTATTTTTATTCTGCTGTTGCTGGGATATAATCTGTTTTGCTGTTGAGAGATGCGTTCTCTGTGGTATTTGCCTGAATTTGTGAACAAGATTATTTTATACAAAAAAGAACAGTGCACTGGCGCCGCCAATGAACTGCCCTCTGGTGAATATTTGAAATGAACTAAGCTCTTTCAACTTTTCCGCTTCTTAAGCAAGAAGTACAAACATACATCTTCTTAGCGGCTCCGTTTACTTTACACTTTACGGATTTGATATTAGACTTCCACATTCTGTTGGATCTTCTATGAGAATGGCTGACATTCTTTCCGAAATGTGCAGCTTTGCCGCAAACGCTACATTTTGCCATAATTGCACCTCCTTGCAATTTATTAAACCCACAAATATACAGGCTCACAACAAGAGTATTCTAACAGAAAGAACGCCATATTGCAAGGGCAAAATGAATTTTTTATAAAAAACCGAAATATATGTTTCTTTTTTTTTCAGAAAAGGGTATAATATGACGTGAAAGATAGAAATATTGAACCGAAATAAACGGAGGTTGCAGTATGAAAGGACAATTAGACACACAGTATGGCAAAGTGTTGATCAATACGGACGTTATCGCGATATATGCTGGTTCCGTGGCAGTGGAATGTTTTGGAATCGTAGGGATGGCCGCCGTAAATGTTAAGGATGGTCTGGTAAAACTGTTAAAGCGCGATTATCTGAATCATGGAATAAATGTTTCCCTTAAAGGGAATAAGATCACTTTGGATTTCCATGTGATCGTTTCTTATGGAGTAAGTATTTCTACTGTTTCTGACAATTTAATTAGTACAGTGAAATATCAGGTAGAAGAGTTTACCGGCATGGAAATCGAAAAAATCAACATCTTCGTGGAAGGTGTTAGAGTGATTGATTAAGGAGGACGCAAAAGTGGCAGTTACTACAATAGATGCGCCCATGCTTGCGAAAATGTTTTTGGCGGGCGCAAAGAATCTGGAAGCAAAAAAAGAATGGATTAACGAATTGAATGTATTTCCGGTGCCGGACGGCGATACCGGAACCAATATGACGATGACCATTATGTCGGCTGCGGCAGAGGTAAGTAATCTGGGGCCTGAGCCGGATATGAAGTCACTCGCAAAAGCAATCTCCTCCGGTTCCCTGCGGGGAGCAAGAGGTAATTCCGGTGTGATTTTATCTCAGTTATTCCGCGGATTTGCCAAAGGAATCAGCAAATATGAACGGCTTGACGTGGTGATCTTAAGCGACGCCCTGCAAAAAGCGGTGGAGACAGCATATAAGGCGGTTATGAAGCCCAAAGAGGGAACGATACTCACAGTGGCCAAGGGCGGCGCGGATAAGGCGCTGGAGTTAATTGGTGAAACGGAAGATTTGACCGTGTTTGCAGATGAAGTGATTAAACATGCAGATTATGTGCTGAGTCAGACCCCGGAAATGCTTCCGGTGCTAAAACAGGCGGGCGTTGTGGACTCCGGCGGCCAGGGCTTAGTTACAATTTTAAAGGGCGCTTATGACGCGCTCACAGGAAAAGAAGTTGATTATACGATTGAGGGCGCCGCTTCCGGCAGCGGCGTGGTGAAGATATCCCAGCAGGCGGAACAGGATATCAAATTTGGTTATTGTACAGAGTTTATTATCGTACTCAACGAGCCATTAGAAGAAAAGAAAGAATTTGATTTTAAGGCATTTCTGGAATCCATTGGTGATTCTATCGTGGTGGTTGCTGATGATGAGATTACTAAAGTCCATGTACATACCAATGATCCTGGACTTGCAATTCAGCGGGCGCTGACCTATGGTTCCCTGAGTAAGATAAAGATTGACAATATGCGTGAGGAGCATCAGGAAAAACTGATCAAGGATGCCCAGAAAGCGGCCGCGGAACAGAAAGCGGCAGATGAGAAGAGACGCCTGGAACAGGACGCCATGGTACAGAAATCTCAAATACCGAAAAAGGAGATGGGATTTGTATCAGTATCTATTGGCGAGGGAATAAATGAGATTTTTAAAGGGCTTGGCGTTGATTATATTATTGCCGGCGGGCAGACCATGAATCCCAGTACCGAAGATATGCTGAATGCCATTGAGGAAGTGAATGCGGATAATATCTTTATTCTTCCCAACAATAAGAATATCATTCTCGCGGCAAACCAGGCGGCGTCTCTGTTAGAGGAAAAGAATATTTTCGTGATTCCCACAAAGACCGTTCCCCAGGGTATCACGGCTTTGATCAATTTCATGCCCGACAGTACGCCCCAGGAAAATGCCCAGCGCATGACGGAAGAGCTTGCCAATGTAAAAAGCGGACAGGTAACGTATGCTGTGCGAGATACGCTGATTGATGATAAATCCATAAAGCAGGGAGATTATATGGGCATTGGCGACAGTTCCATCCTGTCGGTAGGCAAGAATATGGATGCCGTTACCAAAGAGATGATTGCGCAGATGGTGGATGAAGACTCTGCGATTATCAGTATTTACTACGGAGAAGAAGTTGCCGAAAAGGACGCGCAGAAGCTTGCGGCGGAGATAGAAGAACAGTATCCGGATTGTGAGGTTGAAATGCATCTGGGCGGACAGCCTATCTACTATTATGTGATTTCCGTGGAGTAAGGAGCAGTACTATGGAGAAAACATCTGGTATCGGTTCATTGAAGGGTATCGGTGCAAAAACGGAACAGTTATTTCATAATATAGGAGTATACACCATAGGTGATATACTCCTATATTATCCTAAAAATTACGATCAAATGCCTCCCATCACCCCGTTGGCGGAAATTCCTGCATTGCTTAAGTCTGCCGGGGATGACGAAAATTTAAGTCTGCCGCGAGTAAAAGCCGTGCCGGAAGCTAAAGACCGTTCCGTCACAGTCGCAATTGCGGCGAGAATTGATAAAACGCCTTTTGTGCGTGCGGCAAGAAATATGCAGGTAACTTCGGTGGCTTTACAGGAGCAGAATGTGAAGGCGGATTTGGTATGGTTTCGTATGCCATATTTGAAAAATACATTGAAGACGGGGGCGTGGTTTGTGTTTCTTGGGAAAATCGCCCCAAAGGGCAAAAGCTTCCATATGGAACAACCCCAGATTTTTACGCCGGAAAAGTACCAGTCCATGCAGAATTGCCTTTGGCCCTGCTATGCGCTGACTGCGGGACTAGGGAAAAATAAGATTTCCCAGACTGTACGGCAGGTTTTGGACGGGTTGGATCTGTCTGTGGATTATCTGCCGGAAGAGATTCGCCAGAAACATGGATTGGCCGAATACAATTACGCTATGGAGAATATTCATTTTCCGGAGAGTGCGTATGCACTGGAGCAAGCGAGGAAACGCCTGATTTTTGATGAATTTTTCCAGTTTATTCTCTCGGCAGGTATGCAGAAAGAACAGATGGAAGAGGTTGTCAATGACTTTGATTTTCTGCCTCTGGAGCGTGAAGGTTTATGGACAGAACAGGTGATGGACAGCCTTCCCTATAAGCTGACGGAAGCGCAGAAACGCACTTTACAGGAAATTCGCAAAGATTTAAGAGGACGGAAGGTGATGCAGCGGCTGGTGCAGGGAGACGTTGGTTCAGGCAAGACCATCGTTGCATTTTTGTCTATGCTGGATGCGGCGCAGTCAGGATACCAGTCTGCGCTGATGGCTCCTACCGAAGTGCTTGCCATGCAGCATTATCAGAATTTTACAGAGTTATGTGAAAGATATGACCTGCATATTCCGCTGATTTTGTTGACAGGCTCTTTGACCGCAAAGGAAAAACGCCGGGCTTATGAAAGGATGCAGCTTTATCCGAACGCAATGGTTGTGGGCACGCATGCCCTGATTCAGGATCGGGCCATGTATGATAATCTGGCGCTTGTAGTTACGGACGAGCAGCACCGTTTTGGAGTAAAACAGCGAGAATCCCTCTTTCAGAAAGGAAGTCAGCCCCATGTTCTGGTGATGAGCGCAACCCCGATTCCCAGAACTCTTGCCATTATTCTCTATGGAGATCTGGATATTTCTGTGATTGATGAGGTTCCAGCCAAACGGCTGCCTGTGAAGAGTTGTGTGGTGGGCAAAGCAGCCAGAAATACTTCTTATGAATTTCTGAAAAAAGAAATTGCAAAGGGACATCAGGCGTATGTAATCTGCCCTCTGGTGGAGGAAAGCGAAGGTCTGAAAGCTGAAAATGTAACCGATTATGCCGAAAAACTGAAACAGGAACTTTCCGCGCAAATTGTAGTGGAATGTATGCACGGGAAGATGAAGTCCGGCAGGAAAAACCTCATTATGGAACAATTTGCACGCAATGAGATTCAGGTGTTGGTTTCCACTACGGTGATTGAGGTGGGAGTGAATGTACCCAATGCCACAGTAATGATGATTGAAGACGCGCAGCGTTTTGGACTGGCCCAGCTTCACCAGCTTAGGGGAAGAGTGGGACGGGGACAGGCGCAGTCTTATTGTATCATGATAAATACCACGGATTCTGATAAGGCAAAAAAGCGTCTGGAAATACTGAATCAGTCCAACGATGGATTTTTCATTGCGGCGGAGGATTTGAAACTACGGGGGCCCGGTGATTTTTTTGGAATCCGTCAGAGCGGCCTCTTCGAATTTAAGCTGGGAGATATCTATCAGAATGCCGATTTGCTAAAGCTGGCTTCTGAAGAAGCGCATATGATTTTGGAGGAAGACCGAAAACTGGAGGCGGAAGAACATCAGAAAATCCGGGAGCAGATAGGATATTACCTGAACTGCCAGTCTGAGATTGTCAATTTATAAATTATAGCACAAAAGCTGTTGCAAATTGCAGCCTGTATACAAATGCTTCCAGTGTTGGTAACTTGTATACAATAACAATTTGCGACAGCTTTGTGTTTCCTACTTATGCTGATTTGGGCATGTTTGCAGCCTGTTGTATGACTGTTACTTGCCGGCCATCTGTCGTTCCTGGGCCTCGATCATTTTCTTCACCATATACCCTCCTACAGAACCATTCTGCCTGGAGGTCAAGTCTCCGTTATAGCCGTTTTTTAAAGGTACACCAATCTCGTTTGCAACCTCAAATTTAAACTTATCCAATGCACTTTTTGCTTCCGGTATGACTGCTTTGTTAGATGAATTTGACATTATCGTTCCCTCCTGTATCTTTTGTCAGATTTGCCGCAGAACTATATCGGCATTGTGTAATCACTTGATTACAAGCATAGTATATGCAGCAAATCAGGGAATAGACATGCAGTTCTTTCCGCTTTTTACAAAAAATGTCATGAGAATGAAACGCAGGTCTGCGTGGCTGCGGACGGTGGTTCATCTGTGCGCAGTATTCGGCGTTTCTCTGCCGTTACGGTTATTTTTCGTCTGTAAGCAGTTTCAGTCCACTGATGTCCGGAGCAGCTACCAGTGAATAATTGGTGTAATAAACCACAAATCCCGGTTTGCTTCCTTTGGGTTTTTTTACATGTTTCTTTTCCAGATAATCAATTTCTACCTTGTCATTCTCCCTGCCTTTGGAATAGTAGGCCGCGAGGCGCCCCGCTTCCTCAAAAGCCCGGTCTGGCAGGGGTTCGCCGTTGGTTTTAACGATAACATGAGAGCCGGGCATACCTTTGGCATGAAACCACCAGTCATTCCCGGCCGCAAATTTAAAGGTAAGGTCATCGTTTTGAAAATTATTTTTTCCTATATATATGTGAAATCCGTCGGTGGAAAGATAATGAAAAGGCCTGCTCTTAATTTTTTCCTTTTTGCCGTTATGTTTCTTCTTGATGTAGCCGTACTGGGTCAGTTCTTCTTTAATCTGAGTCAGGTCGTCCTCTGATACGGCGATGTCAAGGGAAGTGGCAATCGACTCTAAATGTTGTATTTCCTCATGTGTTTCTAGGGTCAGGCCGGTAAGAGCTTCGAATGTACGTTTTAGTTTATTATATTTATCGAAGTACTTTTGGGCATTTTCCTGCGGCGTAAGCTGGGGATCCAGGGGAATGGTGATCATTTCACTGGTGTAATAATTTTCAGCGGTAAGGTTTTTCGCTCCTTCTTCCAGATGGTAGCCGTAGGTATTGATCAATTCTCCATATACTTTATATTTTTCCCGTTTTTCTGTATCTTTTAATTGTTTGAGCTGTAAATCATATTTCTTGCGGTTCCGTTCCAGGATTGTGGAAATTATTTTCCTTAAGTCGGCAGATTTTTGGCGGATACGGGTGTAGGCGTTCCTGTCGGAATAGTAAGTTTCCAGAACCGTCGAAATGTCAGGATACGAAGTGACGTTAAGGTTGGCGTACTGTGTCAATGACACCGCGGAAAACTCTACCGGTTCTTTTCCGTTTTTAATAATATTGGGAGCGAATCTGCCTGTTTTTACATCTTCTGCCATCCAGGAAAAATGATGGAAGAGATGCAGTTTCTCCTCGGACGACAGGGCCGAAGAAGGGCGGTCGCCGTCCAGTCCGGCGCGGTAGCACAGTTCGGAGGCAATGACCGGGCTGACGCCCGTGTAAGCGATGTAAATACTTTTTTGTAAGGTTTGCGGCTGGGAAAAAACTTTATCGAAAAACTCTTCCTGGGAAGTCGCTAAAGGATTGCATTTTTCCTGTGTCCGGGGTATAAAATATGTCCGTCCCGGAAGCACCTCTCTGACCGAACTGACCTGGGCGGAAATATGTTTGATACTGTCAATGATTTTATGGTTTTCCTCACAAAATATAATATTACTGTGCTTGCCCATAATTTCAACAATCAACTGTTTTTTGCACAGATCCCCTAATTCATTGAGATGTTCAATTTCAAAATTGATGATACGCTCCATATAGGGCTGGGAAATCTTTGTAATTCTTCCATTTGCAATATGTTTTCTTAAAAGCATACAAAAGTTTGGCGCCGTCATCGGGCTTGGTTTATTTTGTTTTGTCAGGTATATCAGCGGCAGGGAGGCGCTGGCAGATAATACCAGACGGATTTGTCCGCTATTTCCTTTAACAGTCAGCAGCAGTTCGTCCGTTTCCGGCTGCGCGATTTTGGTGATTCTACCATTTAAGATATTTTCATTCAATTCTTTTACAAGATTTGCAATTACGATTCCATCAAAAGCCATGGTTGTTTTCTCCTTTATGTAAAATAATTTCCGGCTATTCTTTAGTATATACCAACTGATGTAAATAGAAAACTATAAACTTGAAAAAAGAAAATTTGACTATTCCTCAAAACTGTTTTATAATGTAGGTACTTATGTGAAATAGGAAAAAGATTCCAGAAATGGTACGCAGGAGGAAGTGTATGATAAAGAGCATGACCGGTTTTGGGCGCTGTGAAATGGTCAACGAGACGCAGAAAGTCACAGTAGAGATGAAGTCGGTAAACCATCGCTATCTGGACATAGGCATTAAGATGCCCAAAAAACTGAATTTTTTTGAAAATGCAATCCGTACGCTGTTAAAAGATTATATTCAGCGGGGGAAAGTTGACGTGTTTATTACTTATGAAGACTGTACCGAGAATCAGGTAATCTTAAAATACAATGAATTTCTTGCAGGAGAATATGTGAAATATATGCGCCGGATGGCAGAAGCGTTTGAACTGCCTTTTGGCCTGAGCGCAGAAGCGCTTTCCAGATACCCCGAAGTTCTTACAATGGAAAACCAGGAACAGGATGAAGAAAGATGGTGGGCGTTATTGGAACAGGCCCTCCGCGGGGCGGCCAGGCAGTTTGTGGATACCAGAGTCCGGGAAGGAGAACGTCTCCGGGAAGATCTGTTTGGCAAGTTGGAGGAGATGTCCGGTTACGTGGAGCAGATTGAGCGGCGTTCGCCGGAGATTGTGAAAGAGTACCGGAACCGCCTGACAGAGAAGGTGCAGGAGCTTTTGGAAAGCACGCAGATAGATGAGAATAAGATTTTGGCAGAAACCGCCATATTTGCAGATAAAATCTGTACGGACGAGGAGATTGTCCGTCTGAAGACGCACATCAGTAATATGAAAGAGACGCTGGCGCAGGGCGCAGGCATAGGAAGGAAGCTGGATTTTATTGCTCAGGAGATGAACCGGGAGGCCAATACGATTCTTTCCAAGGCAAACGATATGGAAGTTTCCGAGCTTGCCATCGATTTAAAAACGGATATCGAAAAGGTCAGGGAACAGATTCAGAATATTGAATAATGACGGCAGAGGAGAGAAGATGAACAGAAAAGGGATTTTAGTGGTAGTTTCCGGGTTTTCCGGTTCCGGTAAGGGAACGATTATGAAGCGGCTTCTTGCAGAATACGCAGAAACGTACGCGCTTAGCATATCAGCTACAACGCGGGCGCCAAGACCTGGGGAAGTGCATGGAAAGGAATATTTTTTTGTGTCCCGGGAGGAATTTGAAGAGATGATCCGCCGGGAAGAACTGATTGAATATGCCCGCTATGTGGACAATTATTACGGAACGCCCCGCGATTATGTGATCCGGCAATTAGAACAGGGGCGGGATGTAATTCTGGAAATTGAAATACAAGGCGCACTTAAGGTAAAAGCAGCTTATCCGGACACGCTGCTGCTGTTTGTATCCCCTCCTGGCGCAGAGGAGTTAAGGCGCCGTCTTGTGAATCGGGGAACCGAAGAGGAAGCGGTTATTGCTTCCCGTTTAAGCCGTGCCTGGCAGGAAGCGCAGGGGGTGGAGAACTACGATTATTTCGTAATCAATGATGATTTGGAAGCATGTGTACAGGAAGTACATTCCATTATAAGTAATGAACATGCCCGTGTGGCGAGAAACCACGCATTAATTGAGAATATCAGGACGGAGCTTAAGAGCTTTGTGAAAGGAGAATGATAATTATGATGTTGCATCCCTCTTACACAGATTTGATGAAAGTAGTGAACAGCGGCGTTGAGATAGGAGAAGAACCTGTGGTAAACAGCCGTTATTCCATTGTACTTGCAACAGCAAAGAGAGCAAGGCAGATTATTGGCGGCGATGAGCCTGTGATTGACGGCATGTCCAATCAAAAGCCGCTTTCGATTGCCGTGGAGGAAGTATTTAACAGCAAAGTGACCATTGTCGGAGAGGATACCGATCCGGAACAGGAGTATACAACAGAAGAATAGAAACAGCTATGTCACACCATCCTGCAAAAATACAGGGAATTGCTTGTACTTTGCGAATGGTGTGTTCTTGTTAGAGAGGAATCTATGAAAATATTATTTGTTTCCCTTGGATGTGACAAAAATTTAGTGGATACAGAGTTTATGATAGGGTCATTGGCAGCCTGCGGCCATACTTTTACAAATGAGGAGGAACAGGCGGAGGCGATTGTCATTAATAGCTGCTGTTTTATCAACGACGCCAAGGAAGAGAGTATTAATACTATTTTGGAGATGGCGCAATATAAAGACCAGGGAAGCTGCAAAGCCCTGATTGTTGCCGGATGTCTGGCGCAGAGGTACCAGGATGAGATCATGAAAGAAATCCCCCAGGTGGACGCGGTGCTGGGAACCAATTCTTATGAGCAGATTAATGAGGCGCTGAGAGAGATACAAAACGGCAGGAAGTATGAGCAGTATCTGCCTCTTGCGGGGCTTCCCGAACATCAGGCAGGGCGGAATCTGACCACAGGCGGGCATTATGCGCATTTAAAAATCGCAGAAGGCTGTGACAAGCATTGCAGTTATTGTATTATCCCCCATATCCGCGGGCCATACCGCAGCGTGCCTTTGGAAGAGCTTCTGGCGCAGGCAAGAGCGTTGGCAGAACAGGGCGTAAAAGAACTAATCCTGGTGGCACAGGAGACCACGCTGTACGGAGCAGATCTGTACGGAAAAAAATCACTGCATCTTTTGCTGGATCAGCTCAATGAAGTGCCGGGGATCCAGTGGATTCGCATTATGTACTGTTATCCGGAAGAGATTTATGAAGAACTGATTCATTCTATAAAGCGAAACCGAAAAGTATGCCATTATCTTGATATGCCGATTCAGCACATCAATGATACCATGCTCAAACGCATGGGAAGGCGGACGACCCGGGCGGAACTGTCGGACAAGATTGCCCTGCTGCGCAAAGAAATCCCGGACATAACGCTGCGCACTACGCTTATTTGCGGTTTTCCGGGTGAGACGCAGAAAATGCATGAAGAACTTATGTATTTTCTCAATGAAATGGAATTTGACCGTCTGGGCGCGTTCACATATTCTCCGGAGGAAGGGACGCCGGCAGCAGAGTTTTCTGACCAGGTAGAAGAACGGCAAAAAAAAGCGTGGCGTGATGAGGTTATGGAGCTCCAGGAAGAGATTATTTTTGACAAAAATGAGGAACTCAAAGGCCGGGAGTTATTGGTGATGATCGAGGGGAAGGTGGAGGATGAGAATGCCTATGTGGGCAGGACTTACCGGGACGCGCCGGAGATTGACGGCTATATTTTTGTAAATACGGATATCCCCCTGATGACGGGTGATTTTGTAAGAGTCCGTGTTACCGGGGCTTATGAATATGATTTGATAGGAGACATGAACGATGAATTTACCAAATAAACTGACGGTTCTGCGCGTCATCCTGATTTTGCCCTTTGTGGTCTTTATGCTGGTTCCAATATGGGGCGATACATTAAGCATGTACGCTGCGGTAGCAATTTTTATCATAGCAAGCCTGACGGATCTTCTGGATGGAAAAATTGCCAGAAAATACAACCTTGTTACAAATTTCGGCAAATTTATGGATCCGCTTGCTGATAAATTACTGGTAGCGGCAGCTTTGATTTGCCTGACAGCGAATGGAAGGCTTGATGCGTGGATTTCCATTATCATTATCAGCCGTGAATTTATCATCAGCGGATTCCGTCTGGTGGCTTCTGACAATGGAATCGTAATTGCCGCGAGCTACTGGGGAAAATTTAAGACGACGTTTCAGATGGTGATGATTGTGATGCTGATTTTAAATTTTGATAACCGAATTTATCAGGTTTGCGCGTTAATCGTGACTTATCTTGCGCTGTTTTTGACCGTTATTTCTCTGATTGATTATATCATAAAGAATAAAGAGGTTCTGAAAGAGCAAAAATAAAACTGTAAATCAGGGAAAGGAATGATGAAATGACAGTAGAATTGATTTGTGTGGGAACCGAACTGCTCTTGGGGAATATTGTCAATACCAACGCCGCGTTTATTGCTGAAAAATGTGCGATGCTGGGGCTTTCCATGTATTACCAGAGCGTCGTCGGCGATAATCCGGACCGTTTGCAGGAATTGCTTAAGACAGCCAGGGGACGTTCCCAGGTCATTATTTTGTGCGGTGGGCTTGGGCCTACCCAGGATGATCTTACCAAAGAGACGGCGGCCAAAGTGATGGGACAGAAGCTGCGGGAAGATTCGAGGGCGCGGCGGGAAATCCAGGAGTTTCTGGCAAAACGGGGATGCCAGATTACGGATAATAACTGGAAGCAGGCAATGGTTCCTGAGCATTGTCAGGTTTTATACAATGCCAACGGTACGGCGCCAGGCATGATTATGGAGGACGGTGAAACCAGAATGATTCTTCTTCCAGGTCCGCCCAATGAGTTGATTCCTATGTTTGAGGAGCAGGTGTATCCTTATCTGCATCAGCTTCAGCCAGAGGTTATCTGTTCTAAAATGGTAAAATTATGCGGCATTGGTGAAAGTTCAGCCGAGACGAAAATTCTCGATTTGATTGAAGCGCAGACCAATCCTACCGTGGCCCCCTATGCCAAGACCGGAGAGGTGCATTTGCGCATCACCGCCAAAGCTGCCGGCGAACAGGAGGCATATGCCCTGATAGAACCGGTAGAACAGGAGTTAAAAAACCGTTTCGGGGATCTGATTTATACCGATGACCCGCAGGTGTCCTTAGAGATGGCAGTGTACGAGCTGTTAAAGGAAAAACGTCTTACCGTTACCACGGCGGAATCTTGTACAGGCGGGCTGCTTGCAGGAAGGCTGATCAATGTGCCTGGCATTTCTGAATTTCTGAAAGAGGGGTATATCACGTATTCGAATGAGGCAAAGGAAAAACTGCTGGGCGTTGCGCCGGAAACTTTGCAGGAATATGGAGCGGTCAGCGCACAGACAGCAGAAGCCATGGCAGCGGGCGGAGCCAGGGCGGCGGGAGCAGACTTATGCATAGCTGTGACCGGGATTGCCGGACCTTGCGGCGGCACCAGCAAGAAGCCGGTAGGGCTTGTGTATATGAGCTGCTATTGTAAAGGAAAACTGTATACGGAAAAAAATCAATATACAGGAAGCCGCAGTAAGATTCGGGAATATTCCGTGGCGAGCGCGCTGACCCTGCTGCGGAAAGCAATCATAGAACAATACAAATGAGGTGAGAGGATGCGAATTATAGCAGGAACTGCAAGAAGCCTTCCGCTTAAAACGATATCCGGCACGGACACAAGACCGACCACGGACCGGATCAAGGAAACCTTGTTCAATATGCTCAATCCATATCTGTCTGACTGCCGGTTTCTGGACTTGTTTGCGGGAAGCGGGCAGATTGGGTTAGAAGCGGTGAGCCGGGGTGCAAGGAACGCTGTTTTTGTGGAGAATAATAAAAAGGCGGCGTTGTGTATTGAGGAAAATATCAGATTTACAAAATTTTCGGAGAAATGTACGCTGCTGACGCGCGATGCGGTCATGTCCATTCATCAGATGGAAGGAGAAGAACCGTTTGACGTAGTGTTTCTCGATCCGCCTTATGGAAAAGATCTTGAGGCGGAGGCGCTTTGTGCGCTGGCGGTTTCCGGCCTGCTTTTAGAAAGTTCCATCATTGTACTGGAGACTTCCTTAGACACCGATTTGTCTTATGCAGCCAGGTGGGGATATCAGATTACAAAAGAGAAAACCTATAAAAATAATCGGCATATTTTTATGAAATTTGCCAGAGAAACAGGATGAGGGATGCATATGAAGAGAGCGATTTATCCGGGCAGTTTTGATCCGGTAACATTTGGACACATTGACATGATTGAGCGCTCCGCGAAAATAGTAGACGAACTGGTGGTTGCAGTTTTGAATAATAGTGCAAAAAATCCATTGTTTTCTGTAAAAGAACGTGTTAGTATGTTAGAAGAGATTACAAGTCATCTTCCGAATGTGAAAATTACTTTTTTTGACGGACTTTTGATTGACTATGCAAGGAAGATTGATGCAGCGATTATTATTCGGGGACTTCGCGCCATTACAGATTTTGAATATGAACTCCAGCTTGCGCAGACAAACCGGATTGTAGATTCGCGGGTGGATACCATATTCCTTACTACTAGTTTAGAGTATGCATATTTGAGTTCTACCATTGTCAAAGAGGTTGCCTCTTATGGAGGAGATATTTCCCATTTCGTACCTGAGCAGCTCATGGAAAGAATATACCAGAAATATGCAGAAGTTCAGAATCCAAAAGGAGCACAGAATTTTTAAAATGGCTTAAAACCATATACAATATAAGAATATCAAAGAATAAGGAGCATTATATATGAGTAGCAGAATTGAACAGGTGATTGATGAGATTGAAGATTTCATTGAAAACTGTAAATATCAGCCGCTCTCTAATTCGAAAATTATTGTAAATAAGGATGAGTTGGAGGATTTGTTATCAGAACTTCGGCGGCGGACACCAGATGAGATTAAGCGTTATCAGAAGATCATCAGCAATAAAGAGGCGATTCTTGCAGATGCTCAGACGAAAGCGGACGCTATCATTGCCAAGGCAGAAGTACATACCACGGAATTGATCAGCGAACATCAGATTATGCAGCAGGCTTATGCCCAGGCAAATGAAGTTGTCATGATCGCTACCAATCAGGCTGAGGAAATTTTAAATAACGCCACCAATGACGCCAATGCAATACGTATGAGCGCGATTGAATATACGGACGGCCTTCTGACCGAGATAGAAGGAATCCTGGGCAATGCCATGGAGACTACCAGGGCTAGAACGGAAAATCTGCTCAGTTCTCTTCAGGGTTACTATGAACAGATTGATGAAAACCGCAGATCCCTGGTTCCTTCTGAAATGGAAACGATTCAGACTCAGGAAGGGGCGCCAGAACCCCTTTCTGAGATTCAGATGACGGATATTCGTTAAAGCCATCAGGCAAACACCAGCAGGAGTGCCAGACCAAAAGAAAGAGCGGTTCCCAGCAGCTTCATCAACAGGTAGGGGATCATGGAAAAACCAGTGTCTTTTACCATGGACGCTGTCTGAGCGAATCCGGACAGTCCGCCAAATGCCGTATACGCCATCATCAGCGGATAGGCAAGGGAAAAATCTAAATTCTGCCCTGCAGTATAAGAAATTCCATTGGTAATTTCAGTAAATCCGATGATCAGGCATTTTAATACGGGGTTTTTGACGGGAATCAGGGTAGTCATCTGAGCTAATATGGCAAACATGACGATGTATCCTCCCAGTTTTGCCAGGGTTTCGAATCCGTTCATTATACCGGCGTCTATGAGTTGAAAGTTCATGGATGCCGTTTTTTTTGCTTGTTCCATTGGCGCCTGGAAACGACGGTTTCTGTTCCAGATCATATACAGCGCCAGGGGCGGAACGTAAAGAATCAGATAAGTGGCAAACCGCAGATCTGGCCTTTGCAGAGTTTCCGTTAAAATAAAACTTCCAATAAACATAGGACTGATGTTGTTGCATACACAGAAGAGGCGCTGTCCTTCTTCCCGGTTCATTTTGCCAGACGAAACCAAATCTGCCGTAATTTTGCTGCCCAGGGGGAAACCGAACAGCAGCCCGGCGGCGAGCGGGTAAATCCCGGCGCTGCTGACAGGAAGCAGATGTTTCAGAAGCTGATGGGCTTTCCTGGTAACATTGTCCAAAATTCCAGAGTGAATCAGAATATAGGAAAGAATGGAAAACGGCAGCAGCGTGGGCAGCATGTTCTCATACCAGAGATTCAGCCCGAAAGCAGCAGCCTGAACGGATTCTTCTGGAAATCCCAGTATATAAAATAAGAAAAAAGTTAAAATAGTAATACAAAAGATTTTTTTCATAGTTTATTCTATGAACCAATTACATAAATATACCAGTATAGGAGGTTATCATGAGAGTTTGTGAACAGTTGAAGCCAAAGAAAGTATTTGAGTATTTTGAAGATCTCTGCCAGATCCCCCACGGGTCAGGAAATACCAGGGCAATCAGTAATTATTGCGCAGCCTTTGCCAAATCCCATGGATTAAGGTATATCCAGGATGAGGACAATAACGTGATTATTTTCAAAGATGGATCGAAAGGGTATGAGGCTTGTGAACCAGTAATTATTCAGGGACATCTGGATATGGTCTGTGAAAAAGAAAACGGCGTGGATATTGATTTTGAAAAAGAGGGGTTAAAGCTTTTGGTAGATGGAGATTTCCTGAAGGCGGAAGGTACCACGCTGGGAGGCGATGATGGAATAGCGGTAGCTTATGCGCTGGCCATTTTAGATGATGATTCTCTGGAGCATCCTCCCCTGGAGATTGTGCTTACCGTAGATGAAGAAATTGGGCTGCTGGGGGCAGAGTCCATTGATTTGTCTATGCTGAAAGGAAAGAAGCTTCTGAACATTGATTCTGAGGAAGAAGGAATTTTTCTTACAAGCTGTGCCGGAGGGCTTGGAGCAGTCTGTGAGCTTCCGGTAACCAGAGTGGAGCAGGAAGGCGTATGTTATGAGCTGAAAGTGACAGGACTGCAGGGCGGGCATTCTGGCGCGGAGATTCATAAAGAGCGTGGAAATGCGATTGTATTGATGGGAAGAGTACTGCAGTCGCTGAATGGGGAAGTTCCTTTTGCCATTGAAGAGCTAGAGGGCGGATTAAAAGATAACGCGATTCCACGGGAGACTATGGCGGTGATTGTACTTCCCTCAAAAGAGCAGGAACAGGAGTTGTACGCACAGATTAAAATCTTGGAACAGAAATTAAAAAAAGAGTATCATACGTCCGATCCGGATATCTGCATTCAGTGCCGGAAGCTGGGAGAGGGAAAGAAGCAGGTGCTTCACAGTTCTTCTGCCACTAAGGTACTATTTTTCCTGCGGAATATGCCAAACGGCATACAGCATATGAGTATGGACATTGAAGGGCTGGTGGAGACTTCTTTGAATGCTGGAATTATGAAGTTGTCAGACCAGGTATTTACGGTGAGTTTTTCGGTACGAAGCAGTGTGACTAGCAGAAAATATGAGCTGGCAGACCGTCTTGCCTTTCTCATTGAATTTCTGGGAGGCGGCATCTTGGTAAACGGAGACTATCCTGCATGGGAGTATAAACAGGAGTCGAAGATTCGGAATTTGATGGCAGAAGTTTACCGGGATTTATTTAAAAAGGAGGCAAAATTCGAGGCCATTCATGCCGGATTGGAATGTGGTATTTTATCCGGAAAAATAGAAGATTTAGACTGCATTTCCTTTGGCCCGGATCTGATGGATATCCATACGCCCAAAGAGCGGCTTAATATTTCTTCAGCAGAAAGGGTCTGGAACCTGATCATTGAATTTTTGAAACGTTCGCAATAAATGAGACGATAAGGAGCTTATGAAGTATTGTAAAAGGATTGTGATTCATCTGTTAATTCTTACTGCGATGCTGTGTTTTATCACGACCGTACTTGAAAATATGCAGCAGACCGCAAAGATCACCAACCTTTTGAAAGGGGAAGATACGAAAGAGCTTCTGCGCCGGCAGCAGGTTTCGGAAGAAATGTATGAAAAAATAATAACGTATGAGGAAGAATCTGATTTTTCCAGATACGATTACCTTTCGGCGCATATTTTAACGGAAAAGACGGAGAAAAAAGAACTGGATGCATATCTGGAACTGCTGTACCAATACCATTCTCAGAATATTCGCAGCATACAGAAACTGGAAACGGCTGTCTGGGGAGATTTGGTATATTTTCCTATTCCCCTTCCGCAATTGGATCATGGCATGGGAACGTCTTTTGAAAATTCCTGGATGTTTGAACGGAATTTCGGCGGAAATCGGGGACATGAGGGGACCGATATCATGGCTTCTGTAAACGAACGGGGGAGATATCCGGTACTCAGCATGACGGACGGTGTGGTGGAAAAAGTGGGCTGGCTGAAGTTAGGCGGTTACCGCATCGGCATCCGTTCGCCCAATGGCGGATATTTCTATTATGCACATCTTAACGATTACGCCAGAGAATTTAAAGAAGGGGACGAAATAAAAGCCGGAGAGTTACTGGGATTTATGGGAGACAGCGGTTATGGCCCAGAGGGTACCACTGGTCAGTTTGCAGTGCATCTGCATGTAGGAATTTATGTGGACGATGAAAAGGACCGTGAGATAAGCCTGAATCCTTACTGGGTATTGAAATGGCTGGCGCAGCAGAGATTATATTATCAGTTTTAAAAGGAACGATTGAGAGAAGGAGAAAGGAAGAGGCATGCAGCTACGACTGGACAAATATCTTGCCGATATGGGAGCAGGAACCCGCAGTGAGGCAAAGCAGTACATACGCAGAAAACAGGTGACAGTAAACGGGCTTTTTCCAAAGGGACCAGAACAGAAAGTAATCCCTGGAAAAGACCAGATTGTGTTTCAGGGAAAGCCGCTTTTATATCTGGAGTATGAATATTTTATGCTGAACAAGCCGAAACATTGTGTCAGTGCAGTGACAGACCGGCGTTATAAAACGGTCATAGATTTGATAACGGAGAGTAACCGTAAGGATTTGTTTCCGGTAGGCAGACTGGACATTGACACCGAGGGTCTTATGCTTATCACCAATGACGGTGATTTAGCCCATCAACTTTTGGCGCCTGTAAAACATGTGCCTAAGACTTACTATGCCAGAGTGGAGGGCAGAGTAACCATAGAGGATGTGCAGGAGTTTGCAAAGGGGTTGGATATTGGGGAGAAAAAGCCTGTGCTTCCGGCAGAACTGCGGATTCTTGCTACCGATGGCGGTACTTCTTTGACAGAACAGAGTTCTGAAATTGAATTGACCATTATGGAAGGGAAATTCCATCAGGTGAAACGAATGTTTGAAGCGGTAGGAAAGCATGTCACGTATTTGAAACGGATTTCTATGGGAGGGTTAACGCTGGATCATGCTTTACTTCCGGGAGAGTACAGAAAGCTGACAGAAGCGGAGATAAATTTGTTAAAAAACCAACGGAAGGCAGCGGACGGAAAGGAGAAGCTATGAGAAAAATTGGAGTGATAACGGATAGTCACAGCGGGATAACACAGAAAGAGGCAAAAGAACTGGGAATTTTAGTGCTTCCGATGCCGTTTTACTTTGATGAAGCGTGTTATTATGAGAATATTACCCTGTCCAGAGAGGAATTCTTTGAGAAATTGGATTCTGGGAGGAAGGTTTCTACTTCACAGCCCTCTCCGGCAGATGTGATGCATATATGGGAGGAAGGGCTGAAACAATTTGAACAGATTGTTTACATACCTATCAGCAGCGGACTCAGTGGTTCCTGTGCATCAGCAGCAGGGCTCGCCCAGGAGGAACCATACAAAGGCAAAGTGTTTGTGGTGGATAACGGCAGAGTATCCACACCGTTGCACCGTTCGGTGTTAGATGCGCTGGAATTGATCGACGAGGGTTATTCCCCGCAGGAGATCAAAGAGATCCTGGAAGAAGCGAGAGATAAAATGGTCATTTATGTGGGTGTGGAAACATTGGTGCATTTGAAAAATGGCGGGAGGATTTCTCCTGCTGCAGCCGCACTGGGAACCGTTCTTAATATTAAGCCCGTGTTGAAATTTGATGTGGGAACGTTAGATACGTTTAAAAAATGCCGGGGATTTGCCAACGCCAGGAAAGTTATGATTGAAGCCATGCGCCACGATTTGGAGACTACATTTTTGGAATGGTATGAAAAAGGGGAGGTATATCTGCTGGCGGCTTCCAGCTCTGCAAAAGAGGTGACAAAGGAGTGGACCGCAGAGATTGCCGACGCGTTTCCAGGCATGGAGGTAATGTGCGATGATTTATCACTGGGCGTTTCCTGCCATATCGGACAGGGCGGATTGGGGATTGGCTGCAGCTGCCGTCCCAGAAGGAGACGGTCATGTTAGAAAATATACAATCTGTTATTTTTGACCTGGATGGAACTCTGGTGGATTCTATGTGGCTATGGCATGACATTGACGTGGAGTTTTTGGAGAAGCGGGGGCTTGCCCTGCCGGAAACGTACCAGCATGATATTGAAGGCATGAGTTTTACGGAAACTGCCATTTACACCAGAGATTTGTTTCAGCTGGATGAGAGTGTGGAAGAATTAAAATCCATCTGGAATCAGATGGCGATTGAAAAGTATACATATGAAGTGAATTTTAAACCTGGCGCCATGGAATTTTTGGCTCATTGCAGGCAGCGGGGGATTTCCCTGGGAATTGCCACCAGCAATTCCAGAGAACTGGTGGAGGCAGTGTCGCTGGCCCTTCATTTGGGAGACTTTATTCAGGAAGTAGTGACCGCCTGCGAGGTGGAGCGCGGCAAGCCGGCGCCGGACGTCTATCTGGAAGCGGCAAGGAGGCTTAGCGCAAATCCGCAATACTGTCTGGTATTTGAGGATGTTCCTATGGGTATCCGTGCGGGGAAAAGCGCGGGAATGCGGGTGTGTGCGGTGGAAGATCCTTTTTCTTCACAGCAGGTCCAGGAAAAACGAAGGCTGGCGGATTATTATATTTCAAATTATCATCAGGTACTGGACTGTACCTATGAAATCTTGTAGGAGAATGTATATGGAAGGAACATTTTTGCCAGTCTGCCGGGAGGATATGCAGGCTCGCGGGATTAAACAATTTGATTTTGTGTATGTCATCGGGGATGCCTATGTGGATCATCCCTCTTTTGGACACGCTATTATCAGCCGGCTTCTGGAGGCGCACGGATATTCTGTGGGAATCATTTCTCAGCCGGATTGGAAACGAAAAGAAAGTATTTCGATTTATGGCGAGCCGCGGCTTGCCTTTTTAGTCAGCGGCGGAAACATGGATTCTATGGTAAACCATTACAGCGTTTCAAAACGTCTGCGGGAGAAGGATTCTTTCTCACCGGGGGGAATTATGGGACGGCGGCCAGATTATGCCACGGTAGTGTATGGGAACCTGATCCGGCAGACGTATAAAAAGGTTCCGATTTTGATTGGCGGCGTGGAGGCCAGCCTGCGCCGGCTGGCACATTACGATTACTGGAGCAATAAGGTGAAGCGTTCCATTTTACTGGACAGCGGCGCAGATATTCTTATGTACGGCATGGGGGAACACAGCGTCGTTGAGCTTGCAGAAGCCTTAGACAGTGGATTGGCGGTAAAGGACATTACTTTTGTGCCAGGGACGGTCTATAAGACCCGCAAAAAGGAAGATATTTACGACGCCCTGTTTCTTCCAGAATTTGAGCGTGTGAAAGAGGACAAGCATGCATATGCCAGAAGCTTTTATCTGCAGTACAGCAATACCGATCCTTTTGGTGGCAAAAGATTGGCGGAAGCCTATCCGAACGAGATTTATGTGGTGCAGAACCCTCCGTCAAAACCTCTGAGCCAGGAGGAAATGGATGATGTGTATGCCCTCCCATATATGCGTACCTATCATCCCGCCTATGAGGAATGGGGAGGCGTACCTGCCATTTCAGAGGTGAAATTCAGTCTTACCAGCAGCCGGGGATGCTTTGGTGGCTGCAGCTTTTGTGCCCTGACCTTCCATCAGGGGCGGATGATCCAGTCCAGAAGCCATGATTCTATTGTGGAGGAGGCCAGACTTCTGACAAGAGAACCAGGTTTTAAGGGATATATTCATGATGTGGGCGGTCCGACGGCTAATTTCCGTTTTCCTTCCTGTGAGAAGCAGCTGACAGATGGCGTATGTTCACGGAAACAATGTTTATTTCCAGAACCCTGCAGGAATTTAAAGGCAGATCATAAAGATTACGTGACATTACTGCAGAAACTGCGGAATCTTCCGGGAGTAAAAAAAGTGTTCATCCGTTCCGGCATCCGATTTGACTATCTGCTGGCAGACAAGGACCGGAGCTTTTTGCGGGAATTGTGCCAGTATCATGTCAGCGGTCAGCTTAAAGTGGCTCCTGAACATATTTCAGATAAAGTTCTGGAGAAAATGGGAAAACCCAAAGCGGCCATTTACCATCAATTTGTCAAAGAATATGAGAACATGAACGTAAGACTTGGTAAGAAACAGTATCTGGTGCCCTATCTGATGTCCTCTCATCCAGGGTCCTCTCTTAAGGAAGCTGTGGAGCTTGCAGAATTTTTACGTGACCTTGGATATATGCCGGAGCAGGTACAGGATTTCTATCCTACGCCATCCACGATCTCTACCTGTATGTATTATACTGGGTTAGACCCTCGTACTATGGAGCCAGTATATGTGGCAAAAAACCCGCATGAGAAAGCGATGCAGCGGGCATTGATCCAATACCGTGATCCCAGGAATTATGATCTGGTAAAAGAGGCGCTGCAGAAGGCTGGACGTACAGACTTGATTGGGTTTGAGCAACATTGCCTGATTCCTCCCAGGAAAATCAGCGGTGTACAGAATCATTCTGCGGGCTCTGCAAATGCCGGCGGCAGAAAAATAAGCCAGACCAGCAAGCGTTTCCCGGCCAGTACAAATACTGGTAACAAGAAACAAAACAGAAGCAAGAAAAATAAAAGCCATAAGGCGATTCGAAATGCGCACAAGAGGAAAGGATAAATGGATGAATTAGCTGAAAAAATGATGTTAGAAGCATATGAGAGAATCATGGAATATGAGAGCCGGGATTCTTATAAGAAATTAAAAGAACTCACTGAGGAAGGCCGGGAAACATTGAGAAGATACTATGAAAATTACCGGGACAAAGCACAATATTTTCAGGATAAAGCAGAAAAAAATACCGATCATGAGAGATATGCCGCAGGCGGCAATATTCACAGAGGGGTATTATGCCCTGGAATTATGGAAGCGTTGGTGGTTGGAAATGCTAAGAGGGGACGTTTTTCTAAAAAAGCTGTCGCATCTGGTTACATTTATGGCTATGATAAAGCGGACCGCTTAATTTGGGCGGATATGACAGAGGGGAAAATACGGGACAGGGAACATATATTCTGGGAAGGCTCTTCGGTACAAGTGGGCGTGAAATTTGTCGGCAAAGAGTTGGAGCTGGAAGAAATAGCCCAGGCAACATACGATCCGCAGGGAAGGCTCTCAAGCTATTTGTACGGCAGTCTATATGAGGGAAAGGTATCAACGGCAGTCATTGAACGGTACAGATATGAAGGAAACAAGGCATATGTTACATTTATAAATTCTGATGTACCTGATTCTGATATTTCAGCGTTGTTCTGTGTTGGCAGCATTCCTCAGGCGGCGGATGAAAATAAATATCAGGATATCTTTTCTGATTACATTTATGGAGAGCACATTGTACTCTATCTGGACGATACTGGCAGGGTAACCAAATATACAAGATGTACGGATGAGTACCCGGACGATTTAGAAGAACATGTGCCAAAATATAAGCTTACGGTATGCGGGCAAAATATCTCTGACACAACGGAATGGAAGTTTTCCAGCCAGGAGGCTTGTCAAGAGAGAAAGAGCTGCAGGGAGTTTTTAAAATGTTTAAAAACACAGGCAGGCCGGAAAAAGAAACTGTGGAAATTGGCAGAGGCATTTGAGAACATGTGCCGGATGCCTGGCGGCGCTGAGGAAGAGATGCTGCTGTTTGAAACGGGGATTTTTGATTTTACTGGAGAACCGCTGTTTTATTTTTCTCTGGTGCGTCAGTTTCCCAATCACGAAGGTGAATATATGCAACTGCATTTAGACGTGATGTTTCTGCCAGACCAGAAAAACAGGAATTTGTGCGAATGTTTCTGGGAGGAAGAGTCAGAGGAAGCTTTTTTTGATTATGTCAGAAAATCAGAAACTTTTTTGCTGCTGAAAGATGAGACGGCGCAAAAGGTCCGTATCTATTTGGAGGAGACATAACAAGACAGAATCTTGCTTTGTGATTTATATGATATTTTACCGTAACAGATAACATCAGGAGGGAACCTATGCAAAGTTTTCAGATTAATAAAAATGAAGCCGGACAGCGGTTCGATAAATATTTGAAGAAGCTTCTTTCCCAGGCTCCAGGAAGTTTCATTTATAAAATGCTCCGCAAAAAAAATATTACCCTGAATGGCAAAAAAGCAGACGGTTCGGAAAAACTTGCTATCGGGGATGAAATAAAGATGTTCTTAGGAGAAGATACGTTTGAAAAATTTGTCTCTCCCGTGTGGAAAGCTTCCGATCCGCGCGCCATTGATCAGCAGGCAGTCCGTCGCTATCCCTACACGCATCTGGATATTGTTTATGAGGACGAAGATATTCTGATTATCAATAAACCTTCCGGTATGTTGTCTCAGAAAGCTGAGCCGCAGGATGTCTCAGCCAATGAATTTATCATAGGTTATCTCTTAAAGACACATGCTCTTATGCCAGAAGATCTTGCCACCTTCCGTCCTTCTGTCTGCAACCGTTTGGACCGTAACACTTCTGGGCTTCTGATTGCAGGCAAAAGCTTAAAAGGGTTACAGGAGATGTCCAGGCAGTTAAACGACCGTTCTCTGAAAAAATATTACTGCTGCCTGGTAAAAGGAGCGGTTATGAAACCTGAGAGTTTCGAGGGATGGCTGAAAAAAAGCGCAGCTGGCAATCGGGTGCAGATCTTTCACTCAGAAGTGGCTTCGGGAAAATTTATCAGAACAGGATACCGGCTGGTGTCCTGGTATACTCCGGAAAAATCAGGCAGGACGGCAAACGTGATTCTGCGGGAATTAGATCCGTCACAACTATGTCCGGAAATGGAAATTTATACAATGCTGGAAGTACACCTTATCACGGGACGCGCGCATCAGATCCGCGCCCATTTGGCGGCTTTGGGACACCCTCTTGTGGGAGACCGAAAATATGGGGACCAGCGGGTCAACCAATGGTTTTCGCAAAATTTCCAGATTCATTCTCAGATGCTTCATGCCTGGCGGATGGTTCTGGAAGACGGCAGGGAGCTGACCGCTCCTTTGGGCAAGGATTTTCAGGCGGCGCTGGGCAGCAGGGAGGAAATATTATCAGATACGAAACGTTGAAAGAATATAATTTCTCTGTTATAATGAAGGATATGCCTGAGAGGAAGTGAAGTATGGCAACATGGAATTCAAGGGGGCTTAGAGGATCAACCCTGGAAGAATTTATAAATCTTACCAATGAAAAATATGCGGAGCATGGACTTGCCCTGATTCAAAAGGTGCCAACGCCCATTACGCCGATTAATATAGATAAAGAGAACCATCACATTACGCTCGCTTATTTTGATCAGAAGAGTACGGTGGATTATATTGGTGCAGTACAGGGGATTCCCGTGTGCTTTGACGCCAAGGAATGTCATACGGATACATTTCCCCTTCAGAATATACATTCCCATCAGGTACAGTTTATGGAAATGTTTGAAGGACAGCAAGGGATTGCGTTTCTGCTGATCTTTTATTCTCATCGGAATGAAACGTATTATCTGCGTTTTAAAAAATTGATGGAATTTTGGAATCGTGCAAAGGAGGGGGGAAGGAAGAGCTTCCGCTATGAAGAACTGGAACCAGGATATTTCCTTTCTTCAAAAGGCGGCGTCCTCGTCCCCTATCTGGACGCTGTGCAGAAAGATTTAGATAACCGATAACGAAAATTATTGGTTGACAATTCAGTGTTTGTCCGCTATAATGTGGATAATTTATTTGATTAACATGGTAGCACGCTAAAGTGTTTGCGGAAAAATGGAGAAGAAAAGTATATGTTCTTATTACGAACGATCTGTTTGGACTGAGAAGGAAACAGAATGGAGGAAAATATGAAACGAAAGTTATTACATACACCGGAGGGAGTTCGGGATATCTATAACATGGAATGCGCGAGAAAGCATGTTCTGCAGAAAAATTTACAAAGTTTATTGAAGAAATACGGATATCATGCCATTGAGACGCCGACTTTTGAATTTTTTGACATTTTCAGCCGAGAGATTGGAACGACTCCCTCCAGAGATTTGTATAAATTTTTTGACCGTGAGGGCAATACCCTGGTGCTCCGTCCTGATATGACTCCTTCCATTGCCAGGTGCGTGGCAAAATATTATGGGGACGAAGAATTTCCGGTGCGTCTCTCTTATATGGGCAACACGTTTATCAATAATAACAGTTATCAGGGAAGATTGAAAGAAAATACTCAGCTTGGCGCAGAATTGGTAGGAGATAATTCCGTGGCGGCAGACGCGGAAATTCTTGCACTTGTGGTAAATGCCCTGAAAACTGCCGGATTGAAGGAATTTCAAGTAGGCGTAGGGCATGTGGATTTCTTTCGTGGACTGGTCGGCGCGGCAGAGCTGGAAGAGGACATGGAGCAGGAACTGATAGAACTGATTTCCAATCAGAATTTTTTCGGAGTGGAAGAATTGGTAGATGCGCTTCATCTGTCATCTGAATTAAAGGAGCTTTTCTCGATGCTGGGAACACTTTGTATGACAGACGATATGTTAAAGAGAGCAAAAGAACTGGCGGCAGGCTTTCCAGTGATATTAAAGGCTTTGCAGCGGTTGGAAGCATTGATGCAGATTCTTTCCTGTTATGAAGTCGAGAAATATATCTCGATTGAGCCAGGAATGCTCAGCGCTTATCATTATTATACAGGCATCATATTTTCCGGATACACATTTGGGACTGGTGAGCCAATTGTCAAGGGCGGACGTTATGACAATCTGATGGATTATTTCGGCAAACCTGCGCCTTCCATTGGTTTCGCGGTGGTGATTGACCAGCTTCTTGCGGCTTTGTCCAGGCAGAAAATCGAGATTCCAGTAGAAAACAGGCAGATTTTGATTGTATATACAGAAGAAAAACAGACGGAAGCCATCAAAAAAGCAATGTCTCTGCGTGGTCAGGAAGAAGGAGTCTCTCTTGCAGCCTGGAAACACAATAAAACAGAAGAAGACTACCAGGACTATGCAGAACGAATGCATATGCAGGAAGTTCTTTTTCTTCGCTAAAAAGAAGAATGTGTAAACAAATGGAGGAACAATATGAGATATTTGACGTTTGCTCTGGGGAAGGGACGCCTGGCAAAGCAAACTCTGGCAACCTTTGAAAAAATAGGGATTACCTGCCAGGAGATGAAGGACAAAGACACCCGGAAGCTGATTTTTGTAAATGAAGAATTAAAATTAAAATTTTTTCTTGCCAAAGGACCGGATGTGCCGACGTATGTAGAATATGGCGCGGCTGATATCGGGGTGGTAGGAAAAGATACGATCCTGGAAGAAGCGCGTAATATTTATGAAGTGCTGGATCTGGGTTTTGGTTCATGCAGGATGTGCGTCTGCGGTCCCCAAGAAGCTAAGGAATTGCTGCAACATCATGAGCTGATTCGGGTGGCCACGAAATATCCCCGGATTGCCAAGGATTATTTTTATAATAAAAAACACCAGACAGTGGAGATTATCAAACTGAATGGTTCCATTGAGCTTGCCCCCATTGTGGGACTGTCTGAGGTAATTGTAGATATTGTGGAGACAGGATCTACCTTGCGGGAAAACGGATTGGGCGTACTGGAAGAAGTCTGCCCGCTTTCGGCACGGATGGTGGTGAACCAGGTCAGCATGAAAATGGAAAATGAAAGGATCACAAAATTAATTCGCGATTTAAAAGAAGTCCTTTCAGACTGAAAATACGAGGTGAAAGTTATATGAGAATATTAAAATTAACCGAAGATACGAAAAAAAACCTTCTGGAAGATCTTCTAAAACGCAGTCCAAACAGTTATAAACAATATGAAGACAGTGTCAATGACATCATTAATAAGGTGCGCAGCGACAGAGACAGCGCGGTTTTTTCTTATATCAGGCAGTTTGATGGAGCAGAAGTGAATGGCGCAAATGTCAGAGTAAGCCAAGCGGAGATCGACAAGGCATACCATATGGTGGATGAAAAGCTGATTGCCGTGATGAAGAAATCCTTAGAGAATATAAAAACCTATCATGAGAAACAGAAACAGTACAGTTGGTTTGACAGCCGCCCCAACGGCGTCCTGCTGGGGCAGAAGGTAACTGCTCTTGCCAGTGTGGGCGTATACGTGCCGGGAGGAAAGGCAGCCTATCCTTCCTCTGTATTGATGAATGTGCTGCCTGCCAAAGTGGCAGGAGTGGAAAAAATTGTGATGACTACGCCGTGCAACAGGGAAGGAAACGTAAACCCTGCAACTCTTGTGGCAGCGGATCTCGCAGGAGTAAATGAAATCTACAAAGTTGGCGGCGCTCAGGCAATTGCCGCCCTTGCTTTTGGAACGGAGAGTATCCCTAAGGTTGATAAAATCGTGGGGCCTGGAAATATTTATGTGGCTTTGGCTAAAAAAGCGGTATTTGGGCATGTGAGCATTGATTCCATTGCCGGGCCAAGTGAAATTCTTGTACTGGCGGATGAAGAGGCAAATCCCAGATATGTGGCGGCAGATCTTCTGTCGCAGGCAGAACATGACGAACTTGCAAGCGCTATTTTAATTACGACAAGCCAGAAGCTGGCAGAGCAGGTATCACAGGAAGTTGATACTTTTACAGAAAATCTTTCCAGAAAAGAGATTATTGAGAAATCTCTGGAAAATTACGGTTACATATTGGTGGCAGAAAATTTGGCAGAAGCCATTGACACGGCAAATGAAATTGCCTCTGAACATCTGGAAATTCTTACTGCAGATCCATATGCGGTTATGATGCAGATCAAGAATGCAGGCGCAATCTTTCTGGGAGAATATGCCAGCGAGCCCTTGGGGGATTATTTTGCAGGACCGAACCATGTGCTTCCAACCAACGGAACGGCAAAATTTTTCTCACCCTTAAGTGTGGATGATTTTATAAAAAAATCCAGCATTATCTCATATTCCCGAGAAGCGCTGGAGCCTGTATACAAGGATATTGTACAATTTGCCGAGTCAGAGCAGTTGACGGCACATGCAAATTCCATCAAGGTAAGATTTGAAAAATAAGGAGGAACGCTATGTCAGCAAATAGAATTGGCAGGCAGCGCCGGAAAACAAAGGAGACAGAAATCAGTCTCACCCTCAATCTTGACGGGAGCGGCGAGGCTGAAATTGATACCGGAATTGGTTTTTTTGATCATATGTTAGACGGATTTGCACGTCATGGTTTTTTTGATTTAGATGTTCAGGTGAAAGGGGATTTGATTGTAGATACGCACCATTCCATTGAGGATACCGGAATTGTGCTGGGGAACACGATCCGCTATGCCCTGAAGGATAAAAAGGGAATTAAGCGTTATGGAAGCTGTATTCTGCCCATGGACGAGACGTTGGTGCTGTGTGCTATTGATCTGTCCGGCAGGCCATATTTCTCCTTTGAAGGGGAATTTACGGCAGAACGGGTGGGATATATGGAAACGGAAATGGTGCGTGAATTTTTTTATGCTGTTTCTTATGCCGCCGGAATGAATCTTCATATGAAAATTTTATCCGGCGCGAATAATCATCACATGATTGAAGGGCTCTTTAAGGCATTCGGACGCGCCCTGGATGAAGCGACAATCATAGACCCCAGAATAAAAGATATTATGTCGACGAAAGGTAGTTTATAGGTGAAGCGATGGAATATAAGAACCTGATCGCTGTCATGTGTCTGAAAAACGGCATGGCAGTCACAAGCAGGGAAAATTTGCAGATTGCCGGAGACTGGAAGGAACTGGCAAAATTTTATAACGAGAGCGGAGTAGATAAACTGTATGTATTTGACTTGTCTGATACAGATATGGAGCATGAGATTAATCTTCATACCATGAAAGAGTTGTGCCGCATCGTTGAAATTCCAATCTATGGAGCAGGCAATATCAAACAGTTGGAGGATATCAAAAAAATCCTTTATGCCGGCTGTAAGGGCGCAATTTTAGACAGCGAAAACCATGACTTGATTCCTCTGGCACAGGAAGCAGATAAGCGGTTTGGAAAAGAAAAGATTTTAGTTTCTATGGAAACGGTGGACCTGATTTTTAAGCACGGAAAAGAAGTAAAGGAACATGTTCATAAGCTGGTAGTGCTGAATGAGGATATCGTAGAATCTTTGGAAAATATTACCGATATTCCTTTCAGTGTAATCATTTCTGGCTGTGATAAAAATCGCTGGGTTGAAATTCTCAAAAAAAACTGTGTCACGGGAATTGGCGGCGATTACGTCAGCAGCCTGCAGACAGATGTGATGAAGCTGAAAAGATTTCTCTCATCAGAGGGAATACGTACACAGAAATTCGAATCTTCTATGGATTGGTCTGAATTTAAATTGAATGCAGAAGGATTGATCCCGGTCATTGTGCAGGATTATCAGACCTGCGAGGTATTGATGCTCGCCTATATGAATGAAGAGGCGTATACTACCACCCTGGCGCTTGGCAAAATGACATATTACAGCCGAAGCAGAAAGGAACTGTGGGTAAAAGGGGAAACCTCCGGGCATTACCAGTATGTAAAGTCATTGACCATTGACTGCGACAGGGATACGATTCTCGCCAATGTGTCACAGGTAGGGGCTGCGTGCCATACTGGCAATCCCACCTGCTTTTTTCAGGAGCTGGTCAAAAAAGAGTACATTACCAAAAATCCCCTGAAGATATTCGAAAATGTGTATAATACCATTGAAAAAAAGAAGGAACTCCCCAGTGAAGGATCTTATACCAATTATCTTTTTGACAAAGGACTGGATAAGATACTGAAAAAAATCGGGGAAGAAGCGACGGAGCTTGTAATTGCGGCAAAAAATCCGGAACCAGAGGATATTAAGTATGAGATATCGGACTTTCTGTACCATATGATGGTATTGATGGTAGAAACAGGTATTACCTGGGAAGATATTGTAGAAGAATTAAATAAACGGTAGATGTTTGCCGCAGGCAGACAAGGGAAACTACTGTAACGTCTCCCTGCAAACCGGGATCCTGATAAGACGCTTTTTATAGCCTTATAAATGATGATAATATCTATAGGCAGCCGCTTCTTTATCATCAGCCGAATACAAAATATTTCCTGCTCAAATAGTACATAGGTAAACAGGGCGGAATGCACATAACGGTCATCTGTAAATGGCATCCTGTCCAGATAGCGGTACGGAAGTTAGGATTTTGTGATGCTATCCGCCCAATATTTACAACATATGGATTTGATCCGTAATCTGTCTGGCTATCCCAATAATTACAGTTCATAAAATCTCCTTTTCAGTTCTCTGTACTATATAATATGTAATGCAGGAAATTTAGTAACTCCTGCGTTGTCATTATTCTGCAATCCCGGTATATCACACAGTCAGGAAAAGTATTCAAACTCAAAGGAAGCCCGGTCTGTTTCAAATGCAAACAGAGTACAGCCTTTTTTTCTAAATTGATAGAAAGCTCTGCAGCATATGCTTTCACGGATTGTCCTTATCATATTTCCCTTTGCAGGAGCCTTCAGCGGTTGTCCGGAGGCTTGAAGCAGCCGGACGCTTAATTCCAGATCGCCCTGTATGACCCGAACCGTCTTGTTTTGATTCTGGACAACTCTGGCCCCCAGATAAGTAGCTATCCGGTATTCTGTTCCCCGCCACAGTATTGCCCCTATAATACCGGTAAAATGAATGCCCGATATAGGAATATCAGCAACTGACAGCATTAAAGTCCCATCCTTAAAAAAGCATTGCGTCCACAAATATTCTTTCGGAAATGACCGCCCCCTGTCTCCCTCCCAATATCCCCAGGCATTTTGAAAAGAATATATCTGTCCATTGACAGACATATTTCCTCTGACTGTATGCCGCATACTCCACACGCTGTGCCGGCATTCCATAAACGGTACCAGCGCAAACGGTCCCATAATATCATATTTTAATCGGACCAGCCGTCCGAAATGCAATCTCCCCTGAATGCACATCTGCGGGGTATCTATGTTCAGACGGATCCCCTTTTCACCAAATTGGTTCTCTCCAATGAAAATATTCTTCCCAGTCCGTTTGAATGCATTTTTGCCAAATGTAACCGTCCATGCACCGCTGTCCGTAATAACCTGGATAGAACACGTACACGTGCCTTTTGCGCCGTGAATAGCGGGTATTACCGCTAAAGTCTGTTCATCAGATTGACATTTTAAATACCAGCCATAAAAGAAATGATACATATGCTTATCTCCATAATAAAATGATATTTATTTTTTCTCAAATAGGACGGGTTTATTCATTCCAGTTCCCGTTTTTTTGGCTGTCCGATATGATCTCATTAAAAAAGATTACGCCTGACAAGATTTTTAAATATCGCCAAATTTTATCAGCATTTACAGACAATTCAGCGAAACTCCTGTTGTTTCCTTGCTTTTCTCATTCATATGATTTTCCCAAACTGCGCAATCAATAACCAGTTTTTCTCCCTAAAACTCCCCCAAAAAGCGCGGTCAGACAGCTACAGGCCATGTATCTTTTAGGAAATATTTTGTCATGCGAATGCGTAAAAATAGTTTTTCTATAGAATAAAAAATGCACAGGCGAACTTTGTTTTATTGAGTGTTTCTAAGGTCTTTCATTGACAAAAAACATGCATTTTTTGACCATGAAAGTACTAAAATAGTACAAAGAGATATTAGGAGTAGGATATGGTAAAATCGATAGAAGAGAGTGCCAGAGAGCGCAGATGTTATATTGAGCAGGCCAGGGCTTCCTTTCAGGCGCCAGGCCAGGAGTACGTTACAGAACAGGAAGAGGAAACCGTTCCGGCAGGAAATGCAACGCTGGGAATCCGGCTCGTGATTGCAATTCTCCTCTTTGCGTGTTTTGTGTACTGTGACCAGGAAAAAGTCACGTTTCAGGGAATCGGCGCCCAGGAGGTAGTAAAGCAGATTCAATGGAAACCCTTTCCCACAGAAAAAGTGGAAGAGCTTTTGGGAAATATCAGTATTTCCAGCAAACAGGATGATAAAAAACAGTAGTCTTCTGCAGTTTCCTGCAGATTTCAAAAGTGGACTTCCAGGACGTTGTGTGTTAGAATGAAAGAGTTAAAATAAGGCACAAAAGTAAAGGAGCACAGTGTATGAACAAGCTTGCTTTGAGCGATGATATTTTAATGTCAATTGATAAACCTGCCAGATATATTGGCAATGAAGTAAATATGGTACGCAAGGATCCCGGCAAAGCGGCAATCCGCTTTGCCATGTGTTTTCCTGACGTATATGAAATCGGAATGTCTCATTTGGGTATCCAGATTTTATACGACATGTTTAACCAGCGTGAGGACGTTTACTGCGAGCGTGTTTACGCTCCCTGGAATGATCTGCACAAAATCATGAAGGAACGGCAGATCCCGCTGTTTACGTTAGAAACGCAGGAACCAGTAAAATGCATGGATTTTCTGGGAATTACTATTCAATATGAGATGTGCTATACCAATATTCTGCAGATTCTGGATTTAAGTCAGATTCCCCTATTGGCAGGTATGCGGACAAACGAAGACCCCATTGTAATTGGGGGCGGTCCCTGCAGTTATAACCCGGAGCCTCTGGCAGATTTTTTTGACCTGTTTTATATCGGGGAGGGGGAGACACAGTATTTCTCATTGTTTGAACTATATAAATCAACGCGGGAGCAGGGCGGGAGCCGCCAGGATTTTTTACGTGCGGCCTGTAAAATACCTGGTATTTATGTGCCCTCTCTGTATGAAACGGGATATCATGCGGATGGAACGATCGCGGCTTTCAAACCCAAATATGAGGACGTCCCGGCGGTTGTACGCAAAGAAATTCAGATGGATTTGACACATACTTTCTATCCCCGTAAACCGTTAGTGCCTTTTATTAAGGCGACTCAGGACCGGGTAGTACTGGAAATCCAGCGCGGCTGTATCAGAGGCTGCCGTTTTTGCCAGGCGGGCATGATTTACCGTCCGACCCGGGAACGCGACCTTGAGATGTTGAAAACATGCGCCCGTGATATGCTGAAAAATACGGGACACGAGGAGATATCTTTAAGTTCTTTAAGTTCCAGTGATTACAGCCGTCTTCCGGAACTTATCAATTACCTGATCGAATCCAAGGAAAAAGGGGTCAATATCTCTCTGCCCTCCCTGCGTATTGACGCTTTCTCCTTAGACGTGATGGGCAAGGTGCAGGATGTCCGCAAGAGCAGTCTTACCTTTGCGCCGGAAGCAGGTTCCCAGCGTCTGAGAAATGTGATTAACAAAGGCTTGACGGAGGAAATCATATTGAATGGAGCGGGACTGGCTTTTGCCGGAGGCTGGCAGAAAGTAAAGCTGTATTTTATGCTGGGGCTGCCCACAGAGACCGAGGAGGATATGAGGGAAATTCCGCGGCTTGCGGATAAAATTGCCCGCCGCTATTATGAGATTCCCAAGGAAACGCGTCATGGGAAATGCCAGATTACCATCAGTACTTCTTTTTTCGTCCCCAAACCCTTTACCCCGTTCCAATGGGCGCCTATGTATGAAAAAGAAGAATATCTGGCGCGTGCGCGTATGGTCAATGAAGAGATGAAGATACAGTTGAACCGTAAAAGCCTCAAGTATAACTGGCATGAAGCGGACGTGACGGTCTTGGAAGGCGTTTTCGCCAGAGGCGATCGGAGATTGGGACAAGTTCTGTTAAGGGCATACGAAAAGGGCTGTATGTTCGATGCCTGGAGCGAGTGTTTTGACAACCAAAAGTGGATGGAAGCGTTCCAGGAATGCGGGGTTTCCATTGCATTTTATAATTTGCGTGAAAGAAGCGTGGACGAAATACTGCCCTGGGATTTTATTGACTGCGGCGTGTCCAGAGAACACTTAAAAAGAGAATGGCAGCGCGCACGCAAAGAGCAGGTTACCCCCAATTGCCAGGTAGCGTGCAGCGGATGCGGTGCGGCCAGATTTCAAGGAGGTGTCTGCGTTGAACATCAGAGTTAAATTTCAAAAATACGGCGTCATGAAGTTTATCGGACATCTGGATATGATGCGGTATTTTCAAAAGGCCATCCGGCGTGCAGGAATTGATATCGCCTATTCTGAGGGATACAGCCCCCACCAGATTATGTCGTTTGCAGCGCCGCTTGGCGTTGGCGTTACCAGTGACGGGGAATATTTTGATATTGAAGTAAATTCGTCCATGAGCAGCCAGGAGGCTGTACAGGCATTAAATAAGACCATGGTAGAGGGAATCTCCATATTGGAATACAAAAAGCTGCCGGACACGGCGAAGACCTCCATGTCCCTGGTAGCGGCGGCGGACTATCTTATTTATGAAAAACAGGGCAGCCATTTTCTGGGGCAGCATTTTTTGGAGCTTCCGCAAAAAGTTCAGGCATTTTATGAAGGGCAGTCGGCAATCTGTATTACGAAACACACCAAAAAACGGGAAATTGAAATGGACGTAAAGCCCTTAATCTATGAAATGAAGGCATTAAACCTCAAGGATGCAGAAACCTTACATGAACTTGAGGTAAAAAATCCGCAGCTTCTGGCTTTGCCGGAGGATAGCAAAGAGGCAGAATGTCCGGCGCTTTTCTTAAAAATCAGTACAGGAAGTACGGATAATGTTAAACCAGAACTCATTCTGGAAGCGTTCTGCCGGTTTCATCATCTGCCTTATGAAGAACTTAACTTGCAGGTACACCGCATGGAGGTTTACGCGAAAGCGGATGAGATTCCGGTTAAAGGAGAACGAGAGCGTGATTCTTACCGGGCTTATCTGAATCGGCAAAAAAGGCTGTACCAGCAGAAAGGTATGACTTTCCCGCAGTTTTTTCCGTTGGGAGAGCTTGGAGAAGATATCGTCTAAGATTAATATCATGATTTTTGGCAGAATCAATTTCCGCGCAGGCAAGGTCTGCAAGGCTGCAGTTCAACCGTGCAGCGGGATATCGGACATTCGCTTCATTCATCAAATATCTATGCAGAAGCCACTGTTTGCTCTATTGTTCGCGGGAATAAATTTTAAATTTAATTTTTGCTTTATCTTGAAAACTACATTTGGACAATTTGCTTTGCATTGATAATAAAAACTTTTTACAGGGGAACGATATGGGTTACAAAGTTTTGGTCACTAAAATATACAAAGATAAGAAATGCTATATTGCCACGGCCCTTTACCAGGGACAAACGCTGCTTGAAATTCATCTGGATTCTATGGAAGAACAGAGCATTCTTGGCAACATTTATGTAGGAAGGGTAAAGGACATTGTAAAAAATCTCAATGCGGCGTTTATTGAAATTGCTCCTGGAACACCCTGCTATTATTCCCTGGAAACTCTGAAACGGCCTCTGTATGTAAAGAAAATTAACAGCCTGCACTTAGTTCAGGGGGATGAAGTTGTAGTTCAGGTTATACGTGAAAGCAGCGGCAGTAAGCCGCCTAAGGTCAGCACGAATCTGAATTTTACCGGGAAATATCTGGCGCTGACCAGTGAAAATACAGTGCTTGGAATTTCAAGAAAACTGGATCCGGAGATGCGAGAAAAATTAAGGAAAAATTTAAAATTTGATAAGCAACAAGAATTTGGAGTGATTGTGCGCACAAATGCAGCTTCGGCATCAACGGAAGAAATTATGGAAGAATACGAAAAACTAAAACAGGAATATTTTTCTATTAAAAATACTGCTGTCTACCGGACTGTTTTTAGTTGTTTAAGGCAGGGGGAACCGGAGTATCTGCGTGCGCTGCAGGATTTGAATCCAGAGCAGGTGGACGGGATCTTAACCGATGATCTGCAATTATTTCAGCAGTTAAATCAGTATTTTTCGAGGATTGACGAAAAGTTAAAGTCTAAGTTTACTTTTTATGAGGATGAATTATTAAGCCTGAGCAAACTTTATAGTTTGGAGATTAGATTAAAGGAAGCGTTACAGGAACGTGTGTGGATGAAATCCGGTGGTTATCTCGTTATCCAGCCTACCGAAGCCTTAACAGTGATTGATGTCAATTCAGGGAAAAGTATTGCCAAAAAGCGTGCGGCGGAGCATTATCTTAAGATTAATCTGGAGGCTGCAGAGGAGATTGCCCATCAGCTCAGGCTGCGGAATCTTTCTGGCATCATTATCGTGGATTTTATTGATATGGAATCGGAAGAGCACAACCAGGCTTTGATGCAGGCATTGAGGGAAAGTGTCCGTACAGACAGCGTTCCGGTACAGGTCGTGGATATGACAGGGCTCCATCTGGTAGAAATAACCAGGAAAAAGGTCAAAAAATCTCTGGCAGAGCAGCTCTGTGGTTCACATAAATAAGAGTTGGCAGAAAGGATGTGCAGTATGGGGAACTTATCGAATTGCGATTGCTGTTCCAATTATATTTTTGATGAAGATTATGAATGTTATACCTGCATGGTGAATCTGGATGAAGATGAAATGGAAAAATTTATCACAAACGCCTTCCGCGAATGTCCGTACTATCAGCCGGACGATGAATATAAAATTGTTCGTCGCCAGATGTAACGGAAAAGAGGCGCTAAGACGGATGGAAAATATTATGAAAATCAGTTGACATAACCATTTTTTTATGCTAGTCTGTATGAGTATGCCGCACAGTGAGGTTGGAAGTCTGCCCTGGCAGCACCGTAACTGGCGAGTAATGATAATAGGAGGTGCCATATGTACGCAATTATAGCAACAGGTGGTAAGCAGTACAAAGTATCTGAAGGCGATATCATTACCATTGAGAAGCTTGGTGTGGAAGCTGGTGAAAAAGTTACTTTCGATAACGTATTAGCAGTAAGCGACGGCTCTTTAAAAGTTGGAGCTGAGGCAGAGAATGCAACTGTAGAAGCTTCTGTAGTGGAGAACGGCAGAGGTAAAAAGGTTATCGTATATAAGTACAAGAGAAAAACCGGTTATCACAAGAAGAACGGTCACAGACAGTCCTTTACCAAGGTTAAGATCGAAAAGATTAATGGCTGATGAATAAGGAAATGTTATGATTCATGTAACCGTTTATGAAAATAAGGCCAAGGAATATACAGGATTTTGCTGCCGCGGCCATGCCGGGTTTGCCGATTCGGGTCAGGACATTGTGTGTTCTGCTGTTTCTGCGTTGGTGATTAATACAATTAACTCTGTAGAACAGCTTGTTTCCGACGAATTTGAGCTGATTACAGATCAGAATAGCGGTTTGATTGATTTTTCTCTGAACGCTGGTTATTCTCAGGAATCGGTGCTGTTAATCCGTTCGTTGGTGTTAGGTTTACAGGGAATACAGAAAAATTACGGAACAGAATATATTATGCTTATCATTAAGGAGGTGTAGGACATGTTGAATATGAACCTTCAGTTTTTTGCTCATAAAAAGGGAGTCGGTTCTACCAAGAACGGCAGAGATTCCGAGTCAAAGAGATTAGGCGCTAAGAGAGCCGACGGACAGTTTGTAAAGGCCGGAAATATCTTATACAGACAGCGGGGAACTAAGATTCACCCGGGGGTTAACGTAGGGATCGGCGGCGACGATACCTTATTTGCCAAAGTTGATGGTGTATTAAGATTTGAAAGAAAAGGAAGAGATAAGAAACAGGCTTCCGTATATCCGGTAGCAAGTAATGAATAAATTCATTCTGCTGGATATTCGACACAATACGACTGATAGACTCGACTGAATAGCCGGGTCTATTCTTTTCATGAGGTAACATACAATGTTTGCAGACAGCGCAAAAATTATTATAAAATCAGGAAAAGGCGGCGATGGGCATGTATCTTTCCGCAGGGAAAAATACGTTCCAAACGGCGGGCCGGACGGAGGAGACGGAGGTCAGGGAGGAGACTTAATCTTTGAAGTTGACAAGGGTTTGAATACGCTTGCAGATTTCCGGCACAGGAGAAAATATGCAGCCGGAAATGGGGAAGAGGGCGGAAAACGAAACTGCCATGGAAAAAGCGGAGAAGATAGGATCGTGAAAGTTCCGCAGGGGACGATTATACGAGATGCTGCTACCGATAAAGTTATAGCCGATATGTCAGGTGATAACCTGAGGCAGGTAATCTTACGGGGGGGAAAAGGAGGGCTTGGGAATCAGCATTTTGCAACGGCAACCATGCAGGCCCCCAAATATGCGCAGCCCGGACAGCCGGCAATTGAACTGGAAGTTCGTTTGGAGCTTAAGGTGATTGCAGACGTGGGCTTGATTGGTTTTCCTAATGTTGGAAAATCAACATTTCTCTCCAGAGTAAGCAATGCGCGGCCTAAAATTGCCAATTATCACTTTACAACTTTAAATCCTAATCTGGGAGTGGTTGATTTAGAGGACGCCGGGGGTTTTGTGATTGCAGATATTCCAGGATTGATTGAAGGCGCATCTGACGGAGTTGGATTGGGACATGCATTTTTAAAACATATTGAACGCACCAGAGTGATGATTCATATCGTGGATGCAGCTTCTGTAGAAGGACGGGATCCAATTGCGGATATTTATGCGATTAATAAAGAACTTGAGGCATACAATCCTGAACTCTTAAAGAAGCCCCAGGTGATTGCAGCCAATAAGATGGACGTAATTTATGATGAATCAGAGAGCACTCTATTGGCCCTGAAAGAAGAATTTGAAGAAAAAGGCATCCGGGTTTATCCGATTTCTGCTGTCAGCGGGCAGGGTGTAAAGGAATTGTTATACTATGTAAAGGAATTATTATCCTTGATGGATGATGAACCTGTCATTTATGAACAGGAATTTTTCCCTGAAATGTCTTCCGTGCAGGAAGGAGCTTATACGGTAGAGTATAATGAGGAAGAGAATGTCTATGTAGTGGAAGGACCCAAAATTGAAAAAATGCTGGGCTATACCAATATTGACTCAGAAAAGGGATTCCTGTTTTTTCAAAAATTTCTCCGGGAACAGGGAATCCTGGAAGATTTAGAAAAGCAAGGAATCTCGGAAGGTGACACGGTTCGGATGTATGGGTTGGAATTTGATTACTATAAGTAACAGATTGGAGGAAATTATGGGTATGACCAGTAAACAACGCGCTTACCTGAAGAAACTTGCCAGTAATGTGCATCCTGTTTTTCAAATAGGAAAGTCCAGCCTTACACCGGAGATGGTAACAGCAGTGGACGAGGCGCTGGAAAAAAGGGAGCTCATAAAGCTCTCTGTATTAAAAAACTGTTTTGATGAGCCGCAGGAACTGGCGCAAACACTTGCCGACCGGACCAGGTCACAGGTCGTGCATGTAATTGGAAAGAAAATTGTATTATACCGTCCTGCAAAGAAGAATCCCAAAATCGAACTTCCACAAGCGTAAAGGGGTGTAAGAAAATGGAAGCAGAACAAAAGGCGGCGGGAGAGAGAAAAAGAATCGGCATTATGGGAGGGACTTTTAATCCGATACACAACGGGCATTTAATGATTGCGGAAAATGCCAGGGAACAATATTCTCTGGATCAGGTCATGTTTATTCCCACCGGGCATTCTCCGCTGTCTCATAAACAACAGATTACGGATGCTTTTTTGCGTTGTGAAATGGTTTCTCTGGCGATTGCGGATAATCCATGGTTTATCTTGAATGAGATTGAGGTTCATTCTTTCCAAATCAGCTATACATTCCATACAATTCAAAAGTTAAAAGAAAGCTTAAAGGATGCGGATCTGTATTTTGTTCTTGGGGCGGATTCTTTATTTGATTTTGAGTCCTGGCGAAATCCAGAGTTAATCCTGGAAAACTGCAGGATTCTGGCGGCCTGTAGGAAACATCAGCGCCAGGAAGAGTTTTTTGAACACATTGCATATCTCAATGAGAAATATCCAGATAAATTTTATCCATTGAATACACCGTTTCTGGAAGTTTCTTCGCAGGAAATCCGCCGTCGGGTGCAGGCAAACCAGACAATTCGTTATTTGGTGCCAAAAGAGGTAGAAATGTATATTCGAAAAAATAAATTATATATTAACTAGCATTTTATTCAGGATAACAACCGTGTAAGATTGAAAATATAATAATTAATTAATTTTATGCCGTACTGGCGTTAGAAACGCATAACACGAAAGTGGAGGGAATTATGAAACGGCTGGAAATAGAGAAAAAGTTAAAGAAAGAATTAGATAAAGAGCGCTACACGCACACGCTGGGGGTTATGTATACGGCGGCGGCGCTGGCAATGGCACATCATGCGGATGTGGAGCAAGCGATGTATGCAGGACTTCTCCACGACTGTGCGAAATGCATCTCCAATAAGAAGAAGCTGAAATTATGTAAGAAATATCATATCACGATAAGCGCGTCTGAGAAACGATGCCCGTTTCTGCTTCATGCCAAGCTGGGAGCGCATTTTGCTAAAAAAATTTATGGAATCAATGACACGGAGGTGCTCCATGCGATTCAGGCGCATACAACTGGAGAACCACATATGAATACGCTGGACAAAATTATTTACATTGCCGATTATATTGAGCCAAACCGTAAAAAGGCTCCCAATCTGAATAAAATACGGAGCATGGCATTTGTGGATTTGGATAAAGCAATGCTGAATATTCTTGCAGATACTTTGGAATATCTGAGAGAAAAAGGGGGAGAATTGGATCCCCTGACAATGAACACTTATAAATATTTTTATGGAAAACTCAACTAAAAGGAGGAGCGGCTATGGATATTTCAAGGGAAATGGCAAGAACTGCCTGTCGTGCCCTGAATGAGAAAAAGGCGGAAGAAGTGCGAGTAATTGAAATTAGCGAGATTTCACCGTTGGCAGATTATTTTATTATTGCCACGGGTGCAAACAGTAATCAGATTCAGGCTATGGTGGACGCAGTGGACGAAGAATTGGCAAAAACAGGGCATACTGCAAAACAAATCGAAGGAAACCGCAATTCTACCTGGATTCTTATGGATTACAAAGATATCATTGTTCATATTTTTTCAAAAGAGGACCGTCTGTTTTATGATCTGGAAAAAATCTGGACAGATGGGAAAAAAATAGCAGTGGAAGAATTGTAAAAGACGATTAAACATATCTAAAAAAGCCCCTGGCAATCACTGTCAGAGGCTTTTTTAAATATATTTGTCCGGCAATACTTTGCTGCCCTTTTCAGGAGGCTTGTGAATGTAAATGAAAAAAACCTTTTCCAGCCGCCAAATATGTGATAAAATTCAGGTATTGAGTGTATGGAAGAAGGATTGGGTCGGGAAAGGTTTATATTCTTCTTGAGTTAACCAAAGAAAGGGTGAGGAAGCAATGTTTGCAAATTTAAAGGTACGTGCAAAACTGATTATTTTAACGACTGCCGCAGCAGTGTCCATGTGTGTGATAGGAATGATAAATATGACGGGCATGGAAAAGTCTTATCAGCAGTCAATTTCCACGATGAAAGAAGTTCTGTATGATGATTATGACGTACAGATTAAAGGCCAGGTGGAAAATGTTATGACGCTGCTGGAAAAGATATATGCAGAGTACCAGAGCGGCACATATACAGAAGACGCCGCAAAGAAGCTGGCAGCAGATCTTGTAAGGGAGCTTCGTTATGGCGAGAGCGGCTATTTCTGGATTGATACTTATGAAGGGGACAATATTGTTCTTCTGGGGCAGGAAACGGAAGGTACAAACCGGATGGAGACAGAGGACAGCCATGGGTATCAGATGATAAAGGATATTATTAAAAACGGACAGCAGGAGGACGGCGGATTTACAGAATATTACTATACCAAGGAAGGCAGCACAGAGACTTATCCCAAACGCGCTTACAGCAAAGCTTTTGAGCCCTGGCAGTGGGTGGTGGGGACTGGAAATTATGTAGACGAATTAGAAAATCTGGCAGTAGAAAACAGCGCGCCGGTAAAAAATATTTTTCAGAGGCTCAGGGTTTTTTCTGTTGCGTCTATTGTAGTAGCAATTATACTTCTGATTGTAATTGCCCTGTTGATTGTAACAGACATTACAAAATCTCTGCACGCTGCTGTACAGCAGATGAATTGTATGGCGGAGGGAGATTACGCCAGAGATTTCATGATAAAATTCTTGGGAAGGAAGGATGATTTCGGCAATCTGGCCAGGTGTATGGAAGATATGAAATCTTCCATGGTGAAATTAATCAGCCAGGTGCAGAAAGAATCTGAAACAATCAATGCCGCAGCGGGTTCTGTAAATGAATGTGTGGCAAAGCTGAACGACGATATTGCCAGTGTATCTGCCGCTACACAGGAATTGTCGGCCGGAATGGAAGAGACGGCGGCCACAACCACCATGGCCAATGAAGCGGCAGGGGAAATTCATACGGCGGTACAGCATATCACAAGCCGTTCCCAGGATGGCGCTCAGGGCGCCGCTGAAATTAAAGGCAGGGCGGAACAGACGAACATAAGAATTAAAACTGCGCAGGAAAAGGCTGCGCAGTTGAAAAAAGAAATTCAACAGGATTTGGAAACGGCTCTGGAAAACGCAAAAGTCATAGATCAGATTTATGAATTGTCAAGTGTGATAATGAATGTGGTTTCCCAGACAAACCTGCTGTCGTTAAATGCGTCCATTGAGGCGGCCAGGGCTGGCGAGGCGGGCAAAGGTTTTGCAGTAGTGGCCGGAGAGATCGGAGATCTGGCAGAGCAGTCCAGACAGACAGTAATGAAGATACAGGAAGTAACCCAGGAAGTAACGGAGGCGGTAGAAAACCTCTCTTCCAATGCCAGGAAGTTATTGGATTTTGTTGTCAAAGATGTAACAGCGGATTATGAAGGATTCCTGACGATTGGAGAGCAATATAACCAGGACGGCGCTTCTGTAGATGAACTAATGAGTGAGTTCAGCGACATTGCCCAGGAGTTATTTAACAACATGGAAGGTATCAAAAATTCTATGAGCGATATTTCCAAGGCAGCAGAAGAAGGGGCAGAAGGAACTACAGAGATTGCGCAGCGGGCGTCTGTCATTGCATGTGAATCGGCAGAAGTATTAGAACAGGTGACGAAAACAAAACAGAGCGCGGAGGCGCTGCGTGCAGAAATCGGAAAATTCCATGTAAGTAATGAAACATAAAATATTACATAGCAATTATCTGATACAGGAGGAACTGCTCCAAAAAACAGAAATTCTGCAGCATACAGCGGCAATAAGGCCATATTTGCACCATTTGTTAAAAAACTTGCCATGTTCCTGCAAAAGCAATATAATAAGCGGGGCTTTTATGGAATAGAGTAAATGATATGAATCATTTTATTAGCAAAGCCATAATGTATATTGGCTATCGTATGACGTTGCCAATAAAAAAGGGAGAAATGAGATGAAGAAAAAATTGCTTGGATATTATGATTACACGGTAATACTGACTTATTGCGGGATGCTGTTCGCTTTTTATGGAATATTGCAGGTGATAGGCGAGAATTACTGGAACGCTGTATGCTGTCTGATGTTTGCGGGAATTTGTGATATGTTTGACGGAACAGTAGCCGCAACTCGGCAGCGAAGCGTCAATGAAAGAAAATTTGGCATTCAGATTGATTCACTGAGCGATCTGATCAGCTTTGGCATTTTACCAGGCATGTTTGTCTATATGATTTCCGGCAGAAATGCATTTGCTGCCTTTGTGGCTTCCGTATTTGTCCTCTGCGCATTGATACGTCTGGCATACTTTAACGTTTTAGAGGAAGAAAGACAGGCTCAGACCACGGAAAAGAGAAAAAGTTATTTAGGAGTTCCAGTGACTACAATAGCAGTGCTGATGCCTGCAATTTATCTTTTATATGATCTGAAATTATTCCGAAATGTCATTTGCTTCCCTTTGCTGTTACTTTGCATGGGCGCAGGCTGCCTCTTGCCGGTAGAAATAAAAAAGCCGGGAAGAGCGGGGAAAACAGGCATTCTTCTTCTTGGATTTTTTGAGGTGCTGGGAATGTTGTTCTTTATGGGAGGGCATACGCTGTGAAAGAATCATTATCATTGCGTTTTTTGTATAAAACTGTGCCGGGAAGAGTGATCTTAAAGGCGTTTGTTTGCCCGAAAGTATCGGTAATTGCTGGAAAATACCTTTCCTCTGGCGCGTCGAAATGGCTGGTACCTTATTATGTACGAAAACATAAAATTAGTTTAAAGGGAATTGAGATTCCGCAGAATGGATTTTCCTCTTTCAACGCTTTTTTTACCAGAAAGAAAAGACGTAAGCCGCATACCCCGGTGAGCGCCAGTCTTATCAGCCCCTGCGAGGGATATTTAACTTGCCTAAAAATAAAGAAAAATCTTGTTTTCAATGTCAAACATACAGCATTTTCTCTGGAAGATTTATTGAAGGACAAACGGCTGGCAGCGAAATTTTATGATGGGACGGCGCTTATCTTCCGCCTGACTCCTGCAAACTATCACAGATATTGTTACGCGGCGGACGGTCATGTGCTTCATTCTAGGAAAATATCCGGAAAGCTGCACTGCGTACGTCCAATTGCCTTGAGGGAAATTCCGGTATTTGCACAAAACAGCAGGGAATATCAGGTTATCCGCACAGAGCAATTCGGAACCATGGTTCAGATGGAAATAGGCGCGCTGCTGGTGGGAAAAATAAGTAATCACATGCGGGCGGCAGAGACATATCATGTATTTGCCGGCAGCGAAAAAGGATATTTTGAATTTGGCGGATCAACTATTATTCTACTGTTTTCCCCAAATGCCGTTCGCATCCGCGAGCAGTTATTAAAAAATAAAAACAGTGAGGGAGAGGTTTCTGTTCGTATGGGGGACGTATTATCGTAATGCTTTTCGGTAAATGAGGTTGGCAAAACATGCGGTTACTAGTTCTGTAAAGCAAAAAGAATACCATATCCCATCGGCTCCCCAAAATCTGCTGAACACATAGGCTATCGGTATAATTACGGCAGTGTATCTCAAAAATGAGAGGAACAGAGAATAGAATCCTTTTCCCAGCCCTTCCAGCGCACCAGAACAGGTGATGGTAACTGCAGATGCCATAAATCCCGCACTGATTGCATGCAGGGCAGATACGCCAATTTCTATTGTCTGTGAGTTTTCTGTAAATAATCCGATTAATTGTTCTGGAATCATCCAGGATAATATCGTTCCAATCATCATAATTCCGACATTCATCATTAAGGAAGTGGTATATATTTTCTTGACGCGTCCATATTCCCCTGCTCCGAAATTATATCCCATTAAAGGTCTGATTCCCTGAATAATTCCATTCGCAGTCAGATAGATAAAGGTCTGCAGTTTATAATATACGCCCAGTACAAGGACGTATTTTTCAGAAAATTCTGCCAGCATTCCATTTAATACCGAAATCAGTAATGAGGGCAGCGCCAGGTTTAGGGTTGCAGAGATGCCTATGGAATATAATTTTTTAATGATCGTAAAATCGAAGCACAGGTGTTTTCGGTTTATTTTTATTGCATTTGCACGGAAAAAATAGTATAACAGGTATACCAGCAGCGTAAGGCACTGTCCAATACCAGTGGCGTAAGCAGCGCCGGCAATACCCATAGCAGGAAAAATGCCAATACCGAAGATCATGAGCGGATCTAAAATAATATTGGCTGCGCATCCGCATATCATACTGAACATAGACACTTTCATTTTGCCAATAGATTGAAATATTTTTTCAAAAGATAAGCCTACATTGATGACAGGGGAAAACAGGAACGCCCTGCCAGAATAGAGCAGCGCCAAATCTGTAATCTGCGGGTCCGAAGAAAAATTTCTTAAAAACAAAGGCATCCCGGCAATACAGACCGCCATCAGCAATATTCCATGTATAAAACTGAAAAATGTCCCAAGAGTGGCAGCTTTGTCTGCCTGTTCCTGTTCTCCGGCGCCCAGATAAAACGCGATCACGGCATTCAGTCCGACGCCAAAACCAATAGCAATCGCGTTGATGAGATTCTGTACCGGATAGACAATAGCAAGCGCAGTCATGGCGTCTTCACTTACTTTGGCTATAAAATAGCTGTCGATAATATTATACAGTGAATTAACCGCCATGGAAATTACCATGGGAAGCGACATGGATAACACCAACGGCAGAATTTTTCTCTCCTTCATAAACGTTTGTTCCATAATTTTCCTCCTTTATATTCTTACTGCGTGGATTTTCCCGCTTCGTTCTGACAAACTTTGAGTATATTCTTTTTATGCTGCCATTAATTTTAGAGAAAGATAATTTACGTTAACGTGACAAAATTTTTGCCATAGTTAAAAACGCCACATAATTACCAGCGGCAATTATGTGGCGAAAAAAGAATCCTCTTGAAAAATCCACTCCTAAAAAGGTTTTATGAGATATTTATATCATAAATGTTTCAGAAAATCAACATAATATTGCGGAAGATATTATGTGACACTTAGATGGCTTATGTTATAATGCCGATAACAAAGCAGACTCCGAATTGGAGATTAAGAATGCCGACGACTACGTCTTCCCCTGCATTCCTTATATAGTTCTGGCGGTTAAATATCGATATTTAACTGCCGCAGTAATATCATCAAAGTTTGCTGAGAGGAACTTCCAGTATATGCCATGAATTATCATGGACAGATTATGAGCGAGAATTTTAATATTGGTTTTTTTAAAGAAATGCTTACTTTTGTAACGTACGAAAGACCGTTTAGAGGGCCAGAATATCACTAAAAGGGAGAATACGCCTGCCATTGCCAAGTACATGGAGATTTTAACTGTTTTCATGGAGAGGAAATTATTTATTGTAAACATGAAAAAGTATATTTTTGCTTGTTCCATGGAGGTGATTTATCTTGAAAATAATAGAAAAAGAAATTATAACAAAAGACTTGATTACAAATATAAATTTGAAAATCACAATTTTATAAGTGGTTATTGAAACTCACAGAGCTTTAATAAAATCCTTCAAAAGCCTTCAAAATAAAGGATTTATGGCAATGTGTTCGCCTTATCTCTTTATGTGATTTCACTTTTGTTTACTCTAGTCCTGCTCCCTTATAAGTGAAAAAGCAAGGGCAAGAAAATCTGATAACAAGATATAACAAAATGTGGCAATCAGAGAACTGTGATGTATGTGCGAATATATTATACTGGAGGATTTATAAATGGACAAGTATATCTATGATAAAACAACGGGCTGTGGTATGAACTTCAAGGTAATCATTATATTCCTTGTCTTACCTTACCGGCCGAAAAAGGACAGACTATTGGTTTATGGGGGCAACAACACTTACGGTATCTGAAAGAATATCAAAAAAGCACATACACCAGCTTACTCACAAGTGGCAGGCTGAATAGTTACCTTGCCGACATTGACAGACAGGCACAGGAACGCTTTGAAACGCTTATAGAGCAGATGAAACGGACACAGGGTATCACGGAGCATCTAAAGAAGAAATACGTCTTAGAATGGACAGGGCGAATGAATAACATACGAGCGTGTGCACGAGAGATTGTAAATAGCGAACTAATTTACAACTAATGTAACGCTTATGAACACAGAGGCAGAGCAGGTAGGGATATTTCCTTACCTGCTTTTGATGTTAGGAATAGGCTTTTAACCAGCTTCTATGTATCCAAAAGCGTTACCCTTTTTTCGATAATCTCTCGGTGAAAAACCTGTCTTTTCTTTAAAGCACTTTCCAAAATGGCTGACTTGCCGAAATCCTACGCTGCCAGCAATATTGCCTATCGGCTCATCAGAGTTTTCCAGAAGTTCGGCTGCCTTTGAAAGCCTGTACTCTGTTAGATATTTGTAAGGACTTGTTTGCAAACTTGCTTTGAAGCACCGCAGACATTCCGATTTGCTGACATTTGCACTCTTTGCAAGCCTATCAAGAGAAATATCTTCTTCGTAATGTTCACTTATATACCGTAAAAATTTTTGCATACGAATACCCATAACAGTATCGGTGTTTTTGCTTGGTACTTGAATATTTTTGCATACTTCAAGCCAAAGTGTAGAGAGCAGGCAAAGCACTTGATAGACATAAAATTCGTTTTTTCTGTTTTCAAGGTCTGCAAGGCGGGAAAGGACAGATAAAATAGATTTGCACCAATCCATTTCTTTCGGAAAGCAACAGATTGGTAATTCATCTTTGCCTACAATGTGTTCAACAAAAACAGTTGCGGGGCTTCCAAAATAAAATTTGAGAAAATAATCGGGGAAAACAAAACTATTATAGTGGCAGGAAGAAGTCTTTTTATTAACAAGATGTATCACGTTTTTATTGATAAAAATACCGCTACCCTTATTTACCTGTACGGATATATTTAATGTTTTTATTTCGATTTTACCGTCAAGTACATAAATAAACTGTAAATCCTCATGCCAGTGCATAATCTGAAAGCCGGGATTTTTCGGATAACTTTGGTCGTTAATTACATCAAGCACAAGGTAGGGAAAATCCGAATCAGCATTTAAATTAACCGAGTTTATATAATCATTTTTTGCGTCTCTCATTTCTGCTCACTTCTTTTGGATATATTATGATAATATTGGGCGATATTTTAATATTATATCGTCCTAAATTATGATAATATTATACTGTGAAACAGATTCTGTGTTAAGGCGGGAGGTAGAACAAGAGTGTATTTTCTATATGATGAAAGCATAATCGGATATTTAAAGCAAAAGGATAAACGCCTTGCAACAGTGTGGCAAGCCTGTACTTTTGGGCGGTGGCAGGCGGCGCAATTCCCGAGATGAAAGATTATGCACCGAAAGCAAAGAAAGGAACGAATAATGACACAAGAAGAAAAAATTGAGATTTGTCAAAGGCGAGACAAAAGCTATACCGGCAAGTTTTATCTTGCGGTGAAAAGTACAAAAATCGTCTGTAACCCCGGTTGTTCGTCTAAAGTGCCGTCAGAAAAGAATATGGTGTTTTACGATATGCTTGAGGAAGTGTTAGCGGACGGATACAGACTGTGTAAAATCTGTATGAAAGAAATGTGGAGGCAGTAAAATGGTAATTGTTTTGTTTGAGGTAACATTAAAAAACGGCAAAATGGAGGACTACCTTGCACAGGCGGCAGGTCTTAAATCAGCACTTTCCGAAGCGGAAGGCTTCATTCGCTCTGAGCGATTTTCCTCTCTTGCCGTGGAAAGAAAGCTGCTGAGCATGTCGGTATGGGACAGCGAAGAAAGCGTTGCAAAGTGGCGTAACGGGGTGGCGCACCGCATGAGTCAGAAACACGGTAGAGAGCACGGCTTTGCCGACTATAAAATCACTGTGGTAACACCGATTCGCAGCTATACCATGACGGAGAGGCAGGACGCTCCTGCGGACTCCGACGAATTTTTCGGAGGTTAGGTTAACTATGCAATATACAACAAAATATCAATCCCCGGTCGGTGAAATTCTTCTCGCCTGTGATGAAATTGGCTTGACGGGACTTTGGTTTAAAGACGAAAAATTTTATGCTCTGAGCCTTGACCCGGAACACAAAGAAAGAGAAACGCCTATATCCTGCGAAGTAAAGCGTTGGCTTGACATTTATTTTTTTGGCAGGAAGCCTGATTTTATGCCGCCTATCCATATGATTGGAACGCCGTTTCAGCTTTCTGTATGGAAAATTCTTACAGAAATCCCCTACGGCAAAACAACTACTTACGGCAAAATCGCAAAGCAAATCGCAGAAGAAAGAGGCTTAAAGCAAATGTCGGCGCAGGCTGTTGGCGGCGCTATGGGGCACAATGAAATTTCGATTATTGTTCCCTGCCACAGGGTTGTCGGCACAAACGGCAGCTTGACGGGCTATGCAGGCGGTATAAACATAAAAAAGGAGCTTTTAAAATTAGAGAGCGTTAATATGGAGCGTCTATTTGTGCCTACGAAAGGAACGGCATTATAAAAATGAAAAGGATTTTAGATGAAGATTTCATTTATGAGGTTTTATCTGTTGTAGAGGAAATACCCGAGGGAAAAGTCGCTACATACGGTCAGATTGCAAGGCTTATCGGTAGAGACAGAAACGCAAGGCTTGTCGGAAAGGTTCTCAGTATGGCGCAGTTTTACGGAAAATATCCCTGCCACAGAGTTGTAAATCATGCGGGCAGGCTTGCGCCTGGCTGGACGGAGCAGTATGACTTGCTCAAACAAGAAGGCGTTGTTATGAAAGACGACAGGCACACTGATTTAAAATTTTGCAAATGGGATTGCTGATATAAAAAAGGTAAACATTATGATATATACAACGCATTATCATTCGCCTATAGGAAATATTTTGCTTGCAGAAAAAGACAGCACGCTCATAGGTCTTTGGATGGAGGGACAAAAGTATTTTCTTGGCTCTGTTCAGGGCGAGATGCTCGAAAAGAACGATACAGCTATCTTCGAGCAGACAAGGAAATGGCTTGACCGTTATTTCGCAGGTGAAAAGCCACAAGCTGTTGTTTAAATTCATCGGTATATTTAAGGGGTTTTCTTTTTTGTTTTGTTTCGGTCATATTCGCTACTCCTTTTCGTATTGGTTTTATACTATATGACCTTAAAAAATCTGTCCAGTTTATTGTAACCTATCCAAAATGAAAGTGAAAAGTAAAGCCAGCATAAAAAATAAATGATAGCATAAATTACGAATTTTGAAGAAACAAGTGAGAAAAGGATATATACCTACATGGCATTGGCTCATCCAATGTAAAACATGAACCGATAAATATATGGGAAATTTGTACATTAACGAAAAACTGTGTTTAATGTAACCGTGTGTTACAGGAAAGGAGAAAAATTGAATATTAACGGTATATATGGTAGGGGAGTAAATACATATGCCTGCACAAACAACAGTCGGAAAACAACAGAAACAGATAATTTTGCGGGCAAAGTGCAAAAGAATAGTTCGAGAATAAAATTTGCAAGCAGGATGGCAGATATTGTTGGCATGAATGTGTCCCCAAATAGCAGGAAAAAACATACCGTTTTTGAAAAGGATAATTATATGCGCGAAAATATAGCTGATAATTACGGCATGGGTGTATATTCGAGGAAAGATATATCAGCAACACAAGAATCAGCCCAGCCAGCAGAAAATGAAAAAATTTTTTCAGACGGGGAATCAGAGTCGGCAGGTGGTCAGGAATCCAAATCAAAAACAGAAATTATTGTTAAGCCGGATGGTTCAAGAGTGCTTGTAATGACAATGAGTATCGGAGGAATGGAAACAACTATGAGTTTAGAAATTTCTAAGCCGACAAACGTACCGAATGTAAACTCAAAGCAGGACACTGAAAATAATATGCCGGTCGCTGAAGATGATTCCATTTCAGATAAAGTGTCGGTAATTTCAAATGATAATTAGATTCTGAACGAAAGACCAAAAGACAGGTATTGTGGGAAAATCGAAACTGGAGGATTTTCCCACAATGCCGATGACGAAATCCCCTTCATTACTTATATCTTGTTAAGAGAATTATGAGTATTCTAATTTTCGTATATGGCAGCTATATTGTGTATTCTACGCTTCATTTCGGAACGAATATATAACGGTTCTAAGCACTCACACTGATTACCAAAACCAAGAAGAATGTCGTAATAATAATCATTCTCTATAAACGGAAAATCAACAATGTAATATTCGTCGCCATTAGGAGAAAAGCGTTCATAAGTGCAATAATCAAGTACCCTGTCCATGATTGATTTATGAATACGAATTTTTATTTCCGTTTGCATGGTTTGCAGAATTTCCTCAAAGTTTAAAATCGGTTTTTGATAATCCCGTGGTGTAAAAATTTCCTCTTTTATTTGTAAACTTGAGATGCGGGATAATCTGAACAAGCGAAAATCGTTTCGTATATGACAATATCCTTGAAAATACCAATGACCGCTTTTTAAAACAAGCTGATACGGCTCAACTGTCCGTACAGTTTTCTTTCCGTGATGAGCTATATATTCAAAGGAAACCAGCCTGCAATTCTGTAAAGCTGTTTTGATAATATCTAAATATGATTGCGTATTTTGGTTGCCAATCCAGGAACTTAAATCTATACATATTTGATTTGCTTTTAATTCTATGGCATTTGCTTTGTCAGCTGGGATAAAACTTTTGACTTTTGTAAGGGCATTTATCATCTCATTTCCCCGTATCATATTCGAAAGGCTTGAAAGCCCCATAAGGATAGCGGAAAGGTCATCAGCCGAAAAAACATTTTTGTCAATTTTATATTTCTGCATAACTTCAAAGCCGCCGCCCACTCCCGGTATTGAGCGAATAGGAATGCCAGCCATGTTGATAGTGTCTATATCGCGGTAGATTGTACGGGGCGACACTTCAAACATATCCGCTAATTCCTGCGCCCCAATCCGCTCTTTATCAAGAAGCACCATAATAATACTAACGAGCCTGTCAATCTTCATTTGATAGCCGCCTTTCAAAATTTCTTTTACCCTCTATATTGTTGCCATAATGTTGTCAGCAATTATATGATACAATAAAAGGGCAGACAAATCAAATTTACAGTGAAAACGGAGGATATTTATGTTTACAGTCTATGTTTATGTTCTTGACACTTTAGCCGACTGGGAATTAGGCTATATTACTTCGGAGTTACATTCCGGGCGATTTTTCAAAAAGGACGCCGGGCGTGTATCGCTTAAAACAGTCAGTTATTCTAAAGAACCAATCCATACAATGGGAGGGCTGGCAGTCCTACCCGATTGTTTGATTGATGATATTGCTGTAAAAGAAACAAGCGTATTGCTGTTGCCAGGCGCAGATACATGGGGTGACCCGAAACATGGCGCAATTATCAAAAAAGCAAGTGAACTTCTCTCTTTGGGAGCTGCCGTCGGGGCAATTTGCGGGGCTACTGTTGCACTTGCTAATTTTGGGTTGTTGGATAATCGGCGGCATACCAGTAATGGACAGGGATTTCTTGAAATGTGTTCACCCGCTTATAAAGGACAGAATTTCTATGTAGACGAGCCATCCGTAACAGATAAAAACCTTATTACAGCAAATCCTACGGGAGCTTTGCTGTTTGCCAAACAAATCATTGAGCATTTAGGCGTTTTTCAAGCAAACACACTGGAACTTTGGTATGAATATTTCAGTACCGGGAAAGCAGAATCTTTCTTTGCCCTCATGCAAACAGTAGCGCCTAACAATGAATAGAGATAAATCATCAATCGTATTTGACGGCAGTTAAGGGTAGGACACGTTTCACGGCTTATGCAAAGTCGTTATCCGCCATCCAGCTATCACAGCATGGCGTGGCCAGCAAAGACAGTATAAAAGTGAAAGATCTCTTAATACCTCACAGAAGAAAAGTTTTTCCCTCTAAGCACATCAGAGGAATATTTTGCAGCACCCTATGAAGAATCTCCCGTTTCAATATGCGCTCAGACACTCATTTGGTGAACATGCTGCAGAATATCCACAATTGCAGAAATGCGGCGTTAGAAATAATCTGTTACCAATAGTTAACAAATAGCAGCTCAGGCTATCTTTTTGATGGCCTGAGTTGTTATTTATATTAGATGTGAAAAACGTTTGGAGCATGAAAAAGAAGAAAGGAGGACAGTGTGGATGTAGATTTCCTTCTGATTATAAAAATGAAACAGGGAGAGGAAGATGCCTTTGATAAGTTTATCCGCAAGTATTACGAAGAGATATTCAACTATTGCAGGTATCATTGTTCTGACGCAGAATATGCGAAAGATCTGACCCAGAAAACTTTTTTAAAATTTTTTACGAATCTGCCGGAATACCGCTGCATGGGAAAAACAAAAAATTACCTGTACACCATTGCCGGAAACCTCTGCAAAAATTACTATAAAAAGAAAAAAGAACTGCCTGTGGAAAAGCACACACTGGAACAAGAAGCTTCTTCTTCCACAAATTTATTAAAAAATCTGGAAAACAGCATAGTGGTGGAGGCAGCTCTGAGAGAGCTTTCTGTGGAACAAAGGGATGTGGTAATTTTGTATTATTTTCAGGAATTGAAACTGTCAGAAATTGCAGATGTACTAAACCTGGGGCTGCCGCTGGTAAAATACAGATTAAGATGCGCGAAAAAGAAACTGGAACAGTTCATCGGGGAAGATCCTCGATGAGATTCATGCAGGGAGGAAACATATGGAATTGAAAGAACGGATGGAATTGTATCAAAAACAGACAGTTGTGCACCTGGACGAACGTAATATCACCGAAACTGCTCGTAAGTCCAGGGACGCCTTTTACGAGATAGAACAAGGACGGATGCTGACATATCTGGAATTTTTATGGGTGCAGTTGAAACTGGTGAGAAAGAGATGGTGGCTGCTGCAGCTGCTCTTTTTACTGGCTGCCGGATTGCTGCTGACAACTATAGAGGAAGATTATCTGATTCACAGGACTATGGGAATTGCAGGCGTATTATTTGTCGTTTTTGCCATTCCGGAACTGTGGAAAAACCGAAGCTGCTGCAGTATGGAAATTGAGGCGTCAGCTTATTATTCTCTGCGGCAGATTTATGCAGCAAGGATTCTTTTGTTTGGTTTGGCGGATTTCTGTTTTTTGACAGTATTTTGTACCGTGCTGCTGACAAATCTGCATGTTACGGTTCTGGTCTTAACCGCGCAATTTTTATTCCCTATGGTAGTGACAGCCTGTATCTGCTTCGGAATGTTGTGCACAAACTTCGACGTCAGCGAATCTCTGTCTGTGGCAGCCTGTTTTCTGTGGTGCGTTCTCTGGTGGCTGATTACTATAAATGAAGAGATTTATTCTGTGATCCTGCTGCCTGTATGGCTGGGACTTTTGGGACTTGCGTTTCTGTTTTTGATTTTTGTTGTTTATAAAACGCTGCAAAACTGCAGCAAATGTTGGGAGGTAAGATTTGATGGAATTGAACATCATTGATTTAACGAAAAAATTTGGAAAATTTACTGCGGTAAATCACCTGAATGTCACAATGACAAACGGTGTTTACGGTCTGCTGGGAGTAAACGGTGCAGGAAAAACCACGTTGATGCGGATGATCTGCACGCTACTGGGACCTACCAGCGGGACCATCACCTGCGACGGAAAGGATATTATGTCAATGGGTGAAAATTATCGGAAAAAATTGGGATATCTTCCCCAGGACTTTGGATTTTACCCGGAGTTTACAGTACAGGATTACCTTTTGTATATTGCAGCTATCAAAGGGCTGCGCCCTGTAGTCGCCAAAAAGAGGGTCAATGACCTGATTTCAGGCGTAGGTCTGTCCAAGGCGGCAAATAAGAAAATGAGAAAATTATCTGGAGGAATGAAACGGCGGGCTGGAATCGCCCAGGCGATGCTCAATGATCCGGCAGTCCTGGTTTTAGACGAACCCACGGCAGGGCTTGACCCGAATGAGCGCATCCGCTTCCGCAACCTTATCAGTGAGCTGGCAGAAAACCGTCTGGTGCTCTTGTCTACCCATATTGTATCAGATATCGAATATATTGCCAATGAAATATTATTGATGCGGGAAGGGGAACTGGTTCACAGAGGCACAGCGGCACAGCTCATAGCTTCTATGAAGGAATCTGTATGGAAATGCTATGCGCAGAAAAAAGATGTCTCGCATTTTATGAAGAATTATAAGATTTCTAATATGAAATCTGAACCTGACGGAGTAGAATTAAGAATTATTTCCAATGAAAGACCTGCGATGGACGCAGTCCTGGAGGAAGCAAATCTGGAAGACGTTTTCTTATATTATTTTGGAGAGAAAGTGAGTGATACGAATGGTGCGATTTGAGATAAAAAAGATTTTTGGCAAACGAATCAATAAACTGGTACTTGTTTTGTTATTTGTAATTGTATTAATCGGGAGTTTTCTTGCTATCCGTGACGTGAGATGTTATCAGGAAGATGGATCGGTGCGTTCTGGAGTGGCGGCTGTTTCTCAGTTGAAGAAACTGAAAAATAGATGGAGAGGAGCGGTTACGGAGGATGTTATCAAGAAGGTAGTGCAAGAGAACCAGCGTTCAGTGGATTCTGAAACGGTCAAACTTGCCAGACAACAGAGTTTTGATGATATTCGTGAAATGATCAATGCTGGGTTTTCTCCGGCAGAAGGATATGACTATTATACGGCTGATCAGATTTCTCCGGAAAAAGCCGCAAAACTCTACGAACAGAGAATTGAAAAGCTGAAAGAAGAATTGTCTGCTGGAAACGAAGAAGGAAATTATACAAAAAAGGAAAAAGAATTTCTGATTCACCAGTATGAAAGTTTAAAAACACCTCTGTACTATGAATATACAGAAGGGTGGAAAGCTCTTTTGGATTCTCAGTATCTTCCCACGCTTATGATTATTACCATTGTCATGATTGGATTTCTGGTGTCGGGAATTTTTTCTGATGAATTTCAATATAAGGCAGATTCTGTTTTCTTTTCCTCCAGGCTGGGAAGAAGCAGGGCAATTGTTTCAAAAATAGCAGCCGGTTTTCTGGCAATTACGGTGGTCTATTGGTCTGTCATGCTGTTGTTTTCTGCGATTATCCTGTGTGTTGTGGGATTTGGCGGTGCAGGCTGCATGATACAGACAGGGTTGGGAAACTGGGAAAGTTTCTACAATATTACGTATCTTCAGGACTGGTTTCTGTCCATGTTTGGCGGATATGCAGGCAATTTGTTTATTCTTTCTTTTGCTATGCTTATTTCGGTAAAAAGCCGCTCTACCGTGCTGACGGTTACGATTCCCTTCGTGTTATCCTGTGCTCCTATGTTTTTGGGAAGAGTACAGATACTGACTAAAATCATGAATTTTTTTCCGGATATGCTGCTTCGTATCAGCAAATTCCTGGATGTTCTGCTGGTCTGTGAAGTAGGAGGAAACGTCATAGGAGTCTATCCATTTCTGATCGTGCTGTACTTCCTGCTGAGCCTTGCCATAATACCCGTGCTGTATTGCGGTTATCGGAGAGCAGAAGTGAAGTAAAGTGAATTATTATGTGGAATAATAGTATTTTTTGTGGTAAAATGATATTGTTTGTGCAGAAACTTAATCATGAAACTATAAATTGAAGGAGAAAATAAGATGATTTGGGCAAAAGAAGAAACAATGTCAAGGGATGAAATTGAAACCTTACAGTTAGAGCGGCTCAAGGAAACTGTGACGCGGGTTTATGAGAAAGTGATGCCCTATCGCAGAAAGATGGAGGAAGTCGGGGTAAAGCCGGCAGATATTCAGACGTTAAAGGATCTTAGCAGGCTGCCGTTTGTTACGAAGCAGGATATGAGAGACAACTACCCTTTTGGGCTGTTTGCAGTGCCTAAGGATGACCTGGTGCGTATCCATGCATCCTCTGGAACGACCGGAAAGCCGACCGTGGTAGGATATACCAAGAAGGATTTGGATGTCTGGACGGAATGTGTGTCAAGAATCGCAGCTATGGGCGGTGCTACTTCCAAAGACGTAGCACAGATTTGTTTTGGATACGGAATGTTCACAGGTGCGCTGGGACTTCATTTTGGACTGGAGAACATGGGAGCAGCGCTGGTCCCTTCTTCCACAGGAAATACAGAAAAGCAGATTATGTATATGAAAGATTTCGGAACCACCCTTCTGGTGGCAACCCCTTCCTATGCATTGCGTATCGGGGAAGTGGCGCATCAAATGGGAATAGATCCCCGGAAAGATTTGAAAGTTAAAATCGGACTGGTGGGAAGCGAGCTTCTCACAGAAGCAATGCGTACAGAAATGCATAAGCTCTGGGGAGAAGATATGCTTGTCACTTCCAATTACGGAATGAGCGAGCTGATGGGACCAGGCGTGTCCGGAGAATGTGAGTACCTCTGCGGTATGCATGTCAATGAAGATTTCTTTATCCCGGAAATCATCAATCCTAAAACCGGAGAGGTGCTTCCTCCGGGAGAAAAAGGAGAATTGGTGATTACCTGTATCTATAAAGAAGCGCTGCCCCTGATCAGATATCGGACCAAAGACGTGACCAGGCTGATTTACGAGCCGTGCAAATGCGGCAGAACTACGGTGCGTATGGAGAACCTTGACGGAAGAACGGACGACATGCTGAAAATCCGTGGTGTCAATGTATTCCCCAGCCAGATTGAAGAAGTGCTTCTTGGCATTGATGAAATCGGGCCTCACTATGAGATTATTGTCACAAGAAAGAATCATTCTGATATCCTGGAAATCCGGGTAGAACTTGTGGAACCGATGGACGCATACCGGGAATTGGAGGCTCTGGAGAAGAAGATTAAACAGAAGCTGCGGATAGTTCTGGGACTGGACGCCAAAATCCGCCTGGAATCTCCCAATACCTTACAGCGGTTTGAGGGGAAAGCACAGAGAGTGAAAGACTTGAGAAAGGAAGTGTAGTCAGTGGATAAAAAAATCATGTTGGGAAATGAGGCGATTGCCAGAGGCGCTTATGAAGCAGGAGTGAAGGTGTCAGCGGCATATCCAGGCACGCCAAGTACTGAAATCAGTGAAAATATTGTAAAGTATGATGAAATTTATGCAGAATGGTCACCCAATGAAAAAGTGGCCACAGAGGTGGCGATCGGCGCTTCTATCAGCGGCGTAAGAGCTATGGCATCTATGAAGCATGTAGGCGTCAATGTGGCAAGCGATCCCTTGTATACGATTTCTTACGGCGGAGTAAACGGCGGGTTAGTGCTGGTGGCAGCTGACGATCCCGGCCTGTACAGCTCTCAGAATGAGCAGGATACCAGATGCGTGGCAAGAGCGGCAATGGTGCCGGTTTTAGAGCCGTCTGACAGCCAGGAAGCAAAAGATTTTGTAAAATTTGCTTATGAAATCAGTGAAAAATATGATACCCCGGTGATTGTGAGGACGACCACCCGCCTGGCGCATTCCCAGGGGACCGTTACCCTGGAAGAACGTGTGGAGCCAGAAGATAAACCGTATGAGAGAAACCCTGCCAAATTCGTGATGATGCCGGGCAATGCCATTGGACGCCATGTCTATGTAGAACAGAGAATGAAGGCCATGGCAGAAGACAGCAGCAGTTTTGCAATAAACCGTGCCGAATATAACGATACTTCTATTGGATTTATTACCAGCGGAATTCCTTATCAGTATGTGAAAGAAGCCTGTCCCAATGCCTCCGTGTTAAAGCTTGGCATGGTACACCCTCTTCCCCGTAAACTGATTGAAGAGTTTGCCTCTAAAGTGGAGAAGCTTTACATATTTGAGGAATTAGAGCCTGTAATTGAGGAACAGGTGAAATCCTGGGGCATAGAAGCCGTGGGCAAAGAAATTTTTACTGTGCAGGGAGAATATTCAGCAAATATGCTCCGTGAAAAAGTATTGCATGAAAAAGTTCAGATCAAAGAAGCTGCAAAAGTTCCGGCAAGACCGCCGATTCTCTGTCCAGGATGCCCGCACAGAAGTGTCTACTCGGTATTGAATAAATTAAAAATTCATGCAGCAGGTGATATTGGGTGCTATACCCTGGGCGCAGTGCCGCCGTTAAATGTGATTGATACCACGGTATGTATGGGGGCCAGCATTTCTACCCTTCATGGTATGGAAAAGGCAAAGGGCAAAGAATACATAAAACAATGGGTGGCAGTGATCGGAGATTCCACTTTTTTACATACCGGCGTAAACTCTCTGATGAATATGGTATATAATCAGGCCACAGGCACCGTGATTATTCTGGATAATTCTACTACCGGAATGACCGGGCACCAGGATCATGCCGCTACTGGTAAGACCTTGAAAGGGGAAACCGTTCCGGCAATCAATATTTATCAGCTCTGCAAAGCCATGGGAATTGAACATGTGACAGAAGTAGATGCCTTTGATCTCCAGAAGTTAGAGCAGGTTGTAAAAGAAGAGACAGCAAGAGACGCCGTTTCTGTGATTATCACAAAATCTCCCTGCGTGCTCTTAAAAGGAAATGTATTTCCATACAAATGCAGGCCAGTTACCGACCAGTGTAAAAAATGTGGCGCCTGCTTAAGGCCAGGCTGTCCGGCGCTGACAAAAAATGCAGACGGAACGATTGCCATTGACGATACCATGTGTAATGGCTGCGGTCTCTGTGAGCAATTGTGCAAATTTCATGCGATAGAACGGGTAGAAGCATAGATGGGAGGCAGACACATGACGAAAAATATAATGATTGTAGGCGTGGGCGGACAGGGAACCCTTCTCACCAGCCGTATCTTAGGAGGAATCACCCTGGATGCCGGATATGATGTGAAATTATCCGAAGTACACGGCATGGCGCAGAGAGGCGGAAGTGTTGTAACTTTTGTGCGTTATGGAGAAAAAGTGGCGGAGCCGATCGTGGAGGAAGGCCAGGCAGACGTACTGATCGCTTTTGAAAAATTAGAAGCGCTGCGCTATGCACATTTTTTGAAAAAAGATGGTGTTTTGGTGGTAAATGAACAGCGGATTGAGCCGATTACCGTTGTGACAGGAGCAGCAAGTTATCCGGAAAATATTGTGGTAGGATTGGAACAGGAGCATACGGTTTATAAGATCGACGCTATGGCAGAAGCGAAAAAATTAGGAAATTCCAAAGTCTTCAATATTATCGTTCTGGGCTTGGCTGCAAAGCATATGGATTTTTCCAAAGAGGCATGGCTTAAAATTATTGAAAAAACCGTTCCGCCTAAAACGGTAGATATCAACAAAAAGGCATTTTTAAAAGGCTATGAGGGAGAATAAGGGACGGGAGGTTATGTGATGTTTATCAAACAATTATCGGTATTTATTGAAAATAAAGAGGGGCGTCTGCAGGATGTACTGGACGTCTTGACACAGGAAAAAGTAAGTATTATTTCCCTGAGCCTTGCTGACACCAGCGAATACGGCCTGTTGCGGCTTATCACCTCAGACCCGGAGGCGGGACGGCAGGCATTAAAGGAAAAAGGGTTTTCTGCCATGCTGACGGATGTGCTCGCTGTCAGGCTTGCCCACCAGGTAGGCAGACTCCAGGAAATTTTGAGCTATGTCTGTAAGGCGGGATTAAATGTGGAATATATGTATGCGCTTTCAAACAAAGATAACGAAGCGTCTATCATCTGTAAAATCTCGAATGGGGACCAGGCGGCAGAGCTGTTAAAGAGCAAGGAAGTGGAATTGTACAGCCAGGATGACATTATGAAAATTTTCGGATAAGGAGCGCATCATGGTTATAGATTTTCACACTCATATTTTTCCGGATAGCATAGCTGCAAGAACCATTGAAAAGCTGGAGAATATCGCCAGTGTTAAAGCCTTTACCGATGGGAGGGAGTGCAGTCTGCTTTCTTCCATGGAGGAGGCTGGCGTGGATATATCCATTGTGCTTCCGGTTGTCACGAGGCCGGAGCAGTTTGATACCGTCAACAGTTTTGCGGCAAGGCTCAATGAAAAGTACCAGGAGAAAGCGAAACGTCTCTTGTCCTTTGGCGGCCTTCATCCAGATTCACTGGACATTAAAAGGGAGCTGCGTGTGATTAAGAATTTAGGACTTTTGGGAATTAAGCTTCACCCGGATTACCAGAACACTTATATAGATGATCTCAAATATATGCGGATTCTGGACTATGCCTCTGAACTGGGGCTGGTCAGTGTCATACATGCCGGAGTTGATATTGGCTTTCCCGACCATGTGCGGTGTACGCCGAAACGTATCCGCAAACTCATAGATGAGGTGGCGCCGCAAAAAATGGTGCTCGCCCATTATGGCAGTTTCGGCTTATGGGAAGAGGCTGAGGAACTTCTTGCCGGAGAAGACGTTTATCTGGATACGGCATATACGTTTGGTTTTATTGAAAATGAGAGATTTCTCAGCATTCTTAAAAAACATGGTGCAGAAAAGATACTGTTTGCCACAGACAGTCCCTGGAGCGGACAGAAGGAATCTCTTGAGTATCTGAAGGGACTTGCCATAGATCAGAGAGACAGGGAGCGCATAACAGGAGAAAATGCCCAAAAACTGTTACGTATATCTGTGGCGTAAGGAGGAAAAACGTGTTTATTAAAATTCTGTTTTTAATTGTTTTTTTTGCAGTAATGATTGGTGTGGGCCTGTATTCCAGGAAACATGCCACCAATGTGAATGATTTTGTGCTGGGCGGCCGGAGCGTAGGGCCGTGGCTGACAGCGTTTGCTTATGGAACCTCGTATTTTTCTGCCGTGGTTTTTGTAGGATATGCTGGTCAGTTTGGATATAAGTATGGTCTTGCCTCTACCTGGATTGGTATTGGAAACGCATTGATCGGTTCTTTGCTCGCATGGGTAATCCTGGGAAGGCGCACCCGCATCATGAGCAATCATCTGACCGCTGCAACCATGCCGGATTATTTTGGAAAACGCTATAACAGCAAAGCGCTTCGCATAGCGGCTTCTGCGATTGCATTTGTATTTCTGATTCCGTACACAGCATCCGTATACAATGGACTGTCGCGTCTTTTTGGAATGGCGTTTGATATTCCCTATGAGGTCTGTGTAATTGTAATGGCAGTACTCACCTGCGCTTATGTAATCCTGGGCGGCTATATGGCGACTGCCATCAACGATTTTATCCAGGGAATCGTTATGCTGGCAGGAATTGTAGCCGTCATCGGAGCTGTTTTAAGCGGTCATGGCGGTTTTTTAGAAGCGGTACGCTCATTATCAGAACTGGATAGCGATATTGCCGTGACTATGGGACAGAAAGGCGCTTTCGCCTCATTCTTTGGTCCGGACCCTTTAAATCTTTTGGGCGTCATCATTCTGACATCCCTTGGAACCTGGGGACTGCCTCAGATGATACATAAATTTTATGCCATTAAAGACGAGAAATCGATCCAGTCCGGAACCATCATTTCAACATTTTTTGCCGTGATTGTCTCAGGAGGATGTTATTTTCTGGGAGGTTTTGGAAGGCTGTTTGATACGGCGGCAATCCACAAGGAGGACGGAAGCGTAATTTATGATGCGATTATCCCGGAAATGCTGTCTACCCTGCCAGACATTCTGGTAGGTGTAGTGATTGTGCTGGTACTGTCCGCTTCCATGTCCACGTTGTCCTCCCTGGTACTGACGTCAAGCTCTACACTGACCCTGGATTTTCTCAAAGATAATTTTATCAAAAAAATGAGCGATAAAAAACAGCTACTGTGTATGCGCATCCTGCTGGTATTTTTTATTGTATGTTCTGTGGTGCTTGCGCTGTTCCCGCCGAAATCTATCGCACAGTTTATTGCGCAGCTTATGGGAATTTCCTGGGGAGCGCTTGCAGGAGCTTTTCTGGCTCCGTTCCTTTATGGCCTGTACTGGAAAGGCGTTACCCGCGCAGCAGTCTGGGCGAGCTTTGCCTGCGGTATCGGCCTTACGGTGTCCAATATGTTCTTGTCCTATATTGCATCTCCGATTAATGCAGGCGCCATCGCTATGGTACTTGGGCTGATTGTCGTACCGCTTGTCAGTCTGGTAACGCCTAAGATGGACCAGCGGGAAGTAGAAGAAATATTCAGCTGTCTGGAAGAACAGGTGGTTGTAGATAAGAAAATCGCATTGCCTAAAAGTAACGGCAAAAAATAATTTGTACCGACACTCCGTTGAATTTGCCAATGGAGTGTTTTTTTTCTTGACAATATACCCTTACAGGGTATATAATGACAGAAATGAAAATAATTTGCACGAAGGAGGAAAAACTATGATGCAAGAGGAGACAGAAAATTGCTGCCATAAGACAAAAGAACGGTCAGAAAAAGAATATAAAGATCTGATTCACCGGCTGAACCGCATTGAAGGCCAGGTTCGGGGAATCAAAGGTATGGTGGAGAAAGACGTATACTGCACGGATATTTTGGTTCAGGTGGCGGCTGTAAACGCAGCGTTGAACAGTTTTAGCAGAGTGCTGTTGTCAAATCATATTAAGACCTGCGTCACAAGAGATATTCTGGAGGGTCGGGAGGATACAGTGGATGAACTGGTGGAAACGCTCCGGAAACTGATGAAGTAACAGCAAAAGGAGGAGATGCGGATGAAACAATATACAGTGACAGGCATGAGCTGCGCGGCATGCAGCACCAGGGTGGAAAAGGCGGTTTCCAGGCTTTCCGGCGTTACTTCCTGTTCGGTTAGCTTACTGACAAACTCCATGGGAGTCGAGGGTACGGCGAAAGAGGCAGAGATTATCCGCGCCGTAGAGGAGGCAGGCTATGGTGCGGCTGTAAAGGGGACGGATATATCGCATACCGCCCGTACCGGGGACGCAGAGGCTGCTCTGAAAGATACAGACACACCATTACTAAAGCAGCGATTATATTATTCCCTGGGCTTTCTTTTGATATTAATGTATTTGTCGATGGGGCATATGATGTGGAACTGGCCGCTGCCGGGGTTCCTTGCAGATAACCATATTGCTATGGGGCTGCTCCAGCTTTTATTGACGGTAATCATTATGATTATCAATCAGAAATTTTTTGTCAGCGGCTTTAAAAGTTTTATTCACGGCGCCCCTAATATGGATACTCTTGTAGCCCTCGGCGCCGGCGCGGCATTTGTTTACAGTGCCTACGCCCTGTTTGCCATGACAGACGCCCAGGTCAGAGGAAATACGGCGCAGGTTATGGAATATATGCATGAATTTTATTTTGAATCGGCGGCTATGATATTGACATTGATTACAGTAGGCAAAATGCTGGAAGCGAAGTCTAAGGGCCGGACTACGGACGCATTGAAAGGTTTGATGAAGCTGGCTCCCAAGACGGCCGTACTCCTCAAAGATGGGCAAGAGACAGAGGTTTCCATTGAAATGGTAAAAAAGGGCGATATTTTTGTGGTACGCCCCGGTGAGAATATTCCGGTAGACGGGATTGTGCTGGAAGGAACGAGCGCCGTTAATGAGGCGGCGCTGACTGGAGAAAGCATTCCCGCAGATAAAGCGCAGGGAGATCTGGTATCTGCGGCAACGATAAACCAGTCCGGTTTTTTAAAGTGCGAGGCGTCCAGAGTAGGAGAAGACACCACTCTGTCCCAGATTATACAAATGGTAAGCGACGCGGCGGCGACCAAAGCTCCAATTGCAAAAGTCGCCGATAAAGTATCTGGTATTTTCGTTCCGGCCGTCATTGCAATTTCCCTGGTAACTATGGCAGTCTGGCTTCTTACAGGAGCAGGAATCGGCTTTGCCCTTGCAAGAGGAATTTCTGTGCTGGTGATTAGCTGTCCCTGTGCCTTAGGTCTTGCCACACCAGTGGCAATTATGGTAGGCAACGGAATCGGCGCGAAAAATGGTATTCTGTTTAAAACGGCAGTATCGCTGGAAGAGACGGGGAAAATAGATATTGTTGCGCTGGATAAAACAGGAACGATTACCAGAGGGGAACCAAGGGTTACTGACGTTATGCCGATGGAGGGGATTTCGGAAGATGTACTCATTCATTCTGCTTCTTCCCTGGAACAGAAAAGTGAACATCCCCTGGCAAAGGCAGTATTGGCATATGCGCAGGAACAAAAAATCATCCCCGGGGACGTCGCGGAATTTACCGCTCTTCCAGGAAACGGATTGTCCGGAAAAATAGAAAACGCATTGTTATGCGGAGGTAATGCTGAATTTATCCAAACACATGCGCAGATTCCGCAGGAAGTAAGCAAACTGGCAAAGCGCCTGGCAGAGGAAGGGAAAACGCCGCTATTTTTTTCCAGGAACGGCGCTTTGCTGGGAATCGTAGCAGTGGCAGACGTAATAAAAGAAGACAGTCCCAGAGCCATTCGTGAGCTTAAGAAGCTGGGGATTCATGTGGTGATGCTTACCGGAGACAATCAGCGCACGGCGGACGCTATTGGAAAAGAGGCGGGGGTGGACGAGGTAATCGCCGGCGTTCTTCCTGATGGAAAAGAATCCGTCATTCGCTTTTTGCAGGAAAAAGGCAAAGTGGCAATGGTGGGAGACGGTATTAATGACGCTCCGGCGCTTACCAGAGCTGATATGGGCATCGCTATCGGGGCTGGAACAGACGTGGCGATTGACGCGGCGGACATTGTGCTGATGAAGAACAGACTCAGTGACGTTCCGGCGGCAATCCGTTTAAGCCGTGCTACTTTAAAAAATATTCATGAAAATCTTTTCTGGGCATTTATATATAATATTATTGGCATTCCTCTGGCCGCCGGAATCTGGATTCCGTTATTTGGCTGGCAGTTGAATCCCATGTTTGGTGCAGCGGCAATGAGTTTGTCCAGTTTTTGCGTAGTAACCAACGCACTGCGACTGAATATGCAGAATATTTACAGCGACAGAAAAGACAGGCCAAGAAACAGGAAACATAAGGCAGAAACGGTTAATTCCGCTGTGAAATGGCCAAAGGAAGAAAAAAAGGAGGAAAATAACATGGAGAAAACAATGAAAATCGAGGGTATGATGTGCGGTCACTGCGAGGCAAGCGTAAAAAAATGCTTAGAGGCGCTTGCACAGGTGACGAATGCAGAGGTCAGCCATGAAAAAGGCACTGCGGTGGTAACTTTGAAAGAAGAAACGGCGGATGACATTCTGAAAAAAGCAGTTGAGGAGCTGGATTACAAGGTGTTATCCATCCAGTAACAGCATATGCGGGTTCAGGACTGGCAGAGGATTTATTCTCTGCCAGTCCTGGCTGTATAATTTTATTTTGAAAAAATTGGCAAACAAATTGTGAAAAAATTCCTTTTAATATCTGATTAAATATTTTATTATATAAAATCGACAGAAAAATAAACGAAAAATCCCAAAAAATAGTACATGTTTTTTTTATATTTTTAATGCTTTTTGAAAAAAATGTGATACAATAATAACAGTAATGTTCGAAAGACCCGGGAGGTCCTATACATGGAAGAGAAAACAAATGGATTACGAGACCAGCAGATGAGACGCCGGCGTATCAATAAGATGAAAATGTATATTCTTACATTTGGAGCAGTGTGGATACTTATATTAAGTATATTATCTACCGTACTGCTGGTGAAGCTGATTGTTCTTGAAGACCGATTGGAAAGAATAGAAGAATCGGTGATCTCGGTAGAACAGTTTGTGGAGAATCAGAATCAGAAAAACGCAGGTTCCCCGGAAGAAAAAAAACCTGATACGGTTCAGGACAATACAGCAGGCTATGAGACGGGCGCACAGTCAGCGGAACCTATGACCGAAGAAGGGACGAAAGCGGAAGAAGCAGAACACCGCAAAGTATACCTTACCTTTGACGATGGGCCAAGCGAGAACACAGCCAGGATTTTGGATATATTGAAGGAACGCAATATAAAAGCCACATTTTTTGTAATAGGAAATGAAGAGGAAGAAGCAAAAGCGCTTTACCAGCGCATTGTAGATGAAGGGCATACGATTGGAATGCATTCCTTTACCCATAAATACGACGTCATCTATCAGTCTTTGGAAGCTTATGTGGAAGATATGAGGCATCTGCAGTCCTATCTGGAAGAAATTACGGGAGTAACCACAAATCTCATACGTTTTCCGGGCGGCAGCAGCAACCATGTGAGTAATGTGGACATGCGGGAACTGATCCGTTATCTGAATGAAGAAGGATTTACCTATTTTGACTGGAATGTGGCAAGCGGCGACGCTACCAGTCAGGTCTATACACCGGACGAGCTGGTGCAGAATGTAATAAACGACGTTGTAAAATATGACACATCTGTAGTGCTGATGCATGATTCTTCTGCGAAATCGACTACAGTAGAGGCGCTGGCCCCTATGATTGACCAGCTTGAGGAGATGGGAGCGGAACTTTTACCCATTGATGAAAATACACAGCCTGTACAGCATATAACAGCAGAAAATGTGGAATAATATTTTGCATGAAATGCTTTTACATGAAAATAATTTATGGAGGTACATATATGAGCTTTTTTAAAGATTTCAAGGAAGACTTATCTCAGGCGGTAAATGAGCTGCTTCCGGGAGAAGAATTACAGCATAGTACAGCGACAAAGCAACCGGATTTGGTTGTCAATACGCTGGAAAAGGAAGTGGATGTAGAATCTGAGTTAAAGAAGCTGGAAGGGCTTTTTGAAAAGGTAGAAGAACCTGCGCAGTCAGTAAAGCCTGTGGTTTTGACGCCAGAACAGCCGGAACTTCCGGAAATCAAGCTGGAAGATGCAATCCAGGAGAGCAAAAATGTAAAAAAAGTTGAACCAGAAGAAACCAATCAAAAGGAGGAAACAATTGTGAGTACAGAAAATGAAGTAAAGGTAGAGAAGGAAGCCAGCTTATCCCAGGAGATATCGGATGAAGTAACTGTGATTACAGAGGGAACTTCTTTGAAGGGTGATATGGAGTCTACTGGTTCATTTGAAATGAGAGGCAAAATTGAAGGAAACGTGACATGCAATGGCAAGATGACAGTTACAGGAACTATCAAAGGAAACGCTAAGGCTTCGGAGTTCTTTGCGGACGCGGCCAAGATTGAAGGGGAAATTTCTACTTCCGGGACAGTCAAGGTTGGTCTTGGTTCTGTTGTAATCGGCAATATTTCAGCGTCCAGTGCGGTTATTGCAGGGGCAATCAAAGGAGATATAGATGTACAGGGACCGGTAGTAGTTGATACTTCTGCTGTTGTTATGGGCAATATCAAGTCCCGTTCCGTACAGATTAATAATGGCGCTGTCATTGAGGGCTTCTGTTCCCAGTGCTATGCGGAAGTTGATATGGACAGTCTGTTTGGGGAAGAATAGAAAGGCTGAATATGAAGAGAATATTATTAAAATTGAGTGGAGAAGCGCTGGCAGGAGAAAAGCATACGGGCTTTGATGAAGCGACTGTTACGGTTGTCGCCAAGCAGGTAAAGCGGCTGATAGACGAAGGAACGGAAGTGGGGATCGTTATCGGCGGCGGCAATTTCTGGCGTGGACGGACCAGCGAGACAATCGACCGTACCAAGGCAGATCAGATTGGAATGCTTGCTACCGTGATGAATTGCATTTATGTTTCTGAGATTTTCCGTTCGGTAGGAATGATGACGCAGATTCTGACGCCTTTTGAATGCGGTGCCTTTACCAAGCTGTTTGCAAAGGATCGGGTAAACAAATATTTTGCAAAAGGAATCGTCTGCTTTTTCGCGGGCGGAACCGGACATCCTTATTTTTCCACGGATACGGCTACGGTTCTGCGCGCTGTGGAGATTGAAGCGGACGGCATTTTACTGGCAAAGGCAATTGATGGGGTTTATGACAGTGATCCTAAGACCAATCCCGGTGCAGTTAAGTATAAACAGGTTTCTATCCAGGAGGTCATTGATAAGAAGCTTGCCGTGGTAGATTTGACAGCGTCGATTATGTGTATGGAAAACCGTATGCCTATGTATGTATTTGGTTTAAATGAAGAAGACAGTATTGTAAAAGCAATAAGCGGAGAGTTTTCGGGGACAAAGGTAACCGTGTAATATGGGAGGGTTTCTTTATGGATGAGAGATTGCAGCAGTATAATGATAAAATGCAGAAAACACATGATAATCTGTTGGGAGAGTTTGGTTCTATCCGCGCGGGGCGCGCCAATCCCCATGTACTGGACAGACTGAAAGTAGATTATTATGGAACGCCTACCGGGCTCCAGCAGGTAGCAAATATTTCTGTTCCAGAACCTCGTATGATTTTAATTCAGCCTTGGGAAGCAAGTATGGTAAGGGAAATTGAAAAGGCAATTCTGACTTCCGATTTGGGCATTAACCCTACGAACGATGGAAAAGTAATTCGTCTGGTATTTCCGGAACTGACAGAAGAACGCAGAAAAGAGCTGGCAAAGGAAGTTAAAAAGAAAGGCGAGAACGCCAAGGTGGCGGTTCGCAATATTCGCAGAGATGCCAATGATAATCTGAAGAAAATGGGTAAGTCCAATGATGTTTCGGAAGATGAAATAAAACAATTAGAGGATGAAGTGCAAAAATTAACAGATAAATTTATTGCCACGATAGACAAGGCAGTGGAAGAAAAAACAAAAGAGATTCTTACAGTATAGTAATAGTATCATTGCAGAAGCGGATAATTAGATTGTATTTATAAGGGGCTGGCGTATGCCTGTCCCTTTTCTTCTTATTTCATTTTCAAAGGGGAGAACTTTTCAAATTAAAGTGTGAAAGCATCTTTCCTATAGAATAGAATGCACACTCGCACAAGAAGTGTAGATTGCTTCGCAATGGTACTCGGCGCAGCAAATCGTCCAAGTCTCTCATGAATGATGGATTTAGGGAGTTGGTGCGGACTTGTCCGCTTTGTTCTCAGACAGTTTTCTTACCTTGTTAATCATACCTGTTCTCTATTGATAGGGATTTAACGGCAATATGTTCGCATCAGGAGGTAACTATGATAATTCCGCAGCATGTAGCAATTATTTTAGACGGAAATGGAAGATGGGCAAAACAGCATGGAATGCCAAGAAATTATGGACATACCCAGGGCGCAAAAAATGTAGAGACCATCTGCCGGGAGGCATGGAATCTTGGGATTAAGTATCTGACAGTCTATGCTTTTTCCACAGAGAACTGGAACCGTCCGGAGGATGAGGTTCGTGCATTAATGAAATTACTCCGCAATTATATGAAGAATTGTATAAAAACTGCCGAGAAAAATCATATGCGCGTTCGTGTGATTGGAGATATTTCCCAATTGGACGCGGATATCCAGGAGAGTATACATAGGCTGGAAGAGTTTTCCAAAGACCAGGATGGATTAAATTTTCAAATAGCAATTAATTATGGCAGCAGAGATGAAATGCTCAGAGGAATGAAACGGATGCTGAAAGATTACAAAGACGGAAGATTGCTGCCGGAAGATCTGGATGAAAAAAGATTCGAAAGTTATCTGGATACCAGGGATCTGCCCGCTCCCGATCTTTTAATACGGACCAGCGGAGAATTACGCCTTTCAAATTATCTGCTGTGGCAGCTTGCCTACAGTGAATTGTATTTTACAGAAGTTCCATGGCCGGATTTCACAAAAAAGGAATTAGTAAAAGCTATTGAAGACTATAATAGAAGAGATAGGCGTTATGGCGGAATAAAGGAGGAATAAGGGTGTTCCGGACAAGATTGTTAAGCGGTATCATATTGGTGGCGGCAGCGCTGGCACTGATTATAGCGGGAGGAACTGTATTGCTGGCAGGACTGTTTGCAGTGTCTCTGACGGGGCTGTTTGAACTATACCGTGTATTTCATATAGAAAAATCTGTACTGGGAATGACCGGATATTTGGCTGTAGCCGTCTATTACGTAAACTTGGGTATTTCCTTGATACCGGACGGGGAAATGTTTGTATTGGGAGTTCTGATTTTAATGATGGCAGTGTATGTTTTGGAATTTCCTAAATATAAGGCAGAGCAGATATTTGCAGGATTCACAGGTATCTTCTATGTGGCGGTAATGTTATCTTGCATTTATCAGACCCGGATAATGGCGGGAGGCGTTTATATCGTATGGCTGATTTTTCTTTGTTCCTGGGGCAGCGACACCTGTGCATACTGCGTCGGGGTATTAATCGGCAAGCATAAAATGGCTCCCAGGTTAAGTCCCAAGAAATCTGTGGAGGGAGCGGTTGGCGGCGTATTAGGAGCCGCCCTCCTGACAATGCTGTATGGATGGTTCTTTCAGACGCAGATGAATCTTTCACTGGAACATATATTTATTCTGGCAGGGATTAGTGCGGTGGGGTCTGTGGTTTCTATGGTCGGTGATCTTGCCGCATCTGCGGTAAAACGGAATTATGATATTAAAGATTACGGGAAACTGATCCCAGGCCACGGCGGAATCCTGGACCGGTTTGACAGCGTTATCTTTACAGCGCCTATGATATATTATCTGGCGCAGACCTTGATAAGATAGGAGAAAGTTATGAAAAAAATCGCATTGTTGGGTTCTACTGGTTCCATCGGGACTCAGACTCTTGAAATTGTCCGGGAACAGAAGGATATTCAGGTGGCGGCACTGGCAGCGGGAAGTAATGTAGTTCTTTTGGAGCGGCAAATTCGGGAATTTTCTCCCAAATTAGCGGTTCTATGGGAAGAGAAAGCCGCTTTGGATCTGCGGATGCGGGTACAGGATCTGAATGTAACAATACTGTCTGGAATGGAAGGGCTTCTTTCCATTGCCGTGATGCCGGAAGCGGAGATTCTGGTAACGGCAATGGTTGGTATGCTGGGGATTCGTCCCACCATTGCGGCGATGGAAGCGGGTAAGGCAATCGCACTCGCCAACAAAGAAACACTGGTGACTGCCGGACATATAATTATGCCTCTTGCCAAAGCGAAAAATGTTCCCGTTTTGCCTGTGGACAGCGAACACAGCGCTATCTTTCAGTGCCTAAACGGCGAAAGGGAAAATACTGTTCATAAAATATTTTTGACGGCCTCCGGCGGTCCCTTTCGTGGGAAAAAGAGAGAAGACTTGCAGGAAATCCGGGTGGAAGACGCACTGCAGCATCCGAACTGGACTATGGGAAAAAAGATTACCATTGATTCAGCGACCATGGTCAATAAAGGATTGGAAGTCATGGAGGCAAAATGGCTTTTCGATGTGGAGCTGGACCAGATACAGGTAGTAGTGCATCCACAGAGTGTGATACACTCCATGGTGGAATATGAGGACGGTGCTGTAATGGCGCAGCTTGGAACACCAGACATGCGGCTTCCCATCCAATACGCCCTGTATTATCCGAAACGTCGGCATCTGTCCGGAAAACGACTGGATTTCTTTGAACTTGCAAATCTTACCTTTGAGAAACCTGATTTGGATACATTCCCTGGCCTGAAGCTTGCGTTTACGGCAATGAAGCAGGGCGGGAATCTTCCAACCGCATATAATGCGGCAAATGAAAAGGCGGTAGCCTTATTTTTGCAAAAGAAAATTTCTTTTGCGCAGATTCCGGAATTGATCCAGGCCTGTATGGAACGGTGCAGATTTGTAGAACAGCCTGATGTGGAGAAAATTCTTGAGACGGAAGCAGATGTTTATGCCTATATAGAAAGCAGGTGGTAAGTTTGAATATTATAATTGCACTTATTATTTTTAGCATTATTATTTTGTTTCATGAGCTGGGACACTTTCTCCTTGCTAAAAAAAATGGAATAAAAGTCAATGAGTTTTGTCTGGGCCTCGGTCCCACTCTGGTAGGATTTACCAAAGGAGAGACAAAATATTCCCTCAAGCTGCTTCCGTTTGGCGGCGCCTGTATGATGGAAGGGGAGGATGGCGAAAGCCAGGAGGAAGGCTCCTTTAACAGTAAGTCTGTATGGGCAAGAATGAGCGTCGTTGCGGCAGGCCCTATATTTAATTTTATTATGGCATGGGTATTCGCACTGATCATCATGGCAAGCGTAGGATATGACAGACCGGTGCTAACCAGTGTCAGGGAAGGTTTTCCGGCAGAAGAGGCGGGGCTTCAGGCGGGAGATGAAATTATTTCCATGAACGGTTCCCGCACCCATTTTTTCCGGGAAATCAGCCAGTATACCATGTTTCATCCGGGGGAGGTAGTAGAAGTGGTATATGAACGGGAAGGAGAGCGTTATACGGCTTCTTTGAATCCCAGGCTGGATGAAGAAAGCGGCAGGCAGATGTTAGGCATGAACGGAAGCCCTTATCGGGAAAGAGGCACCATTCTGCAGTCCGTTTCACATAGTTTTTACGAGGTAAAATATCTGATTTGCACTACGGTGGAAAGCCTTCGCATGTTGGTAACCGGCAAAGTAGGACTGAAGGATTTATCCGGTCCTGTGGGAATTGTAAAGGCCATGGGAGATACTTATGATACCAGCCAGTCTGCAGGCGGTACAGGGCTTGCTATTTTGAGCATGGTGAATTTTTCTATTTTTCTCTCGGCAAACCTGGGAATTATGAACCTTCTGCCAATTCCGGCATTGGACGGCGGCCGTCTGCTGTTTCTGATTATTGAAGCTGTCCGCAGGAAAAAAATATCTCCTGAAAAAGAGGGAATGGTTCATTTTGTGGGTCTGGTGGCATTGATGGCATTGATGATATTTGTCATGTATAACGATATCCGCAATATCATATAGGAGAAAACACAATGAAGAATCAGATTGTGAGAAAGCATACAAGAGAAGTGCGGATTGGAAACCGGGCCATTGGCGGCGGACATCCGGTTTTGATTCAGTCCATGACGAATACCCGCACGGAAGATATAAAAGGGACGATTGCGCAGATACAACATCTTACCTCCGCCGGCTGCGAGATTATCCGCTGTGCAGTGCCTACTATGGAAGCTGCTGAAGCTATAGCGGAAATTAAGAAAGGAATTACGATTCCTCTGGTGGCAGATATTCATTTTGATTATCGCCTTGCAATTGCAGCGATGGAGCATGGTGCAGACAAGATCCGGATAAATCCTGGAAATATCGGGTCGAAGGAGCGGATTGAAGCGGTCATTAAAGCAGCAAGAGAGCGCAGGATTCCTATACGGGTGGGGGTTAACAGTGGTTCTCTGGAACAGGAGCTTGTAGAAAAATATCACGGCGTCACGGCAGAAGGGATTGTGGAAAGTGCGCTTGATAAGGTGCGCATCATTGAAGAAATGGGGTATGATAATCTTGTGATCAGTATCAAGTCTTCCGACGTGCTGATGTGCGTCCGGGCGCATGAACTGATAGCGGAACAGACGGATTATCCCCTTCACGTGGGAATTACCGAATCCGGTACGATTACCAGCGGCAATATTAAGTCCGCTATGGGGCTTGGCATGATTTTAAGCCAGGGAATCGGAGATACCATAAGGGTATCTCTGACGGGAGATCCCATGGAAGAGATCAAATCTGCCAGGATTATCCTGCGTACCCTGGGGCTTCGCAAGGGCGGGATTGAGGTTGTGTCCTGTCCTACCTGCGGCAGGACGCAGATCGATCTCATCCGTTTGGCAAATCAAGTCGAAGATATGGTTAGTGATATTCCCCTGGATTTGAAAGTGGCAGTCATGGGATGCGTAGTGAACGGCCCCGGCGAGGCCAGGGAAGCCGACATTGGCATTGCAGGCGGTGTTGGCGAAGGCTTACTTATAAAACATGGAGAAATCTATAAAAAAGTAAAGGAGGAGGAGCTGCTGCCCGCCCTCCGTTATGAACTATTGCATTGGGGTGAATAAGGTATGAGCAAGCTGTTTTTTGATGTATTTCCGGATTTGAAGGTTCCCTCAGAGCTGGAACGGCTGATGTCAGAGGTAGAAGTGACGAAAGTCTCTGCCAACCGTCAGCGCGATCGCCTGCGTGTGTATTTACTGAGCTTTAGACTGATCGAAAAGAACAAGATTTTCCGTCTGGAGAAAGATATCAAAGAACAGCTTTTTCCCAATCATCGGCTTTCCGTCAAGATTATTGAAACGTTTCAGCTTTCCGGGCAATACAATCCCCAAAAGCTGATGCTGGTCTATAAGGAGAGTATGTTAGAAGAGTTCCGTACATACAGCGTTCTTGAGTACAGTATCTTCAAAGCGGCAAAGATGGAATTTCCGGAGGACAGAAAACTCAGGTTGATTTTCGAAGATTCTGTGGTCGCCAGACAGAAATCCGAAGAAATGGTGCAATTCTTAGAAAAGATCATCTGTGAAAGGTGCGGCCTTGATGTGGACATCCAAGTCCAATATACGGAACCAGCAGAAAAGAAACATCAGAAGAACAGTGATCTTTTGATACAAAACCAGGTGCATACCATTATCTCCCAATCTTCCCTGAAAAACAGTAAGACAGAAGCGCCTGCCGCTGAACCAATGGAGCCTGCAATGTTGGGCGAATCTGCGCAGACTGCAAAGATGCCTCCCGCAACACCTAAGGCTGCCAGCGGTTCCCCTCTAAGTGCGCCGCCAAAGAGGACGCCTGGAAGTTCCGGCAGCAAAGGCTTTTCCGGAAACAGAGGGCGCGGCAGTTTTTCCGGCGGCAGTTTTAAGCGCTCTGACAATCCAGACGTCGTATACGGCCGTGATTTTGAAGAAGATCCGGTTTCTATTGAGCAAATTGCCGGAGAAATGGGAGAGGTGGTTATCCGTGGAAAAATCTTAAGTCTGGAAACACGGGAAATCCGCAATGAGAAAACGATCATCATGTTTGCCATTACAGATTTTACCGATACCATCATGGTGAAAATGTTTTCTAAAAATGAATTTGTTCCTGATATTACCGCAGAGGTAAAAAAAGGTGTTTTTTTAAAGATTAAAGGAGTTACTACCATCGACAGATTTGACGGGGAGCTTACCATTGGTTCTATCGTGGGGATGAAGAAGATTCCGGATTTTACCAGCGGCAGGATGGACACTAGTCCCCGCAAGCGCGTGGAACTGCATTGTCATACGAAAATGAGCGATATGGACGGGGTATCCGAGGTGAAGGATATTATCAATCGCGCGCAAAAATGGGGGCATCCTGCAATTGCCGTGACAGATCACGGTGATGTTCAGGCGTTTCCAGATGCCAACCATGCTGTGTCCCCCGATGATGATTTTAAAATCCTCTACGGCGTGGAGGCATATCTGGTCGATGATCTGAAACATATTATTGAGAACCCCAAAGGTCAGAGTCTGGATGATACTTACGTGGTCTTTGACCTGGAAACCACAGGATTTTCTCCGGTTAACCATAAAATTATAGAGATTGGCGCTGTGAAAGTAACGGAAGGAAAGATTACAGACCATTTTTCCACATTTGTCAATCCGGAAGTTCCGATTCCATTTAAAATCGAAGAATTAACAGGTATTCGGGACGATATGGTTCTGGATGCTCCCAAAATTGAAGAGATTCTTCCAGAATTTGTCCGGTTTTGTGAAGGCGCTATCATGGTTGCCCATAATGCCGGGTTTGACATGAGTTTTATCGGCAAAAATTGTGAAAGGCAGGGACTTTCCTGCGACTATACGGTTATAGATACCGTAGCTCTGGCCAGGGTTTTAATGCCTCAGCTTAATCGTTTTAAATTGGATACTGTTGCAAAAGCTTTGAAAATTTCTCTGGAAAACCATCATCGCGCCGTGGATGACGCGGCATGTACAGCAGAAATTTTTCTGAAATTTATGGAAATGTTGAAAAACAGGGAGATTAATAGCTTAGACCAGGTGAATCAGATGGGAAACGCCTCTATAGATAATATTAAAAAGCTGCCCAGCCGCCATGCCATTATTCTTGCCACTAATGATACGGGGCGCATCAACTTGTACCGGCTGGTATCAAAGGCGCATCTGACATATTTTCACAGACAGCCAAGGATACCCAAAAGTGAATTTGTCAAACATCGGGAAGGGCTGTTAATTGGCTCTGCATGTGAAGCGGGGGAATTGTATCAGGCAATTTTACGCGGAAGCCCGGAGGAGGAGATTGCACGTCTGGTACGGTTTTATGATTATCTGGAGATTCAGCCTCTGGGAAATAATGCTTTTATGCTAAAAGGAGATAATCCCACAGTGGCGTCGGAGGAAGAATTAAAAGATATAAACCGCCGCATTGTAAAGCTGGGTGAAGAGTTTCATAAACTTGTGGTGGCGACCTGCGACGTACATTTTCTGGACCCGGAGGATGAAGTATACCGCCGGATTATTATGGCGGGAAAAGGCTTTAAGGATGCGGACGACCAGGCGCCATTGTTCCTGCGCACTACCGAAGAAATGTTGAAAGAATTTGACTATCTGGGCAGCGACAAGGCGGAAGAAGTGGTAATTACCAATACCAACAAGATTGCAGATATGTGTGAGAAAATCTCCCCGGTACGGCCGGATAAATGCCCGCCGGTCATTGAGAACTCCGACCAGATGCTGCGGGATATCTGTTATAACAAAGCGCATGAGATATATGGGGACAAGCTGCCGGAGATCGTACTGGAACGGCTGGAACGTGAATTAAATTCCATAATTTCCAATGGCTATGCCGTAATGTATATTATTGCGCAAAAACTGGTATGGAAATCCAATGAGGATGGCTATTTGGTAGGCTCGCGGGGATCTGTAGGTTCTTCTTTTGTTGCTACGATGTCTGGTATTACGGAGGTGAATCCTCTGGCGCCCCATTATTACTGTAAGAATTGCCATTACAGTGATTTTGATTCTAAAGAAGTCAGATCCTATGCCGGGCGCGCCGGCTGCGATATGCCGGACAAGAACTGTCCGGTATGCGGGGAACCTCTGGTAAAAGAGGGGTTTGACATTCCCTTTGAAACATTTCTGGGGTTTAAAGGGAATAAGGAACCGGATATTGACCTGAATTTTTCCGGCGAATACCAGAGTAAAGCGCATGCTTACTGTGAAGTCATCTTTGGTTATGGACAAACCTATCGTGCCGGCACCATAGGCACACTGGCTGATAAGACAGCATTTGGATATATTAAGAATTATTACGAAGAGCGGGGAATGCGCAAACGTAACTGTGAAATTGACCGGATTGTCCAGGGATGTGTGGGCGTCCGCCGTACCACAGGGCAGCATCCGGGAGGAATCATTGTACTTCCGCTGGGAGAGGAGATACATTCTTTTACGCCTATCCAGCACCCGGCGAATGATATGGCGACAGACATTGTAACTACTCATTTTGATTATCACTCTATTGATCACAATTTGTTGAAGCTTGATATTCTGGGACACGATGATCCCACCATGATAAGGATGCTGGAAGATTTGACAGGAATCGATGCGAAAAAAATACCGCTGGACGACCCGGATGTGATGTCGCTGTTTCAGAGCACCAAAGCCCTGGGAATAGAGCCGGAAGATATTGGCGGATGCAAACTTGGCTCTCTGGGGATTCCGGAATTTGGAACGGATTTTGTTATTCAGATGTTGATTGACACCAATCCCCAGTCTTTTTCGGATTTGGTTCGTATTTCCGGTCTCTCTCACGGGACGGATGTATGGCTGGGCAATGCCCAGACTTTGATCCAGGAGAAAAAAGCCACCATTTCCACGGCTATTTGTACCCGTGACGATATCATGACGTATCTGATTGGGATGGGGATTGAAAGTGAATTAAGTTTTACCATTATGGAGAGTGTCCGAAAAGGAAAAGGGCTAAAGCCTGAGTGGGAAAAAGTTATGACGGAACATAAGGTGCCGGACTGGTATATCTGGTCCTGCAAAAAAATCAAATATATGTTTCCCAAAGCCCATGCGGCGGCCTATGTTATGATGGCGTGGCGTATCGCTTACTGTAAGGTATTTTATCCCCTTGCTTATTATGCGGCGTTTTTCAGTATTCGCGCTACATCTTTCAGCTATGAGCTTATGTGCCAGGGAAAAGAAAAGCTGAATTATTTTCTTGCGGATTATGAGCGCAGGAAAGATGCTCTCACCAAGAAGGAACAAGATACCATAAAGGATATGAAGATTGTGCAGGAGATGTATGCCAGAGGCTTTGATTTTATGCCGATGGATATCTTCACTGCCCAGGCCCATAGCTTTCAGATTATGGAGGGAAAATTGATGCCTTCTCTGGACAGTATTGAAGGGCTGGGGGATAAAGCGGCGGAAGCGGTAGTAGAAGCGGCAAAAGACGGACCATTTCTTTCTAAGGATGATTTCCGTCAGCGTACCAAGGTTTCGAAAACGGTGATTGATTTTATGAGCGATTTGGGGATTTTGGGAAATTTACCGGAATCTAACCAGTTGTCGTTGTTTGATTTCCAGGGGTGACGGCTCTGGAACTGTATAAGGAGACATTGACAATTCTGAATCTGACACAGAGTTGTTAACTTTTAAGAAGGAGGAATACATTATGACCTACGATGAATTTTTTCAGGAAGTAAGAGAAACATTGATTAACGCGGATGTAAGCGACATTGAAGAACATCTGGCGTACCAGTTTAACATTACCGGGGAGGAGGCTGGAAGCTTCTATCTGGAAGTAAAAGACGGCAGCCTGTATGTGGAACCTTATGAGTATCACGACAGAGACGTTATTTTCACCTGCTCCGCTAAGACGCTGCGCAAGATTGCCAAAGGAAAATTAGATCCTGTGGTGGCAGTGACGTTACAGAAGCTGAAAGTAGACGGCAATATTGATAAGGCTCTGAAGCTGAAAAAGATGATCAGCAAAAAGGAATCCTAAATTTTACCGCCGTTTTCCTGGTTTGGGAGAACGGCGGTTTTCATCATTATTCTTTGAATTTAATGTAGTTTTCGGACATTTCTTCAATCTGTGCCAGTGCATACACTTCAATCCCCTGAGAAACCAGCTTCGCATGACCGGGCTGAAATGATTTCTCAATGAGGACGGCCAGTCCCGCAATAGTAGCATGGGACATACGCAATAACCTAAGGGCGGCCGTGGCGGCTTCACCGTTGGCAAGAAAATCATCCACAATCAGAACATGGTCCTGAGCGCTGATATATTTTCTGGAAAGCGTCAGTTCATAATTAGTCTCTTTGGTAAAGGAAGTAACGACTGTCTGGTACAAATCCTGATTAAGAATTTTTGAGGGCTGCTTTTTCAGAATAATCAGGGGAACGTTTAAGGCGGCGGCCGTCATAAGCGCGGGGGCGATACCGGAACTCTCAATGGTAGCGACTTTCGTGATCTTCCGGTCTTTAAAATGGTTTGCAATATCTTTCCCCATTTCCTGCATCAACTCCGGTTCTATTTGATGATTAATAAAACTGTCAACCTTTAAAATATGTTCATTTACGGCTATACCGTCCTGTTTGATTTTATCTTTTAATAATTCCATATTCCTTCACCTCTGAAAATGTAGTTGTATATGTTAAGTGTTAGCTGTTTAATCCGGAAAATACATTTGATAAACAAGTTCCATCATGTATTCTGCAAAAAAGCCTTCCCGTTTTTGCTCTGCGGATACATAAGTATGCCGTATTTTCTTTGCCGTTTCTGACATTAATCTTACTTCCCATTTTAGCCGATGTTATTATTATAAATGAAATGGGAAAATATTACAACAGAGAAGGAGCGTAAATTTAAAATGAAAATATCCGTCTTAACAGTAGGAAAAATTAAGGAGCGTTTTTACCGGCAGGCGGTGGAAGAATTTCAGAAACGTCTGAGCCGTTATTGTAAATTAGAGATTATCGAGGTTACGGATGAAAAGACACCGGAACGCGCCAGTGAGGCGGAAGAAATACAGATTCTGGAACGTGAGGGACGGCGGTTGCAGAAATTTATCCGTGAAGACGCATGGGTTTGCGCTCTGGCAATTGAAGGAAACATGCTTGATTCAAGAGAATTGTCGGAAAAAATTGAAAAGCTTGGGATTGACGGCGTCAGCCATATACAATTTGTGATTGGCGGTTCTCTTGGATTGTGTGATTCGCTTTTAAAACAAGCAGATTTTAGACTTAGTTTTTCTAAAATGACTTTTCCCCATCAGCTCATGCGTGTAATTTTACTGGAACAAATTTATCGTAGTTACCGGATTATGATGAAAGAACCATATCATAAGTAAGTGCGGAATAGAACAAATGTTCTTGTGAGTAAAAGGGAATAAGAGCTATTTTTTAACCCTATGGGAGTGAGTGGCTTCCATTGGGTTATTTTATAAGTCAATTTTGCAAAGGATAAATCAAGTTTCCCGATAAATCCAGTTCATAGAAGTTGTCCATCCAATCATATAGTCTGATCGAGTGTTTGCCAAGTACAAACGCATTTTCCCGTGTTTGGGAAACAAAAATATCTCTGTGTTGTGGTCAAGCATTTTTGTAACACTTGTGGCTAAAAAATATCAGTTTTCTGTTATGATGCTATCCGTGCCTG
>QXWW01000023.1 GCA_009911185.1 Lachnospiraceae bacterium
TTTTAGTACGCAAACTTATTATACACCCAAGTGTCTCATACGGCATTTTTTTCTAAAAAAACTTGTAAAGTGGTGTTGTAAATAGAATAGAAGTGTAGTAGAATGTACGGAGAAATGTAAAACATGAGGGTTTAAACCGCAGGCTGCGGATATTATAATATGCCATAGAGAAATATGGAGGTATAAAATGTTTGAACACAATGGTAATTTAAAGGTATTTGAATCTAAAGTATGGTTAAGCAGTCCTACCATGCATGGTGAGGAATTTAATTATATGAAAGAAGCTTATGATACTAATTGGATGTCTTCAGTGGGAGAAAATATAAATAAAGCAGAACGTATGATAGCCGAAAAGATCGGCTGTGGGTATGCAGTTGCTTTATCAGCAGGGACCGCGGCCCTCCATTTAGCAGTGAAACTGGCAGGAGTGCAAAGAGGAGATAAGGTTTTTTGTTCTGATATGACGTTTGACGCCACGGTAAATCCTGTAGTATACGAAGGCGGGATTCCAGTCTTTATTGATACGGAGTATGATACTTGGAATATGGATCCTATAGCGCTTGAGAAGGCATTTCAGTTATACCCGGAAGTAAAAGTAGTAGTTGTAGCTCACTTGTATGGCACGCCGGGTAAAATAGAAGAGATAAAGGCCGTCTGTGATAAATATGGAGCGATAATCATTGAAGATGCTGCAGAATCGCTGGGAGCTTTATATAAAGGTACCCAGACGGGGAATTTTGGGAAAATAGGATGCATAAGTTTTAATGGCAATAAAATTATAACTGGTTCTTCCGGAGGAATGTTATTGACAGATGATGAAGAAGCTTCTGAAAAGGTTCGAAAATGGTCTACACAGTCAAGAGAGAATGCCCCGTGGTATCAGCATGAAGAGCTTGGATATAATTATCGGATGAGCAATCTGATTGCAGGAGTGGTAAGAGGCCAGATCCCTCATTTGGAAGAGCATATTTCCCAAAAAAAGGCAATTTATGAAAGATATAAAGAAGGATTCAAAGATTTGCCTGTTAAAATGAATCCATATGATGTACAAAAAAGTGAACCTAATTTTTGGCTGTCCTGCCTGATGATTGAGGAAGCCGCTATGTGTAAGCAGGTAAGGGGAGAATGTGAAGTTTTATATAAGCCAGAGCATGGCAAGAGTTGTCCTACCGAAATTCTGGAAGTTCTGAGCAGTATTAATGCGGAAGGGCGGCCAATTTGGAAACCGATGCATATGCAGCCTATTTATCGAATGAATGGATTTGTGACCAGAGAAGGTGATGGACGGGCGAAGACAAATGCATACATAGGAGGTGGCAGCAAGGGTAAAGATGGAAAGCCGCTTGATGTTGGCATGGATATTTTCCATAGGGGCTTATGTCTGCCAAGTGATAATAAAATGACAGTTGATCAGCAGAGCCTGATTATTGACGTGGTCAGGAAGTGTTTTCATTAAATTTAATACCCAGAGGAGAGGAAATGGAACGAAAACGTGGACCAGGAATTTATGAAAAATATTTAAAAAGATTCTTTGATATTATTTGCTCGCTTGCATTTCTATTACTATTTTGGTGGCTATATATAATAATTGCATTGTTAGTTCGTGTAAGATTGGGCAGCCCTGTTTTATTTAAGCAGCCAAGGCCGGGAAAAGATGAGAAAATATTTGATCTGTATAAATTCCGAACCATGACAGATGAGAGGGATGACAAGGGGAATTTGCTTCCGGATGAGCAGCGGCTGCCGCCTTTTGGAGCATGGCTGAGGAGTACGTCATTAGATGAATTGCCGGAGATATGGTTGATTTTGATTGGAAAAATGGGTTGCATTGGTCCCCGGCCTTTGCTGGTTCGGGATATGACGTTTATGTCGGAAATTCACCGTAAGCGTCATTTAGTCCGTCCGGGCCTGTCTGGCTTAGCGCAGGTAGAAGGGCGCAACGATATTGACTGGCAGGAAAAGCTTGATCTTGATGTGGAATACATAAATCATATTACGTTTTTGGGGGACTTAAAAATTATTTTTTTGACGGTGTTTAAGGTTTTCCGGAGGGAAGGAATAACAGAGAATAATATGGTTACAGCAGCAGATTATGGAGATTATCTGTTAGATAAGAGATATATCAGCAGAGAAGTGTATGAGCAGAAACAAGAAAAAGCCATACAATTGTTAAATGAAAGATATAAATAAAGGATAAATACAAAATGAAACAATATGGATTAGTCTCAATTGTTATGCCCTGTTATAACGGAGAAAAATATATCTTAAGAACAATTCGCAGTGTTCAGAAACAAACGTATCAAAACTGGGAATTACTCATTGTGGATGATTGTTCAACGGATCGTTCAGAGCAGGTGATTAAAAGTGTTGATGATCCCAGAATTCATGTTTTGACAAATACTGAGAATAGTGGAGCGGCGGTTTCCAGGAATTATGCATTACGGATGGCGAAGGGCAAATGGGTGGCTTTTTTAGATAGTGATGATTTATGGGAACCGCAAAAATTGGAAAAACAGCTCAGGTTTATGATAGAAAAGGATTATAAATTTACATTTACAGATTACCGGATCATTTTTCCTGATGGAAAAAACAGTCCGTACATTTATACTGGGCCAGCAAGAGTAACAAAAAATAAGATGTGGCGGTATTGTTATTTTTCTACAATTACGGTAATGTATGATCGGGAGTATGTCGGTCTGATTCAGATCGCGGATGTCAAGAAAAATAATGATTATGCTATGTGGCTGAAAATAATAGAAAAAACAGATTGTTACCGCTATCCACATTGTTTGTCTGTATATTGCAAAAGAGACAATTCTATATCCAGCGGCAGTAAATGGAAGCTAATAAAGCATCATTATATTTTATTTAGGAAGGCATGTAATATAAGTCCTCCTCTGGCAGTATTGTGTACACTGCGGAATCTTATATGGGGTGTGCATAAAAAATTATTTTATAGAAAAAAAGTATAGAAGGAGAGAGATATAGTGTCACTAGTTGAAAAGATAAAATCTGGAGAAGAACGGTTGGCCGTGGTCGGCTTGGGATATGTAGGAATGCCCATAGCAGTAGCTTTTGCAAAAGAAGGTGTAAAAGTTATTGGTTTTGATTTAAATACAGATAAAATTGAGCTTTATAAATCTGGAATTGATCCGACAAATGAGGTTGGAGATGAAGAGATATGCAATAGTACGATTTATTTCACAGCCGACGCTTCTGAACTGCAAAAAGCAAAATTCCATATTGTTGCTGTGCCGACCCCTGTGAATCAGGATCATACGCCAGATTTGGCGCCTGTTATTGGAGCCAGCGAAATACTTGGAAGAAATCTTAAAAAAGGCTCGATTGTAGTTTTTGAATCCACCGTTTATCCCGGGGTTACAGAAGACGTTTGTATACCGATTCTGGAAAAGGAGTCCGGACTGGTATGCGGGATTGATTTTAAAATTGGATATTCTCCGGAGAGAATTAATCCGGGAGATAAGATACACCGATTGGAAAATATCAAGAAAATAGTCTCTGGTATGGACCAGGCGTCTTTAGAAGAAATTAAAAATGTATATGATCTGATTATTAAAGTGGGAACATATCCAGTTTCAACCATTAAAACGGCAGAGGCAATCAAAGTGGTAGAAAATAGTCAACGGGATATCAACATTGCATTTATGAATGAACTTGCCATGGTGTTTGACCGAATGGGAATTGATACCTCTGAAGTTGTGGAAGGAATGAATACAAAGTGGAATGCGTTGGGCTTCCGGCCGGGTTTAGTTGGCGGTCATTGTATCGGTGTGGATCCATATTATTTTACGTATGAAGCTGAAAAATTAGGTTATCATAGCCAGATTATTTTATCAGGACGGAAAGTGAACGATGGAATGGGAGCTTTTGTTGCAGATGCAACAATAAAGCAGTTGATTCTTGCGGGAAAAGCGCCTAAGAATGCCAAGGTTGTTATTCTGGGTCTTACCTTTAAAGAAAATTGTCCAGATATCAGAAATAGTAAAGTAGAGGATATTATTAACCGTCTCAATGAGTATGAGATTAATCCGGTTATTGTGGATCCGTGGGCGAGCCAGGAGGACGCAGAGCGAGAATATGGGGTTGCACTTACTTCAATGGCAGAGGTTTCGGAGGTTGATTGTGTTATCCTTGCAGTTGCCCATAATGAGTTTAAGAAAATGAATCTTGAAGATTTAGATAAACTGTATTGTTCAGGAGATAATGAGAATAAGATTCTTATAGATGTGAAGAGCATTTTAGATAAGAAATTAGTAGAGACGGCCGGATATCGGTATTGGAGATTGTAAGGATGAAGTTGGATTTCTTAAAAAAAGTAGCTGTTAAGCTTGAACGGAAGAACAATGCAGTATTTACTTATCCAGTGAAAAAACAAAAAGAGTATTTGGACAAGCTGAAAGAACCATACAACGATGTGGATAGATCATATTGCCAATATTGTTGTCAGATGCAGTTTAATGGGCGCGTTATGACGATATTGCTCAATGTGTTATCGTTACCGTTACTGGTATACTATTATATGAAAAAAACTTGTCTCACTGTGAGACAGGAAAAATACGATGCAGTTTTTTTTTCAGAGGGAATCCCAGAACATGTAATTCCGGATAGCCTGCGGGAGGAATTTGCAGCATGGTTAACCGTTGGAGTTCATGGAGAGTATTTTTCAAAAAAGGATCGTAAGTATTTTAAACATTTAATAAAAAAATATCCATTATCCTGGCATTTCCTTTTAAAATGTCTGATAAAAATCCGTTTTTACAGTTATGAGATTAATATCCATTCTCCCAAAGCAATTATAGTGTGTGGAGAGTATTCCTTTACCTCCTCTGTTTTAACAGATTATTGCGCTAAAAATGATGTGCTTCATATTAATGTGATGCATGGGGAAAAGCTTTTTTTTATGAGGGACAGTTTTTTTAGATTTGACAGATGTTACGTTTGGGATGAACATTATGTAAAACTATTTACTTCGCTGAAGGCGTCAGAAAGTCAGTTTATCATAGAGCTTCCGCCTTCGTTGAAGTTCAGTGAGACAATGAAACGAAACATAGAATTTGACTATACTTATTATCTAGCTTCCGAGAGCGAGGCAGTATTACAGAAAATAGCAGAGGTTCTGGAAGCGTTAAAGAATAAAGGATACAGAATCTCACTCAGACCGCATCCGCGGTATTCAGATAAACAACAGGTGATAAAGTATTTTTCTGCAGTTAATATAGAAGATGTATCAGTTCTTTCCATTGAAGAATCTATTATGCGTACAGGGCATGTAGTATCATTAAGTTCAACTGTCTTAAATCAGGCATTGCATAATTCTATTCCGATTGTAATTGATAATGTCAGCAATCCAGAAAATTATAAAAAGCTTGGAGAACTGGGATATATATGCCTCAATAAAGAGCATGAAACATTATCGCAGCTCATAAAGAGGGTTAGCTAGAACGAACGGTTATTATTTAAGTAAGGGAAAAGTGAGACAGATGTATAAACTTAGAGTAAATTTAAAAATAGACAGGAATTCAATCATACCTGGTTATCTAACTATATTGTGTGGAATCATACTTATTACGATTATTACAGATTTTATATATTTTGAATATTTAATTCCCGTCTGTTCAATGATATTTTTTGCCTGTGGGGATAAAGGAAAAATCAAAGGGAAAGAGGGAAAAAAAATATTTATGGGTATGCTGCTGTTTGCAGCAATTCAGGTTATTGGTTTATTTGGAAATTTTACAATCTATTCCATCAAGAATATTTTAACAACCTGTGCCACTTTTTTACTAATCTATACACTTGCATTTGGAAAAATCAGTGTTCAGAAGTATTATATAAAATTTTATTATTTTATGGCCTGTCTTGTCTGTATTGCGATGATTTTTATAAGAAACTCGGCAGTGGAAGGAGGAAATACAGTTGCCGGGTATTTTACCTTTTATTTTCTAATGCTGACGGCAATGCTGGCAGACAGAGGTTCTTTAAAAGGGGGGGCAAGTTCGAAAACCAGAAATTATAAAACGGTAATTGTGCTGGGATGCAGTATCTTGCCACCCGTAATATTTTCATTTTTGTATGCTGCAAGAACGGCATTAATAGTTAGTATTTTTGTGTTGATGTTTTACTTTATATTTTATATTTTTAATTTTGAAGAAAAGGTATACCGCAGGCTTTTTTTTGTTATGCTGTTTTTCATAGTCGTTGCGTTGATTGTTTATATTTACGCAACAAGTTTTGATTGGTATGATTCTGTGAATGCGCTTTCTGTAAAATACTTCGGAAAAAATATTGATTCTTCCCGTTCCTTTTTATGGCGGACATCGTTTCGTGAACTTAGAGGTTTTCATTGGATTACAGGTTTGGGAACAGGAATAACTCCTTCTCTTGCAAGATATGCAGGTTCGTCTTTTCACAATAGTTTTATTCAGACGCTAATGCAGAATGGGATTCTTGGTTTGTCGAGCCTGATATTTGTATTTTGGATTCTATGGAAAAATATTGTGAAGATAAAGGAACGCTCATTGAGAGCTTTATTTATGTCTGCCTTTGTCGCAGTAATTGCATATAATTGTATGGAATGTTGTCTGCTTCAAAATAAAACGTTTCTAGGTATGATGCAGTGGATGGTGTTAGCGTTAGGGGTTCAACGCTCACGTATGGAAGAAAGTAAAAAGAGATAAGACACAGGAGGAAAAAAATGGGTAAGCTTTTGTTATGTTCTGACAATAATAGGTATAATAAGCTTGATAAAATGTTTAAAATGAATTTTGAAAAGTCCTATGAATATATACAAGCTCAGTTTAATCTATGCGTTTATCATAAATTGCGTCTAAAAAATGAAAATTATTATGAAGCAGGGAATGAGTTTATTGTAGGTACGGGTACTTATATCTATAAAAACAGTATTGCAGTCGATGCTTTAAAACAAATATTTGAGGACTATGATTATCAATTTGATAAAAATGATATTGTTGGCAGTTTTGCAATTGGAATATTGAAAAATGGAAAGTTTTCGCTTTTTATTGATAGCGGAAGTACTTACGATATTTATTATTCGCTGAAAAACAATGAGATTATTATATCAAATACAATTTATCATGCCGCTTGTGTAAAAGATTCTAATGAATTTAATTATGACGATATTCTGGCGCTCAGTTTATGTGGTGTTTATCCAGGAAATGAAACTTTTTGTAAAGAGATTTATCGGCTTTCCGGTTTACAAACAATAAAATATGAGAATGGAATTTGGGCTGTGGAAGAGGAAGATTATAGAAGTTATAATTTGACAGATAAGCATATTTGGGAAAGAATGCGTGAAAAAACGGGGCAGTTAGATACCATTTTTAATAAAGCAGGAATGTTCATGACAGGAGGACAAGATTCCAGATTGTATCTTTCATTGATGTTAAATCTTGGTCTTAATCCAACGCTATATTATGGAAGAGGTAATTCACTTAATACTTGTACCAAGAAAGATGATGAAGAAATAGTCCGTGAAATTGCAGATAAAATGAAATTGCCGCTGGAATACATGAATTGGGACGAAAATGAATACGAAGGAGGGGCGCAAAAGTATATAGAAAAATACGGAGAATTGTACAGTATTTACAGGTTTAATAAAAATGTATTGCGCGAATTTGAAGAGAAAATTGATTGTGAGTTGTTGTGTTTTGGATATTTCGGTGAAATGTACCGAAATGTAGAGACGATAACAGATTTTGATAAAGAAGTATACACGTTAAATGAATATATAGACGAAATATATTTGCCTGCCATTTTGCAGCGAGTGTGTACCGACTATGCGAAACTCAGAAGAAGAATCTATGATGGATTGCTCAAAATTGCAAAGTGTAAGAATATCGATCCTAATAGAATGGAGAAAGGCGACTTTATTAAACTTAACGTATGTTATAGATATCGCGCAGACATGAAAATGAATAACTTGGCAAATTTATTTTGTTATTCGGTTCCCTTTTTTGGAGATGGGGAAATAGTTTCGGTATTAGAAAACGTGAATTATCATGATAAAGATAATTCTAAATTTTTGATGCAGGGAATTTATTTTTATCAACCGGAGTTGACAGAGATTCCTTTTTTTCTCACATTAAAAGGAAAGAATTAGATAAAACTACGTTTGAATTGATTGATAAGAATACTGTTTCAAAGTATAAAGACAGAATACGAAAAAGAGTATCAAACGAGCATTTACTGAGAATTTTAAGAAAGATATATTATGTCATTGTCAATGATGATAAAGGGAAGAAAGAATTAGAACAGGAGTTTTCAGAAAAGAAAAAATATACAGATAAAATGGTGCAGGTAGATTGGCTTCGGACAAAAGAAGAAGCAATATTTGAAAAACTCGAAAACAGAATTTTAGAAACGATATTTTTATATGATGAAGTACTGAAGGAAATAGAACGGCAGGATCATCATAAAGTATAGATGTATAAATTGTGATAGAGGGAAATGTTGTGTTTTGTAATTTAGAACCCGGCTCAATGGCGGGGTCATTCGTCCCGTATTATTAAAAAGAGATAAGGAATATTATTTACAACTAACAGAAGATGAAAAATATTAATAAAACTGGTGATGAATATAATAACGCTTGTTTAAAAAGTATTAAGACCGTTGATGATATAAGGCGGATTGTGAAAAGAGGAATAGAATGAATCAGGGAAAGTGGTTTATCAAACAGGGAATAATTTTATCGTTACTTTCTATTGCTGTTGCAATTTTTTCTTTTGTCAAAGAAGCAGTTTTTGCAAATTATTTTGGAACTTCTTCCGCAGCAGATGCATATACCATTGCGATTCAGATTCCTGAAATACTATTTGCTGTAGTGTGGAATGCGATCAATGCGATCGTCATTCCTTTATATACGGAAAAATATTATAAGGAAGGCAAAAAAGAAGCGTCGTATTTCATATCCAATTTGGTGATGCTTTTTTCCCTGGGTGCAATCGTACTTTTGGTTTTTGAGGAGATTTTTGCAGATGAAATTATCTTTCTTTTTTCCCCTGGCTTAACCGGCGAGACTCATGATTTAGCCGTGTCATTAATGAGATGCATTTTGCCAATGCTGTTTTTTGAAGGGATAATACGAATTAGTGTCGGTATTTTGAATGTGCATGAGCAATTTATTGCTCCTAAATTCATTAATACAATTAGAAATATAGGGGTAATCGTCGGCTTAACACTATTTGCAAAAAAATTTGGTGTTTTTGTAGCTGCATATGGATTGTTATCCGGCATTATAATTGAATGTATAGTTTGCTTAATTTTTACTTTTAAATATGAGAAATATCAAGTTCATCTGGATTTTAAAGATCCCAGTCTGCGAAAGGCAGGAAAAATGACGATTCCTGTAATTATTGGAATTGGGGCGAGTGATATAAATCAAATTGCTGATAAAATGGTGGCTTCTTTTTTGGATAGCGGCAGCATCTCATCTTTAAATTATGCGACAAAACTAAGTTCAATTGTAGAAGTTATTTTTTTAAGCAATATAGTTACACTGATGTATCCTACATATTCAAAGTTGATTTCTACAGGAAAAATGCCTGAGTTGGCTCAGGCATATACGAAAACAATAAAAACTACGATTCTTATAAGTATGCCTATTGTTTTTGGAGGAGCGTTTTTATGTAATGAAATTGTTTCCCTTGCATTTAAGAGAGGGGTTTTTGATGATTCTTCCGCTATGGTTGTAGGAGGGCTTTTTGCTTTCTATTTAATTGGATGTTTGTTTAATACCATAAGATTAGTAGCAGTCAAATTGTTTACGGCGTTTTGTGATACCAGAACACCAATGATAAATTCTATGGCAGGAGCAATGCTGAATGTTATTCTTAATATTGCATTATCATACTATTTGGGGGCTGTGGGATTAGCGCTGGCGACTACAATTTCAACTGGCGTTGTAGGACTTATATTACTGAAACAAGTGAAAGCAAAAGTTGTTGAAGTTGAATATAAGTCAACAGTTGTTATAGTTGTAAAAAGTATGGCGGCAGCGCTGGTGATGTCAATCATTTTGTTTGGTATTAAAAGGGGATTTCTTTCAGGTGTCAGCCTCAACGCGGCTATACCTGTTTTAGTGTACGTATTGTTTTCTGTTGTTGTTGGGGCTTTAGCATATGTACTAATGTTATTTGTGTTGAAAATACCAGAGGTGCAGGGGCTTTACAAAGAAATTAAAAAGCGGTTCAGAGGGTGATGAAGAGAAAGAATAAACGATGAAGCAGAGTTTTGATGTGCTTGAAAAAGGGTATCTTTTCTAGTATAATGATGCCTAAACAGTAAAATGAGTATCCAACTGAATAATAATTGTCATACATTTTTGTACAAATGCGGCAAAATTTGAATATTAATATACCGGTAGCCAGGAATACCGATATAAAAATAGTAGGGGAAGGCAAAATGCAGAAAAGGGAAATAGGAAGTGAATTTCATATTGATACAGAAAGAAAAGGCACTGAAAAAACGAAGTTTAATGTCTTTGACTATTTAGCAGAATTTTATACAGCCTATTTTGACAGTGGAAGAAGTGCGCTGAGATCTTTGTTGGAGAATCTAAGTTTTCAAACAGTGTTACTTCCAGATTATATTTGTGAATCAGTGAGACTATGCTTTTCCAGGGAAATAAAAGTTGTATACTATCATATTAATGATGAGTTCTGTGTAGATTGGGATGATTTATTAAAAAAATGTGACTCAGATATCGATATAGTATATTTGCATTATTTTAATGGTTATTTGGGGAGAGAATATGATTATGATACGCTTCTTGCTTTAAAAGAAAAGAATAATTTTATTATTATTGAGGACACCACGCACAGTTTTCTTAGTGCTGCAAGAACGGTAGGAGATTACTGTATCTGTAGTTTGAGAAAGTGGTTTCCTGTTGCAGATGGCGGTGTACTATATTCAAAAAAAGCTTTTTTGGAACATCAGTATGAAAAGAATAAATGGGCAAAAAAGAAAAGGCAGGCAATGTCAGATAAAACGAGATATTTGCAGGGGGATAGAACTATAGACAAGCAAAGTTTTTTAACTTCTTTTATGGAAGCAGAGGAACTATTAGATATGCAGTCTCGTCCACGCGCGATATCTGAGCAATCTTGTGAAGCGTTAAAATATATAGATATTCAGGAGGTTATTCAAAGAAGACGTCAGAATTTTGCAATTTTAAATGAGCAGTTGCAGTGTACAAAAGTTGCTTGTAATGGGATAAACCAGGTGCCGTTATTTTTTACGATATGTACGGAGCAAAGGGATAATATAAGAAAATTCCTGATTAGAAATAACATTTATTGTCCCATACACTGGCCTTTGTTTGATGAATTGAAATGCGTAAAAGGTTCAGTTGTGAAGAATAAGAAGGAGCTTTCCATTCCCATTGATCAGCGATATGAAGTGGACGATATGATATATCTGTCAGTAAAGTTTATGGAATATGCAGAGTGTAAGAATAAAGGAGAAATATAAATGATTGAGTTGATAAGGTATGATGAGCCTGATAAATGGAACGATATCGTAAATACATATGAAAAAGGAGACATTTACTATAAATGTGAGTATTCGGTTTCATTTATGAAGAATGAAGATGGTACACCATATCTTTTGTCTTATGAAGGAAATGACTGCAGATTGTGTTATCCTATTATCGAAAAAGATATTGCAGATTTTGCGGCGTTCCAAAATAGTTTAGAACATGGAAAATATTTTGATTGGAATACACCATATGGATATGGTGGCCCCTTAACAGAGGTGGAAAAACTGTCAGTAAGTCAGCAGGAGGATTTTAAAAAAGAGTTATATGAGCTAGCAGGGGAGAGAAATGTAATAACGCAGTTTGTAAGATTTCATCCACTATTACAGAACCAGAAGGCGTGTGATGAGGTCATTGAGCATGTTTATATCAAGGATACGATTTTCATTGACTTGGATACGCAGGAAGATTTGTTGATTCAAATGGATACAAAGAACAGAAATCTCGTTCGTAAAGCTATTAAGAACAATATTGTGATCAAACATGATGATGGAAAATGCATTGACGAATTTATGAAGATATATGGAATCACTATGAATCGCGATAATGCCAGGGATTTCTATTACTTTCCCAGGAGTTATTATGAATACATAAGAGAAAATATGACCGCACAGACAGAATATTTTTACGCATATAAAGGCGAAACTATGGTTGCAGCGTCTATTTTCTTTTATAGCGGACAAAATATGCATTATCACTTATCAGGAAATTTGCTGGAATACAGAACATTTGCTCCTACCAATCTTATACTTTATGAGGCAGCAAACTGGGGGAGAGAAAAGGGGATGAAGGCGCTTCATCTTGGAGGCGGAGTTGGTGTCGAAGATAGTTTGTTCCACTTTAAAAAACAGTTTAATAAAAATGGACGTATAGGTTTTCATATAGGAAGAAATATTTTTTCTCCAGATAAGTACAGAGAATTACTTTATAAACGACAGCAGGTAACACCTGAGTTTGATGTAAATAATTCGTATTATATTCAGTATAGAAAACCTGAGTTATAAAAATATAAAAATCCGAGGGAAAAGAATGAAAATAGGTATTGTCACCACAACAAGAGCCGAGTATGGACTTTTAAAACCATTGATAAGAAAAATTAATGAAGACTTTGAAACAGAATTGAATTTAATTGTTACCGGCACGCATTTATTAAATGAATATGGATTAACTGTTAAATATATTGAAGAAGATGGATTTCCCATAGCCTCGAAGGTATTTGTAAATATTTGCACAAAAGATTCTGTTGCGGTATCTCAGACAATGGGACGATATTTCTTGGCTTTTGCAGGTGTTTTTGAAAAGTTAGAATTAGATTTTTTAATTGTGTTAGGCGATCGTTATGAGTTAATTCCGATTTGCTATTGTGCCGTAAATGCAAAAGTGCCGATAGCGCATATTTCCGGAGGAGAAATAACGGAAGGCGCGATAGATGATACGGTCAGACACTGTGTGACAAAACTGAGTTACCTTCATTTCCCGGCATGTGAGACTTATAGGAAAAGAATCATACAGTTAGGAGAAGCTCCAAATCGTGTGTTTAATGTTGGAGATCCAGGCGTCGAAAATGTGCGCATGATGGAACTTATATCAGAAATGGAATTAAGAAAAATATTAAATTTAGAGGAGGGGCCATATTTTTCAGTTATATTTCATCCCATAACGTTAGATGATATGAAACCAGAAGAACAAATTCAGCATTTATTGGCGGCGTTAGATAAATTTACCAAAATTCAATTTGTAATTATGAAGGCAAACGCGGATTCAGGCGGACAAAAAATTAACGATTATTTGGAAACTTTTGTAGAAAGTCATAAGAATTGTAAACTGTTTTCTTCATTAAGAATAGAAGAGTTTTTAAGTCTGCAAAAATACTCACTGGGTTTAATCGGAAATTCCTCTAGCGGAATTGTTGAAACCCCATGTTTTGGTATTCCGACAGTAAATATTGGAGACAGGCAAAAAGGTCGGTTATTTGCGGATAGTATTATATCCTGTAATATTAATGAGCATGAAATCATAAAGGCCATAAACCTGGCATTAACGGATAAATTCAGAGAGAGAGCCAGACAAACGATTAATCCGTATGGATCGGGTCAGACTTCAGCAGAAATCTTGAGGTATATAAAAAAGTTTGTCAGGGAAAAAAGTGTTAATTTAAAGAAAACATTTTATGATTTAAAGGATGAGGACATATGAAAACAATAGCAATCATACCGGCCAGAAGCGGATCAAAGGGACTAAAAAATAAAAATATCATAGATGTATGCGGCAGACCTCTTATTGATTATACAATAAAAGCAGCATTGAGGTCAGCATGTTTTGATACGGTTATGGTTTCCACAGATTCAGAAGAATACGCCCATATTTCTCAAGCTTGCGGAGCAGATGTTCCTTTTTTACGTTCGGAATTTACTGCAAGTGATATTGCCGGAACATGGGATGTTGTCAGAGAGGTTTTAATTAATTATCAAAATATGGGACAGACATTTGCGTATGTTGCAGTTTTACAGCCGACTTCTCCTTTACGCAGTGCGGCGGATATTAAGGGTGCATATAATATGTTGCGGAAAGAAGGAGTAAGTAATGTTGTGTCAGTTACCAATACGGCGCATCCGGTGCAATGGTGCTTTACATTAGACCATACGCTCTCTCTTAAGAATTATGCAGATTCTCCGTATGTCGCGATGCGCAGGCAAGAATTAGAACCATTTTACCAGGAGAATGGGGCAATATATATTGTAAATGCAGAAAAGATTATGGATAAAAATTATAATATATATAAGGATCAATGCTATGCGTTTATTATGCCCAGAGAACGGTCGATTGATATAGATGAGGAAATTGACCTTATAGTACTGAAGGCTATGATTCAAAGTTCGAGATCATGTGAGGAGGAATGATCATGGTTAAAATAAGACTGGCAAAGTTGGATGATTTTGATTTTTTTTATGAAATGAAGTGTGAGGATATAAATATATTTTGGACGGGGCATGGGACCAAACCGGAAAGAGAAAATTTGTATTCCTTTTTTAAAACTGCAATAAATAACGCAGATCATAGAGAAGCAAGAAAGATTTACATCATAGAAGATGATGGAAGGAAAGTCGGACATTTATACATTATACCGGAGGGGACATGTTTTGAACTAGCGACGGCGGTTATACAACAGCAGCAAGGAAAAGGATATGCAAGAAAAGCAATTGCACTTGGACTTGATGAGGGAAAGAATAGAGGATATAAAAAAATGGTTACCTCAATTCGTGAGGATAATATTGCTTCTATGAAAGCGTATACCTCCTGTGGGGTGAGGGTAACAGATAAATTTAAAATGGTATATATTCCAAAATTAGAAAAAGAAGTGAAAATGTATTTTGTGGAGAAAGAATTAGATTAAGCAGAGGTTTGATATATGCAAAACACAAGTTGGGATAGATGTATGATTATAGCGGAAGCCGGGGTAAATCATAATGGGAAACTGGAATTAGCGTTACGATTATGTAATGAAGCGAAAAAGGCAGGCGCCGATGTTGTCAAGTTTCAAACATGGAAAACGGAAAAAATAATTACGCAAAATGTTGCCCAAGCAGATTATCAGACCCATAATACGGGCGTGGAAGAGTCGCAATTTGATATGCTAAAGAAGTTAGAGCTATCTTATGATGATTTTAGAAAGATTAAAAAGCATTGTGATGAGATAGGAATTATCTTTTCTTCAACAGCGGATGAAGAAGAAAGTTTGGATTTTTTAATAAGTATTGGCATTCCATTTATTAAAGTAGGATCAGGAGATATAGGCAATATTTCATTTTTACGTTATATCGGAAGCAAGAATCTACCTGTTATTATGAGTACTGGCATGAGTACCTTGGCAGATGTGGATATTTCGTTAAACGCTTTGCGAAAGGGAGGGGCTGAAAAAATTGCGCTATTGCATTGTACAACTAATTATCCATGTCCATATGAAGAAGTAAATTTAAAATCTATGCTTACATTAAGAGATGCATTTCATCTGTCAGTAGGATATTCTGATCATACTATGGGAAGAGATACCGCGGTGGCGGCAACTGCATTGGGTGCAACGATAATAGAAAAACATTTTACACTTGATTGTAATATGGAAGGTCCAGATCATGCAGCTAGTACAGAACCAAGGCAATTTGCAGAATTGGTACGGGCAGTCAGACGTGTGGAAACAGTTTTGGGCAATGGAATAAAACAACCGACGCATACCGAAAAAGAAATTGCCAAAGTTGTTACAAAAAGAATTGTTGCGTCAAAGGATATAAGAAGAGGAGAAGTTTTTACAGCAGACAATCTTTGTGTGAAAAGGAATGATATAGGCATGAAAGCAGCGCAATGGGATAGGATGATAGGGAAAATTGCACAGAAGGCGTATCAGGTTGATGAAGGCATTGTGATTTAGAAGAATAAGAGATAATAATGATATGGAGGAAATTTTAATGGAAATACATGAGAGAGTGGACAGAGAGATAAATTTACTGGAAATATTTTGGAATATTTTGCTTAGTTGGAGAAGAATTGTTTGTTTCGGTGTTTTTTTTGCCATATTAATTAGTGGAATGCGGTATTTTCTGGATACCAGAGCCTATCGTACTTTACAGAATATTAATATTGAAGAAGAGAAAGAAGAATTAGAAGATAAAGAAATAGAACAGTTGTCTAATTCCATTGACTTGCAGAAACGTATAGATGAATATGAGAATTATCTGGATAAGTCAACGTTAATGCAGATTGATCCTTATAAAAAACCTGTGGTGGAGCAGCAATATTTTATACAGTCGGATTATACGATCAATTATACGAAAGACAGTCAGCGGGATTATACACCAGAACTTGCATCCATGTACTGCAATTATATTACAGGCGGGGAGTTAGGGAAAAAAGTAATTGAGGAAGCCGGGCTTACTGTCAGTTTGGAGGATTTTGTAGAGCTGATTTCTGTAGGGAGAGCTCCAGGAGAGGATAGTGGCAGTATCTTTCTTAGCATTAGCTATCCAGATACAGAAAAACTTGAAAAGATATCTAATGTAGTGAAAACATTATTAGAGCAGAAATCAGCGGAATGGCAGCAGATAGGTTCCCATGAGTTAAAATTGATAGAGGAATCTGAGAGTATAGTTGTAGATGCGTCATTGGCAGAGAGAAAAAACACAATTGCTAATAACATAACCTCACTTAACGCACAGCTAAATGTTTTGAAAGCAAGTATGTCTTCCCAGCTTTTGACGTTATTTGATTTGGAAATGGGCCAAATACGAGGGGAAGAATTAAAAGAAAATGAGGTTCCAGAGTTCAGTATCGTATATATAATATTAGGTGCGATTATTGGATTTCTTCTTGTTTGTATTTGGATTGTTTGTAAAGTGATATTTACGCCAAAATTGCAAAGTGCGGAGGAAATACGCAGCTTATACAGGGTACGTTTATTGGGAGTTATAAAAGTTAGTGAACAAAAGAAACGTTTTTTATCAGTAATTGATAATCTGATTTTTAGAGTAAGAAATCGGGGCAGGGGAGAAGTATCAATAGATCAGCAGATCAAAGTAATCTCCGCCAATGTTTTGCTTTCCTGTAAACAAGAGGGAATTGATTCCATTTATATTACAGGGAGTGAATACGAGAAGGCTGATAAGATGATTTTGGATAAACTGAGAAAAGAATTTTCTGTGCATAATATCAAAGTGAAAGACGGAGGTAATATGTCATACGATGCGGTTTCTTTGCAGGCAGGCATGGAGATTGGTCATATTTTGTTGGTGGAGCAAAAGGGCGTGTCGCTTTATGAGGAAATATATAATGAACTGGATTTGATAAAAGAGTATCATAGCAGCATTTTAGGGGTTGTTGTGCTGGATGCATAGACGATTTTCATACGACAGAAATCCCCGATATTATTCAGGGATTTCTGTCAAATTAATTTATATGAATTATACTCCAATATAGTAACAATCGAGCAGGTCAGATTATGACACTTTTTGTAAAAATTTGTAACTTTATATTGTAAATTTATTCTGCAAATTTGAAAAGCACTCTTGAAAGATATGTTTTTCTATGCTACATTTATAATAACAAGTTGGCAGTGAAAGGAAATGGAGGGAAGAATGAAAAACAAATTAAGAAAGAATCTCTTTGTGTTTGCCGTAGCCGTAACGGTTTTACTGAATCCATCAGCGGCTATGGCGCACGGTCACGGGCATGGCGGAGGAGGGCATCACAATCAAAATGTATCGGACGTGAACTATACGCCGTGTAACCAGTCAGGATGTAATCATACGGGAGAACATCGCCACGGAACAAGATATTATGAAGGACATTCCGGCGCCTGTGTGACATACAGCCAATGTACGGTGCAGTCGTGCAGGAAAACGGGAACCCATGGTCACAATGGGACTTATTATTGCGGTCATTCCAATGGCAAAAGAGTGTACAGCCAGTGTACGGTATCCGGCTGCAATAAGACAAAAGGGCACAGGCATAGCGGAACGTATTATTACGGACATTCAAGCTCTTGTATCACCTACAGTCAGTGTACGGTATCCGGCTGCAATAAGACAAAGAAGCATACTCATAACGGGCAATGTTATTATGGACATTCCAATGGCAGCACAACCTACAGTCAATGCACGGTTCCGGGCTGTAAAAAGGTAAAAAAGCATAAACATCATGGAGCCTACTATTATGGACACTCAACGATAAATTCATACTAAGTAAAGAACTCCTTTTGGTAAGTACAGATTTCTCTTCTTACCGAAAGGAGTTTTTTAAATGTACGACAGCTTTGGGGACGTTTGCATTATTACGGTTGTACAGTTACATGGCATAGGGCCGTTTGGCCGCCAAAAACTAAGGTGATATCTGCTTCGCCAGCCTCCATTGCCTGGATATTGGCATAAGCGGAACCTTTGCCGCCGCCTTCTACCGTGGCGGCCGAAGGGTTTGAGGTAGTCCAGACGGCGTCGTAATAGTCTATAGAATCATAAGGATCGGTGCTAAAGTAAACAGTTTTGTTTTCCCCGGGTGCTAAGGTTATTTCTGAGTTGCTCAGCGTCAGAGATTTCACTGGTTCAGGGGCCACTTTTACCTGGCATTCTGCAGTTTTTCCTCCGAGAGATATTGTAATTACGGCATTGCCTGTTTTATATTTACTTTCCAGCAGCAAAGTATTATAAAAATCATTAAAAGAGGCACCGGCGATGGATAAATCAGAGGATTTCACGATGGGAAGGTAGTAATCGACGGCGTTTGCAGGTACAGTACGAATCGTTATTTCCTGTTCCTGTCCATAGTTCATCTGCAAAGAATTTGTTTCCAAAATAATTTTCTGTACAATGGGTTTTTTTACCGTGACTTTACAGACAAATTTTTTACCATGAACGCTAGCCGTTATTTTTGCAGAACCAGGATTTTTAGCTGTTATCGTTCCCTTTTTAACTCTGGCAATATTGGAATTACTGGTGCTCCATTTTATTGCGTGCTTACATCCGGCTAACTTTAATTTTTTTGACTGTTTCATATTCAGGGACAGCTTTTTAACGTTTAATTTTGGATCTTCAACGGTAACTCTGCATGTTTTTGAGGCGCTGCCGCTGGATGCAGTAATAACGGCGCTTCCTTTTTTCTTTGCAGTAATTTTTCCGCTGCTGGATATTGAGGCGACGGAAGTTTTTGACGAGTTCCAGGAAACGGAGCCGGATGCATTGCCGACTCTCAGTTTTGAGGTCTGACCTCTTATCAGTAATATAAAGGTCTTATTGAGCGTCAGGGGTTTTATCTGCGGCGGAATATTTTCAATTGGAGCAGGGGCCGGGCTTGGAGCAGGAGCCGGGCTTGATGTATAACCGTCGCCAAAGCATTTGCTGCAGGGCGTTAGTCCGCGGGCCAGGGCATTGGATAAGGGTGTGGGCGTATAGGTGCCGTTTCCGCATTTGTGCGTGTGGTATTTGGAACCCGTAGGAGTTACGTATACGGTTTCCTCCGCTTTTACAATGCCGGGATTGACAGGTATTGCGCCGCCTGCCGTGAAAAAAAGAACCGCGGCCCATACAAAAAATTTCAGTGTAAATTTTCTTCTAAGTTTTTCCATTATGGTCCTCCTCATTCGTTTTTAATGTGATGAAAACATGAAAAAGCAGTTTTTTCAATCCCTGTCATCGCTTTGGCAAAGAAACTGCCTTTTAGCATTCTAATTTCTAAAGTATCATATTTATCGGAAGGTTACAAGGAGAAAAGCGTGGAAGATAGTAAAGTAATAAATATGGAGAATGAAACAGATATGGAAACTCCCTTCAAAATGTACAAAATATTCAGGATTCGATCTGCGCATTTACTTCGTAGAATTATCCAGCCGTACATCGCAAGGAATTTTGCACAAGCGTGTCTTTCTTTGCAATATCTGTCCCGTTACATTTTTGAAATCAGCCTTGGGGATAACAAGTATTCTGTGTAGTTCTACGAAATATCAGCGCGTAAAAACGCCAGTATACTGTCTCAATTATATGCAGTTAAACGATGTTACGGTTAAAGTTTTTATTTTACCGATTTATAGGTATTTTAGCTGGCTAAATATAAACGAGACAGTGCACTGGGCAGGAGGATGAAATGAGATTCTTAAATTATATGAGTTGGTAAAACAGATAGTGGTTGACAAACAGGAATAATAAATTTTATAATAATTACGGAATGGTAAAAACGCTCAATTAGGTTAAACGTAAATGGTTTCTTTTCACAATTTTTGAATGTATTCTGTATGTATAGTTTCAGCAGCGACGCCTGAAGGTAATCACTTTCTTAAGATATTTTAAGAGATGTACTCTCTGGGATAAACCAGCTTCTAATAAAAGAGCCGTCTGCATAATGCAAAGACAGCAAGTTAAAACATCAACTGCGGAAGAGGTATAATTATACATGAATCTGGAACCGGGATGTTTAGTTTTTAGCGCGTCAGAGATAGATACAGATGACAATATATAAAGTGACAAAAGAATTAAATTATTTTTACGGCATTTTGGCCGTGTGAATGATTTGAGATCAGCTGAATATTTATAATTTCAGCCATGTGAGCAGGAGGTAACATTGAAATGAAAAGCATTCGAATCAAAATCACCGTATGTCTTATTCTGACTGTTATGATGGGACTGATCGCATCTGGGACTTCAAGCATCAAGTTAAACTACAACAATACCATGTCCACGGTAGAACAGATGATGAGCCAAACGGCAGTTTTGGCAGCAGGTCGTGCGCAGCAGGAACTGGAAGCTTATAAGAACGTTGTCACGGAGGTAGGATGTATTCCGCAGTTGTCCGACCCGCAAGTGCCGGTGGAAGAAAAACAGGCTATTATTGATGGACGTGTTTCTATGCATGATTTCCAGAGGGGAAATATTGTTGGCGTAGATGGAATCAGTATTTTTGATGGAAATGATTATTCAGACCGTGAATATATACGTCAGGCCATGCAGGGAAATGTTTTTGTATCGGAACCGTTGATCAGTAAGATCACAGGGGAATTGTCCATCATGGTAGCGGCGCCTTTGTATTCTGAGGGAAACAATGAGAAATCCATTGTTGGCGTCGTATATTTTGTTCCGCATGAAACCTTTTTGAATGATATTGTATCGGCCATTCAGATTGGTGAGAACAGCAGGGCTTATATGATTAATAAGGATGGCGGTACGATTGCCGACATCACGCTTGAGACCATCACAGTTCAAAATATAGAGGCGGAGGCGCAGAGAGATTCTTCGCTGCAGGAGCTGGCGGATATACATGCCAGGATGCGTGAGGGAAAAAATGGATTTGGAAGCTATACGCAGGGAGAAGATAAAATGTTTGCGGCATATGCTCCCGTACCGGATACAGACGGCTGGAGTATTGCCGTGACCGCGCCGCAGATCAATTATCTGGAATCCACGCGCGACGCAATGGTTATCAATATTGCGGTGATTGTGGTATCCATATTGATTTCAATTATTGTTGCTTTGGCTTTGGCTCTTAATATCGGAAGACCTATGAAGGCTTGCGTGAAGCGGATGAAGCTGCTTGTGGAGGGAGATTTAGAGACGCCTATGCCTAAAGTTGCCAACAAGGATGAAACGGGTGTGCTTGTCAGGGCGACGGAGACGTTAGTGGAAGGGTTGCGCATTGTTATCAGTGACATAAGTTATTTGCTCAACGAGATGGCAAATCAGAATTTGGATGTTCATACGGAACACGAAGAAGTTTATGTCGGCAGTTTTCAGGACATTTTGCTTTCCATGCGCAATATGAGGTTGCAACTGAGCGGGGCCATGCGTCAGGTCAATCATTCGGCGGAGGAGGTGGCAAATGCCAGCAGCCAGTTATCCTCAAGCGCACAGACGCTTAGCCAGGGTACTACAGAACAGGCAGGTTCCGTACAGGAACTTGCAGCGCGCATCAGCGTGATTTCCGAGGAGGTAAAAGAAACGGCGGACGGGGCGCTGGATGTCAGGAGCCAGACGCATCAGACTGGCGAAGAAGTTATGCTGTGCAATCAGAAGATGCAGAATCTTGTAGAGGCCATGGAAAAGATTCAGACCAGCTCTGAGGAAATCGAGAAGATACTTAAGACAATAGATGATATTGCATTCCAAACAAATATACTTGCCCTGAATGCGGCAGTGGAGGCAGCCCGGGCTGGCAGCGCCGGAAAGGGGTTTGCAGTTGTTGCGGAGGAGGTCCGTAATCTGGCGGGAAAATCTGCACAGGCGGCTAGCAATACATCAGAGCTTATAGCAAATTCTACGGAAGCAGTACATATCGGTACGGAAATTGCCCAGAATACGGCAGATGTTCTTCTCGACGTCGTAAACAGTATTCAGTCTGTGGTTGACGCCATTGACCATATCGCAATCGTTTCTAATGAGCAGTCGGAGTCGGTTGAGCGGGTTTCCGAAGGGATTAATCAGATTTCAGTTGTTGTGCAGAATAACAGCGCTACGGCAGAGGAAGGCGCGGCGGCAAGTGAACAGTTATCAGCCGAGGCTGCAGGGCTGAAGGAATTGGTGGATCAGTTTTCGCTTGCTTCAGAATAGAAAGAGATAGCGGCGGGGATTTTGTGCCAAATTGCAAATCCCCGCCCTGTTTTTTATATGAAATGTTAACTTAGACGAAATCTTTTCTGATATGATCCTCTGAAGTGCGGAAGTCAGCATCCGTACTGTGTGAATAGACGGGTGTTTGAAGATTCGGTTTGTCTTTGATTATTGCAGTAATTTTGGAGAACAGATCATATGTGCTCCTATTCAAAGATAATCTGTTTTTCAAGTTCTCTTTCATAATTTTTGTCATTTGCCTGTTCTGTATCATAGGTGTCTGCATCTTAAGTTTCGATAATTTGCTCGTTTTATTTTGAACTGCCTGCTTTAGCATAAATTTGCCTATCGGAACTGCCAAGCGTATACTTTCCTCACTAATATGCTGACGCCATTTTTTCGAAGGGATGGCATAGAAAATAAGAAATGTCAATCCTAAGTCATAACCTGCCTGGAATCCTCATACATTATAAAAAAAGCAGTGTATGAGGGAATTTCGTTGAAAGGATACATAGAAGAGCGTGCCGTTAATATTGCTAATTATATAATTGAGGAGAATGCCACCGTGCGCCAGACGGCTAAGAAGTTTGGAATTAGCAAAAGTACTGTACATAAAGATGTAACAGAACGTCTCATGCAGATTAATCCTGCCCTCGCCTCTCAGGCGCGCAAGGTACTGGATGTGAATAAATCAGAGAGGCATATACGGGGAGGTTTGGCGACCAGAGAGAAATATCTTCATCAAAAAGGGGCTGTTTGAAAACGGCCCTCAAATGAAGAACGCCTAAGATTTGAAAGAAGGGATTTATAAAATAGGGTTAAAAAATATCAATAAAAGTGATTAAATTTATCACTATACAAGGAAGTGTATCTGTGTTAAGATAAGACCTGTGAAAAGCGAGGAAGAGGAGAAGTAGCTGTAGAAGAACTTGCAGAGAGTTATCGGTGGTGGAAGATGACAGTGACGATGCAGTGAACTGGCCTTGGAGCTTCCGGCCAAAGGCGTTCTGTTTGCAAGGGAATGGTATTTAAAGACAGAATGAAGTAAGCTGGGACGGGTTCTCCCGTTACAGAGATATGCATGAACGTGGATGTTCCCGTGCCGCAGAAGCAAACGGCCAGGGCGGTTCCGGAGTGCAGATGAGGGCATGGAAACATGAAGTAGAGTGGTATCGCGCAGGATAAATATATCTTTCGTCTCTATTATCTTCGGATAGTAGACGCGAAGGATTTTTTGTTTCTGCGTTTTACAATAATGGAGGAATGAATGATGAAAAATTTTGAGAAATATGAAAGACAGTATTTTATGCCGCCGGAAGTAACCTATGACTGGGTAAAGAAGGAATATATCACCAAACCGCCTGTCTGGTGCAGTGTGGATTTAAGGGATGGAAACCAGGCTTTGATCGAACCAATGAGTCTGGAGGAAAAGCTGGAATTTTTCCAGCTTCTGGTGGAAGTTGGTTTTAAGGAAATTGAAGTGGGATTCCCGGCGGCTTCGGAAACAGAATACAATTTTATGAGAACTTTGATCGAGCGTGATATGATTCCGGATGATGTGACGGTACAGGTACTGACACAGGCAAGGGAGCATATCATCCGCAGGACATTTGAGGCGGTAAAGGGAGCGCCGCATGCCGTGGTGCATTTGTACAATTCTACTTCGCTGGCGCAGCGCGAGCAAGTGTTTAAAAAGAGTAAAGAAGAGATTAAAGAGATTGCCGTAGCGGGAGCCAGGCTGTTGAAGCAGCTTGCCGACGAGACGGAAGGAAATTTCACTTTTGAGTACAGTCCGGAAAGTTTTTCGGGAACAGAGGTGGATTATGCGTTGGAGGTGTGTAATGCGGTGCTGGATATCTGGCAGCCGACGCCGGAGAAAAAAGTTATTATCAATTTGCCCACCACTGTAGAAAATGCTATGCCTCATATCTTTGCGGGACAGGTAGAATATATGAGTAAGCGCCTGCATTTTCGTGAAAATGTAGTGCTTTCGCTTCATCCGCATAATGACCGTGGAGTTGGAATCTGCGATGCGGAGTTTGGCATACTTGCCGGTGCAGACCGCATTGAGGGCACTTTGTTTGGAAACGGGGAGCGCACGGGAAATGTGGATATTGTCACGCTTGCCATGAATATGTTTTCGCATGGCGTGGACCCTGGATTGGATTTTAGCAATATGTCGAGAATTGCGGAAGTTTATGAGCGTTGTACCCGTATGCAGGTATCGCCCAGGCAGCCGTATGCCGGAGAACTGGTATTTACAGCTTTTTCCGGTTCGCATCAGGATGCCATTGCCAAGGGAATGGCATGCCGGGAACAGAATTTGCAAGGACCGTGGACGGTGCCGTATCTTCCCATTGATCCGAAAGATGTGGGACGCACTTATGATTCAGATGTAATACGGATCAACAGCCAGTCGGGTAAGGGAGGCGTTGCATATATTTTAAAACAGAATTATGGCATTACGATTCCGGAAAAGATGAGGGAAGAAGTTGGCTATACGATAAAGGGCGTTTCTGACCGTCGTCATATGGAACTTTCTCCGCAATTAATTTATCAGATTTTTGAGGAGCATTACGTAAGTGATATGCCGTATTTTCAAATTCCGGAGTGTCATTTTAAACAGAAGGACGGTATTTTGGCAGAGGCTGTGATTTCTCATAATGGACAGGCGCGGACGGTCAGCGGAAATGGGAACGGGCGTCTTGATGCGGTGAGCAACGCCTTAAAACAATATTTTAATATCAGTTACGAATTGTCTGTTTATGAGGAGCATTCTCTGTCCAGAGGGTCTTCGGCAAAGGCGGTATCTTACGTTGGGATATCCTGTAATAATCATTTATACTGGGGCGTGGGCATTGACGAAGATATTATTTCGTCCTCGATTGAAGCATTGTGTGTGGCAGTGAATAAATTGGAACAGATTCAGCAGAATGAGCATGGCCGTGACGAGCGGCTTAATGAAATCATGAATTATATTCAGGAGCATTATCTGACGGTGACTTTGGATGAGCTGGCAGAAAAACAGCATTTATCAAAGCCATATTTGTCAAAATATATCAAGGAAAAATCGGGGAAAACCTTTGGGGAACTTGTAAAAAATGTTCGTATGAAGAGAGCGCGTACTTTGCTCAAAAATACCAGTATGACGGTAGAAAATATCGCAGACAGCATAGGATATCAGAATGTGGAACATTTTAACCGCATGTTTAAGAAAAAATATGGTATGACGCCAGTGCAGTTTCGCAATAGCTGTCAGGGGGTAAAATGAGAAATATAAATCATAGATTTCCGTGAGCAAAGTTCAAGCTCTGCAGGGTTTGCGTCGAATAGGGGAGGCAGAGTGCAGGACGGATCAGGGTTAAGCGTTTTAGAGAAAAGCGCGGATATTTGACGGCTGGCACGGGTTAAAAGCACTGCAATTCTGTTGAGAATAGTATATTTATGCCTGTCATTTCTTCAGCGGGACATTTGACTTGCGAGTGCAATGAATCAGGAAAATATATGAATTAATTCGCAGCTATTTTCGGATGTTTTCCTTGTAAATAGGAGGAACCTTTTATATAATGGGGAAAAGACGGGATGATTCCTGTCAAGTTTGGCAGGGGTGTTCTGTGACAGAAGATACAGGAGGAAAGAGCATTGAAAAAGGAAACGGTAATTGTTCTTGATTTTGGCGGACAGTATAATCAGCTCATTGCCCGGCGCGTACGGGAATGTAATGTTTATTGTGAAGTAAAACCATATACTGTCAGTCTGGATGAGATCAAAGCTATGGAGCCTAAAGGTATTATTTTTACCGGCGGCCCCAACAGTGTTTACGATGATACATCTCCCCGTTATCAAAAGGAAATTTTCGAGTTGGGGATTCCGATACTGGGGATTTGTTATGGCGCACAGGTGATAGCGCATACCCTGGGCGGTCTAGTGAAAACAGCGCCGGTCAGCGAATATGGTCATACGGAGGTGGAAATAAATACGTCAGATGTTATGTTTGAAGGCGTATCGGCTAAAACTGTATGCTGGATGAGCCATACAGATTATATTGAAACAGCTCCAGAGGGATTTAAAGTTACAGCGCATACGCCAGTGTGTCCGGTCGCAGCAATGGCATGTCCAGAGCGAAATCTATATGCGACACAATTTCATCCGGAAGTGATGCATACCGCAGAAGGTCAGAAGATGCTTTCTAATTTCGTCTATAAGATTTGCGGTTGTTGCGGAGACTGGAAGATGGATTCTTTTGTAGAGACAACCATTGAAAACCTGCGTGAGCAGATTGGGGAAGGAAAGGTACTATGCGCGCTGTCTGGCGGGGTGGATTCTTCTGTTGCGGCAGTTTTGCTTTCTAAAGCGGTTGGCAGGCAGCTTACCTGCGTTTTTGTAGACCATGGACTTCTTAGAAAAAATGAAGGGGATGAAGTGGAGGCGGTATTTGGTTCCAATGGTTCCTATGAACTGAATTTTATTCGAGTAAATGCGCAGCAAAGATATTATGATAAATTAAGGGGCGTCACAGACCCGGAAGAAAAGCGTAAAATTATTGGCGCAGAATTTATTCGTGTATTTGAAGAGGAAGCAAAGAAGATAGGGGCAGTGGATTATCTGGTACAGGGAACGATTTATCCTGATGTTATTGAGTCAGGTCTTGGAAAATCTGCCGTTATCAAGTCTCACCACAATGTAGGCGGGCTTCCGGATGTAGTGGATTTCAAGGAAATTATTGAACCGTTGCGGATGCTATTTAAAGATGAGGTTCGAAAGGCTGGATTGGAGCTTGGCATTCCTAAACATTTGGTATTTCGCCAGCCTTTCCCGGGACCAGGTCTTGGCATTCGCATTATTGGTGAAGTAACTGAGGAAAAGGTAAAGATAGTCCAGGAAGCAGATTATATTTATCGGGAAGAGATTGCCAAAGCTGGATTGGACAAGAGTTTAGGGCAATATTTTGCAGCATTGACTAATATGCGTTCAGTAGGCGTCATGGGGGATTTCAGGACTTATGACTATGCAGTGGCGCTTCGAGCGGTAAATACGAGTGATTTTATGACAGCCGATGCAGCCCAGCTTCCTTGGGAGGTTTTGAATAAAGTTGCTAATCGGATTGTGAATGAGGTGAATGGCGTTAATAGGGTGGTTTATGATTGTACCGGGAAGCCGCCGGGGACGATTGAGTTCGAATAAACAAAAATGTTTAGTAAACCCAGTGTTTATGCGGGTTTGCGGCATTTAAAAAGGTCTTTTGATAACAAATTGATAACAGTTGTTTGAATGAGATTATTCTTACTGTCAAGTGGTTTGGTGGTAGGAGAATGATTTTTAAGCGGTTTGGATGACTGAAATAAATCCATATTAGAAACGCCCTTAGCTGTGGGTAGGAACTCATAGCTAAGGGCGTTTTGTCGTGCTTGTCAATCGGTTTTAAGTTTGTCTTTGAATACTTCGGCTAGGGAATCGCTCAACTCCTTAGAGGGAACTTTCGCCCAATGTTGCGATTTTTCAAACTTCGGGTAATTGTACCGCCATTGGTCGTAATCTTCTCTGCTGATCTCTTCCGCAGAGAGCTTGTCTGACTGCTCTTTCCAAGAGAGGAGCATTTTCAGCAGTTCGGCGGCATCCTTGCTTTTGTCTTTGTTGACCTTTAAGCAGACTTCCCCGTCTGCTTCGCTGATAGTCAGACCGTAAATGTCCTCAAGGGCGAATAAGGTGTGCATAAGCCCGACGTAGCTGTCAATGTCGGGTATGTCCAGAGCCTGCGGCGCAACATCGAGAGCCTGCGCCAGTGCAGCCGTCAAGTCTGCCTTTGGCTTGCGTGAGCCAGTTTCGTACTGTGCCAGTCGCACGTCTGCGCTCCGTTCGGGAAACCCGACAAGCATACCAAGATATTTCTGTGTCATGCCCCGCATGATGCGGAAAAAATGTATTCTTTCGCCAATCGCCATAATGTTTCACTCCTTGTTCCTATGTTTACAAGGAGTATAGCATATATGTTTAGAACAAGTCAATAGAAACAAAACATAAAAGTTTAATATTTTCTTGCAAACCTATTGACAATAGCAAAAATGTTTAGTATTATGAATTAAGCAAAAACGCTTAGAAATAGAAAGGAGAGGTTGCATGGACAACAAATTTATCCGTGTGGACGAGGTGGCGCAGGAGCTTTCCGTATCAAAGCCTTATGCTTACAAGCTCATCAAGAAACTGAATGACGAGCTGAAGGAGCAGGGCTTTATTACAATTGCAGGGCGTGTCAACCGCCAGTATTTTCAGGAAAGGCTCTACGGAGTGGGAGAAAAACAAGGAAAGGAGATGGGGTAAATGCCAGTATTTAAGAATGAGGGCAACGGCACATGGTATGTAATGGCAAGGTATGTGAACTGGAAAGGGGAACGCAAGCAGAAATGTAAGCGTGGATTTGCCACAAAACGTGAAGCGCAGGAATGGGAGCGTAAGTTCCAGTTACAAAATTCCGCTGACCTTGACATGGATTTTGAAGCCTTTACAGAGCTTTATGCGAATGATGTCAAGAATCGACTGAAAGAGAACACTTGGCTGACAAAAGAGCATATCATTCGGACGAAGATTCTTCCGTACTTCGGAAAAATGAAGATTAGCGAGATTGGCACAAAGGAAATCATCGCATGGCAGAATGAGCTGCTTGCATACCGTGATGAAAAGAGGAATCCGTATTCGCAGACGTATCTGAAAACCGTTCATAACCAGCTTTCCGCTATCTTCAACCATGCGGTGCGTTATTATGACCTCCGCTCCAACCCTGCGGCAAAGGCGGGGAACATGGGGAGCGAGGAACACAAAGAAATGCTGTTCTGGACAAAAGAGGAATATAAGAAGTTTGCGGATGAAATGATGGACAAGCCGGTTTCCTTTTATGCTTTTGAAATGCTTTACTGGTGTGGCATCCGTGAGGGAGAATTATTAGCATTGACCGCCGCAGACTATGACTTTGACAAGGAAACGGTCACGATTAACAAGTCTTACCAACGCCTGCATGGTGAGGATGTGATTACCTCTCCGAAAACGAAAAAGAGCAACCGCACAATCAAAATGCCGAAGTTCCTCTGTGAGGAAATGCAGGAATATATCGGTATGCTTTATGGATTAAAGAAGAAAGACCGTATTTTCACGGTGACAAAGAGTTATCTTCACCACGAAATGGACAGGGGTGCAAAAGCCGCAGGGATAAAACGTATTAGGATTCACGATTTACGCCATAGTCACATCAGTTTATTGATTGACATGGGTTTCTCGGCGGTGGCGATTGCTGACAGAGTAGGGCATGAGAGTATTGAAATCACTTATAGGTATGCTCATCTGTTTCCGTCAAAGCAAGCAGAAATGGCAGACAGGCTTGATGATTTAGGGAAAGGGGGTTTTTGATATGTCGGCAAAGAATTTAGATAACTGTAACCGTTGGAGGAACAAGACCGTTGCGTTTCGGGTATCTCCCGAAGAAAACGAGCAGATTGACAAAGCGGTGCGGCTTTCGGGACTTACCAAGCAGGACTATATCACAAGGCGGCTCTTATGCCAAGATATAGTAGTGCAGGGCAATCCGAGGGTGTATAAGGCACTCCGCAATGAGCTTGTCGCTGTTCTTGCAGAATTACAGAGGATTGAAGCGGGCAGCAGCATTGACAACGAATTATTAGATGTTATCGAATTGATTACTGTTATCCTCGGCGGTCTGAAAGGAGATGGAGAAAATGGTAAATAAAAAAGAAGCGGCTGCCCCGAATGTATCTGTTGGCGCAGATACGGAGCAGCCACTCAATGTACTCAACAATAGTATATCCAATTACCCGCCGAAAAACAATAGCAAAGTCCTTGAAACGGTATCTATGGCAGAACTTTACGACACGGTATATCCGAGTAAGCCGCCGCTGATTGACAGCTTGCTTTACACTGGCACTTACCTTTTTGCAGGTGCGCCGAAACTCGGCAAGAGCTTTCTGATGGCGCAGATTGCCTACCATATCAGCAGGGGGATTCCTTTATGGGATTACCCTGTCCGTAAAGCGGCGGTGCTTTACCTTGCCCTTGAAGATGATTACCGCCGCCTGCAGGAAAGGTTGTACCGTATGTTTGGCACGGATGGGGCGGACAATTTATTCTTTTCTGTTTCGGCGGGTAATCTTGGGAATGGACTGGATGAACAGTTGCAGGAATTTATGAAACAGCATACCGATACAAGATTGATTATCATTGATACACTTCAAAAGGTACGTGAGGTCGGCGGGGACAATTACAGTTATGCAAATGATTATGAGATTATTACAAGGCTTAAGCAGTTTGCAGACAGCTATGGTATCTGTATCTTGCTTGTACACCACACCAGAAAGCAGGGTTCTGATGATAAGTTTGACATGATTTCGGGGACTACTGGCTTGCTTGGGGCGGCTGACGGTGCGTTTCTCTTGCAAAAAGAGAAACGGACAGGCAATGCCGCTACGCTTGAAATATCGGGCAGAGACCAGCAAGACCAGAAGTTGTACCTTATCCGCAATACAGAAACATTACTGTGGGAATTGGAAAAGGCAGAAACAGAATTATGGAAAGAGCCGCCAGAGCCTTTACTTGAGGAAATAGATAAAAGGATTACTGCCGATTGTCCCTTGTGGCAGGGGACAGCGACGGAGCTTGCGGCTTGGCTGGAAACAGAGTTACAGCCGAACAGCCTTGCACGGAAACTGAATGTCCTGTCGGGACGTTTACTCAACGATTACGGCATCTTCTATAAACGTGAACGGTGTCACGAGGGGCGTATGATAAAGCTGTACCGTGGGGAGCGTGACGGTATGTGACGGTGTGACGATATTTTTAGGAGCGGGGTGCGGAACTGAAATAACCGTCACATCGACGCAAACCGTCACGGATAAAGTTTTTGTGGGGTGCAGGGGGCTTTTTTCAAAAAGCCGCCCTTGCCCCTCGGAGAGCGCAAAACCTGCTTGCAGGTTGCATTTTTGTTGGCGTAGATGACAAAAGTGCTTTTGCGTTACTTTCGCAGAAAGTAACAAAGGCTCGCCGCAAGCGGCGAAAAGATAGGAATGGAAAGGAAGTGATTTTATGCAGAGAACGATAAGCGCAATGGTCGGGAAAGGCTCGGTCAATCACAACAGCCGTAAATTCAAAGCGGAGAATGTTGACGCTGACCGTTCCCACCTCAATATAGATTACTGCAATGAGAGCATTAAGAAAGTTTATCATGAATTGTTTGACGAAGCACTCGAAAGATACAACGCCAAACAGACAAGAGCAGACCGAAAGATAGCAAATTATTATGAAAAAATCCGCAGTTCCAAACAGGAAAAGTCGTTCCATGAATTGATTTTGCAGATTGGCGATAAGGAAAATATGAGTGCTGAAAGTGAGAACGGACAGATTGCAAGGCAGGTCTTAGATGAGTATTATCGTGGCTTTCAAGAGAGAAATCCACAGCTTAGAGTGTTCTCGGCTCATTTGCATTTAGACGAAGCAACGCCCCACCTGCACATTGATTTTGTTCCGTTTACAACAGGCAGCAAGCGTGGACTTGATACCAGAGTATCACTCAAACAAGCGTTAGCCGCACAGGGATTTAAGGGCGGCTCTCGTGGCGATACGGAATGGTCGCAATGGGTACTTTCCGAAAAAGAACAGCTTGCCACCGTTATGGAACGGCACGGAATTGAGTGGGAGCAGAAAGGCACACACGAAAAACATCTCTCTGTTTTGAACTATAAAAAGCAAGAGCGGGCAGAAGAAATCGAACAACTGGAAAGCAAAATCACAGCAAAGCAAACGGAGTTTGAAACACTTTCTAAGCGTATTCAAAATTTTGATAAGGGTACGGATTCACTTTCGCAAATGCAAAACGCACTGGAGAATGCCCCCGAATATCAGTTACCCGAACCACAAGGCTTTATGACTGCAAAAAGTTATAAGGGTAAAGTGGTCGAGCCGTTAATTAAGCGGCTGAAATCTCTTATTAAAACGCTTATGGTGCGGTGTTTTCAAGCGATTGATGATTACCAAAGGCTTAATCAGACAAATGCCAGTCTGTACCGTAGCAAAGAACGGCTTAAAAGTCAAAATAAGCAGTTGACCAACGATAATAACCGATTGAGGGAAGAAATTAAGGACTACAAGCTGCTGCGAAAGGTGTTCGGCAGCAAGCAGATTGACAGTCTGTTGGAGCAGGCAAGGCAGTCTAAAAAGCGTGACACACGCTTTAGAAATAATCAATACGAAAGGTAGGGACAAACAATGGCAAAGACAATTTTTGAAGAAATGGGCGGCACTTATGTACGGCAAGGGGATTATTTTATCCCTTGCCTTACTCTACCAGCCGAAAAAGAAAATGAGCCTATCGGTGTATGGGGACAGCGACACAAACACTACTTGCAAGAGCATAAAAGAGCAACCTATACTACCCTGCTCACAAGCGGCAAGCTGAACAGCTATCTTGCCGATATTGACGAGCAGGCAGAAACGATGTTTTTTCAGTTGGTAAAACAGATGGCAGAGCGTGAGGGCGTGACGGAACAGTTAAAAGCAGAAAATGCCTTAAAGTGGACGGGGCGAATGAATAACATTCGGGTGTGTGCGATGGAGCTTGTCAATGAGGAAATCATCTACAATTAAAGAATTGTAACGCAAATAACCGTAAAATTGTGGTGGGTAGGGATAAACTCCTTATCCGTCATTTTTTGCTCTCTTAGCTGCTTAAACAAGGCGTTTTGACACCAAAAGCGTTACATACTCCACTTGTTAGTCGTAATCTCTTGACTTTTTGAACTGTGTTCAGTATAATATAACTGAACACAGTTCAATAGGAGGTATAGTGTGGATAATAAAGAAGCAATCATACAGGCAACGATTAAACTCATTGAGGAAAAAGGGGAACATTTAGAAGAAGTAACAGTCCGTGAGATATGCAAAAGAGCAGGTGTTGGATTAGGGCTTGTAAATTATCATTTTGGAAACAAGGATAAACTCATCGAGCAATGTATTGAGCGTATGATAAATGGAACAGTTGAGCGTTTTCAGAATATACGAGAGAAAACAGACGGTTTTACTCCTTTTGAGAAATTGGAGTATCTCGGCAATATGACGCTTGATTTTCTGTTTGAACATTATGCCATTTCCAAAATTTCTGTTCTTACCGATATGCAGTCACCGAAAGAAAATGACAACACTTACAGAACTTATGCGGCATATCTTCCGCTTGTTGCAGTCTGCCGTCCTGACCTTGATGAAGCGGCGATAAAGCGAAAGACGCTGTATTTGATTACCGTTATGCAGCAAATGTTTTTGCGATACGAAATCATATCGCAAATATTGGGGATTGACCTTAGACAGAAAGAAAATCGCAATAATTTTCATACACAAGTTTTACACGATATTTTGGAGGTATAAAGAGTGAACATAACAGTGATAAACGGAACAGAAAAACACGGCGTTACCTATCGTCTAAAAGAAATGTTTTTAGCAGAATTTAGGGATAAAGCGAATATTACAGAATATTATCTTCCAAAGGATTGTCCGAGTTTCTGCACTGGTTGCTTGAATTGTACATTAAAGGGTGAAAACACTTGCAAAGACGCAGAATATATTGGGAGAATTGATAAATCACTTTTAGAAGCAGACTTGATTGTGATGACGTCCCCTGCCTATGTGTTTCACGCTACGGGAGCAATGAAAGCATTTCTTGACCATTTTGCTTACCGCTGGATACCGCACCGCCCTGCACCTGAAATGTTTAGAAAGCGTGCAGTCATCATAACGCAATGCTTAGGCAGCGGAGCAAAATCTGCGGCGAAAGATATTAAGCATAGTTTATCTTGGTGGGGAATTTCTAAAATCGGGATATTTACTGGTGCCTTGATGAGCGATATTGTTTGGGAAAAACTTTCCCGAAAGAAACAAACCGAGCTTACGGGAAAGATTCAAAAGCTATCCCGAAAGTTTGCTCATATAGATTATACAAAGCCCGCACACACAAATTTGATTACGAAATTCAAGGTTTTCTTCTGCCGTATGATGCAGAAATCCATACATAAATCAGACCCCGAATACCCTGACGGAAAGTATTGGGCGGAACAGGGGTGGCTCGACAGCGGCAGACCATGGAAATAATGGGGGAATAAAATGGAAAAATCATATTCTGAATGGGTACGCTGCCCTGTCTGCGGTAACAAGACTCGGACAATGATACGAAAAGATACTGAATTGATAAATTTTCCTCTTTACTGTCCGAAATGTAAAAAGGAAACGCTTATAGATGTGAAGAATTTAACTGTGACTGTTCATAAAGATTTTTTGATAAGTGATGTGAAGTTTTTCTGAACATCTTGATTTTCTAAGCAAAAACGCTTATAATTTGAGTTGAAAACATATTGCTTTTATCCGCAGTTACAGAGAAAGTGTTATCAATGCCGATAACAAAATGGATTAGCAATTATCAGATAAGAATTAAGAGAAATTGTAGCCAAACAGTAGATTGAGTCTGAGGATATGGCAATCGTAATAGTAGCATATACGCTTGGATTTGGAAGTTATAAAGGTTTTTTAAGATAGTTATGGAGGTATAAAGTTTGTCAATAGAAAATTTTACAATAACCATTCAGGGAGATAGCGAAGGATATGTAACCTTTGAATGCCCCTATTGTGATTCAGAATTTAAGTTGCAAGCTGGAGAATATCAGAATGACGATGAACCTTTTGAGGAACTGTTTTGTCCATATTGTGGTTTAACAAAAGAGAAGAATGAATTTCTGTCATCAGATGTAATCGAGCAGGCACAAACAATAGCTTATAACCATATGGTGGAGGAATTAAATAAGTCATTTAAGAAAATGCAGAGGTCGGTTAACCGCTCAAAAGGTTTGATAAAAATGGATTTTAAGCCATTGAAAAAGGTTGCAACAAAAGAATTGAAGGATAGGGATACCACGGAAACAGAGTTTACTTGTTCATGTTGTGGCCGCAGAGTTAAGGGGCTTTATTGTGCTGGAGCGGCAAAGATATTTTGTCCGTATTGTGGGGTGGATATGTGAACAGATTAGAATTAAGAAAACTGAGTTTAGAATTTCGCAGGTTATCAAGTAATCTGCTCAATAGCACTGATGACACGGCAGATATAAATCTTTCTCGTTTCCTCAAATTTATAGATGGAAATGAGTTAATATCAAGATTTATTAAAGATAAAATCTCGGGTGTCGATTATGATTTTAAGAAATGCTACGCCATAGGTTGTTCAGGATGGGCGGATTTTAATCCGCCTGAAGATGAAGCGTGTCATATTAAGGCACAGTATGATTATCTTTTGTTCATAAACAGTGAGGATAAGATAAATGTGCGTGGACAGGCAATGCGATATTGTTGGTCGAGTAGAAAAATAAATGATAATATTCAAAGTTTCCTTGATATGGCGTTTAAACCTCTTATAGATTTCATAAATGACTGTCTTTCGATGGAAATGATTGTTTGTGATGAGGAGGAAAAGGCTATGAACGGAAATACATATATTCAAAATATTGAAACTGTTAATGGTTCGGCAAGCCAACAGAATAGTGGAGTAATAAATACTTACAACACTACAAATGATACAAGTTCTATGATTACTCTGATTGACAAATTGCTTGCATCACTGCCTGAGATACAGGGAGTTGACTCGGAAGAAATCGAGAATGTGAAAGATGATTTGGAAATGATTCAGGAGCAGTTGAAAAGCGATGCTCCGAAAAAGAACCGTATAGGAAAGGCTCTTGCAGGAATAAAAAAGTTTGCAGGCGATTTTTCTATGAAACTTGCAGTGACACTTGCCGCTGGAGCAGTTACGGGAACAGATTGGAATATGTTACTGCAACAGGTTGAAAATTTTATTAAATAAAAAAGTTTGAGAAATGCATTTATGATTTAACACGAAACATATAGCTATTATCCGCAGTTACAGAGCAAGTGTTATCAACACCGATAACAAAATGATAACATTAGCTCATATAGGCAGGATAATATGGATATATCAAATAATCAAAAGCACCACGAATACGACAGAGAATACTCTCTAAACAAAATTGATTAGTACTTGTCGAGTTCGAATAATTCGATGAATCAAGAAAGCCCAGTATTTATGCCGGTTGCAAATAAAATAGCTTAGTTACTGGCAACGTTTTGGCAACACTTTTTCTTATTCAGAGAATGATTTACACATTTCAATATAGCATGATGGAAGATTCCTTGCTGATTTTCAGAGTTGAAAACTGAATATCAGCAAGGTTTTCTTATTGTATGTTTCTTTTACTTTTCTTCAGATTTTCCAATGAGGGAATCGCTCATTTCTTTGGAAGGCGTCTTTGCCCAATGCTGGCTGGCGTTCAGTTCCGGGTATCGGTAACGCCATTCGTCATATTCTTCCTGGCTGATTTCACCGTTTTCAAGTCTTTCTGCCTGCTGCTGCCATTCCCGGAGCATGGAGCTGACCGTGTCAACAGGGGAAGAACTGGAAGAATCCCGGCAAAGGCAGATAAGGCCGTCTTTTTCAGTTATTCGGAATCCATATATGTCCTCTAATGCAAAGAGGGTATGTAAAAAACCAATGTATGTGTCGATGTCTGGCACAGTCAGTGCGTGGGGGCTGACGCCGAGTATGCCCGCCATTTCTTTCACAAGGTTCTGTTTGGGGATTCTTGCTTCCGATTCATACTGCGCCATGCGCACGTCGGAAGTCCTGCCCAGAAAGCCGAGCCGTTCGCCAAGCTGTTTCTGCGTCAGGTTCTTCCTGTTGCGGAAAAATTTGATACGCTTTCCGATTGCCATAAGTAAACCTCCGTGTAGTTTGATTTTGTATTTAGCTGTGGCTAGACAGTTAAACAAATTTGTTGGGTACAGTATAGCATGGCGCAGCAAAGATAGCAAGTGGAAGTTAAATAAAATAATTTAAGATTTTTCTGAAAAACTATTGACTTAAATTAGTGAGTTTAGTAATATAGGAAGTACATAGACTAAACAAACAAATTTAGTTATATTTGGGACTGCCAGTAAAAACTGTTGGCTTGGAAGAAAGGCAGATTTATGGGGCAGGCAGTGGAATCAGGAATAAAAGAGGGAAAGGAGGAATGCGATAATGGAAAGCAAAAATTTCATGACGGTTGAGGAAGTGGCGCAGGAGCTGAACGTTTCCAAATCCTATGCCTACAAGGTTGTCCGGGAATTGAATGCGGAAATGCGGGAGCTTGGCTACCTGACAGTGACAGGCAGGGTGAACACGAATTTCTTCCGCAAGAAGTTATGTTACAGCGAGTAGTTTTCCGCAGGGAATTATACTCAGTGGGCAGTTTTCCCATAAGAAGTCATGTTACAACAGACAATGTAGGAATCTTAAAATAATTCTGGGGGCTGATGTCAGGTTATTTCTGCAGCCAGCCCTGGAGAAAGGAGCGTGGCCATATGGCTGTATACAAAGATGGCGACAAATGGCGCGTCATCTACCGATATACGAATTACAAAGGGGAAAGGAAGCAGACGCAGAAAAGGGGCTTTGCGACCAAAAGGGAGGCTTTAGGCTGGGAGAGGGAGGTCAAGCTGAAAAGCGAGTCTAAACTGGACATGACCTTTGGGAGTTTCTTTGAAATCTACGAGGCGGACAAAAAGAAGAGGGTAAAGGAGAACACATGGGAATCCAAGAGCCATGTGATACGCACGAAGATACTGCCTTATTTCGGGGAGCGGAAGATTGCGGAGATCGAGCCGAGGGACGTGATTGCATGGCAGAATGAAATGCTTGCCTATAAAGGCGGGAATGGCGAGGTCTATTCGCCCACTTACCTGAAAACCATCCATGCACAGCTAAGCGCAATTTTTAACCATGCCGTGAGGTTTTACCACCTGCCAGGCAACCCGGCGCAGAAAGCCGGGGCGATGGGCAGCGAGGAACATAAGGAAATGCTGTTCTGGACAAAGGAGGAATACCTGAAATTTGCGGACGCAATGATGGACAAGCCGCTGTCCTATTATGCCTTTGAAATGCTCTACTGGTGTGGCGTAAGGCTGGGCGAAATGCTCGCCCTAACGCCGTCAGACTTTGACTTTTTACGGAATACCGTAACCATAAACAAGTCCTACCAGCGGTTAAAGGGGAGAGACGTCATCACTTCCCCCAAGACTGCAAAGAGCAACCGAACCATAAAAATGCCGCATTTCTTATGTGAGGAAATGCAGGAATATATCGGAATGCTCTATGAAATCGGCAAGGATGAAAGAATGTTCCAAGTCACAAAATCCTACCTGCACCACGAGATGGACAGGGGAGCGAAAGCTGCAGGAGTGAAACGCATCAGAATCCATGATTTACGTCATAGCCATATCAGCTTACTGATTGAGATGGGATTTTCGGCACTCGCCATAGCAGACCGGGTGGGGCATGAGAGCATAGACATCACCTACCGCTACGCCCATTTATTCCCAAACAAACAGACGGAAATGGCGGATAAGCTGGATATGGAGCGCATGGAAAGCCTTTCGCAGACGGATAACCATGCGGGAGTGTATCTGCCTATGGATGATGAATTTGAGCTGGAACGGAGAAAGGGGATTTAAAATTATGGAGAAAAGGCTTGATCACAAAGGAAGATGGAGGAATAAGACGGTGGCATTCCATGTCTCAGAGGAGGAAGGAAAGCTGATAGACCGCTGTGTGAGCCTGTCGGGACTTACCAAGCAAGAATATATCACCCGGCGTCTGCAATGCCGGGATGTCGTGGTGCAGGGCAACCCGAGGGTGTATAAGGCATTGCGTAACCAGATGGCAGAAATCCATGAGGAATTAAAACGTCTGGAAAAATGCAGCGGGGACAATGATGAACTGCTCTATACCATCCAGTTAGTTGCAGAAACCATGAACGGGCTGAAAGGGGAAAACTGATTGCAGTCAGCCATATACCTACCAGCCGAAAAAGAGAAAATATAGGGAATATATGTGAAAGCAATATCCGATTTTTACCACTAAAAACATTTTGTTTTCGGGTGGGATGAGAACAACTTGAGAGAAAAGGAAGAAAAAATTTGCAGACAAGGCAGCCAGTAACAGGAAAATATCTGGTTGCCGGACAGGAGGGAATCATGAAAAAACACATCATTGGTGAAAACGGAATCAGCTATACAAAGGGGGAAGATGGAATTTATTACCCGGATTTAAGGATGCCGGAAGGGGAAAATTATGAGATTGGTAGATATGGAAACATGAGGATGGAATACTTGAAAAAGCACCATAAAGGGCTGTATCTGGACTTGCTGACAAGCGGAAAGCTTAACAGACACCTGCATGAGTGTGACGAGGAATGTCAGGCAAGGATGGAATTTTTGACGGAGCGGATGAAAGCTGGTACGGTGATTACGGAAGAATTAAAGGCAAAGGAACAGATGAAATGGGTTGGATTGATGAATAATATCCGCTTAGCGGCAGAGGAGGTTGTGTTGAAAGAACTGGTATATTGTTAATGAATCTGTGTTGGATAAACTGGCAGATTTGCGATAAAAAATGTGCTGAGAAGGGAGTACGTTGTTGAAAGGATTGGCAGAGTGCCGAGAAAATTTTGCTGATAACATGGAGATATTGTTAAAGGGGATGGCAGATTTTTGGATAAACCATATGGATAAATTAAGATATATTGATTGAGGGAATAGGGCGGGAAACCGCTCTATTCTCTTTGCGGAGAAAGCATATATGAACTTAAAATTAGGATATTTTCGGTGGAATGGGATAGAGAGAAAGCCCGTTAGAGAATTTCTTTTTCGGCTGTTAAAATGAGTTATGTCAAATACAAAAAGCAGATAAAAAGTAATACACAATACCAGCAAGCAACGCCTTTGGATTGCCACGCTCTATGAGAGGTGGCAATTTCCGGCACTTGTTAGGGAAAATCCCTAAAACCCTTTTTGTCAACCATGTGTCTGAAATTATTTCAGTGAAATATGTGAAAAAGTTTAACTTATTGTTTTTCAGAATCAGTGATGAAATTCAACTATTCAGATTTTGTGTCATTGTTTCCGCTGGTGCATTCCATAAATAAAGACCATGCATATTTGAATCCTATTAAATAGGGCAATAAGATATAATCTTCTAGTTTACAACAATTCTCAGAATTCAGCACTTCCAGTAACAGTTAAAAACTCCCCACATCTATGAAAAGTAATGTAAATATGTTTTCAATATCTTTGATAACGGCGTTTTTGATTTTGTGGTATTTAAAAATTTAGATAAATGTGTTCGGAAAAATTTATAGAGGATTTCAAGAATACAATTTACGATAATAAGTCTAGAATAAAAGAATAATCCAATGTACTGCTATTGGATTATCCCTTGACTAATCATTTTTCATGCTTTTGCTATTTTCTTTTAAATACTCTCTCAGAACAAGATTGACATATTGAGAAAATGACCTATCGTCTTGTTCTGCCAATGATTTAATTTCATCTATGATTTCCGCATCAAGTGTAATACTCACTTTTGTTTTGAGTGGTTTCATAATGCTGCTCCTTTTTAATATAATATAGCACCATGTAGCGTTTTATATTGATTTGTCGCTCAAAGTAGTATAAAGTAGGGGATTTGCTATATGAGTCTGTTTTGGTGGAACTGTCTGAATTTTAAGAACATTGCAACAAAGAATACAAAAAGCATAGAATAAAATTCACTTAATTTTTTTTAATCTCTTTTTATTTTCTTTTAAATATTCTCTCAGAACAAGATTGACATATTGAGAAAATGACCTATCATCCTGTTCCGCCAATGATTTAATATCATTTATGATTTCCGCATCAAGTGTGATACTTACTTTTGTTTTGAGTGGTTTCATAATGCTACTCCTTTTCCGTATAATATACCATTGAACAGCTTTTTATATTGACTAATCGCTTAAAGTAGTATAAAGTAGGACTATAAAAATGGATGAATGAGGTGAATATTGATGGAAAAAAGTAAAAGAGGAGGTTTGTCATATGAGGAACTGAAAAGCGATGAAAAAACTTTGATACAGTGGTATAGGGAAAATCCGGTCTCTGTATATATTGAAATTGCTTTAATGAAAATGCTGGGTTGGAAGATTATTACAGAAAATGAGCATAGGGTATATCAATCAAAAGTTGTCAAAAAAGCATCTATTTTGAAAAGGATTGCAAGAAATGAGGTGGAAAATAATATGGATAAAGACAAATTAAAGGATTTTTTGTTTGAATCGCTGAACGAGAATGATGAGTTGTTTTCCGATGTCTCGCTGGATGATGAAATGGACACACTTTTTATTACGGCTGTTGGCGGGAAAAGGTTTATTGTTACTATTAGTCCTGTGGCAGCGGATAAAGCAATCATAGAATTGTGGGCAAAGAAAAACCCGGAATTAATGTCTATTGCCCTTGGTGTAATATATATGAGGGATTTAGGGGTTTTTACAGAAGAAGAAACAAGCAAATATTTATCGCAAATTGTTCAAAAGGCAAAATAATATTTTCCATAAAAATTTATCATGGGGAAATCATCCAAGATAATGAAAAGAGTCAGCTGATAGTTTTAAGTTTTCAGTTGGCTCTTTTTGTTCATAAATGTAAAATTATGAAAGAATTTAATGTGTGTCCGGAAATCTGGATGCACACCTTTAGGTGGAATAGATTGTATAATGTCTTGGACTGTGAAATAAAAGACTTACTTGTTTAGCAGATAAAGAAAGAATAGATTGTATTTTTGCATAAATTGTATTAAAATAACAAAGAGTGGAACAAAAGTTTGTATTTGTAATATGCTAACAATTATTTAGGCTTAACAGATGCCTGTGCTAAATTGGGAATGATATTTTAGGAAAGAAATAAGCATGGAGAATGCAGAGGTAGGAACGTGGAGGAAGACTACGGATATTTGGAGATTCGTCTGGACGAACTGCTGAAGAAAAAAGGGTTGAGTAAGAACAAGCTATCACACAAGGCGGAAATGAATTGGAAACAGATAGACAATTACTGCACCAACAGCATTACCCGGCTGGACGTGTATGTGCTGTGCAAGCTGTGTACGGTGTTAGGGGGTGGGATACAAGATTTGCTGGTGTTCCATCCGCCGGGAGAAGAATAGGCGTCTTGCTGACAGAAAATAAATAATTGTGAAAATATAGAATTTATAAAACTCGCACCAGCGGTGCGAGAATTGGAGAAGAGATGGGCGGAGTGGAAATTGCGGGCTATGAGCCTTTGGTGGATGATATAAAGGAGCTGATACATAAAAAGCAGTATCATGTGTTGAAAATAATGAATACGGAGACCATCAACCTTTACTGGGAGATTGGCGAGGAGATATACAGGCAGCAGGAAATAAATGGATGGGGAAAGTCCATTGTAAAAGTTCTGTCTAAGGAACTGCAGAAAGAATTTCCAGGAGCAAAGGGATATTCGGCGGCAAACCTTTGGAGGATGCGTAACTTTTACTTGAATTACCGAGATTCCGAAAAACTCGCACCGCTGGTGCGAGAAATTAGCTGGAGCAATAATATCGTCATTATGGAGAAATGCAAAGACGATTTACAGAGGGAATTTTACATCCAGATGGCAAAACGGTATGGCTGGACAAAACGCATTTTGACTAATTTCATTGAGGCACAGACCTACGAAAAGTATTTATTGAATCAGACCAATTTTGATGTTACGTTGCCGGAGGAACGCAGGGTGCAGGCAAAGTTAGCAGTGAAAGATGAATATACATTTGATTTTGCAGAATTGTCCCCAGAATATTCTGAACATGAGCTGGAAATGCAGTTAGTGAACAATATCCGGGCGTTTCTGATAGAGATGGGTGGGGATTTTGCATTTATCGGTAATCAATACCATTTGACTGTTGGTAATAGGGATTTATATATTGATTTACTGCTTTTCCATAGAAGATTGAGGAGCTTAGTTGCAATCGAATTGAAAATAGGCGAATTTGAGGCAGAGTATGCTGGGAAAATGCAGTTGTATCTGACGGCATTGGACGAGCAGGTAAAACTGCCGGATGAAAATCCGTCTATTGGTATTATTATCTGCAAAAGTAAGGACAAGACCTATGTGGAATATGCATTGAAACAATCGAACGTGCCGATTGGGGTAGCAACGTATAAGCTGAGCAGTTCTCTGCCGGAAGATATGAAGGAAATGCTGCCAGAGCCGGAGGAGATTGTGAGAAGGTTGAGGGTGTTTGAGAAAGAATGATTTTATCCAATAGAAAGATTATTTATGTTATACAAATAAAGATATATAGAAAAAGGATTTAATTTTTATACTTTGATGATTAAAAGTGGAAAAATTTTGTAGTATGTATAAATATATGGTAAGATAAAGTATAAACTTTAAGATTAAGAAAACAAAGTGGAATAAGTGAAATGGTATTTTGTTTATAAAATGATATACGATAGGGGTTGAACAGATGTGATTTTAGATAGTTTGTTGCAGATAGTTTGTGTGATAATTCGAGAGACTGTTGATATTAATGAGATATTAAAAAGAAAAGAGATTGAAGAATTTAAACTAACTGAAATGATAGAGAAAACGGATCAGGAAATTGACGAATATATAAAAGAGAAGGAGCCTGATGAAGAAAGACAAAAATTACTTTTTGAGGTTTTCCAAAAGATAAAGTTAGAGCAATCAATTGAAAATATTGAAGATGATGTGGCAGCGGAGTCACTAAATACTAATAAAAAAATAATAGAGACATTGTTTAGCCAAATCATTGAACCAGATGAAATTGAACTTAAAGATACCAATGTATGTATTAAGTATCGTTTTACGGATGATAGTAAACTAAAGGCGAAAATAAACACGATTAAAAAGTGGGATAGAGATAATGTGATAGATACGATATCTAATGAACTCAGAGTACCATCAGAGAATATATCATTTGTTGAAAGTGTGAGTGCATATATTGAATTTATTAGTAGTTTTGAGGAAAAAAATTACGTATCAAGAGGGCAAAAAGATTGTACATATAGATTAGAACCTTCTTTGCATAGATTGTATAAGAGTGGTTATATAGGTCATTCTTCACAATATGAATCAACATTTAAACAACGAATATTATATTATGATAATAGTACTGATAAGAAGAATGACGAAGAATTGAGGGCATATGGGCAACATTTTGGGCTACCAACGAATTATTTAGATTTTACAGAAGCTCATTTAATTTCATTGCTTTTTGCAGTGGAAGATTATGATTATGTGACTAATCATTCTATTGTGTATTTTGTTGATGCGCTTTCATATAATAAAGACGTGATAAAATCAGAAAGAAAGCTTGTTGATTTTTCAGATAATGAATTAAAGACAACGTTACAAAAGCAATATAGTGATAAATCTTATTTTATTCGTGTAGGAAATTGTAATGAACGTATACATTTTCAAAAAGGATGTTTTTTAAAAGTAGAGCCAAATGATTCGTTGGAGAAACTGTTTGAAAAATATACAAAAGTGGCTATTATTGACAAGGATAGTAAAGAAAATATTTTGAAGGAGCTTTTTAGAATTGGAATTACGTTTGAAAATATATATCCAGATAAAGACAATATGGTAAGAACAATTAGATTTATTAAAGAGCATATGTAAGGAGAGTTTTAAAATGGAATTACCGTTAAAAGTTGAATTCACAAGACCACTTATATCTGTGCAAGATATGGTAAATTTTATTGATAAAGGTGAAAGATATCTAAAAAAAGTGAGTGGGGAATTAAGTGATGAGGAACTAATGGAATATTTACAAGGAATAATATTAAGTCCTGATTATCAAAGAGAATATCGTTCTAAAGTTAAGGAAGAGAGTTCAATAATTGAATCTATAATACTTGGGATACCTATACCTGAAATTTTTCTTGTGAGAACAGGAGGGGATGGAATACAATTAAGACATGTTATGGATGGACAACATAGGTTAACAGCAATATACCGTTTTGTTAAGGACAAGTTTTCTCTTACAGAATTAGAATTATTAAAAGATAATGAGGAATTTAAAAACAAAAAATTTTCACAGTTAAGTAAAGAAATAAAAATAAAAATTTTAGGTAGCCATCTTTCAGTCTTAGAATTCGAAGAATTTTCAAGTGATAATATGGAAATAGAACTTTTTAAAAGATACAATAGAAATACTAAACCGCTAGAGAAACATGAAATGTCAATGGCAACGTATTATTCAAATGCGAGCTTATATATAACAAATTTTCTTAATATTAATATGGAGGAGGCAGAGAAAAATAAAGATGGGCTAGCTGCGAAACTAATAAAAATATATAATGTTACAAATGATAGAAAAAATAAACAGAGAAACCATCAGGAAATTTGTATTATACTCAGTATATTGTGTAATGGACCTAATGTAATGTATAAGGATGGGGTGGAAATTGCGGATAAATATTTAGAAGAACGTGCTGAAGCGTATAAATTGAAAAAAGAAAATGATCTTCATGAATTAAAGAATAAATTTAATAAATTTAATAGTTTTATGATTACATTATCCGAAAAGGTAGAATATCCATTCTCTACTGCTATATTTAGAGGCGATGATAGGAGATCCACCAAATTCCATACAGGTGTATCAATGGTTTTGGCTACAATATTTTATTATTTTGAAGTAGATTTAAATAATGATAAGTTACTTTTAGAAATTCAAGAGATAGTAAAGAGTAGTCCGCTTGGTGATGATACATATAATGCTTCAAGTACCAATATGAGAAATTTGATGTCCTATTTGTATAAAAAAAATAAGGTATTTGATAGAACTTTTGAGGCAATAAAATTTAGAAACAATTTATCGCCAGATTTAATATCTGTTTTATGTAAAAAAGATACATAGTCTTATGATTTGATGACGTTATAAAGTTAAAAATTATTGTATTTTATAAATGTTATGGTATAATAAATTCGTGGCAACACTTTGGCAACAGAAAATCAGTAAACCTAAATAAATTGTGTTTTTGAAGTGAAAACCCGGCAATTAAGTATAGAGAATTAAACAAAATAGATTAAGAAATAAACTGAACTTGCCGAGTTCGAATAAAGTCAAGAAAACCGCTAAAGCCAATAAATACAATGGTTTTAGCGGTTTTTGTTGTGCTAAAGCGTACTAAAAACGTACTATTTATTCAATTCCTCTAATTTGTCCGCAACTTGACTATGCTTGTTAGGGTAAAGGTGGGAATAGGTCTGCAATGTAGTCTGTATCTTCTCATGTCCCAAGCGTTCAGAGATAAGCAGAGGGGGAAAACCCTGTTCAATCAAAAGGCTTGCGTGTGAATGCCTTATGTCATGTACCCGAATTTTCTTCACCCCTGACTTTTGGCATCCCCTACGCATTTCATGGTCAAGGTAGGATTTTGTGACCGGGAACAGCCTTTCTTTTGGCTTGTAGTCATACAGGTGTGTTACATACTCCTGAACCAGTTCACAAATAAAGCCGGGAAGGGTGATTGTTCTTTTGCTTTTGGGGGTCTTGGGGGTCAGAATCAAATCTTCCCCATTTCTCCGGGTGAAGTTCTTGCAGATGCTGACCGTTTTACCCTCAAAGTCAAAATCATTCAGGGTAAGGGCAAGCAGTTCCCCAGAACGCATACCAGTCCAAAAGAGAAGTTCAAACATTACCTTGGAAAGCAGCTTGTCGCTTATACAGGGAATGAATTGTCTGAACTCGTCCAGTGTCCAAAACTTCATTGAATCAGCGTGGCTTTTTCCCATGCTACCACATATTACAACAGGGTTTTCAGGCAGCTTGTAATATTTCCGGGCAAAGTTGAAGATTGCCGATAACTGGTTATTGACGGTTTTCAGGTAGGTTTGGGAATAGGGGTTTCCTTCTTCATCCCTGTATGCCATTAGTTCATTCTGCCATTTCCTGACGGTGGTTGCATCTATGGTATTGAGTGGCATATCTTTGAAGTATGGCAGTATTTTCAGGTTGATGATATACTTTTTGTTGTCAAGGGTGGTCGGTTTCAGTCTGCTTTGGCAGTCCTCAAAATAAAGGTCAACCAAACTGCTAAACAGCATGGAACAGTCTGCCTTTGACTTCCTGATGAACTCCCTTTCATATTCCTTTGCTGCTCTTTGGGTCTTGAACCCTTCTTTCTTTTTCTGTTTGCGTTTACCAGTCCAATCCTGATAATAGAATTTGCAGTACCATGTACCACGCTTTTCATCCTTGTATGTTGGCATAAAATAAGCACTTCCTTTCTGAAAATAGGTGCATTTAACAAAGGAATGTGCTATACTGTACTTGTCTTGGATGGTATCGCATATTCCTTTATATGGGTTTGTGGGTTACATCTATTCAAAACCGTTCCGGCTGCAACCGGGGCGGTTTTTGACATTATTGATTGTTTCTTTGCCATAGCCTAAATTCTATGGATTCTTTAGTTTCTTTTTGGAGTTGTTCATATTCAGTGTCAGTTAAAGTGGTCTTTTTTCCATCCTTAATCAATTCAACATAACATTCTTCCATTTCTATAAAATCTTGCTCAGTATGCCATTCTTTAGCGTATTCAGGAATTTGGTCAATAATATCTGCTTTCTTCACTGTGACTGGTTTAGAAATATCATTTACCACATATCCCAATGAATTAAGATATTTGACAAAAGCTTTATTTTCAATATCCATTTCCTTTAAATCAGGATATTTCATATAAGCATATTCTTCACCTAGCATTTCATAAGGTGATACCCCCAAAGCAGAAGCTATTCTGTTTATGGTTTCTATTTTAGGGGAAGTTTTATCATTTTCAAATTGTCCTATGGCTGATTGGGTCATGTTTAAACGCTCACCTAATTGTTTTTGGGTCAACCCCTTTTCTTTCCTAATTTTGCGGATATTTTCACCTATCGTCATTTTCTCACCTGCCTTTACTGCATTATATCATAATAAGAGAAAAAAACAAGTAAAAACTTATTTTTTATTATTGACACAAGTGATTACTTGTGATATTCTGTTTGTAACATAAGTAATCACTTGTGTTTAGAAAAATTAAGGAAAGGATGGTATGAAATGGCGATAATGACAAATTTAGAAGTAAGTCAGGATAGAGTACAACTCTTAATGGCTGAAAAGCAGATGAATCCATATGATTTATGCAGTGCAGCAGATATTAGTTATGCTACATATCGCAGAATTATGAAGGTAGGTAATTGCAAGATTGCCACATTGGGGAAACTGGCATCTGCATTGAATGTGAAAGTTACTGATATTCTGAAAGGCGGTGATTAGATGGCAGCAGTACAGGAACAGAAGTTTCTTACCGCTGATGATGTTGCCAAGATGATGAACATATCCAAGTCAACCGCTTACAGGGTAATCAAGCAGCTAAATGATGAACTGCACAAACAGGGAAAAATCATCATTCATGGTAAAATCAGCAGACGGTATTTTGAAGAAAAAGTTTACTACTGATATAGACCAATAGCAGCCTTTTTATAAGATTTGTGTGTTTGGTGTCGTTCAACAGGTTTTGTTCATTTTTAAGGTGAAAATGTTTAGCGGTTCAGGGAAAGCAACGCTCGAAAAATTCCCTTGACGGTCAACAAGTTTTCTGTTTTTAAGGTGAAAGCAGATAAGGGGCGATTCTCCCTGACAAGCGAGTGAATCAGCGGGAAGAATGAAAACCGCTTTATAAATTCATTCCCAACACACAATTTTTATAAAAGGGCTGCTACTGGTGAGGTGTTGCAGCACCTTAGAAAATCAGATGTAACCCAAGACAAGGAATAGGTGTTAAGAACGGATAGAAAAAGTCATAAAATGGAAGGTGGTGAAGCAAAAAAAAATGAATGTTAAATATGTAGCGTTTACTGGAAAGCATCCGTCAGGAAAAAAGGAAGATAGGCACTATGTAGATAAACCACCAAGAAGGGGGGACTATGGGGCAGCTTATGACCCTAAATACCTGAAAGTAGATATTGACGATTTCAACCACAAGACCGGGAAACTGGAAAATCCCATTCATGGGAAAGCAAGAAGTGAAGCTATTGTTGCGGTACTGGATGCACTGGGGATAAAGTACAACGGTATTATTACAGAACATGGAAAGCATTTGTTTTTCCGTGTTCCTGAAGGACTGGAAAAGAAAAATAAAAATCCTCGGTGGGTTTGTCCGTTAGGTGTCAAAATGGAATGGAAATTTCCAACATCTGATGACCATATACCTTTAAAAGTTAATGGTGTAAAGCGGAAATTTTTCAAAGGTTTTATTGACAATGAAGATATAAACGAATTGCCTTATTTCCTTTATCCGTTACAGATGGATAATGCTTCATTCAAGGTTGAGTTCCCGGAAGGTGACAGAACACAGCATTTAGGCGGTTATCTTTTCTATCTTGTAGGAAAAAAGGGATATTCAGCAGAACAGGCTTTTGAAATTGTTCGGCTGATGAATCAGTATATTTTTGACAGTCCAATTCCTGATGACTTGCAGAACAGTCAGATATTAAATGATGCTACATTTGATAAGCTGATAGGAATGGAGAACGACACCAAAAAGAAGGATGTAAACCCGGACACATTCAGGCGGTTCTTGTTTGAATTGGGAATGTCAATCAGATACAATGAGTTGCTCAACATCATTGAATTTGAGAATATCCCGGAAGAATACAGGGCGGTTACTGATGTTCAAAATGTCATGCCGATAAAGTTACAATATGGGTTCAGGCAGTACACCGGGCTAAAGAATATCAGCAAGCAGCAAGTTATTGACCTGATTGTTTTGGAAGGGGATGAAAATTCATATAACCCTGTTAAAAATTATCTGCAAGAAATCACATGGGATGGTGTTGACCGATTCCCTGACGTGTTTGCCATATTGGGAGTTCAGGGAGAATTTGAACGGAGTTTAATTAGAAAATGGTTTTATCAGACTGCTGCACTCCCATTCAATACCCTTGAAAACCCAATGCAGCCGGAAGGTGTATTGACATTACAAGGTGATGAAGGGATTGGAAAGACAAGATTTTTTCTTCTGATAACCCCTGTTCCGCTTTGGTTTCAAAGTCTTGATAAGGAACTGACTACCAAGAACAAGGATGTACTTATTCAGATGCTTAGTGCATGGGTGGGTGAAATTGGGGAGATTGACAGGACATTCAAAGCGAACAGGTCAGATGTAAAAAATTTTATGACACTGACAAAGGATTCAATCAGAAAACCGTATGCAAGGGAACCAGTCACAAGGGCAAGAACAACTTCATTTTGTGGAACAACAAATAAGGTAGAATTTTTGAATGATGATACAGGTTTCAGGCGGTGGTGGGTTATCCCGGTAAATCAAAAAATAGATATGGGTGACTTTATTCAGCCGGACAACCTTCATCAGTTTTGGGTACAGTGTTATGCGACATTTTGTGAAAATCCACAGTGTTTCCGGCTTACAGATGAAGAACAACAGGAACTGGAAGAAAGAAACAAGGCAGTTATGGAAATGCTTCCGGCAGAAGATGAACTTCGGTTAAGATTGAATTTTGATGCACCGTTAGAATCATGGCATTGGGTGCAACCGTCAGCATTGAAAAATTTACCTGATTATGATGTTATGCCGTATTCTGCAAAAGATATAGGTGCAGCCATCCGGGCAATAATGCGTGATGTGCCGGAAATTAAGCACAAACACAGTAACAAAGGCACTGTTTATTTTATTCCACCATCAATTAACAATACTGACAGGTATAGGAATAGGTGACAGTAGTGACAGTGAGTGACAGTGAAAAAACGCTTCATTGTCACCGCTGAAAGCCTTGAAAAATCAATATATTTTAAGGATAAGTGACAGTAGTGACAATAAATCAATATACTTTGTTAGAAAATAAGGTTATTTATAGCTTACTTATAAAGTGTAGCCCTATATAGAAATAGCGATTTTAACTGTCACTGTCACTTTTGGAAAGGAAAGGTGAAAAAGTATGAATGAAAAATATTGTCCGTTATCGGGAAAAAACTGCACCAGTGCGTGTGCATGGTACACTGATGATGATTGCAATTTCGGAAATCTGTATCACATAGCGAATAAAGTTAGTGATATGGCTGACCAACTGGAAGAAATCAGAAACAGTATTGATGATTTGAATGAAACAGTAGGGAGTATTAATTCTTCAATTTAAGAAAGGGAACAGGTGACAAATTATGAAAAATGCAATTATTGAACTTTTAAACAAAGCGGATGAACGCAAGCTGAAACTGATTTACTGCTATGTAAAGGCACTGGTTGGAAAGGATGCGGACAAGCCCCCGGTTATTTCAATTACAGATATAGATTTGCGTTTGAGTGAAACCACATTGAAGCACATCACAGATGAAGAACTGGAACAGGTACAGGCGATTTGCAGAAATATCAAGGAAAGGGGTGCAAAAGAATGAATAGAAAAGACTATGAAAAGTTAAATAATTTGTCAGTTTCCCTTGGGTATCTCACATCTTTAATTGAACTTGCTGAACATATGGCGGGTGAATATGTATGCGGTAATGTGACGGATGATGAAGAAAAGGTAAGGGTACATATTGACAGGTTATGGTCTTTGCTGAATGGCATGGTTGAACTTTCCCATTTAAGGGAACAGGAGATTGAAACGCTGCTGAAATTAGTGCCAATTATAGAAGATGCCCCTTGAATAATCACAGGGACTAAACAAAGGGCTTGTCACATGGTAAACACATGACCTGAACAATCACAGTTTACCATGTGGGGCTATATTTTATCAAGTACCAATTTCAAACGCTTATATAACGGTTATATGAAGTCAGAGAGGTAAACAAAAATGAAGATTAGAGTTGCATATTCAGAGAACGAAAAAGACAGGAAAGCAAAACTTGATGCAGCAGTAAAAGGGCTGTTTCCTGATACGAAAGTGAAGGAAACTGCACCAAAAGACGGGTTTTTGCATACGGTTTTGACAGTGCCAAGACCCACAAAAACCACAAAATAAGGGTTTTGTGTTGACATACCCCCCCCTATATGCAGTAAAATAGGCAGTAGAACAGAATAAGGCATGAGTACCGCACCAAATGGTGTTAGTCTTGGTTACAAGGCATGGGAAATAATCAGTTTATCATAACTGGTTGTTGCTCATGCCTTTTATGTTTGGCAGAATAGCCTACTTCGGGCGTAAAAAGAAGGGAGAAAAACATCATGGAAGATAACAACATGAACCAGAACCAAACAGCAGACCCGGCAGCCGGACAGGGAACAGGGGGAAAGACCTTTACACAGGAAGATGTGAACCGCATTGTTCAGGAAAGGCTTGCCAAGGAAAAGGTAAAGAACAGCGGTGAAGCGGATTTTGCGAAAAGGGAACAGGAACTTGCACAGCGGGAACTTCACATGACCGCCAAGGAACTGTTATCAGAAAAAGGCTTGCCAGTGCAGCTTTTTGATGCTCTGAACTGCACCGACAAGGAAACAATGGAAAAGAGCATTGCAACCATAGAAACAATATTTAACGATTATAAGGCGAATGCCACAAAGCAGATACAATTCAAAGGCTTTCAGCCGGGGGTATCAAAGCAGATGCCGGATGCCGGAACAGCGGAAGATTTGGAGATAAGACAGGCTATGGGGCTTCGCACTTAACGGAAAGGAAGCGTGAAACATGGCTATACAGTTAGCAACAAAATTTTTACCGTATGTTGATGAAAAATTCAGTACGGAAAGCAAGAAATCATTACTGACCAATCAGGATTTTGACTGGACAGGGGCACATACCGTAAAGGTGTATAAGGTCAGCACATCACAGATGAACGACTATAAGCGGAACACTCCTGAAGGAATGACAGGCTCACGCTATGGAGTGGTGAAAGACCTTGATGCAACAACGGAAGAATTTACCCTGAAAAAAGACCGTTCATTTACTTTTGTAATTGACAAACTGGATTCTGATGAAACGGTGCAGAATGTTCAGGCAGCTTCTGCACTGGAAAGGCAGACAAGGGAAGTTGTCATTCCGGAAGTGGATGCCTATACCTATGGGGTTATGTGTGCCAATGCCGGACAGAAAGCAGAACCCAAGGCACTGACCTTGACCAACATTTATACGGAAATCATTGTCGGGAACAATGCACTGGATAATGCGGAAGTGCCGGAAACAGGCAGAATCATTGTCGTGACCCCTGATGTGTATGTGCTGATGAAGCAGTGCAAGGACATCACAATGGAAACGGATATAGGCAATGATTTAAGGCTGAAAGGGGTTATTTCCAACCTTGACGGTGCTATGGTCATTAAAGTACCCGCCAACCGTCTGCCTGAAAACTTCGGCTTCATGATTGCACATCCATGTGCGACAGTAGCACCTACCAAACTGGAAGATTACAAAATTCATGAAGACCCGCCGGGAATCAGCGGTGCATTGGTAGAGGGAAGAATCTGCTATGATGCCTTTGTTTTGGAGAATAAAGCGAAAGCGATATATTACCATGCACAGGCAGCAGAGAAGACCACACCTGAACAGGAAACAGAATAATTTTGTTAAATGCTCCGGGCTTTCTATCCTCTGATTGTCCGGGGCATTTTTAGAAGGTGGAATATATGAAAACGATTGACAGACTAATTATAAAAGCAAAAAAGAAATGCGGTGTTGACAGGCTTGTGCTTGCTTTTGTATATCCGTCTGAATCCGAACCCGGTAAATGGATTGCAAGGGGCGATATTTGGAATGGCAAGCCCGGCAGCGGTGTCACATACGCAACCTGTACTTGTGAATCCGTTGATGATGCACTGAATGCATTAAATGAACTGTCTGAACAGCACCCAAACAATAAGGATATAACCATTATTATTGATGATTTGGAAGAAGAAAGCGGGTGATGGTATGGCGAAAAGAAACCTTAAACTTGATACCCCGGACAACATCAGGAAAGCATTGGCAAAGGTGGCAAACATGACCTATAAGGGCGAACTCGACACTAAGACCGCCAATAGTATCACAGCAACTTGTAACGTGATTCTAAGTGGTATCAGGACAGATGAACAGGACAAGAAAATAGCGGAACTGGAACAGCTTTTGAATGAAAGGGGCTGATGGAATGACTGCAAAGGAATATTTATCAGAATTACAGTTTATGAAAACGAGAATAGGACAGCTTCAGGAACAGAAGCAGATGTTTTTGGAGATGGCTACTTCCATAACCGCACCAGTGAACCCGGTAAAGGTTCAGACAACCCCAAAGGTTGACAGAATGGCTGATGCGGTGGCGAAAATGGCAGATATTGAGAAACACATTGATGAAGAAGTGGCTGCATATTATGAGCATGAATGTCAGGTAATGCAGCAGATACAGGCATTGCATAAGGTAAAGTATGTGCAGATGCTCTTTAAGGTGTATGTGCAGAATAAAAGTATATACGTTGCAGCCAAAGAAATAGACATATCATATACATACGCTATTGAAATCCACAAAAAGGCACTTGCGGAATTTGAAAAGGTTCATGCTGATATGCTCAACGAAAGAAAGGCGGGGTAATCAATGGGAAATGCTATTGAAAAAGCGGAAAGGGCAGCAAGAAAAGCCATTGAAAGCACATATAAGGGAATGGTGACGGTAACAGAATACAAGAAAGTGAAAGACCCCAATACCGCCCTGACCAGTTACAAGGAAGTGGTTGTTTTGGAGAATCAGCCTTGCAGCCTGTCATTTGAAAGTATTGCAGCAGCGGTTCAGACTGGAACGGTTGCCACTGTTTCACAGGCGGTCAAGCTGTTCCTTTCACCTGACATTACAATCAAGCCCGGTTCAAAACTCAAAGTGACCCAAACAGGTGTTACAACGGAATATTCTTCAAGCGGTGTTCCGGCAGTGTACCCAACACATCAGGAAATCATGTTGGAACTATTTGGCGGTTGGGCTTGATTGTGGCATTGATAGCACCGTCATTTAGCGGTGTTTTGCTTTACCCTTACAATTTACCGCTGAATGTGTTTGTGTGGCTATATGGGGCTTATATGAGTTGTCAGAACTAAAAGAATGTGGTAGAATCTTGTCATGGAACAATCGTGTTACAGGGTGTGTTGACCTCATTCCTAAAAGGATGGGGGTGATGCCTATGAAAAATCATTTTGATTTTAAGGATTTGATGACCTTTGGTCTATTCCTTTTGGCGTTGCTTACATTCGTTTTTACGTTTTGTAAGTAGTCATACATAGCAAAACCACCCTTGTACTTTGGTCGGTTCAGGGTGGCATTGCTATCTCTTTAATTCGGTCAACCCCTTGTGGGCGGTTGTTCCTTCTATGATTAGATTATAGCATTGTTTGGGTTATTTGTAAACCATCAATTCAGCAGCTTTCAGCGTACCAAAAACGTACTAATAACCAGTGAAGCGGAAAAACACTATTGATTATATAACTATATGTGGTAAAAATGAAAATATAAATAACAAGATGTAGTATGAGTAAAAAACACTAAACCGAGTTCGAATAAACAAAAATGCTTAGTAAATTCAGTATTTATGCGGGTTTGCGGCATTTTAAAAGGTCTTTTGATAACAAATTGATAACAGTCATGCAAGTGCGATTATTCTTACGGATAAGTGGTTTGCAGGTGGAAGAATGATTTTAAGGCGGTTTGCATGACTGGTGTTCAGAGCCATACTCTGAATAAATCCATATTAGAAACGCCCTTAGCTGTGGGTAGTAACTCATGGCTAAGGGCGTTTTTGGCGTTCTTGTCAATCGGTTTTTAGTTTGTTTTTGAATGTTTCGACTAAGGCATCGCTTAATTCCTTAGAGGAGACATTCGCCCAACGCTGCGTAGTGTCAAACTTCGGGTAATTGTACCGCCATTGGTCGTAGTCCTCCCTGCTGATTTCTTCAGCGGAGAGCTTTGCAGCCTGTTCCTGCCAAGCGGTAAGCATTTGCAGAAGTTCTTCAGCGGCTTTGCCCTTGTCCTTGCTGATTTTTAAACAGACATCTCCGTCTGTTTCGCTGATGGTAAGACCGTAAATGTCCTCAAGGGCAAATAAGGTGTGCATAAGCCCGATTTGACTGTCAATATCGGGGATGTCAAGAGCCTGCGGCGCAACGTCAAGAGCCTGTGCCAGTGCAGCGGTAAGCTCTGATTTAGGTTTGCGTGAGCCTGTTTCGTATTGAGCCAGACGCACGTCTGCGCTCCGTTCGGGAAAACCGACAAGCATACCGAGATATTTCTGTGTCATGCCCCGCATAATGCGGAAAAAATGTATTCTTTCGCCTATTGCCATAGTGTTTCACTCCTTATCCATATGTTTACATGGAGTATAGCATATATGTTTAGATAAAGTCAATAGAAGCGAAACAAAATAGTTTAATATTTTCTCGCAAGCCTATTGACAATAGCAGAAATGCTTAGTATAATCAAAAAAGAATTAAGCAAAAACGCTTAGAAATGAAAGGAGAGATTGTATGGACAACAAATTTATCCGTGCAGACGAGGTGGCGCAGGAGCTTTCCGTGTCAAAGCCATATGCTTACAAGCTCATTAAGAAATTAAATGACGAGCTGAAACAGAAAGGCTTTATCACGATTGCAGGGCGTGTCAACCGCCAGTATTTTGAGGAAAGGCTCTACGGGGCAGGAGAAAGACAGGGAAAGGAGATGGGTTAAATGCCAGTATTTAAGAATGAGGGCAACGGCACATGGTATGTGATGGCAAGGTATGTGAACTGGAAAGGGGACGGAAACAGAAGTGCAAGCGTGGATTTGCCACGAAACGTGAAGCGCAGGAGTGGGAGCGGAAGTTCCAGTTGCAGAATTCCGCTGACCTTGACATGGATTTTGAATCCTTTGCGGAGCTTTATAAAAATGACGTAAAGAACCGACTGAAGGAGAACACTTGGCTGACAAAGGAGCATATCATCCGCACAAAGATTCTCCCTTATTTCGGGAAGATGAAAATTAGCGAGATTGGGACAAAGGAAATTATTGCATGGCAGAATGAGCTGCTTGCCTACCGTGATGAAAAGAGGAATCCTTATTCGCAGATGTATCTGAAAACAGTCCACAACCAGCTTTCCGCAATCTTCAACCATGTGGTGCGCTATTATGACCTCCGCTCCAACCCTGCGGCAAAGGCGGGCAACATGGGGAGCGAGGAACACAAGGAAATGCTGTTCTGGACAAAAGAGGAATATAAGAAGTTTGCGGATGAAATGATGGACAAGCCTGTTTCCTTTTACGCCTTTGAAATGCTTTACTGGTGCGGAATCCGTGAGGGAGAATTACTTGCATTGACCGTAGCAGATTTTAACTTTGACAAGGAAACGGTTACGATTAATAAATCCTATCAGCGTCTGCATGGCGAAGATGTGATTACCTCCCCGAAAACGAAAAAGAGCAACCGCACAATCAAGATGCCGAAGTTTCTCTGTGAGGAAATGCAAGAATATATCAGTATGCTGTATGGCTTAAAGAAGAAAGACCGTATTTTCACGGTAACGAAAAGCTACCTCCACCACGAGATGGACAGAGGGGCAAAGGCGGCGGGCGTAAAGCGCATAAGAATCCACGATTTGCGCCAAAGCCACATCAGCTTGTTAATTGACATGGGATTCTCGGCAGTAGCGATTGCTGACCGTGTAGGGCATGAGAGCATAGAAATCACTTATAGGTATGCACACCTGTTTCCGTCAAAGCAGGCAGAGATGGCAGACAGGCTAGACGATTTAGGAAAGGGGGACATTTGATATGTCAGCTAAGAACTTGGATAACTGTAACCGTTGGAGAAACAAAACCGTTGCCTTTCGGGTGTCGCCAGAAGAAGATAAGCAGATTGAAACAGCGGTACGGCTTTCTGGGCTTACCAAACAGGATTATATTACAAGGCGGCTTTTGTGCCAAGACGTAGTTGTGCAGGGCAATCCGAGAGTATATAAAGCTCTGCGCAATGAGCTTGTCGCTGTTCTTACGGAATTACAGAGGATTGAAGCGGGGAACGGTATGGATGCGGAACTGCTTGACACTATCGAATTGATTGCCGTTATTCTCGGCGGTCTGAAAGGAGAAGATGAGAATGGCGAATAAAAAAGAGTCGACTGCCCCGAATGTATCTGTTGGCGCAGATACAAGGCAGCCACATCATGTAAACAATAACAGTATATCCAATAACCCGCCGAAAAACAATAGCAAAATGCTTGAAACGGTATCTATGGCAGAGCTTTATGATACGGTATATCCAAGCAAGCCGCCGCTGATTGACGGTCTGCTTTACACTGGCACTTACCTTTTCGCTGGTGCGCCGAAGCTCGGCAAGAGCTTTCTGATGGCGCAGATTGCCTATCATATCAGCAGGGGGATTCCTTTATGGGATTACCCTGCCCGCAAAGCGGCGGTGCTGTACCTTGCCCTTGAAGATGATTACCGCCGCCTGCAGGAAAGGCTGTACCGTATGTTCGGCACGGACGGGGCAGACAATTTATTCTTCTCTGTTTCGGCGGGTAATCTCGGAAATGGACTGGATGGGCAGTTGCAGGAGTTTATGAAAAAGCATACCGATACAAGGCTGATTATTATTGATACGCTGCAAAAGGTGAGGGAAGTCGGCGGTGATAATTATAGTTATGCAAATGACTATGAAATCATTACGAAACTCAAGCAGTTTGCAGACCGCTACGGTATCTGTATCCTGCTTGTCCACCATACCAGAAAGCAGGGGTCGGATGATAAGTTTGATATGATTTCGGGGACTACTGGATTGCTTGGGGCGGCTGACGGGGCGTTCCTATTACAGAAAGAGAAACGTACTGGCAATGCCGCCACGCTTGAAATATCGGGCAGAGACCAGCAAGACCAGAAGCTGTACCTTGTCCGCAATACGGAAACGCTGGTATGGGACTTGGAAAGAGCGGATACGGAACTCTGGAAAGAGCCGCCAGAGCCGTTGCTTGAAAAAATTGCAGAAAATTTTTCTTCGGGCGGTAAAGCATGGGAAGGCACTCCGACAGAGCTGTGTGGGTATCTTGGTGTTGATATGCAGCCAAACGCCCTTACAAGAAAATTGAACGTCAATGCAGGGCGGTTACTGGATGAATATAGTATTTGCTATGAGAATAGTCGTAGCCGTAATGAACGCAGAGTGAGGTTTACTTTGCTGAAATAGGCGTGACGATATGTGACGGTGTGACGATATTTTTAGGAGTGGGTGCGGTGTCAAAAATACCGTCACTATCGTCACACACCGTCACGGACAAAGTTTTTGCGGGGTGCAGGGAGCTTTTTTCAAAAAGCTGCCCTGTCTCGCCTGCCGGCTCGGTCGGTTCGCAGCATGAGTGCCACTGGCACTCGCTCACCCCCTCGGAGAGCGCAAAACCTGCTTGCAGGTTGCATTTTTGTTGGCGCAGCAGACAAAAGTGCTTTTGCGTTACTTTCGGGAAAGTAACAAAGCCTACCAGCCGAAAAGAAAGGATGTGATTTTATAAGACGGACGATTAGCGCAATGGTGGGGAAAGGCTCGGTCAACCATAACAGCCGTAAATTTAAAGCAGAAAATGTTGACGGTGAGCGTAGCCACCTTAATGTAGATTATTGCAACGAGAGCATAAAGAACGTGTATCATAGATTATTTGATGAAGCGTTACAGAGATATAATGAGAAACAGACGAGGGCAGACCGCCGTATAGCGGATTATTACGAGAAGATACGGAACTCAAAGCAGGAAAAGCCATTCCATGAGTTGATTTTGCAGATTGGCGATAAGGAGAACATGGGGACAGGGAGTGAGAATGGCAACCTTGCCAGACAGGTTTTAGACGAATATTATCAGCAGTTTCAAAAAAGAAATCCCAACCTTTATGTGTTCTCTGCTCATCTGCATATGGATGAAGCAACACCGCATCTGCACATTGATTTTGTTCCATTTACGACAGGCAGCAAACGTGGACTTGATACGAGGGTGTCTTTGAAACAGGCGTTGGCGGTGCAGGGGTTTAAAGGCGGCAGTCGTGGCGATACGGAGTGGAGCCAGTGGGTACAGTCCGAAAAGGAACAGCTTGCCGCAGTCATGGAGCGGCACGGTATTGAATGGGAGCATAAGGGTACACATGAAAAACATTTATCCGTCCTTGATTATAAAAAGCAGGAGCGGGAAAAAGAGGTTGTTCAGCTTGAAGGACAGATTTTAGAGAAAAAAGAGGAATTTCAAGTGTTATCCAACAGGGTACAGAATTACGACAAAGGAATGGAGAACTTAAAAACACTTGAGCAGGTGCTTGATACTTCTTCAGAATACCAGTTACCAGAGCCACAGGGGTTAATGTCGGCAAAATCATATAAAAATAAGGTGGCAGAGCCTTTGATACAAAGGCTGAAATCGCTTGTTAAAACGGCTCTTATCAGATGTTTTGAAGCGTATGACAGCTATTACCAGCTGAATATCATGAACAGTAATTTACACCGTGAAAATGACAGATTAACAAAAACGAATGAGAAACTGGCAGGAGAAAATGAATATCTACGTGCGGAAAACAGAAACTATAAGCTGCTAAAAAAAATCACTTGGCAGTAAGCAGATGGACAATCTTTTAGAGCAGGCAAAAGCAGTACAGTAGTCTAAACAGCGAGGGAAACGCTTTAGAAATAATCAAGAGAAAAGGTAGGAAACATTATGGAAAACAGGATTTATGATGAAAAAAACGGTCTTTGGTATGTAAAACAAGGCGACTATTATCTCCCAGAGCTTGCATTACCTCCCGAAGAAGAAAAGCCTATTGGGATATGGGGGCAGCGACATTTACAGTATCTCAAAGAGAATAAACAGCTTGTTTATATTAATCTTCTTACAAGCGACAGGCTGAACGAATATCTTGCAAGCGTGGATGAACAGGCAGAGGATATGTTTTCTCGGTTGGTAAAGGAATATGCCGACAGGCAGGGAGTAACAGAACAGCTAAAAGAAGAAAATCAGCTTGAGTGGGTTGGAAGGATAAATAACATTCGGGTATGTGTACGGGAAGTTGTGGAGTGTGAGATAATTTATTTATAAGCGGTGTATGGCACTTCTGCGGTATGCAGGAGTGCCGCATGAGCCTAAATAAAAGCAGTTAGGGGAATTGAAAAAGTTGATACTTTTGTGTATAATTGACAAAGAGAATTAGAATGAATGATAGCTTATCGGAGGAAAGGCATGAAATATGTAGAAGCAACTTCTGACATGGCAAATGGAATTTACAATGTTTTACATACAGCTATTAAAACAGTATATCCTAAATATTACCCAAAAGAAGTGGTGGATTTCTTTTGTAAACACCATAGTAAAGAACATATCTTAGAAGAAATAGCGTCTGGGAATATGGGAGTGTTGGTGTATAACGATGTGATTGTCGGAACAGGCTGTTTTGATGGCAATCATATTACAGGCGTATATGTGTTGCCCTTTTATCAAAATCAAGGTTGTGGCTCGCATATTATGAATTGTTTGGAAAAGAAAATTGCCCAAAAGTATGATACGGCTATTTTAGACGCTTCGCTTCCCGCAGCATGTTTATATGAGCATAGAGGTTATAAAACTGTGGGGCATGGGATGTATAAATTGGAAAATGATGTGAAGTTGGTTTATGAAATCATGGAGAAAAAATTGAAAGCAGATTATAATACGACGTTGCATGAGAGGTGTTAGAAAATGAAATGCAGAATAAGAAAATGGGAGTTATCAGATGCAAGAGATTTAGCGGTGGCTCTTTCAAATAAAAAAGTGCAGGATAATCTTCGTGATGGTTTACCCTATCCTTATACTGAACAGGATGGAAGAGATTTTATTTCCGCTATGTTGTCAGCAGATGAGAATGAAACCTTTGCCTTTGCTATTACCGTAGATAGTATAGCGATTGGCAGTATCGGTATTTTTCGTCAGGGCAATATTCATAGGCGAACTGCCGAGTTAGGATATTATATTGCTGAAGAGTATTGGGGTAAAGGTATTATGACTGAAGCTGTCAGACAAATATGTGAATATGTATTTAGAAAAAGCGATATTATCCGTATTTTTGCCGAGCCTTTTGCTTATAACATTGCCTCTTGCAGAGTGCTTGAAAAAGCAGGATTTCAATATGAGGGTACATTAAGAAGTAATGCTTTGAAGAATGGTAAGGCAATTGATATGAAGATGTATTCAAAAATAAAGGAGTTGTCTTAAGGTTGAAAAGATATAAGCTAGAATTTGATATTTGGGGACTGTTATTGTTCTTGATTATAATGATACCCAACTTTATTTGGTTTGTTATCCCTGCGCCAAACGATATATTAAGGGCAAATTCAATTACAGAAACAATTGATACGGTAGCTTCTGTATGTCAAGTATTGATAGTTGTTGCCTTATGTATTTTTAGAAATAGAGAAGCCTCCAAATTATGCGCAATTCCCTTGGTGTTTATTTCGGCAGGCTGCTGTTTATTATATTTTATAAGTTGGATAGTTTATTATGTCGGCATAGTAAATGCACTTGTTATTTTAGGGCTGACCATTCTGCCATGTTTGGCATTTTTATTTTTTGCTATCGACAGGAAAAATAGAATGGCAATTGTTCCGATTTCTATTTTTACAATTTGCCATTTGATATATGGTGTGGTTAATTTTATTGTTTGACATTTTTGAGGTTATATGAGTATGGATTATCGGATTAGAGAAATCAAAGAAAGTGAGTATTCAGTATTGCCTGACTTTCTGTATGAAGCGATTTTTATTCCAGAGGGAACGGAAAAGCCGTCAAAGTCTATCATCAAACAGCCAGAGATGCAAGTATATGTTGCTGATTTTGGAAAAGAGGATGATTGGTGCTTGGTTGCAGAAATAAAAGAAAAGATTGTGGGTGCGGTATGGGTGCGTATTATGAATGATTACGGACATATTGATGACGAAACGCTTTCACTTGCCATATCGCTGTATGAGGAATACAGACACTTTGGATTAGGTACGGCACTTATGAAAGAAATGTTGCAATTCCTGAAAGATAAGGGATATAAGCAGACATCTTTATCCGTACAGAAAGCGAATTATGCAGTTAATATGTATCGGAAATTAGGTTTTGAAGTGGTAAAAGAAGATGAAGAAGAATACATAATGGTTTGCCTGTTGTAGTATAGCAGAAGGAGATAATGAAAAACAATGAAGAACATGAAAATAGACGCTAACGGAACAGAAATCAGAGTGATGGGCGACGTTGTCAATGAGGATGCTTATATTTCTCTTACGGATATTGCAAAATATAAAAATTCAGATAATGCTTTCATTGTGGTTGCAAACTGGATGCGTAATCATTCTACAATTTCGTTTTTGGGCTTGTGGGAACAAATCCATAATCCTAATTTTAAACCTATCGAATTCGATAGGTTTAAAGCAGAATCGGGAGATAATGCGTTTACGTTGACGCCGCAGCAGTGGATAAAAGCAACAGACGCAATAGGTATCGTATCAAAATCTGGGCGATATGGCGGTACTTATGCTCATACAGATATTGCTTTTGAGTTCGCATCGTGGATTTCACCAGAGTTTAAGCTCTATATTATTAAGGATTACCAAAGGTTAAAAAAAGACGAAGCGAACCGATTGGCGATTGGATGGGATGCGAAAAGGGAACTTTCAAAGATAAATTATCGTATTCATACAGATGCGGTAAAGGAATTTCTGATAACGCCGACACTATCTCCACAGGAGATGGCATATACATATGCTTCAGAAGCAGACATTCTTAATATGGCTTTGTTTGGGAAAACGGCAGCGCAATGGAGAAGTGAAAAGGGAATCAGCGGAAAAACACCGAATATCAGAGATTTTGCTTCAGCGGAAGAATTAGTTGTGCTTATCAATCTGGAAGATACAAATGCCGACTTGATAAGACAGGAAGTGCCTAAAATCGAAAGGTTGAAAATTTTAAGGGAAAAAGCATACAGACAATTGGGAATTCTGAAAAAAAATAAAGATACTATTGAAGCATTGAAGAAAAATATTATTGAGGATGTAAAAAAAGATGATTAAGAAAATGGCATTTAGTTATGAAAGATAAATTTTAAGACGGTTTTTGACTTTGCATAACTTGGGAAAATTGTTATAATGTTTAGAAATACTATAAAATAACTAAGGTGAGGATACGATGAGTGATTTTAGAGAACAAATAAAAGAAGATATTCAGCTAATACAAAAAGAATATGGATATATAGATGATAAAATCCAAAGAGATGAGTATGCTTTTAATTATTGGGTATTAAGTAGATTGTATAGTTTGGATGAAGAAATAATATCGTCATATGTAACTGATATTCAAGACAAAGGTATAGACTGTTTTGTGCATTATGAAGATACAAAAGAACTATATATAATTCAAAATAAATATTATGATGACTCAACAAGTGTGGATAGAAATGATGTTGCTGATTTTTTAAATTCTCCATTAAGTATATTAATGTCAGGAAATTATAAAAGATCAGAAGAGTTACAAAGAATATTTGATCGAGTACATAGTGATAGTGAGTATAAAATATGGTTACATTTTTATGTGACAAATGATTTGCATAATGGAGATGTTGAAACCTTGATAGAACAGTTTTCATTTTCAGATGAAAGAGTGAAAGCTTTCATTGGGGTTAAATATTATAAATTGTCAGATATAAAAAATATTTATTATGGTGATAGATTTACAAACAGAATATCATTCACAGCAAAATTGACTACTAGAGTTTCAGCCACTTCTTTAGATGTAAGACCAAAAGATTATGGGCTTGATTGGATGATTGATTTGAGATTCATTATGGTCAATGTGGCTGATTTATATACGTTGTATAAAGATGCGATCAAACATAATTATGAATTGTTTGAAGAAAATGTCAGAGAATTTTTGGGAACTCAAGGAATTAATAATGGGATAATTAAAACGCTTCAATCGCCAACAGATAGAGAAAATTTTTTCTATTATAATAATGGTATTACTTTAATATGTGAAAAATGTGAAACACTTAGGGGGTCAGAAGTGTCGTCTGGTTCTGATAGGGTTCGGAATCAGTATGGATTTAAGTTGAAAAATCCTCAAATAGTAAATGGATGTCAGACAATTAATTCTATTGCAGAGGTGCTTTCTCATTGCAATGTAGATGAGTTATATGAGGAGTATAAAAAGACATTTGTTTTAGTAAAAGTATATGTGTTTGATAAAAAAACAAAAGAGAGTAAAGAGGGGTTAGACAAAAGTATTGTAAAATATACAAACAGTCAAAACGGGATAGATGAAAAAGCATTTGCTTCTAAAATCAATTATTTTAGTAATATTCAGAACGAGTTTAGGAAGAGGGGAATTTTATTACTGGTTAAACCCAGTGATAAAAATAAATTTAATGTAGAATTCAAGGATCGTTTAAAGTTTGTGGAATTGAAACAAAAAAGCAAAGAGTTATTTCAACTGTTTGACATAGACGATTCTAAAATAAAAAATTATATGATACCATTGGAAAAGTTGTTGAAAGTATTTCTTGCTTTTGAAAAAGACGGATTTTATGCTTTTACTAAGGGTAGTTCCGTTTTAAAGTTAAATAGTCCTTATTATAAAGATTTTTCATTAAATATAGATCAATTGTTGACGATTGATAATATGATTAAGTTATATCTCTTATTTAATAAAGCAGAAGCGGATAAAAAAAATAGCGAAGATAATCGAACACCAATACCATATTATGTATTAGGATTTTTAGGGAAAGAATTTAAAAATATGGATTTTGTCCATAGAAACGAGAAATTAAAGGGAGTATTTGCTAATAAACAGTCAATGAATATGATTTATGATTTTTATAAAAATCTCACTTCGCTTTATACAGAAGAATATGCAAGAGTCAATGGAGAAGAGTATAATAAGATGATTAAACAGGAAATAGATGATGCACTGCTAGAACGCTTGATTGTGCAAATGGCAAGATATGGAGCAGGAGATGTTGTGAAAAAGTTTTTGAAAAAATAAATATAAGAATTTATGCTTTTAAATTTAGAAAAATGCGTTGACCTATTTAGCAGAAGTGTTTATAATTTAAGTCATAGCATATAGCTATTATCCGCAGTTACAGAGCAAGTGTTATCAACACCGATAATAAAATGATAACATTAGTTCAAATAGGCAGGATAATATGGATATATCAAATAATCAAAGGATTCACATACTCGACAGAGAATAATTCCTAAACGAAATTAGTTAGGAAGAGTCGAGTTCGAATAACGGACATTTGGACTGGAAAGTGCGTAAAATCAATGCTTTCCAGTCTTTCTTTTTGCTTCGTGAGATTGTTTTGAGATTGATATTTGAATGCTTTCCATATATTCCATGAAAAGAGAATCCGATTGAAATTCCTGTCGAACTGTGGTAGTATTCCAATATGGAACCCATGACAGGGGTGGTAGCCTCCCAAGCTTAATGACCGGCTTACCGGAATACATAGGAGGGGAGGTGGCGCCAATGACTGCTGCTGATATCATTTTGATATTTATAGGGATAATCGGCTTGCTGATTGCCTTTGGTAGCTTTGTTATAGCGTTGCTTGCCTTTCTCGAAAGAGATAAGGAACACAAGCGAAAAAAATAATGCCCGCCCTGTCGCAACCAGGACGGGCGCCTCTCGTTGAGAGGTAAATAACCCGCTTGGGAAGTCCACCTTTGGAGTGGGTTCCTATGGGGCACCTGTTACCAGCAGGTGTCCTTCTTTATGTTCAATATACCACAATCTGTGTAGAGTTTCAAGGATTTTCTTCCGGCAGTGTCTTGCGGAACTGGTTCAGCCTGTCGGCCAGCTTCTGATCCTTGTCCGGGTACAGATGGGAATAGGTGTCAAGAGTAGTCTTCACAGATTCATGTCCCAGGCGGTCAGCTATTTCCAGTGGGCTAAAACCCAGCTCTATAAGCATACTTGCGTGGCTATGCCGCAGGTCGTGTACTCGGATTGGCTGTAGTCCTGCCTTTTCGGATGCCCGCTTTATCTCCTTTTCCAAAGCGGATTTTGTGAAATAGAAGATTCTGTCCCCTTTGCCAATTCCATATAGCTTTGATATGTATTCGTGAATATCGTCATACAGAAAATCCGGAATGGATATACACCGCTTTGCTTTTGGCGTCTTCGGTTCCAGAAACAGCTCTTCGCCCTTTACTTTTGCATAATTTTTATTGATATCTACTCGCTTTGTGGGGAGAATGTCTGCAGGGGTAAGCGCCAGCAGCTCCCCGGACCGCATACCGGTATAAAACAGCATATCAAAAGCCAGCTTTACAGATGATTTTTGAATGGCGCCGGAAAACTTCTCATACTGTTCCTGCGTCCAGATATGCATTTCTTCCGCTTTGCTTTTTCCCATACTGCCGGCCGCTTTGCATGGGTTAAATGCAAGGCTGTAATGAGTTACTGCATAGTTCATCAGAGCGGATAATTGATTATTGACCAGTTTTTAGGTAGGTCTGGGAAAATGGTTTCCCATTTTCATCACGATATGAAATCAATTCGTTCTGCCATTTGCGGATTTTGATTGTATCAATATCGCACACTTTCAGCCTGCCTTCGATGATAAACCGTTTATTTTCCATTGTGGTAGGCTTCAGCCGGTGTTCCATGTCCTCTAAATAATTTTCTACGAGGGAAGAAAAAGTATGTCGCTTGTGTTCTTTTCCTGATCCAGAAACGACCGCTCATACTCCTTGGCTTCTCTCTGTGTCTTGAATCCTCTTTTGCAGTTATGTTTGTTCTGCCCGGTCCAGTCCGTATAATTAAAGGCAGCATACCACATGGTTTTTCCGTTTTTTAGGGTGTATTTATAGGTGGGCATAGTGCCTCTCCTTTCCTAAAAATCTATAATATAAATTTTTAGTTTTTGAAAAAACTGCCTCCGATCCCAATGGAGATATTTGGAGTGTTGGTCTTTGAATCTACTTTATAGCCGGTTACATTAATTTCTCCAGTTGTTCTATTCATTTTCATGGTAATTTTCATGTCTTCTGTAACATTGATCTTTGCTTCGGTTTTTCGGGGACCTAAAGAAAATAATAGAGTATGCTCTCCGGTTGTTAGAGGAATTTTGATGCTGCTTCCATTTTTTAACTCATATTTACCTACATTATCTACTGTTATGGTTGCTGCGGGATTAATTAAAAACCATTGATTTTCTCTAGTTACTATTACGTTATAAGTGCCGCGATCCTCGCTCCGCAATGGCATACCACAATTAGGACAAGCAGGAGCTTTATCTGAAATTTCTTTTCCACATTCTGAACATTTAATTAAAGCCATATATTATTCTCCTTTTATTTTACTTTTCCCTTCGGTACCACACGAAGGGTATTATTTTGGGTTGTCGGTTCCTGTTGGTAATTGTTCATCTGCTGCAACAGATGGGTTTAGTTTATGATACATAGTAATATAATCTCTTATTTTTTTTTGTTCATCAAATGGTAGACTTTCAATATCTTCTATAATTTCAGATTGAACCCGATTAATAGGGATTTCATCAAATCTTATATACGGAAGACTGTCAAGTTGTTCTTTGGTCAATGTATGATATAGTTTTTCCCCTAATTTACCCAAGTGTTCTTTGATGCAAAAATGTATGGAGTTCATATCCCCTTTTACGTCAGATATATAAGCAGATAATAGTTCAACACATGTATCAACGGGGCATTCTTTAAGTCGTTTTCTCATTTCAGTAGACAAACAGCCATGTTCGTATAATTTATCTATAATGACCAATCTGTATATAGAAATAAGCTCGTAAGTTTTTGGCTCAAAAAGACCTGCTTCTAACAAATAATCTGTAGATACATTAAAAAAACGTGAAAGACGAACCATCATTTCATAGGATGGTTGTTTTCGCTCTGCCTCATAACCGGCTATAGTAGATCTTGATATGTTTAAAGCGTCAGCCAGTTCTTGTTGGGTTAATCCTGCTTTATTACGTAACTGCTTTAGTTTTAATGAAAGCATCTTTGTTTCCTCCTTTAATTATATTTTAAACAAAAAGTTTCTGATAGCAACATATTTTTAAAGAAGTCCCAATAAGAAACAAAAAGCACTTGACAATGTTGCTAATCGGGACTAATATAAAAATGTGATGTTAGTAATTGGGACGGGAGGTTGCTAAATGAGAACAATTTTAAAAAGAGAACGTATAAAAAATAACCTAACACAACAGGCGTTAGCCGATATAGTAGGAATTTCAAGAGTGCATTATACGCAAATAGAGAATAACTCTAATAATAAAAATCCCTCACTGGATGTTGCACTTAGCATCAAAAAGGCATTGAACTATGAATCAGATGACCTTTTTTTAATCGAAAATGTCCCAATCAAGAACAAATGATTTAACATTTAGATTATAGAACATGGAGGTGAAAAGAAAAATGGCAAATGTGACAGCGAAGACAATCTCCAACGTATTTTATAAAGCACGTTGTGAGGCGGCAAAACACAACGAACAGTTGAGCAGTCGAGAGGGAGTTGCTGACATAATGTCAATCGACAGGGGGCGGCTTTACAGGATTGAGAGTGGAATAGCCAATCCATATCCAGAAGAAATTCATCTGATGGCGGATTTATATAATGCTCCGGAACTAAAAAATTATTTTTGCAAAAACATATGTCCTCTTGGTGAGGATATACCCCAGGCAGAAATAGCAGACCTTGACCGTATTACTATCAGAACATTATCAGCAATCAGGAAGTTAGGGGAAACAAAAGAATTGTTACTCGACATTACAGAAGATGGAGTAATCGATGAAACTGAAAAAGATGATATGGAAAAGGTTCTTCGGAATTTAGAAGAGTTAGAACAAATTGCACAGAACATGAAATTGTGGATAAAGAAAAATCTGTGATTATAAGGCTCAAAGGGTTGGCGGTATCATTGGAGCGAGCAAAAAGCAAGGACAGTCCGGCGGTATCATTGGCACATAAGAGCAAAAAAATTTACATACCCATTGCGGGCATTTGACAGCAAGTGACAACAAGAGTGTCCGTAATCCAATCCGAAAACAAATCCAAATCCAAAGAGTAATCCAATCTGGATGTATGCTTTGAGGTGGCAGGAGGTGACAATTTGTATTTAGCACAGAATTTGAAATATCTGCGTGAGCGGAAAGGATTTAGCCAAAAAAATTTTTCAGTAGAAATGGGGTTAAGTCGTGCAACGATTGGTAATTGGGAAACTGGGGAAAGAAAGCCAGATATAGAAATGATAGTTCGTTTAGCGGAGTATTTCGGAGTAACTCTTGATGATTTAGTATTGAGAGATTTGAGACCGCCTATCCCTAAGTATGCAGAAAATATACGGTATCTTCGTTTGGGGCATGGAATGACACAGGAGCAGATAGGGGAGCTGTTAGCTCTAAAGAACAAAAGCTCTCTATCTCTTATTGAGGCAGGAAAGAGCGGAATATCAGTTGAAAATTTAGAGAAGTTGGCAGATTTCTTCGGTGTCACACTGGATGATTTGGTTAAGAAAGATTTATCAAAGGGGGCATCTGAATGAATAGGACAGATCAGAAGACAAATGAGCTTTTGGCACAAGTGGTTGAAAGATTTTGTTTTCACTGCGAGAAAGCGAAGTCAGAAAATCCTATTGTGGCAAGTGCGGCAACGAAGATGTGTGAAGTTGAAATTTGGGAAATGTGGGCATTAACACAGGATTAACGGAGGTATTGCATGAGCGGAATAAGAATTACACCTAAACAGGGAAAGGTATATAGAAATAAGGGTGTCGGGGAATTTCTTTGTATCCGGGGAGAGGACGGAAATGTGGTAATGCAGAACACTGCCAGTGGATGGACTTTCAAGGCAAATGGGGTTGTTCAATATGAGGATGGCACCATTGAATGGGATTATTCCACCAGAGGACATTTTGAGCATTTAGTAAAACGATGTCGTTTATGCGAGGCAGGGTTTGATTTTAGAAAGTTGATTATCAATCGGTGTGCTGGGGAATGGAGCCTTGGCTTCAGAGGTGGAACGGTAAGCGATTTCAGTGATGAAGATAGAGTTTGTTTTTGTCCGGAATGCGGCAGGGAACTAACAGATGAAGATTTTGGGAGAAAGGAGTGATTGCATGAATGCAATGGTGGCGGCACCGGGAGTTGTTCGGAAAAGCACACGAATATTTGTCACTCAGGAAGATGAAGTGCTATAATAAAGTTGTAACAGAAATGGCTAATAAGATATACTAAAATCAATCAGAAAAGAGGTACTTATT